>NZ_JBEDNY010000010.1:0-23864 GCF_041379815.1 Halorubrum miltondacostae
GGCGGGGCCGGAGGCGCCGGCGGCGGGGGCAGCGACCCGTTCGGTGGCTACCGCGGCGCTGCGAGCGCCGGCGACGACGACTTTGGGTTCGGCGACCTCGCCGGCGAGGCGGGTGGCGGCGAGACGACAGACTTCGATGTCGACCCCGACGGGTTCGAGTCCGAGATCGACCGGACCGACATCGGCATCAAGGGGCTCGACGACATGATCCTCGGCGGCGTCCCCAGCCGGTCGCTGCTGTCGGTTATCGGCGGTGCGGGGACTGGGAAGACGACGTTCGCGCTCCAGTTCCTCAACCACGCCCTCGAGTCGGGCGACAAGGGGATCTACATCACGCTCGAACAGACACGCGAGTCGATCCTCGACACGGCGGCGGAGAAGGGGTGGTCGTTCCGCGAGCACGCGGCCGAGGACCGCCTCGCCGTCGTCGCCATCGACCCCATCGAGATGGCGAATTCGCTGGCGTCGATCCGCAACGACCTCGTCCGGCTCATCGCCGAGTTCGACGCGGACCGGTTGGTGCTCGACTCCGTCTCGCTGCTGGAGATGATGTACGACCACCCCGCGAAGCGCCGCTCGGAGGTGTTCGGTTTCACGCGCTCGCTGAAGGAGGCGGGCGTGACGACGCTCCTCACCTCCGAGGCGAGCGAGGAGACGAAGTACGCGTCGCGGCACGGAATCGTCGAGTACCTCACCGACGCGGTGTTTGTGCTCCAGTACGTCCGCGGGTCGGACTTCCGCGAGACCCGCCTCGCCGTCGAGATCCAGAAGATCCGCGACGCCAACCACTCCCGCGAGACGAAGCCGTACGACATCACGGACACCGGCATCTCGGTGTACGACCAGGCGAACATCTTCTGACCGCGGCGAGCGGCCGCCGTCCGTGGACCAACGGAGTTCGGATCCAGCCGGACTAAGCGCCACGTATTCAGCAGCAACGACCCCCGAACCGGGCCTCACGCACCCGGGCCGCGCTCACGGCACACTCCATCCGGGTCGCGGACTCGCGCTTCGCCCGCAGCCGGCTGAGTCGACGGTAGAATTATGTAAGAGGGATGAGGGGCTCGATTATTGCCGTCAGTTCGCTCCTCTCAGAAACGTACCTCGGGAGCACGATTCTGGAGTACCTCCTGTTTTTTCCGTGCTGCTTCTCGGCGGCGTCCTCGGTCGGTCGCTGAGCTTCTTTTATGACCGCCGGTTACAGCAGACGGCCGAGGCCACGAAGACCGAGGTCGACGACATCATCCTCTACGCCTTGGGCCGCCCCGGCGTGCTGCTCGGTATCGTGTTCCGGGCGATCGCAGGACAGCGGATCCTCTCGCCGGCCGAGCCGCTGCGGACGGTCCTGAACGCGTCCGTCGAGATCCCGGTCGTCTTGACCGTCGCGTGGATCGCCGTCCGGCTGACGGACGGGTTGATCGACACATACCTCGTTGAGTACGTCGAGCGGACCGAGACCAAGCTGGACGACGAACTGGTTCCGATCGTCAGCCGCATCACCAACATCGCTATCGTGTCCATCGCGGGCGTCGTCATACTCGACTCCCTGGGATACGACGTCACGGCCGTTATCGCTTCACTTGGGGTGGCCGGCGTAGCTATCGCGTTCGCCTCTCGAAAGACGATGGCCGATATCTTCGGCGGCGCACACATCCTCACGACGAAGCCGTTCCTGATCGACGACATCGTCGACGTGGACGGGACGACCGGAACCGCCGAGAGCATCGGCCTCCGGACGACGCGCATCCGCGAGTTCGACGGGCGACTGATCACCCTTCCGAACTCGACGATCGCGAACGCCGAGGTGCGCAACATCTCCTCGGAACCGACCTGACGCGTCAAGACGTTCCTCGGCCTGTCGTGCGACACCGCCCCGACTGAGATGGACGCCGCGATCGACTTGGCCACCGAGACGGTGAACTCCGTGGACGGCGTCGACACGAAAGAGACCGGCGCGTGGTTCTGGGACTACGGCGAGTCGTCGATGGAGATCAGGCTCGAGTATCACGTCGACGACCTCGACCGCTGGAAGGAGGTGCGGAGCACGGTGAACCACGAGATCCAGCGGGCGTTCTGGGACGCCGGGTACGAGATGGCGTTCCCGACCAGGACGGTCCGCGTGGAACAGGACGGAGAGAACAGCGTCGTGGCGGGTCAAGGCGGCGCCGAGGGGGACTGATCGAGTACCGCGGATTCCCGGCCCACGGCGGTTACTCGTCCGTCCCGCAATCTGGGCAGTCTCGGAATCACACTCTCCGAGACGCCTCCTCGAGGATAGGCGAGAGACACGAGGACTCGGCTTCGGACGCGACGGCCTCCGCGAATCGAACCGGAAGCAGACGCGCTCGCTGCGCGCGACTCAAGGGTTCAATTCCGCTGGCATACCTGCGGCTCGAGGAGTTGCTCGCCGCAGGAATACACCGTCCGGGAGTCCCGTGAGCGGAGCGAACGGGACAACGGACGGGGCACGAACGGAGTGAAGTGCACCGTCCGGGAATTGAACCCGGGCTATTAGCTTGGGAAGCTAATGTCCTACCACTGGACCAACGGTGCTCGAATCGAACTACCCGACCGTCCCACTTCAACGTAGCGTTTCGGCGGGCGTGCCGCGACCGGGCCCCCGAGTGCCGCGAGCCACACGCTTAAGCCGCCGCCGACAGTGTCGCGTCCATGACCGACGACGCAGCGGACGGAGCGCGGACGGACGGAGTCGACGCGGTCGAGCGCGTGCGCGAGCGGAGCGCCGAGCTCGCCCCGGCCCTCGGCGCAACTTGGACAGACGACGATCCGTGGCGCTTCCTCACCGACCTCACGGCGATCGGGAGCCGGATGGCCGGCAGCGAGGGCGAGCGGCGGGCCGCCGACCTCGTCGCCGATGCCTTCGAGCGCGCGGGGCTTGCGGACGTTCACACGGAGGCGTTCGACCTGCCGGCGTGGGAGCGCGGGTCGGCGTCGCTCGACGTGACCGTCTCGGGGCGTGACGGCGAGCCGACCACGCGGTCGTTCGAGGCGCTGGCGCTCCCGTACTCGCCCGCGGGGAGCGTCTCGGGCGAGCTCGTCGACGTGGGGTACGGCACCCCGTCGGAGATCGACGAGCGCGACGTGGCAGGCCGGATCGCGGTCGCCTCGACGACCACGCCGTCCGGCGGGCGGTTCGTCCACCGGATGGAGAAGTTCGGCTACGCGATCGACTCCGGCGCGGTCGGCTTCGTGTTCGTCAACCACCTCGACGGGCAGCTCCCGCCCACCGGGTCGCTCACGTTCGGTGAGGAGGCCGAGGCGGTCGCCGTCGGCGTCTCGAAGGAGACCGGCGCGTGGCTCCGGGAGTACGCGGTCGGGGGCGAGGGGAGCAGACCGGCCGACGCGGGCGCGGTCGCGCAGGTCGAGCTATCGGTCGAAGCGTCGACGACGCCCGGCGAGAGCCGAAACGTCGTCGGGACGACCGGGCCGGACACCGACGAGCGCGTCCTTCTGCTCGCCCACTACGACGCTCACGACATCGCGGAGGGTGCGCTCGACAACGGCTGCGGCATCGCGACGGTCGCGACCGCGGCAGAGATTCTCGCGGGCGCGGACCTCCCGATCGGTGTCGATGTCGTCGCGGTCGGGGCCGAAGAGGTCGGCCTGCTCGGCGCGGAGCACCTCGCGGAGCAGGTGGACCTCGACCGCGTGAAGGGCGTGGTCAACGTCGACGGCGCGGGGCGGTTCCGCGACCTGGTCGCGCTCGCGCACGCCTCCACGGCGGCCGCGTCGGTCGCCGAGGCGGTGTCGACCGCGACGCGCCAGCCGATCGAGGTCGACGCGCAGCCGCACCCGTTCTCCGACCAGTGGCCGTTCGTGCGCCGCGGCGTGCCGGCGCTCCAGCTCCACAGCGACTCCGGCGACCGCGGGCGCGGCTGGGGGCACACCCACGCGGACACGCGAGACAAGGTCGACGACCGGAACATCCGGGAGCACGCGATGCTCGTTGCCCTGCTCGTCGCCGAGTTCGCGTCCCCCGAGCGCGACCTCCCCCGGCTGGACCGCGATGAGCTCGCGGCCGCGTTCCATGAGGCCGACTTCGAGACCGGGATGCGCGCCGCCGACCTCTGGCCGGCGGACTGGGACTGAGCGGGACGCCGTCACCCAATCCCGATTGCTCTGTTACTCCAGATCTGCGTCCGGCGTCGCGGGCGGGAGTCGCTTATGCGCGGTCGCGCGGTGGCGGCCCAGCAGGTCCGCGACGAGGGCGCGGTCTACGTCAGCGAGCGCGGCGGTCTCGGAACCCTGATCGTCGCTGCCGTCGCCGCCGTCATCAGCCGCGTCTCCGTCGGCTTCGGCGACAGCGGCCGCGATCCCCTCGGTGACCGACTCCGGGTCCAGCCCCAGATCGACGCCGAGGTGGAGGACGGGGTCGACTACCTCGTAAGGGGCCCCGAGGTCGTCCGCGTCGCGCTGTCCCGGCAGGAATCCGGCGGTCGGCGACTTTTCGACGACGAACTCCGGCACGTCGAGCGCCGCCGCGAGCGCCCGCACGTCAGTCTTGTAGAGGTGGCCGAGCGGGAACAGGTCGGCCGCGCCGTCGCCGTGTTTCGTCAGGTAGCCCAAGAGGAGCTCGCTCCGGTTCGCGGTGCCGCAGACGAGGCGGTTCGTCGCGTTGGCGGCGAGGTAGGCCACCGTCATCCGGAGCCGGGCGACCGCGTTGCCCGACCGGACCGGCTCGTCGTGGAGGTCGAACCGGTCGGGGACGACCGCCCCAAACTGCGCGAACAACGGCTGGAGGTGGACCGTGTCGTGTTCGACCCCCAGCGCTTCCGCGAGCGCCTCGGCGTCGCGGGCGTGGGGCGCGCCGATCTTGTTACACGGGAGGACGAGGCCGTACACGCTGTCGGCACCGAGCGCCTCGACCGCGAGCGCCGCCGTCACCGTCGAGTCGAGCCCGCCGCTCATGTTCACCACGACGCCGTCCGCGCCAGCGGCGTCGACCCGCTCGGCGACGAACGACCGGGCTCGCTCGCGCTCGACCTCCGGATCCCGGTGCGGAAGCAACGAATGAGGGGAGGGATCGCTCTGCGCGGCCTCCCGATCGTCCGTCGACGTTGCGTTCGCCGTTCGCTCGGAAGCGGCTCTCTCGCCCGCGTCGAAGGCGGAATCGGGGTCAGTCATCACCATTCCCCGGTCGGTTCGCCCGGTGCGCTCGACCGTCCGGCGACGGGTCTCTCTCGCTTCGCGGAGCGCCGATGCGCCCTCGGGACCGATCGCAAGCGTCGCGTTGAATCGTCATCAGTCGCCCGCCGCTTCCAGTCGTGCCGGTAAATACCTGCGGTGTGGATCGTATAAGGAATTGGTACAATTATATTCATTCGTCGTCTGATTCCGATTCCCGTCCGACAAGCGATTCTTCATACGATTCAAAACCCACGAAACTGTCAAAAGTGGTTGTTCCCGGGAAAGAATACCGTGTGTTAGTAACCGTAGCGAGTTAGAAAAACCGAACGTTTAGAAAGTACGCTAGAAAGTATGTTTCTAATAATATAATGACGTTATATACGAACATTTATGAGTTTAGTAGCTGTAATACTGTCCATGTCCGATATCCAGCTGAGTTCGAGTCAGGACCGCGTGCTCACCGCGCTCGTGAACCTCGCCGAGGGGCGCGACGCGCCGGTACAGGGCCGCGAGATCGCGGACGCTATCGATCGCAACGCCGGGACCGTTCGGAACCGGATGGGGAGCCTTCGCACGCTCGGCCTCGTCGAGGGAGTCGCCGGGCCCGACGGCGGTTACATCCCCACCGACGCGGCGTACGACGCGCTCGGCATCGAGCGCCTCGACGACGCCGCGACGACGCCGGTCGAGCGCGAGGGCGCTCCCGTGGAGGACGTCACTGTCGCGGAGATAGACCTGTCGAGCGTCGCGAACCCCGAACTGTGTCGGGCCGAGCTCGTGATCCGCGGATCGGTCGGGCCATTCGACACGGGCGACCACGTCACCGTGGGGCCGACGCCCGCGACCGGGCTGCGCCTCTCGGGGACGGTGGACGCGACCAACGTCGACGGCAACACTCTCCTCGTCCGCGTCGACGGCATGGAGACCCCCGCGAGCGGGTCGGCCGCCTGAGCAGCAGCCGCCCGACGGCCCAAGCGGCGTCGGATCGCCGGCTCACTCACTTTTCGTCGAATGCATCGAACAGCCTGTCGCGGACCGCGCCGGTGGCGGCCGCGGCGTGACGCGCGTCTCGATGTCGCTCTCCGAAGGCCACGCGAGCGCTCTCGGCAGCCTCGGGGTCGACGTCGAACTCGACGTCGGGGTACGTCACGTCCCACAGCACGAGCGGTTCGGGCGGCGCGGGACCGACGCCGCGGTCGCCCGAGATCGGCTCGGGAGCGAGCAGGCGGTCGATCCACTCCGGCTCGGCAGTACCGCGACCGACAGCCCGAGCCGCGGCGACGATCCGGCGGACCAGCGCGCGCGGGAAGCCGCCGGCCGCGACCTCGACGACGAGCGTGTCGCCCTCGCGCGTCGCCCGCGCGTCGAGGTCGCGAACCGTCCCCGTCTCGTCGGTCGTTAGATTGTGGAAGTCGTGCTCGCCGTCGAACCGCGCGAGCGCGGCCCGGAGCCGCTCGTCGTCGACCGCGTGTTCCGGGTCTCGACACGCGGACTCTGTGGTCCCGCTCGCGCCGGCCTTGGGCGCGTAGAGGTGGTAGCGGTACGTTCGGCGGACCGCGTCGTGGGTCGCGTGAAACTCCGCGGCCACGTCGGCGGCGGCCCACGCGCGGACCGACCCGGGGAGGTGGCCGTTGAACGCGCGCGGCGTGAGCCATGCCGGCGCCTCGAAGGCGACGGTCTGGGCGACGGCGGAGACGCCGGCATCGGTCCGGCCCGCGGCGGCGTAGCCGGGGGGCGTGGCGTGCGTCGGGCCGTCGCCGGGGTCGACGATCCCGTGGTCCGCGAGTGCGCCGAGGAGGTCGTCGGCGACGGTGTGCGCGTGGGGCTGTCGCTGGAAGCCGGCGTACTTCCGACCGTCGTACGCGACCCGGAAGGCGCGCGTGACCGTCTCCGCGCCGCCCGATGCGTCAGTCACTGGGCGTCGTCCGCGTCATCGCCGTCCGCCTCGCCGCTGGCTGCCTCGCCGCCGTCCGCGTCGGGCGTCTCGGCCGGGGGATCCGTCGCTTCGGGGTCGGCCATCGGAACGGTCACGACCGGCACCGACGCGACGCGCACGACCTTCTCGGTCACGCTGCCGAGGAGGAGCCGGCGGATGCCCTGTCGGGTGTGGCTCGGCATGATCACGATGTCGGCGCCGCCGTCGATCGCGTTCTCGATCACGTCCAGCGGCTCGCCGCGGACGACGTCGCCGACCACCTCGACGCCGGCGGCCTCCAGTTCGGCGGTCACGGCCTCCACCCGCTCGGCGGCCGCGTCGGCGAGCCGGTCGGAGAACGCCCCCGATCGCGGGCCGGCGAGGGTGTCGGCCGCGGTGTCGGCGGCCGAGACGACCCGGACGGTCGCGTCGTAGCGCTCGGCGAGGCTGGCCGCGTGCGGAATCGCGTCGTTCGCTTCACCGCCGGGCGCCACGGGGAGGAGGATCTCGTCGTACATGTGCGGTACTGCTCGCGCCCGGTGGAAAACGATACCGGCCGTCGGCGCCGCGGGATAACGGGCGTCAGAGCCCGAGCGCGTCGAGCAGGTCGAACCCGACGCCGGCGTAGCCGACGAGTTTGAAGCCGAGGTAGATGCCGACGATCGCCATCACGCCCGGCAGCTCCGGGGGCGCGGGAATCGGCACGCGGAGGAAGGCGAACAGCGCGCCGACCGTCACCCCGACGATGAGCGCGGCGACGGTCAACACCGGGGTCGAACTCATGGCGACGACTCCGCGGCGTTCGTTGATGAGCGCGGTGTTCGCGGTCGGGGACGGCCCGCGCGGATGGGCAAGGTTTTCCGACGGGCGTCCCTCCCCGAGAACATGGCACGAGAGGTTTCCGACCCCGATAACCCGCAGGTGACGCTTCAGACCAACCACGGCGACATCGTCGTCGAACTGTTCGCCGAGCGCGCGCCGAAGACGGTCGAGAACTTCCTCGGCCTGGCGCGCCACGACCCCGCCGCCGACGCGGAGCCAGCGCCGGAGACGAACACGTGGGAGGACCCGAAGAGCGGCGAGGTCCGCGGCGACTCGCTGTACGAGGGGATCGTCTTCCACCGTGTCATCGACGACTTCATGATCCAGGGCGGCGACCCGATGGAGAACGGCCGCGGCGGCCCCGGCTACCAGTTCGACGACGAGTTCCACGACGACCTCACCCACGACGGACCCGGCGTCCTGTCGATGGCGAACTCCGGCCCGAACACGAACGGCTCGCAGTTCTTCATCACGCTGGACGCGACCCCGCACCTCGACGGCAAGCACGCCGTCTTCGGCCAGGTGATCGACGGGATGGACGTCGTCGAGGAGATCGGCGGCGTGCCGACCGGCCGCAACGACGACCCCCGAGAGGCCGTCGAGATCGAGCACGTCGACATCGACGAGTAACGACCTCGAACACGGCTGCGGGCGCGGCCTCGGTCGATCCGCTCGGCTCCGGGCGAGATGCGACCGGGGCGTATCGGTCGCGTGCGCTACCGTCGCACGCTGCGGGGAGTTGAGAAGAGTTAAATTGTCCCCGACGTAAGCAGGAAACGCGCTCGGTTGGTGTAGTCCGGCCAATCATGTTGGCCTTTCGGCGGACGCGGCGCTTCGGCGCCGGTTCGGAAGTCAGCCGACGACCAGGGTTCAAATCCCTGACCGAGCATCCACTCTCACACCGCGAGCGGTCAGCTTCTCGTTCGGTCCGAAGGGGAAGAATCACTTTCCTCGGTGACGACCGTCACGTATGACCGACCGATCCGACGACGGGAGCCACGCTGCTGGCGGCGATCACGGGCGCGACGGCGACGACCGTCGCATCGAGACTCGCGCGATCCACGCCGGACAGGAGCCCGACCTGGAGACGGGCGCGCTGATGACGCCGATCCACGCGAACTCCACCTACGAGCAGGACGGGCCCGGCGAACACCGCGGCTACGAGTACAGCCGGACCGGGAACCCGACGCGCACCGACCTCGAGGCGAACCTCGCCTCGCTGGAGTCGGGCAGCCACGCGCGCTGTTTCTCTTCGGGGATGGGCGCGATCAACACGGTGCTCAACCTGCTGTCTGCGGGCGACCACGTCGTCGCCGGCGACGACGTGTACGGCGGCACGCACCGGATTCTCACGCAGGTGTACGACGAGTACGACATCGACACCACGTTCGTCGACACGACCGACCACGACGCGGTCCGAGACGCGATGCGCGAGGAGACCGAGCTGGTCTGGGTGGAGACGCCGACGAACCCCCTGATGAACGTCAACGACATCGGCGCGCTCGCCGGCATCGCCCACGAGCATGACGCGCTCTGCGCGGTCGACAACACCTTCGCGACGCCGTACCTCCAGCGCCCGCTCGAACACGGCGCGGACATCGTCTCCCAGTCGCTGACGAAGTACCTCGGCGGGCACTCCGACACCATCGGCGGGGCCCTCATCGTCGACGACGCGGACCTAGACGAGCGGCTAGGGTTCTACCAGAACTCCGTCGGGGCGACGCCGGGCCCCTTCGACGCCTTCCTCGTCCTCCGCGGGACGAAGACGCTCCCCGTCCGGATGGACCGCCACTGCGAGAACGCGATGGCGCTCGCCGAGTGGCTGTCGGCGCACGACGCGGTCGACCGCGTCTACTACCCGGGGCTGGAGTCGCACCCGGACCACGAGCTGGCGGCCGCGCAGATGGACGACTTCGGCGGCATGCTCTCGTTCGAGCTGGACGGCACCCTCGAAGAGGCGTCGACGGTCGTGAGCGAGACGGAGGTGTTCACGCTCGCGGAGTCGCTCGGCGGCGTCGAGAGCCTCATCGAGCAGCCGGCGGCGATGACGCACGCCGCCATCCCGCGGGAGGAACGGCTCGCGGCCGGGCTCACGGACGGGCTGATCCGGGTGTCGGTCGGGATCGAGCACGTCGACGACATGAAGGCCGACCTCCAGGCGGCGTTCGACGCGGCGCTGTCGTAACCCGTTCTGCCCGGCCGCCGCGGTCGCGTCCCGTTCCGGGCGACTGACACCATTTTTGTCGACGCCGACGAGACTGCCCGTATGAGCGACCCGGACGTCCTGATACTTCGACAGACGATCCACGGACTCGGCCCCGACGAACTGGCGGCGGCGGTCCGCGAGCGGCTCCCGGACGCCGCGGTGGCGCGAGCGCGCACGCCGGCCGAGGAGCGAGAGCTGATCCGCACCGCGCGGGTGGCGGTCGGCCTCACCATCGACGAGGAACTGCTCGCGGTCGCCGAGGAGCTGGAGCTGTTCGCCTGCGTGTTCGCGGGGACCGGGCACCTCCCGCGCGACCTGCTCGACGACCACGGCGTCGCCGTGACGAACGCGTCCGGCGTCCACGGGCCGAACATCGCCGAGCACGTCGTGGGCTCGATGATCGCGCACGCGAGACAATTCCACCGGGCGTACCGCCAGCAGTCCCGGCGCGAGTGGCGCACCTACGAGACGACCGAGGTGTACGGCTCGACGGTGGCCGTGGTCGGACTCGGCGCCATCGGGCGCGCGGTCGTCGATCGGTTGGCGTCGTTCGAGGTCGAGACGGTCGGGGTGCGCTACTCCCCCGAAAAAGGTGGTCCGACCGACGAGGTGTACGGGTTCGACGAGTTCCACGAGGCCGTCGCAGACGCCGAGTACGTCGTGTTGGCGTGCCCGCTCACCGAGACGACCCGGGGACTCGTCGACGCTGACGCGCTCCGGACCATGCGGCCCAACGCCGTCCTCGTCAACATCGCGCGCGGGCAGGTCGTCGACACCGACGCTCTAGTGACCGAACTCCGGAACAATCGCATCCGCGGCGCGGCGCTCGACGTCACCGACCCGGAACCGCTCCCCGAGGACCACCCGCTGTGGGGACTGTCGAACGCGACGATCACGCCCCACAACGCCGGGCACACGCCCGAGTACTACGAGCGCGTCGCGGAGATCCTCGCCGACAACGTCGCGCGGCTGGAGTCCGGTGACGAGCTCCGTAACCGCGTGGTGTGAGTCGGATACGGCGTCGCTTCAGCCGTAATCCGTCTAAGTATATAGTAGTATATAGCAGAAATAACGTTCTATCTATCGCCTCAAAATCGCGCTTTCACGCCGTCTAAAGCGTTAGTTGAAACGAGATTCATACGAATTCTCCGGGCGGTATATATTTTGATCAAAATTAAGTTGTTTCGCTCCGGAGCGTGGGGTATGGAAACGCGGAAGGTCCAGGTCACCGGCGGTTCGACGTATACGGTCTCGATTCCGAAGACGTGGGCGACCGACAACGACGTCGAGGCCGGGACGGAGATCGAGTTCCACCCCGACGGCGACTCGCTGTTCCTCACGCCCCGATCGGAGGAGGAGCGGACGCGGGGGACGCTCGACATCTCCGACCTGAGCGGGCAGGCCCTCCAGCGGGCGGTGACGACGATGTACGTCAGCGGCTTCGACGTTATCGAACTGGAGGCCGCCGAGATCTCCACCGAGCAGCGGTCGACGATACGCGACGCGGTCCAGAGCCTCGTGGGACTCGAAGTGTTGGAGGAGACGCGCGACCGCGTTGTCGTCCAGGACCTGCTCGACTCCTCCGAGCTCTCGATCCACAACGCGGTCACGCGGATGCGGCTGATCTCGCTGTCGATGCTCGAAGACGCGCTCACCGCGCTCACCGAGCGCGACCACGACCTCGCGCGCGACGTGATCGGTCGCGACGACGACCTCGACCGGCTCTGGCTCGTCGTCTCGCGGATCTTCCGCGCGACGCTGCGGACGCCGAAGGCCGCCGAGGAGCTCGGCCTGCCCCGCGAGGAGTGTTTCGACTACCACTCCAGCGCCCGGCAGCTGGAGCGGATCGGCGACCACGCGACGAAGATCGCGCACCTGACGCTGAACATCGACGACCCGCTCCCCGACGACGTCGTCGAGGCGGTCAACGACCTCCACGGCGACGCGGTTGAGGTGATCGACACCGCGATGGACGCGCTGTTCGACGACGACACCGACGCCGCGACCCGCCGGGCGAACGAGGCGCGAACCGGCGTCAGGGCGATCGACGAGCGCGTCCGGTCGATCGACGAAGTCCTCCGGGACCTCGACCCCACCCGCGCGCAGCTGCTCGGGCTCGTCGTCGACTCCGTCCTCCGCTCGGCCGACTACGGCGGGAACATCGCCGAGACGGCACTTCAGAAGGCCGCGCCGACGCCGTGAGGGGAGTCCGCGAACGGATCGCTCGCCGACTGCCCGAGCGCCGGCGGCTCGCGATCGCCGGAGGTATGATCGTCCTGCTTCTCGCGCTCGTCGTCGCCAGCGGGGCCGCGTACTTCGCCGCCGGGCATGGACCGGACGCGGACGCGGTGGCGGCGGTCGAGGCGGACCCGAACGTCACCGTCAAGCGGACGGCGCTCGGCACCGCGGTCCGCGACGGACCGGTGACCGATTCGACCGTCGGGCTCGTCTAATACCCCGGCGCGCGGGTCGCTCACGAGAGCTACGCTCCCACCGCCGCGGACGTCGTCGCCGCGTCCGACCGCGTCGGGCTCGTCGTCGTCGCGGAGATGCCATTCAACCTCGCCGTCCTCGCGCCGGACCGTGCCGACCGCGTGCGCGAGCGTTACACGGCGGTCGGCGTCTGGGCCGGCGGCGGCCACTCGCTCGGGGGTGCCATGGCCTGTCAGCACGCGGCCGACCACGCCGCGGCGTACGACGCGCTCGTGCTCCACGCCGCGTACTGCGACCGCGACGTCTCCGACAGCGGCCTCGACGTCCTCTCGGTGCTCGGCGGCGCCGACGGCCGTGATCGACGCCGAGCGGGAGCGCGCGTCTCGGTCGAACCTCCCGGCGGACGCCCAGATCGTGGAGCTCGACGGGGTCAACCACGCTGGGTTCGGGGCCTACGGGCGGCAGCGCGGCGACGATCCGGCGTCGCTGTCGCCCGATGCCAGCCGGGAGGCGGTCGGGAACGCGACCGGGACGTGGCTCGACGAACGCGTCGGGGCGGGTCCCAGCCCGTGGCAGTCCGTCTCGCCGCGCCCGTCGTTGCCGCGTGAGCGGGTTTTTTGAGCGCGCTCCCACGAGGTGATCGCATGCCAGAGATCGAACTCGGCGTGCCGCGGGGCGTCATCGAGTCGCTCCCGGAGGAGGAGGGGACCGCCGAACAGGACATGCGCCGCGCCATCGCGGGGATCCAGTCGCGACTCAACGAGGCGCTCGACGAGGCGGACCCGGACGAGGCGGCCGAGGTCGTCGCCGACGCGGTCGAGCGCATGGAGTCGCAGGCCAGCACCTATCACGAGTTCGTCCCGGAGCTGCGCGCGTGGGGGCAGTCGCCGATCTACGCGATCGCGTGGCGGAACCTCTACCTCGAACTCATCGGCCAGCTGTACGACCACGAGTGGCTCGCCGACGACCTCGACCGCGAGCGCAACTTCCGGCTGGTCGAGGACGGCATCCGGCTGTCCGACCTGTAGCCGGCGTCGGTCCGACGCAGTCCAGCCGGGGCTTCCCTGCGACCGCGGCCTTTTGCGCCCGCGACTGTCTCGTGGTCGTCGTTTTTGACGGTCGTCAGCTTCTGCGGCCGGCCGCTTTTAACTCGCCGCGACCCGACATACGGGTATGGAACTGGAACTGCGGTTCTTCGCGACCTTTCGCGAGGCTGCCGGCGGGAAGACGGTGAACGCGGAGTTCGCCGACGACTCGACGGTCGGCGACGTGCTGCGGGAGCTGGAGTCGACGTACGAGGGAATGGACGGGCGGCTGATCGTCGACAGTGACCTCGCCCCGCAGATCAACGTCCTGAAGAACGGTCGCGAGGTGCTCCACCTCGACGGACTCGACACCCCAATGGCGGACGGCGACCGGCTCTCCGTGTTCCCACCGGTCGCGGGAGGAACATGAGCGACGACGGATCGCCGCCCGCGGAGGAGGCGATCGGCGACGCGAGCGCGGAGGCGGCCGACCTTCCTCCCGCCGAGGACGGCTGGGAGCGGGAGACGGTGGCGTACCGCGGCATTTCCCGGCGGCTCGCCGCCCATTACCTGCGGAACCTCGGGGGCGAGTTGGTCGGGACCGACGACCCGGCGGCGGCGACCCGCGTGGACGGCGACGGCTGGCGGGCGACCCTCAGCGCCGAGACGGTGACCGCGGCGGCCGCCATCACGCTCACCGAGGTGACCGCCGAGTTCGCCGGCGACCCCGACGCGCTCGCGGAGTTGCTTCCGAAGTACCGGCAGAAGGCCATGCGCGCCGGCGGGTGATGTCCGACGACGGTCTGACCGGTGGCTCCGGGGACGATTCCGACGACGCTGCGACCGGAGACTCCGGAGACGGTGCGGACGACGATCGGGAGGTCGGATCGTATCCGATCGGGGGGACCGCACTGGTGAAGGCGACCGCACTCGCGAGCGTGCCCGCCGGTCGTCTCCCGGCGCTGCTCGCGCGCGTCCAGGCGGATCTCGGTCCCCGAATCGAGGCGTATCGCCGGCGGTACGAGCGGGTGGCGGCCGAGTCGGACCGCGAGGCGTTCCTCGTCGAGCCCGACCACTGGGACGATGTCGCGGACCGGATCGGGCTCGCCGGCCGCGAGCGCGACGCCGTGGTCCGCGCACACGAGGCGACGGTCGAGCGGATCGGCTCGGTGTGCGGCCGCCGCGAGGAGTTCGAGACCGCCTTGGAGATCCGATCGTGCGTGGTCATCGGCGTCGGCGAGGACGCGGCCGGCGACGAGAGAACCGACTGAAGTGGGTCGCAACCGGCCCGGCGTCGGGCACGGGAGTCGCTTCACCACCGACGCCTTTTCCTGCCCCAGCGCGGACGTGCTCCCATGCGATTCGCTCGACTGCTCACGCCCGACGGCCCTGTGGCCGGTCGCTACGTCGACGGCGCGGTCGTCGCCGACGACGGCCGCTACGAGGTCGGTCGCGACGGGCGGCTGCTCCCCCCGTGTGAGCCCAGCGCGCTGTACTGCGTCGGCCGGAACTACGCGGCGACGCTCGACCAGATGAAGTACGAGCGGCCGGACGAGCCGGACTTCTTCATTAAGCCCCCGACAAGTCTGCTCGCGCACGGCGAGCCGCTCCGCTACCCCGAGTGGACCGACGAACTGACCTACGCCGGCGAGCTGGTCGCCGTGATCGGCGAGCGCTGTTTCGACCTCGCTCCCGCGGACGTGCCGGAGGTCGTCCGCGGCTACACGATCATGAACGACGTCGACGCGTTAGACCAGCAGGGCCGGACCGCGCGGAAAGCGTTCGACGGGTCCGCGCCGCTGGGGCCGTGGATAGAGACCGACGTCGACCCGACGAACCTCGACGTCGAGACGACGGTCGGCGGGGAGGAGCGCCAGGACGCCAACACGGAGCTGATGTTGTTCGGTCCGCACGAGGTGGTGTCGTATCTCTCAAAGCGGTTCACGTTCGAGCCCGGCGACTGTGTCGCGTTCGGCAGCCCGGCGAATCCCGGGCTCGTTGAGCCGGGAGAGCGCGTCGAAATCACCTACGAGGGCGTGGGCACGCTCTCGAACCGCGTCGTCGCGCCCGGCGCGGAGTGACGCCCTCGGGGTTGGTTGGACGCGCGCCGGTCGGACGGATGTCGGTCGGCCTCAGTGGTTCCCGGGTCCGCTGTCCCCGGCGCTCGCGTCGTCGATCCGGTCGTTCGCGGTCGTCAGCGCCGCCTCGTCGCCGGTGCGAACGTACGTTCCGACGGCGTCGGCCGCCTCTACGAGGGCGTCCGCGGTCGCGGGCGGCACGTCGCCCCCGAGCGCGTCGACGCGCGCGACGCGGTCGCGGAGGCGCTCAAAGGCGTCGCGAGCGGGGCCGACTCTGGTCTCCGGGCGGTCCCCGTCGACGGTGACGGCTCGGGCCTCGTCCGGGTCTTCCTCGGTTTCGCTCCGGTTGGCTCGGGCTTCGAGTTCGTCGAGGAAGTCGAGCGCGTCGCTCCGGTACGCCTCCACCGCGCGTACGGCGGCCATTCCCCGGGCCTCGCGGAGCGCGCTCGGGACTCCGTCCGTCGCGGGCCGGTCGCCGTCGTCGGCGCGGGCGAGCAGGGCGAGGAGGTACTCGCGGTCGGCGTCGGTGGGGTCCCGGAGTCGTTCGAAGCAGTCGACGGCCTCCAGCAGCTCGCGGGCAGCGAGGTACGTCTCGTCGAGCGGGGCGAGCCGCCCGCCGTCGATGAACCCGCGCTTCCGGCAGTACTCCCGGAGGTCGGACTGGAGCTCGTCGACTCCCGATCGGGGGAGCGTGTCAGGGGCGTCCCCGAAGCGCTCGCGGTGGGCGGCGAGGTCGAGCGCGACGGGCGCGTCCGTGTGCGCGGTCCGGGCGTCGACGCCGACGCTGCGCAGGTTGCCGCAGCTCGGACACGCGACCGAGCCCGTCTCGTAGTACGACCACCGCGCGCCGCAGGACTGGCACTCGCGTTCGCCGCGGACTTTCATACGGGTCGGTTCGTCGCGTCCGCCCTAAACGACTGCGGGTCGGTGCCACCGAACTCGGCTGCGTGGTTCGGTCGCCGGGAGTCCGGGTACCAGCCTATTTCACTCTATCCGGCCAATGCTCCACATGGACTGGCACGCCGTCGACGCGCTCGACCGCGCGGTCGACGCGACCCGCCGATTCCTCTTCCCCTTCGAAGCGGTCCGATGGGCGAAGCTCGCGTTCCTCGCGCTCGCGATGGCGGGCGGGGGGATCGGCGCGTCTCGCGCCACGATATCGCCGCTCGACACCTCGACAATCGGGGTCGGTGCTCCGACGCTCGGACTGGGTGCCTCGGCGGTCGGATTCGATGTTTCGACAGGCGGGTTCAGTGCGTGGGCGGAGTCAGTTTCGCCGCCACCCGAGTCGACACCGTCGGCTGCTGGTGCGCTGGCGCAGGCATTCGGAGGGGTCGTGACGTCCGGGCTCGACCGCCTCGTCGGACTGAACGAGACGCTGCTCGTCGCGATCTCGGTCGTGACGCTACTGGTCGCGCTCGCGTTCCTCGTGTGTTCGTTCGCGTTTCGGCTCGCGTTTTACGACGCCCTCGCCACGGGGGAGGTCGTACTCTGGCGTCCATTTCGCTCCCGGTTTCGACAGGCGGTGGGGTTGCTTTCGCTGCTCGCGGGGATCGGGATCGTCGTCGCGACACCGGTGGTCGCGTTCGTCGTCGCCGTCGGGTCCGCGTCGACGGCTACCGGTGGTTCCGCGTCGGTACCCGTACTGACCGTGTCGGCCGGCTTCCCTCCGGATGTCAAGGGAACCGTAACCGTCGCGCTCGCCGCGGTCGGAGTCGTGGTGACGCTGGTCGGCGCCGCCGGCTCCCGCCTCACGTTCGAGTTCGTCGCGCCGGCGATGGTCGCTCGCGATCTGGGGGTGATAGACGGGTGGCGAGCGGTCTGGACATCGCTCCGGGGCTCGTGGAGCAACGTCGTCGCGTACCTTCTCGTCCACGCCCTCGTCGCGACGGGCGTCAGGATCGTCTTGGTCCTCGCCGTCGCGTTCGTCTCGGTTGTCGTTGCCGCGGCTGGATCCATCGCGGTCCTCTTCGTGGCGGTTCCACTCGGTGGGGTCGAGGCGGTGTTCGCGACGACCGCCGGGTCGGTCGTCTTCGCGGCCGTGCTCGTCGGTTCTGTCGTCTCGGTCGTGGCCGTGACGCTCCCCGTACGGCTGGTGACGCGAACGTACCTGACTGCGTATGAGGTCTCGGCGCTCGCCGGCATCGACCCGGAGTTGGCTCCGCTCGCACCGTCGGTCGCGGCGGAACGCGGGGCAGCGTCCACCGGCGGTGGGTGAGTCTCCATCTAGGATTCCCTCGGGTGTGAGTGAGGTGTGGTCTGTTTGGGTGGGATGTGCGCTTGTATGTGTGAGGTGTGCGTCTGTGTGAGCCGCCGTCGTACGGGGATCGGCCCCGCTGACGATCGTCAAATGTCGAATCATCTGTTCGACACCATCGGATAGCTTTTTACTCCGTTCACCAATGGAGAGAGACATGGGACTAGATGACGACGCGCGGGAGTACCACCGACAGGAGCCGCCCGGAAAGATCGAGATCGAGACGACGAAGCCCACGAACACGCAGCGCGACCTCTCGCTGGCGTACTCGCCGGGCGTCGCCGCGCCGTGCCGCGACATCGCGGCCGACCCCGAGTCCGTCTTCGAGTACACGGCCAAGGGGAACCTCGTCGCTGTCGTCTCGAACGGATCGGCGGTCCTCGGACTCGGCGACATCGGCGCTGCCGCCTCGAAGCCGGTCATGGAGGGGAAGGGGGTGCTGTTCAAGCGCTTCGCCGACATCGACGTCTTCGATATCGAGCTCGACATCGACTCCGTCGACCCATTCTGCGAGGCCGTGAAGGCGATGGAGCCGACGTTCGGCGGGATCAACCTCGAGGACATCAAAGCGCCCGAGTGCTTCAAAATCGAGGAGCGCCTCCGCGAGGAGATGGACGTCCCGGTGTTCCACGACGACCAGCACGGCACCGCTATCATCTCCGGCGCGGCGCTGATGAACGCGGTCGACATCTCGGACAAGGACCTCTCGGAGCTGGAGATCGTCTTTTCGGGTGCCGGCGCGTCCGCCATCGCGACGGCCCGGTTCTATGTCTCGCTCGGCGCGCGCAAGGAGAACATCACGATGTGCGACTCCTCGGGGATCATCACCGAGGAGCGCGTCAAGGCGGGTGAGGTCAACGAGTACAAGAGCCAGTTCGCCAGCCCGGTGGAGGGCGGCGACCTCGCGGACGCCATGGAGGGAGCGGACGTGTTCGTCGGCCTCTCCGTCGGCGGCATCGTCTCCCAAGAGATGGTCCGTTCGATGGCGGCCGACCCGATCATCTTCGCGATGGCGAACCCCGACCCCGAGATCACCTACGAGGACGCGAAGGCCGCGCGCGACGACACGGTGATCATGGCGACGGGCCGGTCGGACTACCCGAACATGGTGAACAACGTGCTCGGGTTCCCGTTCCTGTTCCGCGGGGCGCTCGACGTGCGCGCGACCGAGATCAACGAGGAGATGAAGGCGGCCGCCGCGGAGGCGCTGGCAGACCTCGCGCGCAAGGACGTGCCGGACGCGGTGGTGAAGGCGTACGGCGACGACCCGCTCCAGTTCGGGCCGGACTACGTCATCCCGAAGCCGCTCGACCCCCGGGTGCTGTTCGAGGTCGCGCCGCGCGTCGCGGAGGCTGCGATGGAGTCCGGGTCGGCCAGGGCCGAGATCGACCTCGAGCAGTACCGGGAGCGGCTCGAGGCGCGACTCGGGAAGTCCCGCGAGATGATGCGGGTCGTGCTGAACAAAGCGAAGAGCGATCCGAAGCGGATCGCGCTGGCGGAGGGCACCGACGAGAAGATGATCCGCGCGGCATACCAGCTCTCCGAGCAGGGGATCGCGGAGCCGGTGCTGCTCGGTGACGCAGACACTATCTCGCAGACTGCGGCGGAGCTCGGGCTCTCGTTCCGCCCGCAGGTGGTCGACCCAGACAATCGAGACGTCTCTGGCTATGGGGAGCGGCTGTACGAGCTCCGCAAGCGGAAGGGGATCACGAAACGCGAGGCGAACGACCTGGTCAAACGCGACACAAACTACCTCGCCAGCGTGATGGTCGAGACCGGCGACGTCGACGCGATGCTCACCGGGCTTACCCATCACTACCCGTCTGCGCTCCGTCCCCCGCTCCAGATCGTCGGGTCCGCGGCGGACACCGACACCGTCGCCGGCGTGTACATGCTCACGTTCAAGAATCGGGTCATCTTCTGTGCGGACACGACGGTCAATCAGGACCCGGACGCGGAGACGCTGGCGGAGGTCACGCGACACACGGCGGACCTCGCGCGGCGGTTTAACGTCGAGCCGCGCGCGGCGATGTTGTCGTACTCGAACTTCGGGAGCGTCGACAACAAGGGGACGCAGAAGCCGCGCGACGCGGTCGACATCCTCCAGTCCGATGACGGAGTGGACTTCCCGGTCGACGGTGAGATGCAGGCCGACACCGCGGTCGTCGATGACATCCTCAACGGAACGTACGAGTTCTCTCAGCTCGACGAGGCCGCGAACGTCCTCGTGTTCCCGAACCTCGAGGCTGGGAACATCGGGTACAAACTCCTCCAGCGGCTCGGCGGCGCCGAGGCGATCGGACCGATGCTGGTCGGCATGGACGAGCCGGTTCACGTGCTACAGCGGGGCGACGAGGTGAAAGACATCGTCAACCTCGCCAGCGTCGCCGTCGTGGACGCGCAGGAGTAGGCGGCCAGAGACGTTACGGGTCCGCCTGCTCGCGAACTCCGTGCGTTCGACCGGACATCAGTTTTCGTCGCTCGTACCCATTCATTACGATACCGTCCGTGAACCTATTATCCCGTAGTCTTGTCCGTCACGCGGCGCAGTTTTGCGTGGAGAGACACACCGTGTTTCCGGTGAAAGCGGGTGTGCTGGCTGGGGGTGGCTCCGCTATGGTCGGCCAAATTCTATTTGTGACCGGATTAGAACAACAGGATTTATATGTTATTTCAGAGTAAAGCTCGCCAAGCGAATTGAGCGAAAGCTCGCCAAGCCTGTACGATGTTTCACCGGAAGCCCGTGACACGTCGGCGGCTCGTAATTCATCGTGAGCACATATTTCACCGGAAACCCGGTCTCTCCCGGCCGGCAGTACCGCACACAGCTTCCACCGAACACCTCGTTTCCGGTGAAACGTCGTCTTCAGGCGTCTCTGGCCGGCCGTTCGTCGAACCTTCTCTTCGTCCACGTCGTCACCATCGCTGCGCGCTTTCCGACACGCGTTTCTAGTCTCATGTCCTCCGTGTGCCCACTATCACTCGACCCCGTCTTGTGTCGAATAAACCCCCGATTACTCCGTTATCGGCCGCTCGTTCGCCGTTCCTCCTCATCGCTCTTCTGGCTCTATTGCTTCTCTGCCTATCGATTCCAGCCGATTGCTTCCGACCGACGATCCGCTGTGAATCCCACCCGATTCCCCCGACCTCTCAGCGACCGCCCTCAGACACCCCCCGGCCATTCATCCTTTCACCGGAAACACGGTGTGTGTCTCTCTTCACTGACCTCCATCTCGAGCCGCCCCGGGCGCCACCGCGAAACAGAACGCATTTCACCGGAAACCCGGTGTCTCTCTCATGGACGCAGCGGACGACCTCTTCACGAGGGAGGACCCCATCTTCTCGAACAAGGAGCTCCTCGAGATCAGCCACTTGCCGGGCGAGGGACGCATCGTCGGCCGAGACGACGAGATCGCCGACTTGGCGACCGCCGTTAACCCAGCCATCTTCGGGCAGAGCCCGAGCAACGTGCTCATCTACGGAAAGACGGGCACCGGGAAGTCGCTGTGTGCGAAGTACGTCTCCAAGCGGCTCGTCTCGACCGCCAGCGAAGAAGGCGTCACGGCGACGTTCGCGTACGTCGACTGCGCGCAGGACACCACTGAGACCCAGGCGGTCCAAACGATCGCCGAGGGCGTCAACGACCCGGACGAGACCGGTATCAACGTCCCCGACAAGGGTCTCTCCACCTCGACGTACTACAAACGCCTTTGGCGCATCCTCGACCAGCGGTACGACGTCGTCCTGATCCTCCTCGACGAGATCGATAAGCTCGACGACGACGCCATCCTGATGCAGTTGTCTCGCGCGGGCGAGGCCGGGAAGATCACCGACTGTAAGTTGGGCGTCGTCGGGATCAGTAACAAGATCCAGTACAAAGACCGGATGGACGAGCGCGTGAAATCGAGCCTCTGTGAGCGGGAGTTCGTCTTCCCGCCGTACGATGCCAACCAGCTCCGCGAGATCATGCAAGCGCGCGCGGACGCCTTCCACGACGACGTCCTCGAACCCTCGACGATCCCCCGCGCCGCCGCGCTCGCCGCCCGCGAACACGGCGACGCGCGCAAGGCTATCGACATCCTCCGCTACGCCGGGGAGATAGCGCAGGCCAACGGCGAACCCACAGTTCGCGAGGAGTTCGTGACACAGGCGCGAGAGCGAGCAGAGACCGACCGCTTTCGAGAGCTCATCCGCGGGTCCACGCCCCACTCCAGGTACGTGCTTCAGGCGCTCGCGTTGCTGTCGCTCTCGAACGGGCGGCAGGACGGGTTCCGAACGAGTCGCGTGTACGAGATATACGAGAACATCTGCCGACAGGAGGGCTCCGACAGTCTCTCGCTGCGGCGTGTCCGCGACCTGTTAAAAGAGCATGCGTTCTTGGATATCATCGAACAGTCGAAACACAGCGGCGGCAGCGCGGAGGGGAGCTACACGAAACACCAGCTCCTCGAGGATCCGAGCGTTGTCAAGGAAGTCCTCACCGAAGACGACGCCGAGTCGTAATCGACCCGTCACCGGCACTCCACACCGAGCGTCGACCGATCGCCACTACTCCTGGACCGTCCGAAACCGGGCATCGTTCCGCTTCCGAGACGAGGTCACCGAACAGACCGATCGATGCGAACGCGTCAGCCGAGCAGCCCGAGCCCTTCGATGCGCTCGACGATCTCCTCGACCGCCTCCTCGGCGTCGTCCGTCCGCTTGCCGCCGGTGATTACGATCTTCCCGCTCCCGAAGAGCAGGATTACGACCTCCGGTTCGTCCATCCGGTAGACGAGGCCCGGGAACTGCTCGGGCTCGTACTCCACGTCCTCTAAGCCGAGACCGATCGCGAGGGCGTTGAGGTTGAGGTTGTGTCCGAGATCCGCGCTCGAGACGATGTTCTGAACGGTGATCTCAGGGTCGTCTTCGACCGGGATCTGGAGACCGCGGAGCTTCTCGAAGATGATCCCAAGCGCCTCGTGGACGTCGTCGATGCTCTTCGCGCCTGTACAGACGATCTTCCCCGAGCGGAAGATCAGTGCGGCCGCCTTCGGCTCCTGCGTGCGGTAGACGAGTCCGGGGAAGTTGTCGGGGTTAAAATCCGCACCCGGGAGGTCCTCCGCGAGCGCCTCCAAATCGAGCTCCTGACCGATACCTGTCGATGCAACGACGTTCTGAATCTCGATCGAGTCTGCAGGGTTCGTCATCGTTCGCTTTTATATGTGGCCCCCTCCCTTATAAACGCCCGTGGTATAAACGGCCGGTCTCCTCCACCGCGTCTCTCCGACTTCTCTCGCGCACGCACGAGACTACCAGATACAGAGCGATTTCAATGACCGTCATCTGACAATTCGGCCCGTCGAGGCTTCCAGTCGAGTCGCTTGATGGATTCGTTCGCACTAACGGCTCCGCTCGCCGTAGCCGTTCACATTCGCCCGGGACGGTCCATGAAACCGCATGACGTGGGGCAGACAGTTCGACGGGGTTAAATACAACCCGGGCATTCGAATGAATGCGAAGAGCCCCCGACGCGGGGGCACCGACAGGCCGCCGACGCGGCCGGTCGAAGCGTTCCGACGTGCTTAAGTGTATAAGCCCGTTCGGTTGAAACGCGAAGAACGCACCGCGGACTCGGGCCGTTCAACTCGGCCCGGTTTCGCAGAGTCGGTTCATCCGACTCATCCGATGAGGATCACGCCCCCTGCGCTCCGGCGTAAGCGGTGATCTGATGTGAGCCGTGGTCGTTCGGTGTCATCCAAGTCGTTGGGTGGCCCGGACACCACACAGACCAATGCAATGGTGTGTCAACCCTCTTCACCGAGATTGACACCCGCCAACACCCCCTTCAGGCCGGGAATCAGGCCTGAAGGATATTCATTCCGGTTGATCCTGCCGGAGGCCATTGCTATTGGGATCCGATTTAGCCATGCTAGTCGCACGAGTTCAGACTCGTGGCGAATAGCTCAGTAACACGTGGCCAAACTACCCTTCGGAACAC
>NZ_JBEDNY010000011.1:0-3166 GCF_041379815.1 Halorubrum miltondacostae
CGTAGAGAGCAGGCATCCCTTCTTCCGAAGGTACGGGACTAACTTGCCGAATTCCCTAACGTCGGTTCTCCCGACAGGCCTTGCCTTGCGCTGGCAGAGCACCTGTGTCGGATCTCGGTACGGACATTATGCTTGCCTTTTCACGGGCCCTATGTACGGCTGACTTTCGCTGTTTCGCGTTTCGCTCGCTTCGTGCCGTGACGGCGTCCACGAGTTTCCACGATTCGACCGGGCGAATGCCCGGCTCAGCGTTCCACACGGCGTCGGCGTTTACTGCATAATGGCGCTGGAATATTAACCAGCTTCCCGTCGGTGTAGTCAAGTTGTGGTACACCTTAGGACCGGCTAACCCTCGGCTGAACGGCAGTGCCGAGGAACCCTTGCTCTTCAGGCCGTCGAGGTTCTCACCCGACTATCGCTGCTACTGTGACCAGGATTGTCGTTACTGGACGGTCCACACGAGCTCTCGCCCGGGCTTCCGTCCGACCAGTACGCCAACCTACGCGGTTGCCCTTTGACAGGCACGGCCAGGTCTCGGTGGTAGATTTGAGCCCCGATCATTTTGGGCGCCTCAAACCTCGGCCGGTAAGCTGTTACGCTTTTCTTAGCGGGTAGCTGCTTCTAAGCTCACCTCCCGGCTGTTTAGGGCTTGAGACCACCTTCGAATCGCACTTAATCTACACTTTGGGACCTTAACCCGGCTCTGGGTTGTTCCCCTCACGGTACACAGGCTTACCCCGCGCACCGGACTCCCTTCGTCTACGGCGCCTGCGGGTTTGGAGTTCGACAGGATGGCCGACTCCTCTCGGAGGCGGGTCATCCAATCGGTAGCTCTACCCCGCGGGCTACCTCGGAAGAGGTCATGCTTCGACATGTTTCGGTTGGAACCAGCTGTTGCCAGGCTCGATGGGCCTTTCACCCCTACACACGAGTCACGAGAGGGTATTGTAGAACACCAACTCTAACAGGCCTCCACGTGGCTTTCGCCACGCTTCACCTTGCTCGCGCGTAGATCGCCTGGTTTCGGGTCGCACCCAATTGACTCCCCGCGCTTGAACACGGTGGCCCTCGCAATGCTGCGGCCGTATCGGTTTCCCTGCGCCTTCCCCGGTTCACGGGTTAGACTCGCCAATCAAGTGCACTCCCTGGGTCGTTTTTCAAAACGCACGACACGACGCCGGCTCGTCTCCTTTCCTACTAGAGGATCGCTCCTCGGTCGTTTCAGGAGACGCCTTGTACGCCCTGTCGCTCGATCGCCAGCTGATTTCAGGCCCTATTGCACCGCCCTTCTCGGGGTGCTTTTCAGCGTTCGCTCACGCTACTTGTTCGCTATCGGTCTCGAGGAGTGTTTAGCCTTCTCAGGGGATGCCTGAGATGTTCATAGAGGATATCCGACCCCTACTACTCTGGATTTGACGCCATCCGTACTGCTCTCTCATACGGGGTTGTCACCCTGTTTCACGCTCCGTTCCAGGAGACTTCTGAGAGAGTGTCGAGATTTGGTTGTCAACCCGAACACCACATTGGTCCGAAGACCTTCGGTTTGGGCTGTGTCGCGTTTACTCGCGGTTACTGACGACATCGCTGTTGCGTTCTTTTCCTGCCCTTACTGAGATGTTTCAATTCAGGGCGTTCCCTATTGCGCGTGGCAATTGTTGAACGGATTCCGATTGGGAGATCTCGTGTTCTTCCCCTCCATGCGGGTCCCACGAGCTTTTCGCAGCTTGGCACGTCCGTCGTCGGCTCTCGAGCCGAGCCATTCACCAGCTGGCACAGTAGCCAGTAGTGTGTCAGTCGACTCTCGAAGGAGAGTCACTGACGGTCAAGTGACGTAATGTCACCCGACTGTATATGGTTCACTGACGTTCCACGAACTCGGATGAGTTCAGTGGACGTCTGGATCGCACGTATACACGGTTGTCATTGAATCGCCCCGGGTGTGACGGGGCGTTCGTCGAACCCTTCCCATCCGCGGTTTCCCGGGATGGTGCATCGGTCGTCGTGTCCAATCCGAATCGCGTCTCCCATATAAGGGGACGGATTCGGACCGAACGGACATGGACTCACTGGGATTCGAACCCAGGGCATCCTCCTTGCAAGGGAGGCACTCTACCGCTGAGCTATGAGCCCACCTTCCCTGACGGGAAGGTTCTCGCGTGGTGTGTTGTGTGAGCCGTGGTCGTTCTAAGGTGTCCAAGCCGGTGGGTGGGCGGACGGTTACAGTCCAATGCGAATGAGTAGTGACCGTCGTGGTGACGGTCTAAGGTGAGCCTCCCGAAAGGGAGGTCTCGGGTCGGTGGAGGTGATCCAGCCGCAGATTCCCCTACGGCTACCTTGTTACGACTTAAGCCCCCTTGCGAAGCCCAGATTCGACGTACGAGGTACGCCTCATCCGGACCTCACTCGGGTGCTTTGACGGGCGGTGTGTGCAAGGAGCAGGGACGTATTCACCGCGCGCTTGTGACACGCGATTACTACCGAATCCAGCTTCATGTGGGCGAGTTGCAGCCCACAATCCGAACTACGATCAGGTTTCTGAGATTACCGTCTCCTTTCGGAGTAGGAACCCTTTGTCCTGACCATTGTAGCCCGCGTGTTGCCCAGCACATTCGGGGCATACTGACCTACCGTTGCCCGTTCCTTCCTCCGTGTTAGCCACGGCGGTCCCCCTACTGTCCCCAGCTACCTCGCGGTACTGCTGGCAAGTAAGGGTGCGGGTCTCGCTCGTTGCCTGACTTAACAGGACGCCTCACGGTACGAGCTGACGGCGGCCATGCACCTCCTCTCTGAAGCTCGGATAAGGTCATCAACCTGATCGTCATTACTACAGTCGATGCTGGTGAGATGTCCGGCGTTGAGTCCAATTAAACCGCAGGCTCCTCCGGTTGTAGTGCTCCCCCGCCAATTCCTTTAAGTTTCATCCTTGCGGACGTACTTCCCAGGCGGTCTGCTTAGCGGCTTCCCTACGGCACAGCACCCACTCGTAGTGGGAGCCACACCTAGCAGACATTGTTTACGGCCAGGACTACCCGGGTATCTAATCCGGTTCGAGACCCTGGCTTTCGTCCCTCACTGTCGGATCCGTTCTCGCGACGTGCTTTCGCCATCGGCGGTCCGTCCAGGATTACGGGATTTCACTCCTACCCCGGACGTACCCGTCGCGCCT
>NZ_JBEDNY010000012.1:0-3030 GCF_041379815.1 Halorubrum miltondacostae
CGTGAGACATGACGCCCCCCGCGATAGGGGACGGATGTAACAGTCATGGATACAATCAAGTGCGTCGGCGGTAAATCCACGACTGTATCCGTCCCACACAAGTCTGGATACATTACTCAAGCAGGCCACAATTCCACGGGTTCCAGTCGTGTAGCGGCCTGCTTGAGTAATGTATCCAGACTTGTGTGGGACGGATACAGTCGTGGATTTACCGCCGACGCACTTGATTGTATCCATGACTGTTACATCCGTCCCCTATCGCGGGGGGCGTCATGTCTCACGAGGTAGGGGCGGCGTCGACGTTTGGCGACGACCTCGCAGATCTCTCTGATGATGAGCTGGCGGAACGCGCAGAAGATTATCTCTCTCGTGTAGAGTCTCGCCACGAGGAACAGGCGGAAGCATACCTTCGAGAGTCCGAAGCGTGGCACAAGGAGCGCGCGGACGCCTATCTCGGGTTTCCTGAGTCGTGGGGTAGCGATGGCGACTAACGCCGATCCGGTTCGCAGTCTGTCGCGTAAAATCGCCGGTGGTACTCATGTTGGATTTGCCCGTCCGTGGCGCGGCGAACAGTACGCGGAACACAAAGAGCGATTCTTCAGATATGTCCGTCAGAACCGATATGAAGGAAAGCCGACGCAGATACAAGAGGCGGTCTCAGCGGTGTACGGCGGGGATTACGACACTACGCAGTACAACCGGCTTATGCGGTTGGCAAAGCGGTGTGATTGGTTCGTGGTTGATTCTGACGCCTATCCGCCGCAGGTAGAGGTTACGCCGGACTGCTTCCGAGTGGGGGGGCTTGAGTCCGCAGTAAGTGTTAGTGCTAAAGATACGCCTTCATGCGATTCTGATTTACAGTCGGCGGAAATTGAGGAAACTGGCGACGAATCGCGGCAGTATCCTCGTGATAGGATTCAATCGATATTAGGGAAGCGTGTTCGGTTGGATTCAGGGAAGTACGAGGACAAGCACGACTACCGTCAAGAGTTGCTACGCGAATTAGCGACGTATCGCAGTCAGATTGACGGGAAGTACTCCTACCTGAAGCGAAAGCACGCCATCAACGGACTACCGGACTACCTCGCGTTACCATACACGACACGATTCAACGACGCAGAGAAAGCGGCGAGCATACAGAGGGGGTTCACAGGCGCGCTTGAGACGAGCGCACGCCGGTTTGATGTCGGGGCTATGGTTTCGCTTACGGTTGATGGAAACCGCTTTGAGACGAACGCAGACGCGCTTGAGGCGGCGACGAAAGCAAAGTCAGACTGGATTAACCGGGAAGAACACCAACTCGGGGGGCGTCCGACGTATCTCTGCGTGGTCGACTTTCAAGAAAACGGCTTGATTCACTTTCATGTCTGCGTGTTCGGCGTTCGTGTAGTTGATGGCGAGACTGAGACGGGCGAACCAACACTCTCCGAGAAGCACGTTCGGGGCTATTGGGACGAGAAGAAAGGAATCGGCAGTCAGGTAGCGGTTCAACCGATTCACGAGCGGGAAGGGGACTGGATACTCCACGAGGACGGCGGCGGACGGCAGACGGTTCGGCTCTACCTCGGGAAGCGGATTCGCCAGCTCGCAGATCTCGTCGAGAAGTCGCCTGAGGAATTGAAGCAGATGGCGACGGACGGGAATCTAACCATGTGGAGGCAGGCGATGTTCTTTGCGACGGGGAAGCAGTACTACACGGCTTCAGAATCGCTTGAGACGGACGCAGAGGACGATTCGAGCGGGTCGAAGTACAGTTGGGTGTATCTCGGGACGTGTAGGTTTGAACAGATACCGCAGTACGTGTTAGACGACGCTATCGTATGTCGGAAGGGAAGGCCACCGCCGAGCGGAACCGGGGCGACGGCGGAAGTGGGCGCGCCGGCGGACTGAGTAGCGTGAGTGTTGGTTAAGACTGCCCCGAGTGTTGGTTAAGAGTTGGTTAGATTGAGGGGTTTTTCGGCCGGCTCGTGCGGGCGCGCGAGGGGCGACCTCTGGTTCGTTGTTCGTATGGATACGAGAAAGGCGTCGCCTTCTGCTTGTTTGGGGTTTTCACAAGTTTTCAAAGGAAACAGCGCGCGCGACGGGGGCCACGGGGACTTTCGCAAGTCGCTCGAGGCGCGGGCGCGGGGCAGGCGGGCCGATTAACGAAACAAACTCCATGAGCCGTCTGTACCTCATGGTGGATTTGAGTTTTGACGGAGCTACGTGCGGGCGGGACCACAGAGCGGGATAACAGAATTAATCTCAGGTTGTGGGACTACGGAAAACCGCACGACGGGAAGGCGACAGGTGGTTTCCACGGGTTTCCACGAGGGCTTACCGGCACTAATCGCCGGTTATTGTATCAGGGATTAGGTACGTGGCGTTAAACACTATCCACCAATACGGGGGCAGGGAAGGCGCGGTCTCGCCGGTTCGGGACGATCAGCTCGTGTAGTTCGGGGAGTTCCGTTACTATCTGTTGGGCCGGTTCGTGCGCGCGAAGGGGCGTCGCCTTCTGCTTGTTTGGCTTGTCCGTGGCTTCTGTCTCGGGGGCGACGCGGACAAGTGGGATAAAGCCAGTTGAGTATCCGGAGACGGTTCGGGCGGCAGGGCGCTTGTGACGGGAGATCGGCTCTGGTGTAACGGTCTTTGTCGGGTTGAACCGGCCCGAACGGGTACGTTTATAGGTATTATTCTGCTATGTAATGACGCGATGAGCCAATCCACGGGTTCCACCGAGCAAGAGTACGCGAATCTCACCGTCTCGGCAGAGTTCCGCGATAAGGTACGTGTCGCAAAGGCGGAGGATGGTCTCTCGTATGAGGACTACCTCAAGCAGTACCTGCCGGTCGGCGGAGAAGCGTAGCTATGCGGTGTAGGGCACAAGCAGGCCACAATTCCACGGGTTCCAGTCGTGTAGCGGCCTGCTTGAGTAATGTATCCAGACTTGTGTGGGACGGATACAGTCGTGGATTTACCGCCGACGCACTTGATTGTATCCATGACTGTTACATCCGTCCCCTATCGCGGGGGGCGTCATGTCTCACG
>NZ_JBEDNY010000013.1:0-1549 GCF_041379815.1 Halorubrum miltondacostae
AATGTCCGTGGGCCGAGTGGGAGTATTCTCCCGAATGAATGGGCAGGCGGCGACCCGTGGTTCCCAGAGGATCGCTCACTCCAGTACTTCACGGTACGCTGGTGGGCTTAACTTCCGTGTTCGGAATGGGTACGGGTGTTTCCCCACCGCTCTGGCCGCCTTTATGCCGACTCTCGGATTCGAACCGAGACTCTCCACAGAGAGACGCCTGTGTCGGTCGTGGTTCGGTACCAACCGTGTATTACGTGCGATCCAGTTACCGCCTGAACTCATGCGAGTCGTGGCGCGTCAGCGCCAATGAATGTGGCTCGGTCTGTTAGTGCTCGTGGGCTTAACACCTCGTTGCCTCGGTGCGTACACCCCGAGTCTATCGAACTCGTCTTCTACGAGTGACCTCTGTGGTACCTCTTTTCCATGTGGGTTTCGAGCTTAGATGCGTTCAGCTCTTACCCCGTGTCGCGTGGCTACTCGGCATCTGCCCTTCCGGACAACCGATACACCAGTGGCGACCAAACGTAGTTCCTCTCGTACTATACGTTCGTTCACGTCAGGTACCTCACACCCCCAATAGATAGCAGCCGACCTGTCTCACGACGGTCTAAACCCAGCTCACGACCTCCTTTAATAGGCGAACAACCTCACCCTTGCCCGCTTCTGCACGGGCAGGATGGAGGGAACCGACATCGAGGTAGCAAGCCACTCGGTCGATATGTGCTCTTGCGAGTGACGACTCTGTTATCCCTAAGGTAGCTTTTCTGTCATCTACGGGTCCCATTCCGGAACCTCGTAGGTTCGCTAGACCACGCTTTCGCGTCAGCGTTCCTCGTTGGGAAGAACACTGTCAGACCATCTTGTGCTCTTGCGCTCTTCGCCGGATTCCCGACCCGGCTGAGATGATCTTCGGGCGCGCTCGATATCTTTTCGAGCGCGTACCGCCCCAGTCAAACTGCCCGGCTACCGGTGTACTCCTCCCGGAGTGAGAGTCGCAGTCACCGACGGGTAGTATTTCAATGGTGCCTGGGTGGCGTGCTGGCGCACGTACCTCTGTAGCGGCTCCTACCTATGCTGCACATCGGCGACCACGTCTCAGCGACAGCCTGCAGTAAAGCTCTATAGGGTCTTCGCTTCCCCTTGGGGGTCTCCAGACTCCGCACTGGAACGTACAGTTCACCGGGTCCAACGTTGGGACAGTGGCGCTCTCGTTTATCCATTCATGCAAGCCGCTACTGAAGCGGCAAGGTACTACGCTACCTTAAGAGGGTCATAGTTACCCCCGCCGTTGACGGGTCCTTCGTCCTCTTGTACGAGGTGTTCAGATACCCGCACTGGGCAGGATTCAGTGACCGTACGAGTCCTTGCGGATTTGCGGTCACCTGTGTTGTTACTAGACAGTCGGAGCGCCCGAGTCACTGCGACCTGCTCCGTAGAGAGCAGGCATCCCTTCTTCCGAAGGTACGGGACTAACTTGCCGAATTCCCTAACGTCGGTTCTCCCGACAGGCCTTGCCTTGCGCTGGCAGAGCACCTGTGTCGGATCTCGGTACGGACAT
>NZ_JBEDNY010000014.1:0-1154 GCF_041379815.1 Halorubrum miltondacostae
TAGTGGCTAGTGGAAGTTATGAAGGTGGAATATGATGTATGAGTATGTCTGGAGATCGCCGCAAAGAGATCGTTCGTCACCTCAGTGAGGACGATCTCGATCGACTCCTCACAGAGTCTACGGATGAGAAACTCACTGAGCGGCTGATCTTTGTTAAGCGGCTGTACAAGGGGGCGACTCTAGAGGACGCTGCCGACGACGTCGGAAGGTCCTCCGCAACAGGAACACGCTGGGCTCGTCGGTGGAACAAGGGTGGTCTCGGACTTTTGATGCCGAACTTCGGGGGCGGCAGGCCCCCGAAGCTCGGCCCAGCCCAACGAGAACGCCTCCTAGACCTGCTCCGTGAGGGCCAACCCTGGAAGAAACAGGAGATACAGCACCTCATCAATGAGGAGTTCGACGTTGAATTTCACCCAACCCACCTCACTACATTCCTCGAAAAGCTAGGCCTCTCCTATGCAATTCCGCGGACTAAGCGTCCATCACGGCCAGAGAATGCCGAAGAGATCCTCGACGAACGCGTCAGCGACGCGTTCGACGAGGGGTCTGGTGAGCCCCACAACAAACGCGATGGAGACGACGAGGAAGGCTGGGTCGTTGACGAAGAGATCCGTACGGACGGTGGAACTGTGCTCGGATTCCTCGACACATCGCATCCGCAACCGTGGGACAACTCACAGCGACTTTACACCGTCGACGACCCTCACATCACCCGACCGCTGGTGAAGTTAGACGAACCAGCGGTCGGGTTCTATGCACTCTCTGGTGAGAGTGTACTTCAGTTTCCAACCACTCAGGAGAAAGAGCGAATTTGCGAGTGTCTCGAGGGGATTCGCGAGCAGAATCCGCTGGATCGGATTCTGCTCGTTTTGGATAACTTCTCTTCACACGTGTGCGAGTATACACGTAAGCGAGCCCATCAACTTGGGATCGACCTCGTGTTTCTCCCCGTTGGCTCACCGGATCTCAACCCAATCGAGCAGGTCTGGAAGAGTTTGAAATGGGAGGCGTCACCGTTGATTGTGGAGAGCGCGGCAGAATACCGCGCTCTCCTCACCGAACTCTTTGAGAAGCTCACAGACCAGCTGAGTTTCGCGGCCTCTTGGATCGATAATCATCTCGGCAATTATCTTCAAAAGTTACGCTAGGTACTA
>NZ_JBEDNY010000015.1:0-356 GCF_041379815.1 Halorubrum miltondacostae
TCACCTCCCGGCTGTTTAGGGCTTGAGACCACCTTCGAATCGCACTTAATCTACACTTTGGGACCTTAACCCGGCTCTGGGTTGTTCCCCTCACGGTACACAGGCTTACCCCGCGCACCGGACTCCCATCGTCTACGACGCCTGCGGGTTTGGAGTTCGACAGGATGGCCGACTCCTCTCGGAGGCGGGTCATCCAATCGGTAGCTCTACCCCGCGGGCTATCTCGGATGAGGTCATGCTTCGACATGTTTCGGTTGGAACCAGCTGTTGCCAGGCTCGATGGGCCTTTCACCCCTACACACGAGTCACGAGAGGGTATTGTAGAACACCAACTCTAACAGGCCTCCACGTGGCTT
>NZ_JBEDNY010000016.1:0-344 GCF_041379815.1 Halorubrum miltondacostae
TGGCCCTCGCAATGCTGCGGCCGTATCGGTTTCCCTGCGCCTTCCCCGGTTCACGGGTTAGACTCGCCAATCAAGTGCACTCCCTGGGTCGTTTTTCAAAACGCACGACACGACGCCGGCTCGTCTCTTTTCCTACTAGAGGATCGCTCCTCGGTCGTTTCAAGAGACGCCTTGTACGCCCTGTCGCTCGATCGCCAGCTGATTTCAGGCCCTATTACACCGCCCTTCTCGGGGTGCTTTTCAGCGTTCGCTCACGCTACTTGTTCGCTATCGGTCTCGAGGAGTGTTTAGCCTTCTCAGGGGATGCCTGAGATGTTCATAGAGGATATCCGACCCCTACTACT
>NZ_JBEDNY010000017.1:0-257 GCF_041379815.1 Halorubrum miltondacostae
GTGGAACGCTGAGCCGGGCATTCGCCCGGTCGAATCGTGGAAACTCGTGGACGCCGTCACGGCACGAAGCGAGCGAAACGCGAAACAGCGAAAGTCAGCCGTACATAGGGCCCGTGAAAAGGCAAGCGCGATGTCCGTACCGAGATCCGACACAGGTGCTCTGCCAGCGCAAGGCAAGGCCTGTCGGGAGAACCGACGTTAGGGAATTCGGCAAGTTAGTCCCGTACCTTCGGAAGAAGGGATGCCTGCTCTCTACG
>NZ_JBEDNY010000018.1:0-256 GCF_041379815.1 Halorubrum miltondacostae
TGAGAACCTCGACGGCCTGAAGAGCAAGGGTTCCTCGGCACTGCCGTTCAGCCGAGGGTTAGCCGGTCCTAAGGTGTACCACAACTTGACTACACCGACGGGAAGCTGGTTAATATTCCAGCGCCATCGTGCAGTAAACGCCGACGCCGTGTGGAACGCTGAGCCGGGCATTCGCCCGGTCGAATCGTGGAAACTCGTGGACGCCGTCACGGCACGAAGCGAGCGAAACGCGAAACAGCGAAAGTCAGCCGTACAT
>NZ_JBEDNY010000019.1:0-255 GCF_041379815.1 Halorubrum miltondacostae
CCGGCAGCCCAAGTGATGGCCGATCTTATTGGGCCTAAAGCGTCCGTAGCTGGCCGCGCAAGTCCATCGGGAAATCCACCTGCTCAACAGGTGGGCGCCCGGTAGAAACTGCGTGGCTTGGGACCGGAAGGCGCGACGGGTACGTCCGGGGTAGGAGTGAAATCCCGTAATCCTGGACGGACCGCCGATGGCGAAAGCACGTCGCGAGAACGGATCCGACAGTGAGGGACGAAAGCCAGGGTCTCGAACCGGATT
>NZ_JBEDNY010000001.1:0-990400 GCF_041379815.1 Halorubrum miltondacostae
ATACCTAATTCGCATCGATCATCCGGATACCTAATTCGCATCGATCATCCGGATACCTAATTCGCATCGATCATCCGGATACCTAATTCGCATCGATCATCCGGATACCTAATTCGCATCGATCATCCGGATACCTAATTCGCATCGATCATCTCCCTGAGTAGTTTTGGTGACAGTTTTTCTCGGCGGTTATGAGGTTTTGACGGTGACTCTGATTAGGATTTTGTGAGTGGTGTCTGCGGTGCGTTGCGGGGCGACGTGAGTCACTGAATCACGTAAAACCCGTGAATACAGGCGTATCGAGGGTGTGGCGTGTGTGGCGTAGGTTCAGTGATGTGGGGATCCCGCACCGCATTCAATGCGGCCAGTTCACGTCACTGAACCAGAAACGTCTCGTTCGGATCTAATTCAGTGATGCGGGGGTTCCCACACCGCATTCGATGCGACCAGTTCACATCACTGAATCAGCTGTACCTCCACGGGACACACGAGTGAATACACAGTCGCGCTCGGGACGTCCAGGTGCCGCGCACCCGCCGGGGTTTGAGCCGCGAGGGTCGAGGTCCATGTGTGGCTCGGACGCTCCCTACGGTCGCTTCCGCCATCAATGAGCAATACAGCAATGACAGCTACAGCGATATTGGGGTGAAGTAATCGCTTCAGTTCGATTCTTCTTCTTGTTTCCCGACTTCCTGATTCCGTTATTTTTGCTTCCTTTTTTCTTCCCTTGTCTCCCTTCGTGACCCCTTCCTCTTCTTCTCTCGTCCTCCTTCTCCTCTCTTCTCTCCCTTCACCGTTCTTCTCCTTCTTCCTGCTCTCGCTCCCTCTCACCCTTCTTCTTCTCCCGATCTCTGATCTTTCTCTCCTGTTTCTCCCTACTTTCCTTCTCTTCCTCATTATCCGCCTTAGTACCCGAGCGATTTTGCCGAGTAACTCACGTTGCCGTCTCACCTGTTGGTTTTGGGTTACTCATTGCGCGTCACGAGTGGCCGGTCACGTGACTCGTTAATACTCATTGCGCGGTTTTTTGTGTTCTACTGTTTTCTGATTGGTTCCTCACGTCGCGCGCGTAGAGTTCTGCGCAACCCTTATACGGGTTTCTTTTATGCCGCTAATTATAAGATGAAACACAAAGATACACGACTCGATTCGGACGCACTGCTGGTACTTGATGCGCTGTCTCGGCAAGACGACCACCGCCTCACCACGAGTGAAGCGAAAACCGTGACCGGCATCTCAGACAACGACTACGTCCGCCGCCGATTCAATAAACTCGAATCTGCGGATTTAGTGACTCTCGACAAAGACAAGAACGCGCCGACTCCCATTCCGCCGACGCGCGCGACACTCACCGAGGAAGGAACCGGGAAGGCTGAGTCGTGGGATCTCGATCCGAAGTCCACGGACATCCGGAGTGCTGAGGAACGACTGCTTCGGGTTGAGCGTCGACTCGATGATCTGGATTCCCGTCTGGACACGATTGAGGAGGAGGCGACTCGCGACCCCGAGTCCATCCCTGAGTTGATCGAAGCGCGGCGGCTGGTCGCCACGTTGAACGATTACGCGGTCGATGAGTTAAACGCTGATCTTGGGAAATACTACCCGACAGAGGTATAGGCGGTAGAAGATGCAGTCACTGATCTCGGCCAGTGACTGTGGTAGTGCTTAACAACAAGCAGACGGTGAAGTGAGGACTGTGGTCTGGTTTTGACGTTGTTGTGTGCCTGCCAAATTCGAATGGAAACGCGGGGCGGGATGTGTCCCACTGATCTCAGAGATTTCGCTCGATTTGCCTACCTATGGGGATCACCATGGTAAACGCCACCCTCTCAATCGACGCTTTTAATATTAGTCATAAAACTGACAAATAACGCCGGGAGGCACGGCTATAATTCCTTTTACTGCGACACCCAATCGATGACAGAAATAACAGTCGACATTGATGAAGACCTGCTAACTGTCCTTCAATATGTCGCGGATCACTCCAGCAAAGACGTTGAGAAGATCGTCGAATCAGGGATCCGTGGGACCCTCAACGACCATTCCCAGCAAATCCTCGACAATCAGTTCGTCGGCGTTCGAACTCTTCTTGAGATTATTGAATCGAATGAAGGAACAGTTGAAGCAGCTCGGAACGGAGAATTTGAACTTCTCGTCGGAATAGAAGCCGAGTAGAGATTTTCTGCGGAAAAATAATCTCTGGCTCTGTTGAAATCCCATTCATCAGACATATTATCACCAGAAACGTCTGGTCACTGAAGAGTGCCTACTCCGCAATCAAGAATTATACAGTTCTATTCCCGGTTACTCAGTCCGGCACCAATTGCAGCACCAAGTGCCACTCCGATAGCGAGCCACAGTCCGATATTATCCGTAGCAGAACCGATAGCGACCCCAATCGCAAGTCCAATCGCCATCCCTATTCCCGTGTCTTTCCCGCTCGGTCCTGGCTCGCTTTCCCCGCTCATGTACTATCAGGTGACGTGAGGAGACGGTAAGTCCACCGTCTGTACTGACCGCAACGGGCTAAGATGGGTCACCTCTGAAAATTTCAGCAGAGCCGTTATTCTGCAGTCGAAACAGCGGGGTGATCCGCATCCATTCTCGTCAGATACATCTCCCGGTTCTCGCGAAGAATTTTCCCCACCCCACTCTTCGAGATTTCACCGATTTCATCGGAGATGTCACGATACGACATCCCCTCCACCACCCTCAGATGGAACACGCGCTTAACAATCGGCCACTTACCGTCCTTCACAAGAAATTCGCCCTCATCATCGAACTTGAGGCCGAACGGTGGAGATCCGTGGTAAAACCCCTTTTCGCGTCGATGCTCTACCGCCGCCTTCGATCTCTCTATCTCTTTGGCCTTAGCTTCCGATTCTACAACTCTCCGAACCCTGAACGTGAGTCGATCATCGGGGACTTCCGAGACAAAACGGAGTTCACATTCACCTTCGAGAGCAGCGTGGTGAATCACGCTAAAATACTCATCTCTGGCGATTCTGGTGTCGTCGTTCGCGATCAAGTAGTCCCATCTCTCGGCGCGAAGCCCCGAGATCAGCTCTTTCACTTCGGGTTGGGCATCCAGCCGCCCATCATCATCCTTGGATTTGAAAAACAGGCTGAACCCGGAGGTGTTTCCGAGATCAACCGTGTCAAGTGACCGTGCATCGAGTTCCTCAGCTAACTCTCGCGTGTTGGATCGCTGCTGCTGGAGAGAGATGCTATCCTCGGTGCCCTGACTTTGTCTGATGACTCGTACCACGTCAGTCATCATCCACCCGGGTGATTTTGAGGGATTTTCCGCTGTCAACGGTCCACTCCACTTTCTCCCCGGCTAACTCCATCGCGTCACCGAGCGACTTTGGCACTCTCACTCGATAGTAACCATCACTGTCCTGAACGACTGTTGTCTTCGTGGTTTCTGGCATGGTTTCCAATGGGAACAATGCTGTACCCATACTTGGATCTGTTGGGGGTGGCCCCGTGGTGGAGGCCTCGTGGACACATCGGCGGTGGCGCGCGTGGGAGATAGCTAGGGATCACGTCACGGTATCACGCACCAACCCATTCCTAATCCGATCTCAGAACGTAATCGGATACATGACAGACACAGACGAGATCAAGGACACCGAAACATTCCAGGCGGTTCTCGACGCCGACCGAGACGACATCCGAGATTTCCACCGAAAACACGGCGAGGACAAACTCGCGGATGCTCTCGAAGTGACGATTGACTACCTCAACGGGGAGTTAACGCGGAGAATGGCCGCGACAGATCTGGGAGTCACCAATTACGAAGGGATCAATATTACAAACGAGATCGAAGAGGTCGTTCGGGAGATGCACAGGAAGGATCCGTGGCTCGACACTCAACTCCGAGACGATGTCTTCGAGTGACTCGATACTGGTGACGCACACTGAACATGTGTGGTGTGTCCCCTCCCGAAAACAACTCACAGAGCCTCTGAGTCGTGTGTTTACACTCGCAAAATGGAGGTGTTTGGCTCTGCTGAAATCCTCAGCAGGTGATATGTTTTTGCAGGTGTGCTGAATATAGAGCGCGTATCTCTCGCCGGAACTTCGCCAGAATATTTGTGAAAAATCTTTTACGCGTGTCTGAGTGGATGGTTTAGAAAAATGAGGGCGAATAGAACACCTCATTATTGAACTGGCGACCATCCGGTTCATTTAGGCACATGAGTGGCTTTAGCAAAACAAACCGCAGCATTTTTATCCTACCTCCCCATTATTCCATATGCAATATTGACCGTTGTCCGAATCGGGCAACGGATACACCTTTCCTGAAGGCACTTGAGTCGCTGGTAGCCTAATATTTATTAGGTGTAAAAGCAATTATCTGATATGACGGATAGTGTTATATTGATTGACGGCGGTTATTATGATGCTGTAAACAACTATGTCATGGACGATCATGGAAGTCCAATTGACATTGAAGAGTTCTCTCACGCATTATGCGATTACTTTGATACAAACCTGCTGAGAACGAAGTTCTACCATGCCCCTCCATTGAATAGCGAAGGTGAAGAGGATATGTCAATAAGACAAAGTTTTTTTGATATGATTGATGGGTGTCGGAATCATCAGTTTGTGCAAAGGGGACGTGTCCGACCAGATACTGGGAATCAAAAAGGAGTAGATGTCGGAATTGCAGTTGATTTGGTTGATATGGCGCATAAACAGAGAGCAGAGGCATTCATTTTGTTCGCCGGTGACGAAGACTTAACACATGCCGTTGAATCGGCTAAAGACACACTTCACAATGTATACGTCGCGTATGGGGCAGATCCAAGTGAGGATCTGTATGTTTCACAAAAACTCACCCAACAAGCGGATGCAGGATTAAATGTTGTAGAAGACGACTGGATACGTCGGTGTTTATATTCAAATTAAAATGTCTGAAATATCTCATCGATCTATGGCTCAATCTCGGCTATCTATTGAAGATTCGAGAATTACTGAGAACGTGTTACAATATGTTTCTGAAATAATTGATGCACAACAGACGTTGGCAAACATTCAAGATGATCTGACCGACATTAATCTATCAATCACGGGTTATAAAACACAACAGAAATTGTATAATATAAATAGCAGATACCAAGAAGTGAGTAGAAGCGCTAATACTCTTCATACAGTAATGGTCACACGAAAACTAGATGTACTAGACAGTATTTCAAACAATGACGACCGGGACAAAAATATTCTTGATATGTGTATTCGGAATGATGATATATCAAATGAGATTGCGAGGCTTGAAAATTCTGTAGCGTCCGTTGGTCAACAAATTAACTCAAAAACCATTGCTGCTAATTCTCGGCTCGGAATAACCATCTCATTAGTTGCCAGCGGGATCGCTCTCCTTTCTATAGTTGTTTCATTAATTTCTTAGTATTTATTCTGAGAGTAGTCAGGTGCTAATTTGAAGAAACAATAGAAGAGCTAATCACACTCATCTCTCAGTATTTGAAACAAAATTGCTCACCTGATTATATTCTTGATGTTTCTTTGGATAACAAAACAAAATTTTCATGAAGCATCTATTCACTACTACTCGTCAACTGCTGTACTCAGCCTCTGTATCTCGCACGCCGGTCCTATCAGTTCCTAAGGATTTCAACAGAGCCAGGTGTTTTTTTTTTAAGTCCTCGAACCTCGGGAACCCGTGTCGTTGGCAGACTCCACCAACACACAGATGCCGTCTCACCCCTAATCACAAGACGGGGACGCGATTCGGGCGCTTGTAGGAGGCAACCCGAGCTGTCAGAGGCACACGTCCCCATCTATTCATCTGTCCGGTTACACACATAAACCGCAGGTAGAATCAAGTCACTGCGACCGAGTCCACTCAATCGCGTCCTCAATCAACGAGAGTCGATACGCCACAAGTCCGGAGTCCCGAGTCTCGGAGTCTGCCTTGATCTCTGATCGCATCTCGATGAGATCCTCTTGGTCGTTCTGCTCCAGCAACTCTCGAATTCCCATCAGTCTCGTGTGAAGCGGATCCGGCGAGTACACCGGCGTTTCCTCTTTCTCAGACTTCAAAAGCACACCCAAATCAGTGAGTCGATCCAAATACTCCCGCGCCGTCACCTCAGACACACGCGCCTCAGACGCGATATACTGAACAGAACGAGGCTGAGACACAGTACTGCCGATTGACCGCACCCTGTCGTATGCAGTCGTCTGATCCACCCACTTCGATACTCCATCGGTGGGTCCCATACATCGACTCAGTGACTCTGGGAAAATGAATCCACCCCCGGACATTGCGGTTCACCCCGCAGTCACTGGCCAGTGACTCTCCTGCGAATCCGAGTTCGGCCTGCGTCCCCGGCTAGCCATCCACCTCAACTGCCTCCTGTTCCCGGCTCAGAACCCCGGCGAATAGCGTCACTACGTACTTGTGACTCTGTCACGGTACGTTTCGTGAGAGTGGTCACCGACGATGATGTCGTGTAGATTGGTTGTCCACGGGACAACCTCGAATTTTCGTCAACACCACACCCCAGCCACCTGCTCCGTCTCTGCCAGTGACTCAGTCACAACCTAGTAGCAGTCCCGTTCCGCTCTCCCGTTAATCGACACCAGGTCATCTGTGACTAACACGGCATACTGCTTCGATTCGACGGTAGGCGGGCGCGGGAGCGACGGTTCGTCAGGACTCAGGTCGTGATACGAATCGAGGCGCTCGCGTTCGATTCCGGATTCAGGAACGACATGATACGACGCCAGATCCACAGATTCAGCCATGGATACGTCCATAGTCGGAGGTGTGGCCACTCCGCACTTAATGCGTAGCCTCGACGATACGTGAATCCCAATCCACTGTCAATCACTTCAATCAGATCCATGAATCTTCAATAAACTTTTATGTTATAATCCCGATTTTTGAGGTAATGCCAGCAAGAAAGAAACAACACTACGTCCCAAAACTCTACATGCGGGGATTCACAGACACCGAAAAACTCCCATCCTATCAGTTAGACCACCGCCAAGAATTCCAGCCAACATCGATTGACAACCTCTGCTACGAGGACTATTTCTATAGCGACGACTCTGAGAAAGAAGAAGCGACAATGAAGATCGAGGATCGGTTTGCGGCTGTCCTCCAAGAACTCAGAAACGAGCAGACGCTCTCCGCGTTAGACAGTGAGGAGGAGTGGATGTTCCTTCTCACATTCTTAACTCATACGCATAAACGGACGAAGAACGCGAAAAAGGAATCTCAGGAATTCACTCAGAAACTTCTCCGTCTCTGGCTCGAAGCAAATGAAGGCGCGATGGAGGGAGGCGACGAAGAGATGCGTCAAAAAGCCTTAGAGATGCTTGAGGAGGACAAAATCCAGATCAAAAACAGCCCCGCATTCCCAATGGGCGAACTCGTCTCGATGTATGGGCCATTACTGATTGGAGATCTGGAAGTAGCATTACTGAGAGACGCGACCGAGATGGGGTTCATATTCTCTGACCACCCCGTCGTATTGGATAATCCGATGTTTCAGGATGAGATCCGGGACGCGAAAACAGGGTTCCAAACACGGGGCATACAGATATTCTGCCCAATTTCTCCTGACCTCACGCTCATGATGTATGACCCGGATTGCTATCATATTCCCGGCACCGGTGTAGTTGATGTTGGGAGCGATGTTGTGACTGATCTGAATAAGTTCCAGATTGTGAACACATTAGACGCTGTATTCTATCAAACCGAAGGCAGGGAATCAGAGATACGTGTTCTGCACGATGAAGTAGAGGACTTACGACCTGAGTATATGACTCAGGTGGATAGGTTCGACTCGGATGATCCACAGTTCGATACAGATAACGAGGTGGTTGGGATAGGGTCGACCGTCCCTGATTTCTCTCCAGAATTGGCCTTTGTGGAGGAATTGAATGCAGAGTTCGATCTAATTCGATCCCCCGAGATGTATCGGATGTACAAATCGATGAGCAAGGACGCACGTGACTATGCCAAGGAGCAGCTGAAAGAAGACGAGTAGACGCCGATTGTGTATAGCGATTTGGACACCGGTTTTCCGGAGCTTTTTCTCGGGTATACACACCGGTTTTCCGGAGCTTTTTCTCGGGTATACACACCGGTTTTCCTGAGCTATCTTTATGAATATCAGTGAACCCCGGTTGCGTATGCCGATTTGGACAGCGGTTTTCCGGAGCTTTTTCTCGGCCACACACAGCAGTTTTCCGGAGCTTTTTCTCGGGATTCTGCGTTGGCACGCACTACCAACAGTCTACAAGATTGGTTCGAGAGCTGCTTGTAACGCCATTCGAGTCGAGTCATCCGCGCGCTCCAGCTCCAAATGCCCACGCCCAACCTTCCCCTTCTTCATTCCGCCCCACAGACGCAGCGAATGCGAATTGAACACGTCTTGATGAAACACACAGCGGAGAACTCATCCGCCCTGCTCAAGCACCGCGATCCGTTCAGTGGGAGATCCGCACTCTACACGACCCGCAGCTCGTCGGAGGATAGATCCGCGTTCATCACGCACCCCCGACGCGACCACGAACAAAGATGGACCCATTGAGAACCATGTTTCAAACTTTCAGGTGGATTTGCGATAGCTGTGCGAAATACAATGCGCACCTTTTGCGATCAACATCGAGAATGTGATGCAGTAAAACTCAAAAGACTCTGTATACTTATTCTGATAAAATGTGGACGGATCGTGGGCAAGGTAATCCGGTGGGTGCAATCATCACCCTTGTCATAGTAGCCGTGGTCGCTATGCTCGGTATTTACCTATTCTCTGAGGTCAGTCAAACTGTCACAATAACTGGTCCCCTTGCTGGCAGCGGAGAGAATCTTCTGGCTGCTGTATCTGACGCGCTTGTGTTAGCAGTTGGTGGAACCGGTATCGCAGTCACTGCTATCCTGATTCTCCGGGGTGCTGGACGGTGAACGCTGAAATCATCGGGAGGTCTGTTCTCTACGAATTCACGGTAGTTTTGATTCTTGCTGCCTTGTGGCCATTTCTCCCGACCTCAGGCTCATTCTCTCAGATTCCCGCAGCAATAGACGAAATCAGTGATTTCGTGATTCCTGCAGTCGTTGTTGGGGCACCGGCAGTGGCATATCATCTTCTAAGCGAATGGTGAGAAGGTAGTAGGGAACGAGTGGTGGGTATCTCTGAATCTATTTTATATGATCTGTTGAAATCCTATTCTTCAAATATAATATCGAATGTAACAACCGCTTGCTGAAGAGTACGTGGTTTTCAGAATAGTTATTTGACATAAGAACATATCCGAAGAAGTTGATTTAAATAGTGTTGAGAAATCCTAATTCTATCTCGGAATTTTTATGTGATCGGATTGTGTCAGTTCTCTTTATTGGATGGGAGACGAGTATCCTTCTGACTGGAATTCTCGTCGTAAGAAGGTCTACAAGCAAGACAACTACCGATGTCAGAAGTGTGGGGCAAGAGGTGGAAAACGTGGCAATTCGGAACTTCATGCGCACCACATAAAACCGATCTCAGAGGGTGGATCGCACAGATACAGTAACCTCAAGACATTATGCAGGTCTTGCCACTCTGATGTCCATGGACACGGAGTTGGAGTGTCTACCACCTCAGACACTTCAAATGAAACTGACCCTGTCGAAGTAGTGATTTCTGCGGCTATAATCGGTATTGTTGTGTTCTTTGCAGTAACGTATGGGTCTATAGTACAGGTTCTTCCCGCTGGGCAGTCGGTTAGTGAAGAATATCATATTGAGTACGGAACGGTCACGGATGACCCAGATGGAGGTGGTCAGGAATACAACTACAATGTCGGCCCTCCTCTGGTCCTTCAATATGAGTTAGCTGACAGCGTGATTTCAGAAAATCAAAAAACACAGTTACGGGTGTTACTTCACAACCCAAGCGAAAACCGTCTTGAAGGCCAACTGGAAGTTCTTGGTAGAGTTAGCTATCGATTTAAAGGCGAGATCACGACGCTAAACTTTGACCTCTCACCGGGAGAGACAGTTATGACGAATATTACTCTTTCCGGAGATATGTTGGTCGCAGATAGTGGTACAAGTCCTCGAACAACAAAATTCAACGCTAAAGCGACTATCTGGAATGATCCTTATATGGAGATTAGTACGGCCGAAAAAGAGATCACAGCTGATAAGATGACGTTGACAGTTCGGAAGCCGTTATGGGCACGGCTTGGACTATACTGGTTAGGATTCTTGGGAATATTGTTGAGTGGGGGCGTCTATCTATTTTGGAAAAAACGCCTCCATTAGAATACTCTGATGTTGACATTCAGAGGAGCTGTTCTTCATGCGGTTTTTCGCGGAGCCAGTGAAAATGGTACTCAGTAAATCGTTCGACGTGATGAGGATCTCAACAGGGACAAATTGTCGTTTTTGACGTAAGCCAATTAGTGTTAGTTTATGCCAAGAGCTTACCAACTTCTAAACAAAGCGCACATCTATGCCATTCATCGGAGAGCTGAATCAAGAGAGGGTGATTCCGGAGCAAGTCCCTGACAAAACCACAGTTGTCTGTCCATCTTGTGGTGGTGATATGCGACCTCGCCAACCCTCAGATGAGGACCATGTACGGCACTTTTTCCATCTTAACAATTCGGGTTCATGTACTGGTGGGGAATCTGAGGAGCATAAGAGAATGAAATCTATGGCAGTGTCCAAACTAAGGGACGTATTTTCTGGTCAGTATTCGCAGTGTGGACCTGAGGTAATGTTAGATATGAATGGAACAACGTCGACAGTCAAAAAGCGAGTAGCGGACTCGTTAGTTCGTTTTGAAGAGCAGCACCCTCTTTTTGACTCCGGTCTCATTATCGAGGTTCAGTTTAGGAATAAGGGAAAGTCGATCCCAGAAACAACAAAAGGTTATCTTGAAAAAGGCTACAGCGTCTTCTGGGCATATCCGAAGGATTTCTCTGAAAGCGAATTCAAATATGAGCGTTTGGAGGAGGGTTTCAGTTCCAATAGTAACCTTGCATACTTGCCAAGTGACCTGAACCGAGTAGGTGAGTTTGATGAGGAAGATCTACTATGGGAGGATCCTATGCCTGAGTGTAATCACCAGTGGAAGGATATAGACGGATTCCAGTTCTGTGCCCGGTGTAGAATTAATCGGGCATACAGTACTGATCGGACTCGATTCTTGTATGACAACGTGGGTTTCTTAGGCCCTACAGACCGTGACGATGTATCTCTGGAAAAATCACCAGGGCGAGACGATAACACGAATATTGACTATCAAGATGGATACGGGATTTCAAAATATCCGAGAGGTGTTTCAGACGATTGTATCTATGGTGGTGAACACAGGTGGATGGATTATGGATGGGCTGACCAGGGAAAGGCTGCATGCAAGGACTGTGATGCAAAAATTTGGAAAGAAGATCTTCCAGATAGCGAAATGATCGATGAGAGCTTCTGAGACCCATCTGGAGGTCATGAGTTAGCGATACAACTGGTTTACTCAGAACGGTATCTGTTGAAATTCTATTCTAACAGAGATTTGCGGCTCTGTTGAAACCCTCAACAAGAGACACATTCTGCCCCGGCTGTGGTCAATACAGATAGCTCACGAATCGGTCAGTACAGGGATTTGATAGACCACACGATCACTGATCAGATGGTAGAATACACGATAGGAACCGTATTACCCAGAGAGAGCGGAGAGAGCAGCAGAATGTACCGTGAGATTTCGTGGGCTGTTCCCGCTGACCCCTATATTCTTGAGGAGTTGTCTTCGTACGACGGGTGGCAGACCGCAAAAAATCTTTCAATCAATACGGGCTTCAGCCACCAGTGGACCGGTCAGCGTTGTAAAGTGTTTGTTGAACACGGATTGGCTAAGCGCCACGAAACTGAACCTGCATATCGAATTACTGAACGCGGAAAGAAGGTAGTTGCTGGCGAAATTGCGTCGGACTCTCTTGATTAGTTAGAAGACAGGTGTGCTAACCGTTCTATAACTTCCTATGAATTAATCAAGAGAGGGGACTCACAAATCACTCAGTACCGGTGAGTCTCGGAACGTTCTGAACAGGCAACTCGTGGTTTGTCCAACCGTTTTTCAGTTGTTTATTTCGATCCGACCCGATTAATCTCCCCGCTCATACGAGAATACCGTCGTACGGTCGTCCTCCTCATCATGGACGTGCATCAACAGCAAATCGTTAATAGTGAAGTTCGTCGTGATCTCGCCGGTGTATGCCACCGTCGCTGGGCCGTCACAATTGTCACCAGTCGCCTCTGTGGTGAGTTCAACGACCACAGCGCCCTCAATGCTGTCAATGCTGGAGAACGTCGCAGTCTCAAGCGTGACGCAGTCTACGTCCGCCCCAAAGGTACCCTCCACAGTAGCGTGGTCGTCGTTTACCGTGACCGTCGCCTTATCCTCCGGATCGTCATTGGCCGTCACTGATTCAATCTCAACAGTAGCCGAGACCTCGGGAGGAGTGTCACCGAGGCACCCACCACCGACGGTAGCAAGTCCAATTCCGGTACTGGCGAGAAATCCTCGGCGTCTCATATATCAGACACGATGAGTGTTACATATATGCTTTGTCTCAATTGTTTAGGTAGGTAGTTGTTCTGAGCCGGTCAACACGCACTCTTCGTCAACCGGCTGTTTCAGTCGATAATGTGGCTGAAAAATAGGATTTCAACAGATCCTGTGGAGGAACAATCAACGGAAGATTTCCAGTGACTCTGACGGGGGCTACGCACGAAAACAGGAGTTGCTGTCGCCAGTAGTCACTGGCTCCAGTGACTCATCGGGATACCCCAATTTGTGCCATTACCGATTTTATATATTATCGAGATACCCCCTTCGCTGCTCAACTCGTGTTCGTTCGTCGCGGCTATCGTAGTGATCCTCTATTACCTCAGGAGTGACATCAGCCCGACCAGACACGACTTCCGGTGGCACACCGTTTGCCAAGAGATGCGTGATATGCCCCCTACGCCACGTATGAGGACTTTTGCTCGACGGACACCCATACGCATCCGACTTACACTGAGCGGCGTCACAGCTATCAGGATCACGGTCATGAGGGCACTCCAATCCCTGCTTACAGGGCCGAGTAAGACCGTAACTGTGCTTTCGAATTACAGACGATCCAATCCTTCCATTTCCCGTTGTGATCAACGGATCCCGGCCAAACTCATCGCACTGATCCACACGTGTATGCTCGATGTAATCGTTGAGGATAGCCGCAGTCGTCGGTTTAATCGCCACTAATCTCTCCGACGCATACTGGTTCTTCAGTGTCGTTCCTTGATCTGGCCGGTGGCGCAACTCCAACAGCTCCTCGTCAATATCCACGTCATCAAGATCCAGTGACCGAATCGAGCAGGTACGCAAGCCAGTGGCCCAGAGTAAAGTAATAACAATGTGATCCCGAGAGGCGTAGTCGAACCGATCAAGCCGATCAAGGATAATCTCGGCCTTTTCTTCCGACACATACTCATCGCGGCTATTGTCGTCACTGGATAAGGTCGGACTCTCTACGGCATTAGACAGATTCTCCTCGACAATCTGCATCTTTTCGCACCACCGAATGAATACCCGTAGGGTATCCATCTGCGTCTTTTCACTCGCGGGTGAGAGGTCACCGTCGTCCCGTCGCCACGAACGATACTGCGTCAGATCTAACGGCGACAGGTCCGCCATTATTTCGAGGTCATCTTGTTGGTCAAACCACCGACAGAACTGACCAAGTCGGGATTTGTGACTGTTGATCGTTGATTCAGCGACCTCGGATCGCCGCGCATCCAAGTAGGTGCTAATGGCTTCTTGGGGTCGGGTCATCCCCGGACCACCTGGGTTCGGATGGATCGCTGTTTATTGCTGGGGTCGGTATGTCGGTGCTGATGATCGGGTTCGATTCGCGGGATGAGCGATGCTTGGGTTCGCGTTCGCGTTTTGCTCGTCATCTTGTGGTCCTGAATCAGCAGACGAACTGGTGACCGGCTTACGACCCATTAGAAGCGTGTTGAACCCTCCGTGGTTGATCGAGGGCGCAGGAAGGCTACCGCCACTTGGTTCCATGGGGCGGTTGGTGGAAGCGCACCCCGCCCGCGAGCGAAGCGAGCAGGCAGGGAGCGACACCCGCGAAACCGTTGGGAGCGCCGCTCCGCGCGGTGATAATCCCGTCGCGCCCGCTTCCTCACAAACCGTTTCACGACTAATGCTAATTCTATCGTAGAAACTCGCTACACACTGGAATCGGCCGCATCGGTTCTTTCCGAACACGGTCGTGAAATCGGGTTGAATATTTCACCGATCGCGACCCCCTTCGAGTCGGGTGATCGGTCCCACCAACCTGGGGTGTTTTCCGCATGATGGACCTGCGGGTCGACCCGGACGAGTCTGGAGTCTGTCTGGCTTGCGGGTCGCACCTCCCGCCGCTGTTCGGTCGAATTCACGGCGACGACGATGATCGCGCTCACCGGTGCCCGGAGTGCGACTCGTGGGTGCGAATCTGCGAGGAGAGCGCTGCCCGTCCGGCAGGCTACCCGATCACACTGCCGACTCCGAAGACGAAGACTAGGTAGTACAGCGAGATAGCGACGAGGGTGACGCCGGTAACGAGGTTCACGATCCGGCGGTTGTCCGTCAGCAGGCGGAGCACGCGGTCGCGCCACCGTTCGGAGACGACGGCGAACGCGAGCAGCGGGCTCGCCATTCCGACGCCGAAGGCACCGAAGTTCGCGACGCTAGAGATCGGGTCCGAGAAGAGGAACGCCCTAGCGAAGAACACCGAGATGAACCCTGGGTTACAGGGCAACACGATGGCCCCGAAGAAGGCCCCGTACACGAACGCCGACAGCGACGGGAACCGCGTCTGCGGCGGTTCGACGGTCGGGAGTGCGGCCTGCGGATGGAGGTCGGCGGCCAACACGACGCCCAGCACTGCGAGCAGGGCGAACGCCGGCGGCGAGACGGCCTCCACGACGGCGGTCAGCGACGTCTCGAGGAGCGTCGTGAACAGGAGGCCGACGGCGCCCATGAACGCGATGACACCGAGAGCCACCAGGACGCCGAGGACGGCTATCGGCGGGGCGTCGTCGTCCTGATTCGAGAGGAACGCGAGGAACCCCGGGTACAGCGGAATCACGCACACGGCCGACAACGGCGTCGCCAGACCGAGGGTGAACGACGCCGCGACCGCGGTGAGGAACGCCATCTCAACACTCGTCGGCGGCCGCCTCGATCTCCGCGGCGGACTGCTCGCTCCCGGAGAAGAACTCGGTGACGCCGTCGTCACACGCGACAATGACCGGAGTGCTCGGGGCGTTCGTCACCGCCGGCCCGAACGCGTCGACGAGCGACTGCGTCATCGGCGCCGGCGCGACCGCGAATCGCCAATCGAACCCGTTCTCCGTCGCGTGTTGCCGGACCTTCTCGGCGTCTTCGTTCGGGTCGGTGTTGAGACTGACGACGGTGACGGACTCGTCGACGCGGGACAGTGCCGCCGACTGGCGCTCGCACTTCGGACACCACACGGCGAACGACTGGATCGCGACCGGTCCCGCCAAGTCGTCGACGCGGAACGGATCGTCGGTCAGCACGTCGGTCAACTCGGTCGTCCGCCAATCGGCCACGGCGTCCGTCGACCCGTCGCCACCGCCGGAACCGTCGTCGGGTCCGGACCCGCCACCGAGGCAGCCGGCGAACTGCCCCGCACCCGCGGCTCCCGCCGCCGCGAGGAACCGCCGTCTGGAGAGGCGACCGGACCGGTCACGCGTCGCAAGAGGGTCGTCCATGGGCGGAAGACCGACCCGCTGACGGTAATATGTTGTTCAACATTCGTTCGGATTCGTTCGAAATTGTCCGACGGCCGCCGAGCGATCGGCGACCCCGGTTCGGACACTCGACGCTCAGCCATGCCCAAATCGCAGTACACCGGACCGAACTGTACGGGCGACCGCTCCGCGTTCACTCGTTGACCGGACGAACCTCCTCGACGACCCCGGTCCCGTACGACCTCGACGTCCCGTCCGCGAGGTCGAACATGTACATGCTCCCGACGAACTCGTAATCGACGACCGGGAGCTCCGACGTCAGCCCGCCGTCGTACTCCTCCTCGTTCGCGAGCACCGCGACGTGCGTGTGTTCAGTGGTCACACGTACTGTCGGTGTGTGACACGGATAACTGTTCGACTCATCGCGCGTCCCCTCCGCCGAGGACTCCGGTCGGCATCCGGCACTCGCGTTACTCGCGAGTGACGCCGTCGGTCAGCCAGCACTCGTCGAGCTCACCGCGCCGCCGGCGTGACAGCTCGAACGCGTACGTGACGGTACGGCCGTCGGGCCCGGTCAGCGTGACGCGCTGCGCGGCGCTGTCGGCATCGCGCTCGACCGGTCCCGTCACCGCCTCGACGTGGTCGATCATCGGCGCGTACCGGGGATTGTTCACCATCCGGCGGAAGCGGTCGAACGGCCCGGTCGCCCGCCTGTTCGCCGGCGACGCGAAGTTGTACGCGACTCCGATCCCCGCGTCCTCGAACGGGTCGTCGTTGGTCGCGAGCGCCTCGAGCTGAAGCGCGACCACCTCCTCGGCGTCGTACGTCGGATCCGGTTCCGGAAGTCCCGCGATCGGATACTGCTCGGCCATCTGAACACACGTATCAGGGCCGCAAGCGGTATTAATCGTCCGGCGGGGCCGGACCGGCCGTCGGCCGCCACCGGCGGACGAGTGCCACCGACCTGCTCTCACGACGGACGCATCTCACAGCGTGACGTCGACTCCGGCACCGGCCTCGACGGCCCGCCGATAGACGGTCTCGGCGGCGGGACGGACCTGATCGATGTCGCGTCTCTCTCGCGATCCCGGTTCGAACGCGGCGAGGCGCTCGACGAGGGGAACGTCGCGTGACGCTGCGCGCGAAAGCGAGCGTTTACGTCGGGACGCGCCAACCACGATCCAACATACATGGTAGCTAGCGACACCCGGTCGGTCGACGAGCTCGAACGACGCGTCGAGGCGATCGGCGCGACGGATCCGGCCGAGCGGAGCCCGGACGACCGCGCGCGACTGATCGACGCTCTGGTCGCGCTCGCCGACGCCTACGGAGCGCGCGGCGCGTTCGACGACGAGGCCGAGACGATCGAGCGGTTGGACCGGCTCCGCGGCCGCGAGGAGGCCGACGACGTCGCGGTCCACCTAGCGAACGCCCTCGCCAACGCGACGAGCGTGCGGGACCGCGACGACCTCTACGAGACCGCGATCGATCCTGGCCGCATCGAGGCGTACCGAGACCGGATCGAGGCGCTGTACGATCGCCGCCCCGAACCGGCGATCGCGGCGCCGCTGGCCCGGGCGACCGCCGAGACGATCCACGCGAACGGGAAGGGGAACCGTCGCGATCGGATCGAACCCCTGCTGGACCGCCTCGAAGCGGTGTACGACGCTCACCCCGAGCCCGATGTCGCCGCCGCGCTGCTGCGGGCGTACGCCCACGCGGAACTGTACCTCGGCGGCGAACGCGACGGTGAGGGTGAAGCGGAGACTGACGTCCCGCTGGGAACCGACGACGCGGTCGACGCGACTGACGCCCCTCTCGGACCCTCGGACGGAGGCGACCGCGTCGCCCGCGCGGAGGAGCTGTTCCGCACTCACCCGGACGGAGACGTCGCCGCGGGCCTCGCCGGCGTCCTCGCCGGGCGGACGAACGCCGACGCCAAGCGGACGGACGTGGAGGGGATCGAAGACCGGATCGGCCGGATCGAAGCGCTCGCAGACCGGTACCCGGCCCAGGCGGAGTCGATAACCCGCTGGCTCCCGGTCGCGACGGCGAACGCCGCGCGCGCCGGCTTCGAGGCGGCCGACGTCAGTCGGGTCGAACACTGGGCCGGCGAGACGACCGCGCACCACGAACGGCTCTCGACCCCGTCGAGCGCGACGTGGGCGGCGGTGGCGACGTTCTTTTCCGCGCGGGCCTCGTTCTTCGACGGCGACATCGAGGCGGGCGAGGCGAAGCTCGAACGCCTCGAAGAACTCGAACGGCGGTACGAGAACCCGGTCTTCGCGCACTGGCTCGGCCGAGCGATGTTCGACGCGGCCCGGAGTTACGTCGAGACGGACCGGTCCGAACGCGCCCGCGAGATGGTCGAGGAGCTGTCCGAGTTCGCGGTCGGTCACGAGGACCGCGAGGAGATCGAGGCGGGGCTGGAGGCGCTCCGATCGCACGCGCCGCACCTGTTCGATGAGCCGGACGGCGCGCCCGACGAGGATTCCGACTCGGTCGAGGTGACCGCCGGGTCGGTCGCCACCACTGACACTGCGGACACTCCGGACACTGTCGACGGAACGCGGGGCGAGACGAGCCCGAACGGGGTCGCTCCCGAGACGGGCGAGGCCACCGACACGCCCGAGGCGAGCGGAGGCGCCGCGGTCGACCGGGAGGCCCCGGAGCCCGCCTCGACGGCCACGGACCTAACTGAAGCCTCGTCGACCGACGACGGCTCGACGGACGCGCCGGGCTGCGGGAACTGCGGCGACGACGGCTGCGGAAACTGCGGGACGGACGACGACCTGAAGGAGCCGGCGTCCGGTCCCGTGCTCGCCGCTGCCGGTGCGGCGGTGGTCCTCGTCGGCCTCTCCGTCGCGTACACGCTGTACCGCGCGCAGCGCGCGCTCCGGAACGCGGTCGGATCGCAGTGACGGCGACGTCCCCGCCATCGCCGTCCGGCTGACCGCCGACGCGGGCGCCGACGCGCCGCGGTCGCCGCCGACTCTCGTCGCTCGATGGCATAGACTATCCGTGCGGGACTGCTCGAAATCGTATGTCGATAGCTACTGGCGATTCTGTGACGCTCGAGTACACGGGCCGACTCGACGACGACACGGTCTTTGACACCTCCCGGAAGTCCGTCGCCGAGGAGACGGGCCTCGCCGAGGCGCAGCCCGACAGAGAGTACACGCCGCTCACGGTCGAAATCGGTGCCGAACAGGTCATCGAGGGCATGGAGGAGGGCCTGATCGGCCTCGAAGCGGGGGAGACGGAGACGCTGACGATCCCGCCTGAGAAGGCATACGGCGAACCCAGCGACGAGCACGTTCAGGAGTTCGACACTACGGAGCTCCGAGAGATGCTCGGCGGCGAGACCCCCGAGGAGGGCTCGTTCCTCGAGGCCCAGAACGGGAGCCAGGGTGAGGTCACGCACGTCGACGAAGACGTCGTGCGGGTGGATTTCAACCCCCGCCTCGCCGGCGAAACGCTGACGTTCGACGTCGAGATTATCGAGGTCAACTGAGCTCGAACCGGGCTGCCGCCGACCGCCACGCCCCGACGACCACGTCTTGGGAACGACCCGCACGAGTTATATTCGTCTGGCCGACAGTTCCGTTGTGAACGACGAGCTCTTCGAACGCATTCTCGTCCCGATAGCGGACCCCGAAGACGCCGAGGCGACGGCGCGCGCGCTTCGGCCGCACCTCGACGCGGGGACCACGCTCATCGTGACGCACGTCACGCAGGGAACGGGCGCCGAGACGACAATCGAGACCGGTCGAGACCAGTTCGCCGGAGCGACCTACGAGACGTTCTCGGACATCCTCTACCGCCGCGACCTCGAGTTCGAGTGGGTGACGCTCGCTGCGCGCGAGGTCGCGGAGGCGCTGGTCGACGCGATCGAGATGACCGAGGCGACGCTCGTCACCTTCACGCCGCGCGACATCGACGCGTGGAAGCGGACGCTGGCGGGCGACCCCGGGAGTCGGCTCATTCGGGAGGCGGACGTTCCGGTGATGGTCTTCCCCAATCAGCAACGCTGAGAGCGTCGCTCGCTCGTGGCGTCTTCGTTCGGAGGATTAGAAAGCAGTCGGTCGAGCGATCCGTCCGCGAGCGCGCGCCTACTGCGCCGCCGACCGCGCCTCGTCCCTCGCGCCGACCGACGGGGACCGCACCGCGTCCCACCCGATGAGGCAGGCCTCACAGAGGTAGTACGCGAACCCGTCGACGTCCCGATGCGTGAGCGTGGCGTCGACGCCGCATCTCTCGCAGTTCATGGCCGCCTAGAACCCCATGACGAATATATGTCTTCTGTTCCCGTTCAGATCTGTGATAATTCGTTATGGAACCGACGAAACGGAAGTTGTTTTCAGCGCGCGACTCGATTCGGCCGCCCGCGCGCCCCTCACCGCAGCGCGTCGAGGCCGAACTCGAAGGCGGCGACCGGCACCTCGAGGTCGTGTTCGACGAGCACCGCCGGGTGGAGCTCGCCGATCACGCCGACGCGCTCGCCGTCGATCACGACGTCGGCGGCGCGCCCCTCGATGAATGTTGGGTGTTCGGTCCGCGGGGTCTCCAACTCGGCGTCGAAGTCGTCACAGAGCGCCTGGAGCCGGCCCTTCGCGGCCTCGTAGGAGGCGTCGCGGCGGGCCACCGCGCCGGCGACGTGTCGCGACTCGGTGACGTTCGAGTCCGCCGTGTCGTCGCGCTCCGCGACGAAGCCTACCTCGGCCACGTCCTGCGGGTAGGCGTTGTGGGTGTTCCGCTCCAGCAACATCACGAGCGACGGGAGCGCCCACGTGCGGAGCTGGGTGTACTCCTCGCTGTACGGCTCCGTGATCTGTACCGGCTCGCCGCCGCCGAAGACGCCCGCGCCGTCGACCGCGGCACCGCCGGTCCCCGGCTCCACCCGCATGCGGTCGAAGTTCTCGGTCCCGCTCGTCATGTGGAAGTTGAGGAGGTCCTCGAAGCCGAGTCCGACGAGGCTCGTGCGGACCGCGTCCTCCAGCCGCGAGCGCTCGTGCCGCCCGCCGACGGTGCCGACGTCGGGGTAGCGCGGCTCCAAGTTGTCGAAGCCGTAGGCGCGCCCCACGTCGTCGACGAGGTCGAGCGGGTGGAGGACGTCGACGCGGTACGGTGGGACCTCCACCTCGTAGCGCACGTCCTCGCCGAGGGTGTAGGAGGCGTCGAGCCCCGCGCGCTCGAAGCAGTCGACGACCTCCTCCGGCTCGAAGTCGACGCCGAGCAGCGTCTCGATCCGGTCGTGGGACACCGTCTTCTCGTCGACGTCGAGGTTCGGGCGGACGAGCTCCGCGCCGTACTCGCTTGGGTGCGCCGCGCCGTCGGCGTAGTTCACTTCGATCTCCTCGATCGTCGCGCCCCGGGCCGACAGCGCGTAACAGATGATGTTACACATCCGGTCGATGGTCCACTGGTCGGTGCCGGTGAGCTCGACGAGCAGCTCCCGGGAGCCAGTGGTCACCTCGGTGCGCTTCCCGTTGATCACCGGCGGGAACGAGAACAGGCCGAGCTCGTCGTAGATCGCGGGGTAGCGGTCGAGGTCCGCGACGAGGTCGGCGTACGTCTCGCCCGTGGCGTGCTCGTCTAAGACCTCGGCCGGGCTCAGCTCGTCGTTCGCGTCCAGCGGGACGAACGTGTCGCCCTCGGGATCGACGCCGCGGTACGTGATCGTCGGCTCCGCGCCCTCCTGGAGCGGCGCGCCTTTCACCATCGCGAGGTCGTGGATCCCGATGGCCCCCTTCGCGCGGCCGCGCCCCATCGTCGCGTGGAGCTTCTCTTGGAGCTGGATCAGCGACTCCAGTGCCGCCTCGTCGAGGTCGAGGCCGCGGACCACGGCCCCCGTGACGTACGGGCGCTCGTCGGGCACCGACTCGTCGACCTCGATGGTCCACTCGGAGTCGTTCGTGTTCGGGACGTAGACGCCGCGCGCGTCGCCGTAGTGGTAGCGCAGCGAGCGGGCGACCCCCTCGACGGAGAGCCGGTCGAGCCGGTCGGGCGCGAACTCGAACTGGTACATCCCGTCGTCGGTCTCGCCCTCGAACTCCAAGCCGAGCCCGAACAAGTCCGCCTTCAGCTCCGCGTCGTCCTTCTCCTCGTGGCCGGTGAGCTCGCGGAGCTCCTCCGGGTCGACGTCGACGACGGGCATCAGTAGCTCACCTCCGCGTTCCGCAGGAAGTCGATGTCGGCCAGCGTCCCGTGGAGGTCGCGGATGTCCTCCGCGCCGGTGGTGAGCATCGCGAGCCGCTCCAAGGCGAGCCCCCACGCCATCACGTCGCAGTCGACGCCGAGCGGGCCGGTGACCTCCTCGCGGAAGACCCCGGAGTTACCGATCTCGATCTCCTCGCCCGTCTCCGGGTGCTCGCCGAACAGCTCGAAGGAGGGCTCGGTGTAGGGGTTGTAGTGCGGCTTGAACCGGATGTCCGTGATGCCGAACTGGCGGTAGAACTCCTCGAAGGTGCCCATCAGGTCGCGCACCGAGAGGTCCTCGGCCATCACCCACCCCTCGATCTGGAAGAACTCGAGGAGGTGCGTCGGGTCGAGGGTGTCGTTGCGGTACACCTTCTCGACCGAGAAGTAGCGCTGCGGCGGCTCGAGCTCGGCCCCCGCGACGCCGGAAAGGTACCGCATTGACAGCGACGTGGTGTGACCGCGGAGCGCCACCTCGCGGGCGAAGTCCTGCGACCACGGCGAGTGGTAGCCGTCGCCGTCGACCCCCCAGCCGTCGCGGTGGGCGGCCTCGACGCGGGCCATCAGTTCGTCCGGGATCGACTCCATCCGGTCCACGTCGAGCGCGAACCGGTCCCAGTGGGTCCGGGCCGGGTGGTCTTGCGGCATGAACAGGCAGTCGTTGATCCAGAAGTCGGCGTCGGCGTGGGGCCCCTCCATCTCTTTGAACCCCATGCCGACGAGGACGTCCTTCACGCGGCCGGCCGTCCGCCGGAGGACGTGCTTGCGGCCGCCGCGGGCCGTCTCCGCCTCGGCCTCGACGTTGTACTCGGCGAACTCGGCGTCGCGCCACTCGCCGCTGGCGAGGAGTTCGGGCGTGAGCGCGCCCACCGTCTCGGTCGCCTCCACGCCGGTCATCAGCGCGTCGACGCCCGCGTCGGTGAGCGTCACCGTGCGCGTGACCGACTCCGCGACCGAGATCAGCCCCCGCGAGTCGAGTTGATCGATCACGGATTCGTCGGCGTCGAGCGCGTCCGCGTCGAGGCCTCCCTCGTCACCGTCGGCGTCCGCGAGCGTGGCGAGCGCCGTCGCCTCGGGGTCGGCGTCCGGGTCGGCGTCCGGATCGACCGAGAGATCGCCGCCGTCGACGCGTCCGAACCCCTTCCGCGCGAAGTTCGCGAGCGCGATGTCAACTTCCGGACCGTCCACGTCGGCCTCTCCGATGACCGCGCCCATCGAGACCGGTTCGGCGTCGGCCCCCGCGTCGCGGCCGGCGCGGTAGAGCCGCGTCTCGGGGAGTCCCTCGTCGACGTAGCGCCGCCCCTCCTCGGTGAGCGCGACGGTCTCGTCGCTCACCGACCCGACCTCGACGAGCCCCTCGTCGGCGAGGTCGAAGGCCGCACCGGCGGCCGTCTCCGGCTTCAGGTCCGCCGCCGCGGCTATCTCCGCCACCGTCCGTTCGTCCGTCGCGCTCGCGGCCTCGAGGACCGCGAGCTGTCGTTCCGGGAGTCGCATTCGAGTTGTCTCTACACGCGTGCGGCTGGTTGGTAACGGTTCCGGGACCGGAGCGCCGTCGAGTAATCATTTCTGATAAACTGAACGACCATTTTATGTACTGTTTCGACGTGAACAGCTATCATGAGTAGTGTACCGGCCGAACCGGTCGGCTCTCGGTCGACGGTCGAGACGGCTCGCGTCCCCCACGGCGGCAGCGGTCCCAGTCCCAGCCTCGCGGTCGTTGAGGCCATCGCCGACCTCGCCGGCTGCGACCCAGCGGACCTAGCCGAGGAGGGCGTCGTCCTGTACGATCACGTCGATCCCGACGCGCTGAACGCGCTCGTCGCCGGTCGCCCGGACGCGGACGTCGACGTCTCGCTCACTGTTGCGGGCTACGACGTCCGCGTCGGTCCGGAGTCCGCCGTCGCTCGGCGCCCCCGAGACTGAGGCGCCGAACCGGCCGACCCCTCCTTATCCCTCTTCTGTGCCCCGCTCGCGGAGCCGCGCGATCCGATCGCCGAGCGGCGGCTGGACCTCGAACCACGTCGACCAGTCGCCGGTCTCCGGCTCGACGCCGCGACGCTCCGCGACGCGCTCGAACGCGTCGGCGACGCGGTCGGCGCCGACCGCGTCCGCGGCGCGGTCGTCCGCCGCGTACTGGACCCGTCGACCGGCCCAGAAGGAGACGAGCCCGACGGCGATCAGCGCGGCGAAGCCGGACTGGAAGGGGACGAGCGTCGTGACCACCGCCGCCAGCATCGCCAACACGGCCCCGACGGCGACGGCACGGAACTCGGCGTAGTACGTCGCCACCCGCCCCGCCTCCGCCGCGAGCAGCCCGACCGCGACGTCCTCGTCGAGGTCGGTCAACACGTCTTCCGTGAGGAACAGCACCCGCCGCCCGGGCGGTCCGCGGACCGAGACGTCCGCGGGACCGGTAGCCGCCGCCTCGCCGCTCCCGCTCGTACCTCCCTCACCTGCCTCGTCGACGGACTCGAGCGCGACCCTATCAGCGGCGAGCCCGCCGGGGTCCGCGAGCGCCTCGATCTGTGCGCGCTCCGCCGTCGTCGGCTCCCGGAGGTCGCGGAAGCGGTCGGCCGCGTACAGCGGTCCGACGGCGACCGCGAGCGCGGCGATCACCCCGACGCCGCCGACGAGCGCGAGTCCGATCATCGCTCTCGCCGACGGGACGGTCGGGGTAAAAAGACCCGGTCGCGACGCGGGCCCCGGATCGCCCAGCGGCCTCTCACTCCGGGACGCGCCGCGCGAGCGCTCGGACCGCGACCGCGGCCTCGCAGTCGGGCGCAGCGGTCACGACCGGCCGCTCCGCCGTCACTGATCGGCCGACGCGGGGGTCGGCCGGGACCACCTCGACCGGCGCGCCGAGCGCGTCGCCGATCGGGTCGACCGGCGGCGGGTCGGTCACGCGGTTGACCGCACAGCCGGTCACGCCGGCGTCGAGCTCGCGGGCGAGCTCCCTGGTGCGGATCGCGTCGGCCAGCGCGAACGCCCGCGGCGAGACGACGAGGAGGCAGGCGTCCGCGACCGCCAATGGGACGCCGGCGTCTGCGCGCCGGCCCGCAGGGCAGTCGAGGACGACGGTCCCGAACTCGCGCTCGACCGCGGCGACCGCCGCCGCCAACCGCGTCAGGTCGGCCGCCCGGGCGCCGGCCAGCGTCCGCCCGCACGGAACGATGTCGACCGGGCCGGGGCGGACCGCCTCCGTCGGATCCGCTGCGCCGGCGAGGACGTCGTGGAGGTCGGGGCCGCGGCCGTCGGGCAGGTCCGCCATCCCGAGGTCCGCGTCGACGACGGCGGCGTCCAGCTCGGCCGCGACGTTGTACGCGAGCGTCGTCTTCCCGACCCCGCCCTTCCCCCCGGCCACCGCGAGGATCACGACAGTCCCTCCAGCGCCTCGCTCGGGACCTCGCACTCTTCGGCGCGTTCGGCCAGCGCCGCGGCGCGGTCGCAGACCGCCCGCAGTCGCTCGGCGTCGGCCGCGACGCGCCCGTCGAGCCCCGCGACCGCGTCGAGGCCGCCGCGCTCCTCCACGACCGCCGTCGCCGTCTCGAGGTCGGTGTCGGTCAGCCGCTCCGCCCGCTCGACCCGCGCCTCGACGGCCGCGAACCACGCGTCGACGCCGTCGCCGGTCGCACTCCCCGGTGGTGACTCGGCCGTCGACTCCCCTCGATCTGCCTCGCCGTCGGCACCGTCTTCCGCACGGCCTACCCCCTCTCCACCCGAACCGGAGACCGCCGCGTCGCTTCTCTCCGACGCGGCGCGGTCAGGTCCTCCCCCTCCGTCCACCGCGGCGCGCGGTGGCCGGTGCGACTCGAGGTCTCGTACCGCCGCTCGCACGGGCTCGGTCCCGTCTTCGGCCGTCCCGTGACCGCCGTTCTCGTCCACCGACGCGGGCTCGACGCTCGCGATCTCGACCGGCGGATCGGTCGGGTCCGCGAGCGCGGCGAACCCGAACGCCGCGCGTTCGCCCGAATCGAGCACCGCCGTCACGCCCGTCGCGTCCCATCCCGACTCGGGAACGCCGCCGCGCCGCGGCGGGAACAACGGCCCGTCGAGCCGGCTCTCAATCCGGACGCGCCGCGGGACCGCCCCGTCGTTGCGCACTCGGACTCCGACGAGCGACGCGCCCTCCCCCCGGTCGACGGACCAGTCGAGCTCCATACGCCGCGTCCCGCGGAATCGTACTTAACTGTCGGGGCGGGCTCCGCGTTCGGCTCGACCTTCGTCGGGGTCGCGGTCGCCGGGGCCGAAGGTGTCGTCGGACCCGCTGCGTGCGCCCCGTAGCCTGACCTCAGCCGTCCGGAGCAGGGAGCGCGCGCTCCGGTCCGACGCCTCGGCCGCTCGGGCCGCGTCCCCGCGCAGTTCGACGACCCCGTCGAGCGCGGCGATCCTGACCGCCGCGAGCGACGCCGCGGTCGGGTCCCCGTCGTACGCCGAAGGGTCCGCGCCCGCCGCGCTCGGACGCCCGCCCGGAACGGCCGCGAGGGCGCGCCGGAACTCCGGGTACACGGCTCCGGCGAGCTCCCGACGAGCGGTCTGCCGTCGGTTCCGGAGGCGGTCGCGGAGTTGGAGCCGTCGCCGGCGCTCGTCGCGGGCCCGGGCCGCCTCCGCCCGCGCGCGTTCGAGCGCCTGCTCGGCGGCGATCGCCTCCGTCTGCGCGGCCGACAGCTCCGCGGCCGCCGCCGCTAATTCTTCGAGCGTCTCGTCCGGATCGGCGTCGACTGCGCGGCGCGCCCGGGCGTCGCCGCGGAGCGCCGCGACCCGCTCTTTCAGCTGCTCGGTCTCGCCGGTCGCCTCGGCGACCCGCCGCCGCGCCGCTGTCAGGTCGACCGGCTCGACGTCGATGGCCGCGAGCTCCGCCTCGATCTCCGCGATTTCCTCCGCGACGGACGCCGTTCGCCCCCGCGAGCGCGCGGCGGCGGCGAGCTGTCGCCGGAGCCCAGACCCGGTGGGTAGTCGGCCGAGGACCGCGATCGGGTCCGGCGTCCCCGCCACGTCAGTCGAGCTGTCTCCCTCTGTATCTCCGTTGACCTTCGACGGGGTCGAGGCCGCTTCGGTCACAGCTCGTTCCCCCGCATCGCGTCCAGGTCGGGGTGCTCCGTCCCCGCAGCGAACGCCGCGTACGGCGTCGACTCCGCGTCCCGATCGGCGTAGGCCGCCGCGGCCTCGCGGACCGCCGGATCGAGGGCGACGAACTCGTTGAACGGCTCGGTGCGCTCTACCTGAACGTCCCCGCCGTGTGACTCGCGCAGCCGCAGCGCGAGGAACGCGGCGTACTCCGTCTCGTCGAGCAGCGCCGCCCGCCCGAACCGCCGGGCCACGACCGACTCGTGGCGGCGACACAGGTTCCGGAGGCCGGTTCGGGCGGCCGCCGAATACGTCACGACCAGCAGCACGCCCGCCGGTGGGCGATTTTGAAATATATCCGTTCCGGACCAGAACGTTTCAGCCGGCGTCAGCGTCGCCAGCTCGACGGACGGCTTGCTAACGCCGGAGACGGACGGTTAGAACCGTTCGACGTCGAAATCGGGCGCATTCCCGTCGTCGATGGGGTCGTCGATTCCGCTCGCCGCGAGGGCGCGCTCGCGCGCGGCCGACTCCGACGGGGCGACGACCACGGTACCGTCGACCGGGTCGTCGCCGACCGCGCGGAACACGTCGCCGTCGCCGTCGAACTCGGTGGCGTAGGTCCGCAGCACGGCCGCGACGCGCCGCTCGGTGGCCGCGAGGTCGGCCTCGCCGCCCTCGAACTCGCGGAGCGCGTCCTCGACGTTCCGTATCGCGGAGATGCGGTCCATCTACGTCGTCCGGAGGTGCCCCTGCTTGGGCTCGTACACTTCGCCCTTCGTGCGGAGCTTCTCGATCTCCCCCTCCGCCTTCCCAGGGTCCATCCCGATCTCGCCCGCGCGGTCGAGCACTTCCTCGACCGGCGCGCCCTCCTGGTACTCCTCTTCGATGTCGGCGATGAGTCCCTTGATGTTCTTGATGCGGTCGCGCTGGCTCTTCGACGTGCCCGTCTCGACCACGTCGGCGTCGAACTGGCCCGTCTCCGGGTCGACGCCGATGTCTTTGAGACAGGACTCGACGATGTCCGTCGCGCGGTCTGCGTCCTCGCGCTCGACGGTGTCGGAGAGCCGCACTCGCGCGCTGGCCTCTGAGAGCCGCACCATCGCCTCCAGCTTCCGGGCGGTGACCGGCACGGGCGCGTCCTCGTCGGCCCCCTTCGAGCGCAGGTCGACGTAGAACTCCTCGATCAGCTCTTTCGCCTCCTCGGTCATCGTCGGGAAACAGGATCGTTTCGCGTGGGCGATGTACTTGCGCAGCAGCTCCGCGTCGATCTCCGGCGCGACCTCCTCGGTCACCTCCGCCACCTGCTCCGAGGTGAACTCCGAGCTGGCCAGCTCCTCGCGCTGGGTGTTGAGCTCGCCGGCGTAGTTCGTCTTGATGATGTGCTTCGCCAGCCGGGAGTCGTGCTCCGCGTCCGGGCTGTCCGTCACCGTGAAGATGAGGTCGAACCGCGAGATCAGCGCCGGCTCCAGGTCGATCTGTTCGCCGATCGGCTCGTACTGGTCGAACCGGCCGTACTTCGGGTTCGCGGCGCCGAGCAGCGAACACCGCGCCTTCAGCGTCGCGTTGATCCCCGCCTTCGAGACGGAGATCTTCTGCTGTTCGAGCCCCTCGTGCATCGCGGAGCGGTCCGAGGAGTTGTGGACGACCAGCCCGTTCGCGACGAAGTTGTGCGTCTCCTCGACCGTCAGGTCGTACACCCTCGGTCGCTCCCCGTCCTCGATCCGCGCCAGTATCGACCGCAGCTCCGCTTTCACCGCGTCGACCTCCTCTGCGACGGCCTCGCGCAGGTCCCCGAGCCGGTCCGTTTCGACGGAGTCGGTCAGCCATCGCGACACGGTCGCCTGCGTCACGTCGAGCCGGGACGCCACGTCGGACTGACCGACATCGTACGCCTCGAGCGCCGCCGACAGCTCCCTCCGCGTTCCGCCGACCGGGTCGCGATCTAGCAGTTCGCGCGCCCGCTCTTCGACCGTCTCGACCGGTCCGCCGATAACGTCCGCGAGACGCTGTCGAAGCACCTCGCCGCGGTGTTCCGTCGAGTCCGGCGGAACGGTCTCGACCGACTCCACCCGCCGCCACTTCACGTCACCGCGGACGAACTCGCGGAGGTCGCCGAGGTCGGTCTCCGCGACCTCGGTGAGAATCTCCTGGAGTCGCCCGGTCACCATCCGACGGACCTCGTCGTCTCCGCCCCACTCGCGGGAGATCTGCTGTTGGGACAACGCAGTCCCCTCGGCCAACTCCGACTGCGAGACGTGGTACCGTTCCCGCAGTTCAGCGAGCGTCTCCCACGTCGCCGGCTCGTCGAGTCGACGCCGGTCCTCGGCGGCCGTCTCCAGCCGGTCCTCGAACGCCGCGAGGACCCGGCCGGCGCGGTGGAGCGAGACGTTCGCGTCCTCGCTCTCGAAGTCGTGGTACGTGACCGCGTTGAGACCGCACTCGCGCTGGTGGAGCCGGAGCGAATCGCGAGACCGCGCGAGCGCGTCTCCGACGTCCGGGATCACGTCGAGAACCGTTCGATCACCGTCGGCCGAATCGACGACGCGGTCGAGGGCCTCTGCCTTTCGCGTGGCCGTGAACCCGATGTGGCGTTGGAACGCCGCGAGCGAATCCGCGTCGGTCACCGTGAGGTAGTACACGTCGCGGCCCCCGTCTCGCTCGCGGTGCTGGAGTTGGCTCGACGCGCCGAACTGTAAGAGGAGGGTCCGCGTGCCCCCGAGCAGGTCTCGACTCGCCGACGCTATCCGGACGTTTCCGGCCGACTCGTCGACGTGCCCCTCGCTGTCGGCGAGCGCCCGGACGAACGCGGCCTTCGCCGCGCGGCCTCCGGTCGAGACGGCGGTCGGGAAGCACTTCTCGTCGTATCGACCGAGGTTCATCCCCGCGTCGAGAACTGCGTCGGCGTGATCCTTTCCGGTGACCCGGACCGTCTCGACGCCGTCGTCGCGCCTCTCGCTCGACGGGCGGGTCGGTTCGGCGTTGAACGCCTCGCGCGCCGCCCGCTCGAAGTCGGCCAGCAGCTCCTCGTCCGCGTTCGTGAACCGGACGCCGTAGACGCCTTCGTCGCGGTCGTAGTAGACGTTCCCGTCGCCTGAGAGGTATCCCAGTACGCTCGCCATCGCGGCGTCGACTCCCTCGCCGCCGTCGACGGACTCGTCAGCGGGCGTTTCGATGGTCCCAGTATCGCCCGTCGCCGCCACCGCGCCGCCGCCGTCGGCGGCCTTCGCCGGCAGTTCCCGGGGGACGTACACCCAGTCGCCCTCGTCGAGCGCGGCCGCCTCCCGCTCGACGCGCTCGCTCTCGTCGAGGACGAAGAACGGGTGATCGGCCGTCGCGGTCAGCGACTCGCCGGTCTCCATCGTGACCTCGGTGAGCTCCGACGGCGCGTCGTACTCGTGGACCGTCGAGACCGGGCGCTCGACCAACGAACCGTTCTCGTCCATCGTCCAGACGTCGAGGTCCACGTCGCGGATGTGTCGCCCGTTCGAGATCTCCTCGATCTCGCCGTCTTCCGCGGCCTCCCGCGCCAGTTCGTCGATGCGCTCGACGCGGCCGTCCGCGAGCGAGACCAGCGTGTCGCCCGTGACGCAGTCCATCTTGTCCAGCTCGTCGACCGCGGCGATCCCCTTGTCGGCGAGGACGAGCGCGCCGGCTTCGAGTGACCACTGCTGGCCGTCGCCGAAGTCGTCGCGGACGGCGGCGGCCGTGAGCCCCGCCGCGGACGATCCCTTCCCGGACGTGTAGACGGAGCGCGGCGCGATGTTTTCTACGTATGAAATCATCTGCGACTTCCCCGTCCCGGGGTCGCCGATAAGGAGCATGTGGAGGTCCCCGCGGATCCGTGAGCCGTCGGGGAGGTGTTTGGTGACGCCGGAGAACAGCTGGAGGATCATCGCGAGCTTCTCCTCCTCGTAGCCGTAGATGGCCGGCGCGATGGAACCCACCATCGCCTCGTAGATGTCGTCGCGCTCGGAGAGCTCGATGATGTCGCGTTTGTCCGCCTCGGTGATGTCCATGTCCTCGAACTCCTCGTCCTCGATGGAGATGGAGACGCCGTCCATGTACAGGTCGAAGATGGCGGACTTCTCGTTGCCCTGTTCGACCTGCTCGATGTGGAGGATACCGACGCAGGTCACGTGGTCGCCGGGGCTGACCTCGCCGGTGACGTCGTCGACGATGTCGACGTCGAGTGACTGGGGCGTCTCGCCGCCCCGAAGTCCCTCCGGCGACTCCTGGATGCGGAGCTTCTGGGAGTCGACGAACTCGGACTGGTCGAAGTTGACGCGGAACGGGCCCTGTCGCTCGCAGCCCTGGCACTCGTGGGGCTCTTGGAAGCCGCCGTCGCTTTGCGGGATGTACGTCATCGTGCCGCAGCGCTGGCACTCGAAGGCGGCCTCGGTCACCTTTGGACGGACGTCCGTGGCTTTGCGGACGATGCCTTGGATCGAGACGAGCTTGCCGATGTGGTCGTCGTGGACGCGGATCCCGCGGATATCGACGCTCTCGGGGAGGTCCTCGATGCGGACGTGTGCGCGGCCGAGGCTGACGTCGGCGGGGAGGTCGTAGAGTCGCAGCGCCTCCTCGGCGTACTCGCGCATCTGCTCGGGCTTGTTCAGGAAGTCCTCGGCGAGGTCGCGGTCGAACTGAAAGAGGTCGTCGTAGGAGACGTACAGCGAGCGCTGCTCGTTGGGGTACCGCTGCGCGAGCTGCCCGATCTCCTCCCGGTAGTAGTTGCGATAGAACTGGATGAACCGCTCCGTGAGGTCCTGGGTGCCGGCCTGAGCCATTGCGACACCTCTTCGTCACCATCACGTATGAACCTCCGGTTCGGGGCGGACGTGGTCGCGGCGGGCGCGGCGTCGGTCCGGTGACCGCCCCATCCTGATTATGCGCGGCCGACGAAGGTCGCGTCGGCGGAGGTGCGCCCCTCGTTGAACGAGAGGACTTTCGCGCGGATCACGTCGCCCGGTTCGAGGCCGCTCGGGACGTCCTCGGTAAAGACGACGAATCCCTCGACCTTGCCGACGGCGACCTCGTCGCCGGAGTGGTGGTCGGTGAGCTCGGTGACGCCGAACTCGTAAGTCTCGCCGATCTCGACCGGTGGTTCGCGCTCTCGGGCCGCGTCGTGTGCGCGCTTCGACTCGCGCGCCTCGGCGGACGGGCCGAGAAGTCGGCGAGCGAGCACGAGCAGCGCGACCGCGACGCCCACCCCGATGACGAGCGGCGACGAGGAGATCATGTCCGTGCGGTCGACCGCGGTCGCCTAAACGATGTGGGTCGGCGGCGGTACTTCGGCGGTCGACGCCGCCGCCGATACGCCCTCGGCTCCGCAACCGCCGTCCCGACGCGTCGCGCCCGCATGAGAAACGCCTTTGCCCTCGAAGCCCCCCTCTCGATCCGATGCGACACAGCCGCGGTTCCCGACGACTCGCGCACGGGTGTGGTGTGCCGTGAAGGTCGCGGACGCGGTGCCGGAGTTCGCGGAGGCCTTCGGGTTCGACGAGTTCAATCGGATGCAACGGGAGGCGCTGCCGGGCATCTTAGAGACCGACCACAACGTGGTCGCGTCCGCGCCGACCGCCTCCGGGAAGACCGCGCTCGCCGAGCTCGCCATCTGTCGGACGCTCGCCGCGGGCGGGACCGCCCTCTTCGTCGCGCCGCTGCGCGCGCTCACGAACGAGAAGGAGAGCGAGTGGGAGCGGTTCGAGGAGCTCGGCTACTCCGTCTACGTCGTCTCGGGCGAGCGCGATCTGAACCCCCGCCGCGCCGAGCGCGCGGACGTGTTGGTGACGACGCCGGAGAAGGCCGACAGCGCGACCCGGAAGCACGACTCGGCGCGCTACTCTTTCATCACCGACGTGGACTGCGTCGTCATCGACGAGGTCCACCTGCTCGACTCCGAGAAGCGCGGCGCGGTGCTCGAGGTCACCGTCTCGCGGCTCCGCCGACTCCAGGACCCCCGCGTCGTCGCGCTCTCGGCGACGATGCCGAACATCGGCGACGTGGCGGAGTGGCTCGACGCGCCCGCGGAGACGACGTACGCGTTCGGCGACGAGTACCGTCCGGTCGACCTCGAGACCGGCGTGAAGACGTACTCGCACGGGTCGAACGCGTTCGCCGACAAGTACCGCCGGCTCTACCGCGCCCTCGACTTGGCCGAGCCCCACGTCCGGGAGGACGGGCAGACGCTCGTCTTCGTCTCCTCGCGGCAGGACACGGTCCAGGCGGCGAAGAAGGCCCGCGACGAGATCACCGAACGCGACATCCCGATCGACTCCCGCGGCGACTACGACTTCCACAACGAGGCGAAAGAGCTCACCAACGACACGCTCCGCCAGTCGGTCACGGACGGCGTCGGCTTCCACCACGCCGGCCTCGGGAAGGATGACCGCGACCGCGTCGAGGAGTGGTTCAAGCAGGGGAAGATCAAGTTCCTCTTCTCGACGTCGACGCTCGCGTGGGGGGTGAACCTCCCCGCCCGCTGCGTCGTCATCCGCGATACGAAGTACCACGACCCGCTGGAGGGGGAGACCGACATCTCGCCGCTGGACGTGCTCCAGATGCTCGGGCGCGCCGGCCGCCCCGAGTACGACGACGTGGGGTACGGCTGGGTCGTCTGCGACCGCGCCGACGCCGACAAGTACCGCGAACTGCTGCGCGAGGGGAAGGCGATCGAGTCGCGGCTCGCCGCCGACCTCGAGTCCCACCTCAACGCGGAGATCGCGATGGGGACGATCCGCGGGCTCGACGACGTGATGGCGTGGTTGGAGACCACCTTCTACTACGTCCGCGCGCAGTCGAAGCCCGAGCAGTACGACTTCTCGATGCTCCGCGACCGCGTCCGCGACACCCTCGAATCGCTGGTCGACGACGGGTTCGTCGCGGCCGACGACGACCTCGCGATCGAACCCACCGCGCTGGGCCGGCTGGCCTCGAAGTACTACCTCCGGCTCGACACCGCGCGGCGGTTCCGGCGGCTCGCCGACCGCGAGACGCTGACCCCCGACGCCGTGCTAGAGACCGTCGCGTCGGCGGGCGAGTTCGACTCCGTCTCGGCGCGCTCGGCCGAGTCGGACGCGATCGACCGGATCCTCGACAGCCGTGACACCGACTTAGCGGACGGCCACCGCAAGGTGTTCGCCATCCTGCTCGCTGGGATGGCCGACTCGATCCCCTCCGACCTCCGGTCGGACGCGTGGGTGATCCGGCAGAACGCGCTCCGCCTGCTCGCCGCGCTCGCGGAGTTCCTCAACCGGTTCGCCGGCCCGCGCGCCGCCAACCTCGCGTGCCGCGTAGAGGCGCGCGTCGAACACGGCGTCTCCCGTGAGGCGGTCGCGCTCACCGCGATCGAGGGGGTCGGCTCCGGCCGCGCGGAGCGCCTCGCGGGCGCCGGCCTCACCTCCCCCGCCGACGTCGTCGACGCCGGCGCGGCGGACCTCGAAAACGCCGGCATGAGCGGCTCCGTGGCGGAGCGGATCGTCGACGCCGCCCGCGACTGCCCGCGGATCGACGTCGACTGGGGCGCGTTCCCCGAGAGCATCGCGGTCGGAGAAAACGAGATGTGCGAGGTCGCCGTGACCGCCGTCTCCGGGAGCGCGCGCACGGGAATCCGCGTCACCGTCAACGACGTGGAGATGACCGCGACGACGACGTACCTCGACGGGGAGACGACGCTCCCGGTCGGCGTGTTCGGCACGCCGGACGCCGACGAACTGGAGTTCACCGTCGAGGTCGTCTTCCCCGACCTCCCGCTGTTGCCAGTCACCGCGACGCGGACCGTTCGGGTGGCCTAGGCGCGCGCGCCGTCCGACCCCCGCCCCGCATCCAAAATAAGTCCCTGCCACGACCGTTTTTCACCCATACCGGCACCACCCGCCCCATGCCGCAACGACTCCGCGTGCTCGCAGGCGACTGCCAGGTGACCGACCGCGGCGACCGGACCCGCACGTACCGCGGGCGGGTCGTCGTCCTGATTAAACCCGACTAAACGAGAGAATTACTAGTAGACGTAATCTGAAACTGTCAGAAAAGAATTCTCAGTTCGTGATTGAATTACTTTATAGAATCGACTCACACTCAAACTCAATGATTGCGATCATAAATAGGGGCACAGCATCATAAGAATCATAATTCGACGGAATTGCGCTTCGCCAAGGCCCAACTGAGGGTGGACACGCAACTCTCACTAGGCCAGAATTCTTATTATATATTTATAATTTTTCTATATTCAAAAGCAAAAAGTAGTTGAGCTAGAAAAGTCACAAGTTCGTGTAAGAATTTATAGGGGATATTTTTATAATTGGTCGATTCATGTACATATAGAGTTAGTATGAAGTCCAAGTTCTCACCGATTATGGCTATTTTCCTGATTGTATTGTTATGTGTTGGGACACTCTTCAGCGGTATATCGACTGCCCAGTACTCTAATCCTATTAACGAGTCAGCAGACCAATGGCGTACACATGGAGGGTATCCAGGAGGAACAAATTATAATCCAGGGTCTGCGGATCTGAAAAATAGCAATAACATCGAGATTAATTGGAAGAGAGATCTCGCTGAATCTGAAGATACATCTGGGCTACTTCCAGTTACTGACGGAGAAACAATATTTGCTCCTGCTAAGTCCTCAGTGCTCGCGCTGGATCAGAGTACTGGAAAGACCATTTGGAGTTTTAATCCATCATCAGACTCTAATTTTGAAACATCTCCTGCGGTCGGTCAAGAAAATGTTTTTGCTGTATCCCTAAACGGAGGCGGTATATTTTCGTCCCCACAAGCGACATTATTCGCGCTTGATTCTAACTCTGGAGATGTGAATTGGAAAGCCATGTATCCTCCCGATACCTGGTACTGGGGTCCAACAGTCGCTGGGGATTTAGTTTATGTTACGCACGGATCAACTGTGGTTGCGTTTAATAAGCAAAATGGTGAAAAGAGGTGGGAACATCAACTTGAAAATCGGATATGGGCACGTCCAGTTGTATCTGATGGGAACTTAATTGTAGGTACAGTTAGCGGTGAGGTAATTTCGATTGATTCGGGTTCTGGAGTGGGTGTTTGGAAGACTGAAACTAGTGAAGGGGAGATCAGAGATATTGCTGCTACAGAACAGGGAATTGTGATTTCAGATACAAACTCATTGGTCCATATTGACTCTGGATCTGGTATAATAGACTGGTCAACTGAGGCAGGTACTGACGGAAGCGGATTTAATTCACTTGCGATTACAGAGAATATGATTTACGCTTCCACTCTCGGAAGTACTCAGGAATTGGTTGGAGTATCTCGATCAAATGGAAGCGTTGTTTGGAAGCGTAGCGACGTTGGCCACGTCCCTGATCCTGCTTGGACTAGTCAGATTGCGGTCGGCAAAAATTCAGTATATTTCGGAAATCAAAATAACGAAATATACTCGCTTAACAGATATAGTGGGGAGATTAGGTGGAAACGACTCAATTCTGGGACCACGATGGGACCCATAATAACCAGCAAAGGCCTATTCGTTGGGAGCAAATCTGGCAGCCTTACGAAAATGTCTGAAGCGGATAACATGGATAATGACCGCTCTGATACCAACGGTGCCGATAGTACCAGTCCTTCTACTTCTGAAAGTGATGATTCTTCGCTAGCTCAGCAGGAAGAGATGTCTCGCGATGCCTCTTCATCCCAAAGAGATTCTACCTCTATCCTAGATTCGATTACAACATACTACGCATTCCTTACGCTAATCACTGTAACAGGTATATCGATTGGAGGTGCTGCTTGGTACTATTGGATCCGCGACCGAAATTAGATAATTCATGAGAACTATAATCTTCCTTTTCAGTAGTATCCGTATTATTGACTTTGCTACCGTATGCTTAGCAAGTTCGTTGACTCTCTATTTACTTGCTTGGAGACGATCTCACGCAAGAACCTCACGCGGAGTATTCATTTTTCTTTTTGGGGCATTCTTGCCAGTAGCCACTATTTTAGTCGTAAAAATATTCAATTTGTATTTGATAGTACAGATCGTGAGTAGTATCGTCGCAATGACGATTCCAGTAGTTGTTGGCATCGCAATGATCAATTTACTCATTCGTGGTGAGCTAATATAATTTTATATATGAATTTACTATTACAGACTCAGTCGTCTTTTACACCTATCTCATGGCAACTTCCAGCACTTGCCGTTGGTATCGGGTTTATGCTCATGTTTGCCGGTGTTGCGGGCAGTGTAGCAGCTGGAAACCTAACTTACTGGCCAGATTATTATCCGACAGAGCGATTTCTGATCTTAGGACTACTGACGATTGGTATTCTGTTTACCGCTATCCCAGCGTTCCGCTCGCGAGATCTCCTCTGGTACTATGCGATGTTTTTGGTCATGATTGCCCGGAGCATAGAAGGTGCACTTATTGTTCGGTTTTTTACCAGAGTATTCTCTTTTCTCTATGGATCCTCTCAAGATCCTTTGTTAGACAAAATAATTAGAAAATTTAAAAAACGAACAGTGAGGATTATTTTTACTTCAATAGTAACGAATGTAACGATTATTTTTATTTTGATAGCTTTCTTACGAAACCCAACTTTAGAAGCATTACACTGGACGGCAATCGCCTACAGCGTAGGTCGCTTTGGGATAGTGAGTATTACGGTGATATACCAACTGAAAGATGTCGTCAATAAGTTTACAATGCTTAATCTAAAGTTTGGTTGGTCTATCGTTTTGGGGTTAGTTCTTGCAATCGCTGGTGCAGAGGTTTTTGATTTTCCGCAATTTCTCGGGATTGTTCAAATCCCAGTACAAGTAATTGAATCCCCAACGGGACAGATTTTCGTCCGGTTTGCCGGTTTTATCGGGCTTCTTGCGGGTATGTTAATTGCATTAGCGTTTTTTAGAATTCATGCATCACGATATTCATGAGTGAATAAGATTTAGTTCTGGATTGTTCGCGATATTCGAATTCATTCAGTCAAATTTATTACGTTAAATCCGATGGAAAAGAGAACCGAAAGAATTCACACTTCCTCTCTTTTCAATTATTGATCCGATTTAATTAGTGGGACAGGGTCTCTAGAGTAGTCCAGTAAAAACGAACGTATCCCGATTGAATGTGAAAATTGCGCAATTTGGTAATAATCCGACCTAAAAGTTGACTTCTTTGCTCTATCACTATCTAAAAGAGTATATTATTCTACAATTCTACCCGTGAACTGCCTAGTTTCAATCCCACAGAGATCCGTCTAAAACCGGGCTCAGTCACGATCGCATTCACGAGTTGGTCGCCGCTTCAACCCTACAGAGGTCCGTCTGAAAAATTAGTTGGCCCATCCAGGTGCCGGCTAGTCTCAGGCCGGACAAATTGGGCCGTCGTGGCTCCCAGCTACTTCATTTCGGTACTTTCGCCAAATAGCGAGAGGTGTCTTTCTGAGCAATTCGGTAGGTCACCTTCCTGGGATTCCAGACACCACTTCCCATCCAGAATAGAACATGAATTTCCCTCACCTTCAAATATTTCGGAAAGAATGTATCTTCAGATATGGCTGATGTCAATAGGAGATTATCCCTGACCCTTTTATTGGGCGTTTTCGGTACAATAGTAGCCTCGATTCTAGACGTGACTCTATTCGGAAGTACTCTATTTGTGGACAGTACCCTTGATTTCTTCAGCAACAAGAAAGATTCACTCTCTGTCATAGTCTCGACCTTGCTACTTACTACATATCTAATGCAATATCTAATCCAGAGTAGACAAGCAGATCTCTCAGAACGACAGGAGAAGCTCATGCGTTCTGGATTTACGCCGATTCTAGGCGTGACTGAGAGAGAGTGGGGAAGCGAACGAGACGATGAGAATAACATTCAACACCAGAAAGCGAACAAAGTATATGTCAATCTAGTGAATAATGGAAATTCCGCAGCTAGGAATTTGCGGCTCTGGACCGGTGTAAAATATGATTTAGATTGCTGTTCAAACACCTACTATTCTTCACATACCGTACCCCTGACAAGGACGGAGGAAGGAACTTGGTGGCCCACAGATCAGGGGGGTGCAATATCGGAGTCCGATAATGGAAGTGTTGAATTCAAAGCCTCTCCAAAGTTGAAGGAAATGAACTCTAACACACTAAGATCTGATGACGTGGTTGGAACTAATCATATAGGAGACGTCCTAAAAGACATTGGCTCGGATAATGAGCAGGTCTCTATTATCTTAGCTATTAAATATCAAACCGCTACGGGTGACGAGCAAGAAATCACGATTGGTGGATATCGCGAAAAAATCAACCAATTTCGAAGCAAGGACTGGAAATTAGAAGGTGCTCATGAGCTTGGCCCTGAAGATTATGAAGAGTTGAAAAAAGATGTGTTCTAACCATTTTCGGGTCTTGGGTAACCTCCTTGTGTCTGGAGATTTGATACTCCTATAATTATGGTGAATCGAGATGCCGCTTAGTGAGGAGGACCTTGGAGAAGCGGATACAGAAGATATACTTGAAGACTTCGTAGAGTACGTAACAAAAACTGACGAAGAAATAGTTGAAGAAGGAAGGAAAAATAAAAAGAAATCTACGGAACTGAAGCTCTACCTTGCGTCAAATAACGGGTTCCATCCCGAGAGTCTAACAGGATCTATTGAGGAACTTCTCTCCTCAGAGGATTTGAACGAGGCTCCGAAGAGTTTCTTTCAAGAACATTCCTTCTCAACCACTTCTGTAGATAGTAAGTCCACTTGGCTAGAGATCACCCCCATCAAATACGACACCACTCATGAATTTCTGCTAATTGATGATGGGGAGTACTTAAGAATCCTCACAGTAGTCAAAAAAGGAGTTGCTGAAGATACGATTGAAAAACTAATCAAGTACATTCCCGAGCTCAATAGGATTTTCTTAAGTTCTGAGGATCTCCGCGATATTGTTGAGGTAAACGATAAGAGAGACCTATCGGGTTTCACAGCAAAGTATGAACCTTTCTTCAAAGATGAGTACATCAGTGTACAGGTTCACGGAGGCTCTGATGATACTCTCGACCAGGTCCAAGATGAGTTCGCTGCCCGTCCCAAACGGGTTGTCTTCAGCCAGAGAAATAGCCCTGTAGAAGCAGTAAAAGGTACTGTAAATCAAGACGGATACGCATCCATCCCGCGAGTTAGGGAGGGGTCAGGAGATGTTGGGGTTGACGCAATCGAGAACATTTTCGAAGCGTGTGAGCAGAAAGACAAGGAAAACTTCGAAGTAGAACATCGTCCAGAGCGCCTAACCCCGGGTGATCACGGCTTTCTCACACAACTGTCTCTAGACGAGTCTGCAGACGATACCCAAACCGATGGTGGAGCGTCTGAGATTATCCTAGACGCAGATCAAGGAAGTGTCTTGGACGGTATGACGATTTGTACTCTTGAAGAATTAAATGAGGACGAAGAATATCCGTCTGAATCCGGAATCGCGGAGAGTCTGAGAGAAGATGTACTGGAATACAAACAGCCCTACCGTTATTCTGTAATTGGTGACAACCACTTTTTGGTATATGATGGAAACCGTGGTCAGTCGTTTGAAGTCGTAGTCACAGGCCAGGATCTAAAGATATATTCGAGGAATAACACAACGAAAGATGGGTTAAGAGATTTCTGCGAGATTATCGATGAGGAGTTTAACTCGTCATATGACTTTGATAAAACTAGTGAAAAAGTGAGGGCCTAAATGAGTACGTGGGAGACGCAGAGAAGACACTCTACTACTCACAACCTATTCCAATCAGCAGTAATCGGAGAAGAGGGCCCCGGAATCATAGATGAGGACTTCCGAGTCGTGGGGGAATATAACGTCATTCCGGATACGAGAAATGATATAGATATTGAACCACCGTATACTCTTCTTGGGAGAACCTCCGCTATCTTCTTCGATTTTATTACACCCGGAAGTATCGAGGAAGACGAGATCGATAGAATCGACAAGTATAACCATATAAACATGCGGTCTGTCGAAAATCATCTTAATAGAGCGCCGATAAGTGAGGACTTCTTGGATCCTGACGAGGTTGAGTGGTACGACCACTGTACTATCCTACGGGAGGATCAATATCGTGAACATAATGTAGGTTCAGCAGAGGAGAGGCAGAGAATCCGGGAACTGGAAGAGACAAGTTCTCTAGCTACGGTTTCTAAAGGTGGAGAATTATCCTTAGAGGCAACACCGCTAAGAGACGACGACCTATGCGAACTACTCGAAAACGGAATCCCTGTCCCCGACAGCCCAGCAAATCTTGTGTACCTTACTCGTGAGATACATGACGAATCACTGGTGCTTGGGATTTGTGAGGAGATTGTTCTAGGTAGTGATCTCTCCGAAAGCGGTGTCGCACTGGACTTTGAGGATGTGAAAGACGACTTCAATCGAGGTATCTCGTATGAGCAGCTCGAAGACGCGTTCGAATATCTGCGGGATATCGGTGCATGTCGAAAAAGAAGAGAAGATGGCAAGTATTTGTTCACGAAGTATAATCTCCCAACCATAATGGGGGTCCGGGATCGGTTCGAAAACGAAACAGTCGAAGAACGCGTCTCGGATAGTGTTTCTGAGACTGGGAACGCAGAACTTTCTGAGTTCGCAGAAGCATCAAACGAATCGGAATAACTGCCTCTACACTATTCTGTAGTTTCAGAAGAATGCCGGTCTTCGACTATTCTAGCGGCCTTTTCGAAGAGATCTATATCTGTCTCCTCGGCCTCAGAAAGCTGTTTCCGATACTCTTCTTTTACCCCTTCACGGATTGGCTGAAAGAGCAAGACGTTCACAACATGAACGAGGTGGACCTTCGGATGATCCACGCCTACCGAGTATACAAGCGTGAAGATAACGGGGATGAAACAACCTGTAACGATGTGACTATACAGGGACAAGTCTCCACTCTCCGTCGATTTCTCAAACACCTTGCCGATCTAGATGCTGTTCGGGAGGAACTCCCCGAACGGATTCACCTCCTGAGAGTAGAAGGGAACGGCTCACGAGATACGATGCTCGGCTAGGAGAGAGCAAACGCGATTCTCGAATATCTCTGGGAGTTCAAGTGCGCATCTGTAGAACACGTGACTCTCCTTCTGATGTGACGTACGTCAGCTCGTTGAGGCGGGATTCATGCACTCAATCTCAAAGACTTCAACAAGGAAAATCGCGTGATCTGTTTCCGTCGTCGCCCGGAGCAAGATACCCCTCTCAAAAAGGAAAACGGGGAGAATGGGACGCGTCACTTGCTCTGCATGTTGCTTACGTAATTGAGGACTATATCGAAAGCCCAAACTGACACAGCGTAACTGACGACTATGACCGCTCTCCGCTAATCACAACGAAACACGGGCGTCCATACGAGCGCGCAACCGTACGTGTAACCGCACTCAGTCACCTACGTGATAGTCGGGAATTGGCATCTGATCAGTGAAAAATCATTTCTACTTTTATAATTTTAACGAGAAATAAATCAGGATATACTGTCTAATTGAGTATCCCCACAGTTGGGATCTGCCAGCTAATTAGATAATATGGCCTATGGTGTACAGCCAAGGCTACTTACAGAACGCTGTATAAACATTATAAATATTACTTAATAGAATACTGCTCTCTCAGCGCCTTCGGTGACCACCAGACTGCCCCTGTTTCCCCTATCTTCTTCATTTCGAGCGAGCCATCTTCTGTAAGTTTTCGCAAACGATCGAAGGCTCCACGTCGTCCGATTCCTATCTCTTCTGCCACTTCACTTGTCGTGAGAACGGGATCTGAAGATTGTTGGAAGACGTACAGTATTTCTTCATCGGAGACTGTTGGTTTCCGGCCCGGGTCGCCCATTAGATAGAACCGAAAGAGGAATTTATAAAGCAATTTGCTCGTTTATAGGGTTTAGACCCTTGCGAGGAATTAATAGGTTGGTTGTTAATGACCACCAGTATGGCGCGAAAATCAACTCGCGGCACACGATTTGACGAACTGTACTGTCCAGAAACCACCTTTCGTTCGCATAAACGGGTGAAGTGAAATGGAACAGATACCCTCCGCTGCCGAACAATACACCGACCAGTCTCTATCGACTATCCATCACACCTTACGTGCGTCACGACGGCGACTAATCGTCGGCCTAGTGGCCCACCGGTCACTCAAATCGGCCGAGTTCCAACAGACTAAGAATCAAGTTCAAGCCTCAGATTCAGAGCCTACTGTCACAGTCCGACAGATCTCAAGAGAAATTGTTTCTATTGAGGAAGGTATTCCTTTAGAACACGCCACTGGCGATCCATATCATAATGTCTACACCGCACTTATCCAGACACATCTTCCTGAATTAGACGACGTGGGTGCTATCAGATATAATCCTGATCGGAAAAATATCCGCCCGGATGATAATCTATTTGCGTTGTCGATGGTCGCCGCACTTACTTCACCAGTTGCTCAGATGCTCTTTCACAGTGCCATAGCAGATATTAACGACGATGGGGTGCCACCATTGGGAGACTCAACCGGTGATTGATGATATAGGTAGCTATCGACACTTTGGCTGTGGTAATGAAAACCCGATATTTAGCCCCGTGGGACGTACAATTTGGACCGGCTGCTGTGTCGATCCGCAGCCAGCTCACTTGGATTAAGTCTACGAGTGTGAACAGTGGAGTTGAAACAGATGCCGCCTAGTGACGAGACTGAGAACATTGGGTCTCAGTCAAAACAGCCGGGTGATGCTGTGACAAGGGTAGATCAAAATTGGAAGAGATCTCTCACTGAGTCCATCTCCTCAGAAGCATTTAGCAAATGGTATCAAAACAGACAATTTGCTAAAAATATTCGAAATGGAACACCGTATTTCAATGGCCCAAGCAGTGTTAAATCACCAAGGCGTCACAGTCCCAGTCAGCTGCTACAGTGCCAACGCAAAATAGTGTACAACCAGCTCAATGCCCCTGAAGAGTCCGCTAATCCAGAAGGGATCTTTTGGTTCGGGAATCGGTTTGAAAAGGACATCATCATGCCGTTTCTACAGGACCTCATTGCTGATTCTAACACATATGTCTGTAACTCACTGTGGGTTGATTTCACTATCAACACCGAGAGGGGTGAACTCCGTATTAAGGGAGAAACGGATCCAGTGGTTGTTGACGCAGAAGCTCAGCCACTTCTTCCACTCGAAATCAAAACGAAACGGTCGATAGACGGACTCACAAAGCCCAATCGTCATCATAAAGCACAGATTCACGCATATATGCGTGGTCTCACAAAAAAGCATGATTACGAGGTTACAGATGCAATCGTACTCTATGGAAGCCGAACGAATCTTGACGTCACGTCATTCCACGTAGAATTTGACCCGATATTTTGGGAGGAGGTGGTGTTAGAGTGGGCGGAATCACATACCTCCTACCGGCTATCTGATGATCTCCCCCCTGCTGATCCTGAATACGCTTGGGAGTGTAACGTCTGTTCGTATCGACATCGCTGTGGGCAGTCTAGCGAGCCATATGCCGATATCAGTCCTTACGGGTTGCTTCCAGAGTATACTGGCTATCCCCAAGAGAAAGTGAGGAAGTATCTCGAGGCGCACGACGGGGCGGTCCTGACACCAACGCTGGCACAGCAGTACCCTGAATTGGCCTCTCAACACCCGGTTGCGAAGTGGCAGTGTGTTAGTTGTGATGCTCAATTTCTTTGGGACGAACCTGATTGGGATGGTGACCAATCAGCACCACCACTGTGCCCTAAATGCGCCAATAACGGTACGCCTGCTCCATTACGATCACCGCAACCGGATGAGCAATACCAGCCCCAAGAGGCCGATCAGGATGAATAGGTGGTACGGTACGGATGAGCTCCGGCAATCGTGGTATCTACTCACGATTGATACTGATTCGATAGCTGCTGGGCGATTCATTACGTCGTGTGAGATTGGTGCAGGTAACCAGGAGCAGCTAATCGAGACAGAGAAACTCACCGCTGACAATCCGAGTGAGGAAGCTGAATTGCTACAGGAACTCGGGACATGGCTAGATGACGGGCGCTATAACGATATTACACTGATTACGGCTTCAACGGATACACTTGCGGTTGTCCGAACTAGATTCCTTGCGTGTGACCAAATCCAACAACCGACGCTACGAGGATTTAGACACATCGCTATCGTCGAACTACTTTCGAACTACTTTGTCGATAAGCCGCTGGACCAGCTTCCGGATCTGACAAACAAACATACGAATAGTAGTGAAAGGGTATCACCAGAATCCCCATCATTCGAAGAGGGAAGCTCCTCAGTAACAGAGTTGTGGAAGACTCGGAGTGTAATTGGGCCGCTAGTACCACCGGACGCGCTCCAAGGTACACCCCTATAATCGGAGACATCATATGAACAAAGATACTGAAGCGACGTTCGTCCGTCGTAAATTCACGATTACGGAAGAGCTGGATGCGGAATTAGAACGCATGGCCGACAACAACTATCAGGGCAATGTGAGCTTGTGCCTTCGACAGGCGGTAACAGACCACCGAGAAACTCTTCGTGGCAATGGGGAAGTCACACTACGGCGTTTGATGGAATCTGTCGCACACATCGAAGATCAAGCTAGTGAGCTTACTCAGTCGGTTGATACTCTCGTCGAACAAGTCGATCCAACACACACAGCCCGACCAGAAGCGACAGTGGCCAACGTTACTGGCGAGCCACCTGTGGTAGCAGGTGGGGACCAGATCGTTGCTGCGCTGGAGGAAACAGATACACCGCTCAGAGTGGCGGATATTATTGAGCGTGTTGAGATGCAACCCGTCGACGTACGCTATCTGTTGGGATATCTTGTCGACCACGCCCACGTATTCTCTACACAAGAAGACCCTGCTCGATACTATCTTGCTACCTCAGGACTCAACTCTACTGATCGAGATGAGCTAGGAGGTCCGAGCGGATGACCCCCCCACTCCAGAGTAATAGCGACTCAAGGACATTTTTTGATTTGCTTCGTGACGGGATTACTCGCCTCACGCCCCGATATTCTGTTCGAGACTTCGAACCCGATGTAATCAACCCCGATCAATTCTCGGCTTCAAATCCATTTGTCTGCGCATATTTGGAAACACGTAGCGGTCGTCAGCTAACAGAGGGGTCAGTCGAAACGTATGAGCATAATCTCAAGCAATACATCACATTTCTTGAAAAGCGCGACATACAACTCTTAGATGTAGAACTTACTGACGTTATCGCGTTTGTAGAACAATGTGTTGACGATGGGAACCGTCAATCGACAATTGAAGGGAAACTAACGGCTATCCGAGAGTTGTACGCATTCATTCGATTACGGACAGATGCTGCGAAGGCGCTGACACTGGATCCAATTGAGTTAGACAGGATTGATATATCTGAGTACAATACGCCACCAGATATCGAGCGAGAGCCACTCAGTCGTGAGGAACTCCGAAAACTGTTCGACGCGATGGACAGCTATCGGAACCGCCTATTAGCAATCCTCGCTGCCGAGACCGGGCTGCGAAACTCCGATTTGCGAAATATTCACGTGGATGATGTGGACTTTGACGTACGTGAAGTTCATGTCCGTGATCCGAAAAATGCTGTACCCTATGATGTCCCGATCAGCCGTGACCTATGTCTAGAGCTCCAAGTCTGGTGTGAACAGTACCGGGCTGGTTATGGAGGTAGTAAAAATGCGCAGTATCTATTCCCTTCACAGAATGGAGCAAAGTTGGAAACCAATAGTGCTCTAAATGATATTGTGACCTCGGCAGCAGAGCGAGCCGGCATCCAAGAAACGATCGGAAAATCTAGAGTTTCACCTGAGCAACGCACCCAATATAATGGGAAGACAGAGGTGAGAGAATGGAATCGAGTGACAGTCCACACGCTGCGACACACCTGCCTCACATTAATGAAGGAAGCCGGTGTCTCGCTGCCATACCGACAGCTGGTAGCTAACCATCGTAACCCACAGACAACCCAACAGTACTCACATGGCCGTGAGCAAGAGTTCTCATCGATCCGTAAGCAGTTCAACGCACCGCGATAGCCTCAAATTTAGATCTGAGTTGAGTACCTCTTCACTACATGCTCTCTGAATTCCGGCTCTCGCCTAATCCGTAGGGTACGACAAAGGGAGTGTTACACTCAACATGGATCGCGCAATACAGGGGTCTCACACAATCGTTTCGGATGACAAGTATTCACAGTCTGTTAGTACTGTCGTGCGGAATACAGAGACATGACAACGTACGTCTTCGACTTCTACAACCTGTACATCCCAGAAGGGCACCAATACGAGAACCAGTCGAATGATATCCGGATCAGACCGCTGGCAAAGGCCGAGGAGTTCGAGGAGAAGCGACGTGAGGCTGATAGTAAGTACGCGGAAGGTGATTGGAAAACAGCAAAGTGCTACATCACGGCTGAAAATGAAAAAGAGGCCCAGCGGCGGGCAGACTGGTTGACGTTTTTTTACTCGTTCGCACAGCGCCGCCGTGCGTACTGGGATACGTATTATCCCCACAACCAGGGGTACGACGACAAGACAACAGAGCGAGTCCTGATCCCACGGATCAAGAACGACAAACTTCCGATTATTGGAGGGATCGGACCTCTCGGGCTGGACAAACAGGATAGGTTCATTGACGCCGCCCTCAATCGGATGGAAAACGCTGGCGACGCAATGCGGAGCGATATCCTGTCAACTCTGAACCTGTTCCTCAACTCCGAGGCACGTGGTCTGTTCGCGGCCAAGTTCCTGTTCGCGTGGATCGGGATTGAACGGACAAGCGAGTGGAACTACCGTGAATGGGTCAATCTCCCCGGAAATGAGTTTATATCGTCCACCGAGCGGGATGCTATCGAGGACGGGATATCGTCGGTAGTCGACGAGGCGATCGATGAGAGTCGAGGTGAGACGCTGATCGACCGGTTCACCAGAGACCACATGTACGAGCACCGGACCCAAGATAAGATTCTCATCTACCTAGACTATATTGAGCCTGAATTCGACGAGGAGGAAATCTACCAACTCATTCGAGACGGTTATCGGACCCGCAACGATATCGCTCATGAGTTCGGAGAGGACCGGTTACTGGACAACCATGATCTGACCTTCATGCTACAGAAGGTCCTAGTGTTCATCATCTTCGACCTTCTTGAGATCTCAAGCGATCTCCAGAAGGAAATGTTGCTAACCTTACACGATGACCCCACCGTCTCTTACCCCGATGAAGATGTCACCCACTAAACCGGACGTGGCGGCATGCTGAGTAGTATTCACCATGATGACTGAAATTTCTAACCCGGTCAAATGGACACTTAGTGACCATCTCACATCTTCAAACTTACTTTTGTAGATATGGTGTGGGTACTTGATGGTCATTGCGTCCGTGCTCTCATTTCTGTTCATCATTCTCTAAAGAGTAGGACTTTAACAGAGCCAAAATGTCCGTAGAATCCGAACTCTCTGAAATGAGCAGTCTTCTCAGATCATTGATCCGAAGTCTACAATCAGTATCGATACGGAATTAGATATATACCCGCTACAATCTTGATACGTCCACGCCCTCAAATTTGTCCCTGATTTCTTTTCTGCTAGCCTCCTCGTCAGTGCCGTACCCATCAGTTACATCTGGGGTGTGATCCAATGCGTATGTTCTAACGTCTTTAGAAATATCATTCTCCTTCAATAATCGAGAAAAAGTGTGCCGTAGAGTATGAATATCCACTCGTTTCTTTACCCGGTAATCTTTGTCAGTATTCAGTACCTCTTTTTGCCCTTCCGATAGCTGAATTTTGGCTACTTCTTCCTGAATTCCTGCTTTCTCTGCGGCTGTGTCAACAATTTCTCTGTAGGTCCCGTCTGACATCTTTCCACCATGTCTGGAAGGGAAAAGATACTGATTATCTTCACCTTGTATGTAACTCGATCTTATATCTTCGATCCAATGCTCAAGTAAGGCAGTTAGGCCATCAGTTAACGGTAATGTATATTTTCGGCCGTACTTTGTGTTTTTTAGCTCTATTATACTCTCTTCCAGTTTAACATCCGAAATTTTAATTGAGCGGGTGGCTTCATCTCGGGCTCCTGTCTCTATCCCAGTGAGCATCATTATCTTATTCCTGAAATCATTTGCCGCCCTCAGTAGTAACTCAATTTCTTTGTCGCTTAGCGGCTCTCGTTCAAATGTAGTATTTCCACCGTAGTTACTTGGGTCAATATTGTTGGCAACTTTCCAGGAGACTACTGGAAACTGTTCGTTCTCTGCTTCATACCTCGTTAAAACTCCTTTAATTGACGACTTATATACCCCAAGAGTGGATTCTGCCAGCTGTCTTTCGTTTTGTGACTCAAAGAAGTCGCGTACGTGAATATATTCAGTGCTGGAAATACAGACTCCCTGCTCATGTAGATATTCAATAAACATCCGAAGTGGACCATTGTAGGTACTTGCTGTTCCAGCAGATACCCCCTTACATAAATATTCGATACAGTGTCCGCATTCAGGCGGAGTAATACCCCGGTGACGAAGTTCTTCTTGGTATTCGCGTCTTATTTTGTGATAGCAGTCACAAATAGTGGAAGAATTCTCATACTCATTTGTATCCTTGTTCTTATTGTGTGATTCTTCACTTCCGCCTCCTGATTTTTTTGAGTCTCCCGCGGTTTCTACAGGCGGCTGGTTATCTTTTTTTATGAAATCTTCTAGCTTCTTATTTTCTTTAGACATTGTTTGAAGTTATATGTCAAGCTTGTACTTGTCGTCACTATCGCTGACTTGGGAGATGATGCCCTCTTCATGAAGTGACTTCGCTACTGGAACCACCGAAATAGCATCTCTTCCAATCCCTTCTGCAATCTCGCTGGCTGACAGTGGCCCTTCTTCGGTCAATTCTTTTACAATTTTATTTTCTATTTCAGACTCTCTTCTTGAATGCTCTTCAACTTCTACTCTATCAGAGACCTGTCCAGCTACGTGGATTGTGTTAGAGTTCTGTTCTTCCACCTTTTGCCGGACAGTATCGATTTCTTTTGCGACCTTTTCCAGCTCAGCCTGAAGTAGCTCAATGTCTGTCTCTCCACCTTCACTGAGATATTGCGCATGCTGCTGAACTGCAGCCCGAACAGCTTCGCTGCGGGAAGCGTATCGCTGCTCCACAATTTTGTCCAGCAGTTCATCGTGATGTGCGGTCAGGGTGAACTTCTTGGCAATAGAGTGTTTTCGGGTGTTCTCCGTCATCAGTGATCAACTCTATTAAGAGCTGTATTTACCCTCGTGTTCGTGATATGTCTCCTGTCACCAGTCATACCGCTATGCGACCTGATTGTCAGCTCGCCTTTTATATGTAGAATGAGCAGCCGAAGCTGACATCGGCGGACAATACCGAGTTGGTACGAGCATTTCTCTGGACGCGGTGGGTTTCGCATCGATGGAGAATTTGAACAGAAGCCCCCTATGACACTCGTCAGGGTGACCTAGATCCATTCTTTTTAAATTGGTTCCAGTATTCGACACTCTCTAGTAATATAGAAGACGGGACTAGCATGACTGCCTAAATTGATGACAGACAATCCAGAAATAGCTGACACTAAGGCATTGGATGATAGGAAAGAACTCATTCGCTCGGTTTCAGAGCGACCTCCGAGCGACGGTCCATACCTCGCTGAATCTACCGCTCGGTACATCCTGTTCCAATCTAATGAAAATGACACCGCAAATGAAAGCGATATTGAAGACGTATTGTCAGACTTACCGCTTCGTCTCACTCGTTTTCTTTATGATCTCGCAATTTTATCTCAAGGAGGGTATCTTGATAATCTTGATACCAACTGGGACAAGTTGAATGATGTTCCATATGCCCTGAGCTTAGTCTCTCGCAAGTCACACGGGCGCGAAACGGTGAGTAATCGAAATAATTCTCACTTCACCTTGGGATTTGATATAGGGCTCGGGTTGAGTACCCTAACGGGAACAATTTCTGAGGATAAGAGAGCATCTGAATTTTTAGCAGGATTCACTACGGCGTACTCAACTGACCATTACCAACGTACCCATGACACAAATGATAGAGAGTACAGCGATGAGATTGATACCGAGCGGAAACAATTGCTTGAACAGTATGGGATTGAGCCGACTGAGTACATAGACCGATTGATCCAGACCTATAACCTCGGTTGGAGTAATATTGTAGACAGAGACCCGCTGACAGCAAAAGAAGCAACACAGGAATACCTCGAAGAACGGATTAGCGACCGATTCGGAAGGTGTAGTCATCTCCGGACGGAGTTAGAAGAAGAATGGGACTCAATCGGTGAGGCAAGTGTTCTAGGTATGAGTGCTGAAGAAGCGCTGAAGGCGCTTTGGGAGCTGACATCTCGTAAGCACACCAATCTTGAGGGTGGTCGAAAAGCTGCTAACTTAGTCAACTCAGCAGAGATCGCAAAGGAAGCAGGCAAAAGATCGATGTATAGAAATCAGGTTTCACACGTACTCAATCGACTGTCCACAGAAGGGAAGGAGCCCTCTGAAGAGGTAGATCGAACCTTTGAAGCAAAAGAAATAGTTCAGTATGATGGTAACGAATGGAAATTGACGGGCTACGGAGCCCTCTTACTCTACCATGTGTTTGAAAAAAGGGAAGATCCGGCTTGGATTCAGGAGGCTGCCCTTAGAAAATCTCTACCGGACGAGGTGAGTAGATATACTGAAACGGGCTCTCGAATCCTTGAGAACGGTCTTGACGATTACTACGATGAGTAAATCACTACAGTCTGCTACCCTGACTTGTAGAACCCTTTTTAAAATAGGTTAGAGACCCCTGTTGGACCAACCAGTCTGGAGGGTTCTCCTCTGAGGCTTATACACCATGTGTGGTTTAGACGCAACAACCGAGGATTCCGCTAAGAGTAGACTCTGTACTCAGCCACGACACGCGCGCATTGGATCACATCAGGAGACGAGTCTAGGTGTGTGTATCTTTCTCTCTGCCGTCGATCTTCGTGAGCTTGGCGTTGATTTGAACGGCAACGACGTGATTGAGTATCAAATCAATGAGGTTGGCAATGATCGTGTTTTAGAGATTTCAGGCACAGACTCGGCAAGGTCTGATACACACCCAACCGCAACCACCGATTGACTACTAACGCACAGAGAGTACTACAATCATGCCAGATATCGCATCTGACACCGTAATGGCTTCCTGCTATCCTCCAGAGTCGGTCTATTCGACATGGTGTGAGCACGCAGAGAAATTCGATATGAGTACGAGTCAGTTCTTGATCCGAATGGTCGAAGCTGGACGGAAGAATGTCAGCATGGATGAGTTTTCCACTGGTTCAGCTCGCGAATACCGCCAACAGCTCACCGATCTCCAGCAAGAACTCGAACGTCAGCGTGAGCGTAATCGAGATCTTGAACGCCAGCTTCAGCACACGGCGCACACTGAAATCATCACCTACGTTGAGGAGAACCCCGGGGCAACGACACCCCAAATAATTCAACATATCGCCGACACCGTTCCCGGACGAGTAGTAGGTCACCTCGATGTTCTTGAGGAAGATACTCTCATGCTTGACGATGAGAGGTATTACCTCTGTGATTCGGATGAACAACGGGCCTCTCACAATGGATAAGAATGACTCAGATTAGAGGGACGACTCCTGAACAATATGCTGGCGCACTACAACACTTCGAGACGATCCCACCTCGGTATCAACTCGAGACGTATGCCTCCCAATATTGCGATGAAAACGTTTGGGAGCAGTACGTACACGAGGTCGCTTTGGAAGAGCATGATTCGGAGCGAATGAGGCGGGCTCTCCGTCTGGCTGGCGAGTCGTGGCTCGAACACATCCACGACAGAGGCCGACACCACGCACTGGCGAAGCCGACTGACGCTAACTCATGGTGTAAGCAGCTGGCTGAAGAAAAAGCTCGTCGAACGTGTTATGACTACTATTTCATCCGAATATACGATTTTTACGACTATCTAAAATTCAGCTCACAACACCCTCACCTCTATAATCCGTTGCTCTTGGCCGCCGTTAGATACGATTCTGCGCGTCACATCTGGATGCATCGGGTCGACGAGCGTAGTCGAGGGAGAGGCAATGAGTAAGGATAATACTGGCTCTGATCGCTTCGAAGAACCAGATGTAACAGAGCAACGAAAGCAGTTTGCAGATGCTTTTGACCGGCCTACTGATCCCCTGCTCCAATACAACGATATCTTCGCTGATCTCTCCGATCCATTCGATTACTTTCTCCGCCGAGTCGTTACTAGCCGCGATGAAATCAACAAAGGAGGAACCATCGAGGATTATGAACGGACGTACCAGCAGTGGCGGGAGTTCATGTCGACCACTGATCGACACCCTGCCTGTCCAAGTGTTCAACACGTCAAGGCGTACATCGCATGGCGACGTGATGTCCACAATAACGCTCCAAGTACAATCAAGATCAAATTCGGACGTCTCAAGCAGGCATATTCTCACTGGCAACGCGAGTCAGTGTTCCCGCACCCGCACGACTACAATCCATTCGAGATCGCATACGCTGAGGCTTCGTTTGGAGAAAGTAATACCAAGACGTTCCCTGATCTCAAGTTAACTGACCTGAGGAGCGTATTCGATTCGATCAAAAACATCCGCGAGCGTGCCCTCATTGGATTACAGTTGAAATTAGGACTCCGAGCAGGTGAAGTGTTCAATCTCCTGATTGAGGACATTCATCTAAGCCATAGTGGTGTTCAAGAGTGCTATCCAAAATTGGGTTCAAATATGGCTCTTGGCGAGTACTCCGATGTACTGTATGTCCCGCCTGACCGAGATGGAAACAAATCGAGTGTACCACGCTTGCTCCCTATCGATGAGGAACTCCGTTGGCTCTTGATCCGCCATCTTCTAACGAGGCCACAAGTGGATGAACCGTGGGTGTTCCTTTCAACACGGTCCTTTAGACAACTCGGTCACGACGGGATAAACGGACCGTGGAAGGCAGCATTCCATCCACAGTACGCTGAGACTGAAGCCCATAGAGCGATCACGAGTCACTTCGGTCGTCACTGGTTTAGCTCGTATCTTCGGCTTGAGGCTGAATTCACCAGAGAACACGTCCAGTATATGCGCGGTGACCAAATAGAACCACTTGATGAGTTTGCAGAGGCCATCGATGATTATCTACACCCACATTACGAGCACATAGAACGCGAATACCGGAACGAGATATTCAAGATTGACCTCCTGTAGACATATATATAGAATAGCAGGATACAGACCCCATTTCCCCCCAGCCGTGGAAGTCAAATGAACTCAAACGAATCTCCGCTTGGGGGGCTGTTGACAATTTTGTAGGGAGAGGTTCAGACTGAACAGCAGGGATTGCGGTAAGACAGAATGGACGGTGTTCAGATAAGGTTTGAAAGGTGAGGCGGTGCGTTTTCAAAGTGATTCATGCCCGAAAACGACCGCCTCGGCGGCTGTTTAGACGATATCAACTTAGAGTTTGTGGAGCGAGAGGCAACACCGAAGTTGTTGATGAAGCTCAGTATTCAGCTCCACCTTGCTGGATTATCGCTTTCGAATACTGTTTCATTTCTTGAGGTATTTGGTGTTGAGCGGGTTCGATCCACTGTTCATAACTGGGTTCACAAGGCCGAGCTACAGCCGGAATCTGGTCGCAGCCCAAATCACGTTGCGGTCGATGAAACTGTGATTCAGCTTGACGATGAACAGTATTGGCTGTACGCCGCCGTCGATCCCAGCTCAAACGATTTGCTCCACACGAAGCTTGAACCGACAAGAACCAACGTGATCGCGGATCAGTTTTTCGCGGAACTCCGCGACAAACACGACGTGGACGACGCGATCTTTCTCGTTGATGGTGCGGTTCCACTTCACCGAGCATGTGAAAAACACGGCCTCGATTTCAGATACGAACGACATGGAAATCGGAACAGCGTCGAACGTGTCTTTCGTGAGATAAAACGCAGAACTACCAGTTTCTCAAACTGTTTCAGCAACGCCAACGCAGAAACTGCTGACGAGTGGCTGAGATCGTTCGCATTCGCATGGAATCATCATATCTGAACACGAGGCTGTAAACCCAATCAATATTTTTCACGCACATATGACGCTGCGTGAGCCGCTGAATCCGTTATTTGACCTCCATTCAACACCGCAGATAGTGCTGGACTCCGCTCTGTGGTGCGTGAAGTGCTGAGGAATTTTGAGCCTCATGCCGACCAGCCCCCCGGCGGCCATGGCATGTTCAATATTGCTACGCTCTCCAGTCGCATCGCTATATAAGAATATTAATATTTAAAAGAAAACTACTATCATTTTGTACTCGTCTTCTGTATCTTGGATAAAAATTTAAAAAATATAATTGCTCGATATACATGCTTAGGGTTTCATTTATTTGTATCTTTCGCAGATATGTTTACATATTGAATGAAGAATTCCATAATGCTGCGCTCTGCTTTACGAAGATGCTGAGAAGCGGTTGTCTTAGCAATTCCAAGGTCATCTGCGATCTCCTCAAGCGTGCTACCGCGCGGGATATCAAAGTAACCAGCTTCAAGCGCTTTGTTTAGCATTGTCCTGCGACGCGGTGTGATAGAGTCAAATAGCTCATTCCATTCGGCAACACTAGGTGTTATTCGACGCTCGAAGTCTGAAGAAACATATTCAATCTTCACAGGACCAAATCTTTTCAGCAACTCAACAGCATCAGACAGATATTCTCTGTCTGTCAATAATAAATCAAAACATTCTGATCCATTCCGTAACTCACCGAATCCGCCGAGTGGAATGTACCCTTCATGGAGCAAGACCTGTAGCGGCGTATACTCAAAGTGCTGGCTGCGGATGAGAAGGGTAGCAGAAGTCCGACCAGTACCGTTGATGCTGTACTGTTCAACCACGTCAACAGATACTGTTGAGTCGTGTTCACGAATCGTTTCGATCACATTATCATAGTCGCTTTCGGCCGCTTCAAGAGCAAATAGTCCGAAGTATCGTCGGTCGCGGAACGTTGATGCGAGGAACTCACCGGACACATCGTAGGTAGATAAGCTACTTGTCCAGTCATCTTCGTACGTGACGCTCAGTTTTGCCGTGAGCATAGTACATCTGCCTAGGGATATACAGAGATTAAATACCTTGGAGGCAGCCGCAGTTATGGAATGATTGTCGCGCGTGTTATATCACGATTCTCCGAGGCTTCTAGTGCCTCCTCAATGTCATCCAACTCAAACTCAGCATCGATAAGTTGATCATAAGGGTAATCATCGATTGTGGCCGCGAGGAACTCTAAAGCGTCAAACAGTACCCACGGATCATACTCTACAACGGTGGTGATATCAATAGATTTTCTAGTCAGACGCCCTGGATCAAAGTCTGCCTCGTGACCTGGCCTGACGTTCCCCATTGTGAGATATTGACCCCCCTTCCGGACAAGTTCAATACCTTCCACAAATGCCTCCGGAACACCTGCTACTTCGATCCCGACATCAGCCCCAACACCGTCCGTAATCTGTTTGACGCGGTTCCTTCGTGCTTCCACTGTTTTCTGTTCGCGAAAATCAATCACATGGTCAGCTCCAAATGCCTTCGCTTGTTCAAGACGCCTGTCAACACCGTCGATGACGATTGTCTCCGCACCATGCTCGTTGGCAACCACAGTCGCGTTCAGTCCGAGTCCACCCGCACCCTGAATCACGACGGTGTCATTATATTCGACACCAATCTCACTGATACCGAACAAAACTTGCGACAGTGCGCAGTTCGCAGCAGCAGCCACATTTAGATGGTCCTCAAGCTCTTTAGGAATCTTGTAGAAGTGATTGTCTGGGTAAATGTAGTAGTGTGTCGCCCACGGCGCGTGGAAGTGAGGCCAAATATCAGGTGATTTTCCGGTATGCTCATAGTCATTTTCACAAGCATAAAACTCCCCACGTCGACAGTAGTCGCACGACTGGCAAGTTTGGAAGTATACTGGGGCCACTAGGTCACCCTCTGTAACAGGGTTCCCGGCGCTGTCAGTTTCAACTTTGTCACCAAGTTGCTTAATTCGGCACAGCGCTTCGTGCCCAAGGACGCAGTCTTGCAGAGGATGGTCGCCTTTCCAAACGTGTAGCTCCGAACCGCACACATTCGACCGGACCACCTCTGTCACAACGGCGTTTGGCTCCGGGTTCGGTACTTCATAACTCTGAAACTCTATATCTCGTGGACCGTTGAGGTAGACAAGTCGACCAGTCTCAACGTCAGTATCCATTACCGTTGACTCATGACTCATTCTGCCTCCGCGTGAACATTTGGCACTGAGTCAGGTACCTCGTCGACATAGCCTTCGTAGTCGAGGTATGCGCGGAAAGCAACAATCTCGTCGTCCTCATTGAATTCCATGACATCACAGAGTGGCACTCCGTTAGCTTCTCGACCGACCGCCGTTTCCCCATCGAGATATCCCTCGCAGATGACGGTATTGCCATCCTGGTGATAACTTGTCATATGATGTTGACCACCTGTGAAGAAGTCTGAATTATCCTCATAGAATTCGCGGATGTTCTCTCGTCCCTGAACTACGCCCGCTCGTGACGAGTGAACTACCGGATTATCGCCGTATAGTTCTATGATATCGTCGACTCCAGCTTCCACACTATCCATCAGTTCAAAGTACTGCTTGGCAATTTCAACGCTCATCCATACTATGACTTGAGACCATATTCAATACATTTTGAGGCAAACATAGTATCACATTTTTATATCACATCATCGTGCGTGACGGTCTAGACAGAGATCATGGAAAAAATCCCCCGGTAGTCCAGCCTCGTTAGCTATTTGGGAGTAATGTCCATACAGACGTTCTTGACCTGCGTGTACGCGTCCACAGCAGCTAGTCCCTTCTCACGACCAAACCCGCTTTGCTTGAAACCACCGAAGGGTGTTTCTTCGCCACCTGCGAACCATTCGTTTACGTATACCTGCCCAGCGTGTACATCTCGGGCGAACCGATGTGCCCGTCCCATATCTTGGGTGTGGATACCGGCGACTAACCCATAATCGACATCATTGGCGACTTCTATTGCCTCTGCCTCTGTACTGAAAGTAATAACAGAGAGAACCGGACCGAATATCTCTTCTTGTGCGATACGCATGTTATTGTCTACATTGTCGAATACTGTTGGCTCGACAAAGTAACCGTCACGCTCAACGGCTTTGCCGCCGACCAGCGGGTCCCCAGCTTCTTCATGACCTAGGTCGAGATAGTGTATAACTTTTTTGAAATGTTCTTCGGAGACAAGCGGCCCCATATCAGGGTCAGTCCCGCCCGCACCAATATCCATCTGCTCGATACGCTCTACGAGCTCATTTAGGAACTCATCCTTGATATCTTCATGAATAATAAGTCGGGATCCAGCAGAGCAGACCTGTCCAGCGTTTGCGAAGATTCCCGTCATCGTACTGTCGATGGCGCTGTCGAGATGCGCGTCCGGCCAGACTACGTTCGGGCTCTTTCCACCAAGTTCAAGATGAACATTTGTGACGTTCTCGATCGCGGATTTCCCAACCTCAATACCGGTCGGGACCGACCCGGTGAAGCTCACGCCATCGACGTCTGGGTGTGACGAGAGCGGTGCTCCGGCCTCGTCCCCATACCCCGGTACGACGTTAAGAACGCCGTCAGGGACACCAACCTTACTCGCAATTTTCGCAATCTCAACAGCAGTTACCGGCGTCTGCTCAGCCGGCTTGACGACGGCCGTGTTTCCTGTCGCCAGCGCAGGTGCAACTGATCGTCCAAAAATATTACTCGGCAGATTCCACGGAATGATCTGTGCGGTCACCCCCAGTGGCTCGCGAACAGTGTAATCAACGTACTCATCGGTTAGCGGAATCGAGTCGCCGTGTACTTTGTCGGCCACTCCTGCATAGTACTCAAAGTATCGCGCGCACGTTTCCACATCGTTGCGTGCATGCGATAGCGGCTTTCCGTTGTCCCGGGTCTCTAACTGTGCGAGATGTTCTTTCTCCGAACGAATCTCCTTAGCGACCGCGTTGAGCAGGCGTCCGCGTTCCTCAGGCGGCGTCGATGACCAGTCGTCAAAAGCGTCTGTTGCGGCAGTTACAGCACGGTCGATGTCTGCCTCACGTCCCCGCGCGACACGGGCGAACGACTTTTCTGTTGCGGGATTAACCGTCTCAAAATACTCTCCGGCTACTGTCGTAACAGAGTCGCCGTTGATGACGAGGCCGTAAGCATTCGGCTCAGTTTGTGTTGCCATCACAATGTACATGGACCCACTCATCATTGTGGTTCTGCTGAACATGTCCCTGTGTTCAAACCCCGTTTCTGCTGCGAACATGTGTTGGTGAACGCTTAACAAGATGGCCTGAGCAGGACGATATACGGATGGAGATTACAGAAATTAACCAGTACCACCTCCGATACGAGATGTCTGACCCATTCCGTCCCGCTTGGAAGCCGGGGTTCGAACAGACCGAACATGAAGTGCTTCTCTTTGAACTTGAAACAGATGCCGGTATTTCGGGAGTCACGACAGCTTCCGGGTTTGCTGGCCGGATGGACTATCTGGAGCTCGCTGAGATGTTTCTTGTCGGTGAGGATCCTCGCGAGGTCGAAAGACTCGTTGAGAAGATGGATCCGCTCAACCTCTGGGGACCGCGGCCATGGCACTTTGAAGTAGCTCTGTGGGACATCAAAGGAAAAGAAGCGGGCAAACCAATCTACGAACTGCTTGGCGGCAGCTCGGACCCGATTCCGGCGTACGCCTCAACTGGCGAACGGCAGGGCGTTGAAGACCGTCTCGACTATGTCCGTGACCGTGTAAACGAGGGCTTTGAGGCAGTCAAACTCCGCTGCCACGGTGAGGACCCTACACCTGATCTTGAAGTGGCACGTGAAGTCCGTTCTGAATTCCCCGACCTCACGCTGATGATGGATGCGAATATGGGCTGGAGCGTGCCGATGGTTGATGTCGAGCCCTGGTCGTTCAGAGAAGCACTGTCCGTAGCCCGAGAGCTAGAGGATATTGGAAACGTCGCGTGGCTCGAAGAACCACTTGACCGCCGGAACTACGAGGGGCTCTCTCGCTTGCGCGAGCGGACAGATGTCCCGATTGCAGGTGGGGAATTCAATAATGGTGTCCATCAATTTCGGGAATTCATCAAGCAAGGTTCGCTAGATGTTCTTCAACCTGACGCTGTACTAGCAACCGGTATCAGCGGTGGAAAAAAGGTTGCTGCGATGGCCGACACAAACGGTTTGGAGTTCGCGCCACATACGTGGAATGACGGTCTCGGCTTCGTCGCTAACCTCCATATGCTCGCTGCTACTGACGCCAGTTGGTGTGAGTACCCCATCGACCCGCCAGGGTGGACACCGGAAGCGCGCGACTTCTTGCTGGCTAATCCGATCGTCGCGGAAGACGGTGAGGTCGCCCCACCGGATGGTCCAGGGCTGGGGGTTGATCTTGATTGGGACCGCATTGAGAGCCTAGACATCTCGTAAAACCGCGGTCTCGATTACCATCTTTGCTGCTCTGGTGAGCCCGATGACAGCAGGAGGATAATGATGGCTGAAGTATTGACCACTCCGTCCACTGATGTTGAGGTAGTGGATCGGCTCCTCTCGGTGTCTCCTACCTCCTCTCCCTCAGAGTCCTTTTGAACTGCTCTGTTGAATAGCGGTGTTGACCGAGGGGGTCAAAATTTGAGTCGGTTTGTTGGCGGTTGACGCTAGTGGTCTCAAGATCGGTATCGCCTCACCACGGCTCAGAGGTCGCTATTCAACACAGCATTTTGAACATCTTCTCGACAGCGTTGCTGGACGAATTATATAGATACTTGATCTCGATGTCTTTTGCGGATTCAACAGAAAAATTCGGATACAGTTTTAACAAAACAAAATATTAATTTGGGTCCAAACCGCTATCTGATGGAGAGCTCATCTCCTCGTCGCTCAAGTGGCAGCTGATACAGTGTCCGTCTTCAGATTCCTTCAATTCTGGATCATCGGTCGCGCAAACCTCCCCAATTTTCTGAGGACAACGTGTGTGGAACGAGCAGCCGCTCGGTGGATCCCGAGCAGCAGGTACGTCTCCCTCCAAGTGAATGCGTGCTTTCTCGTCGTTTGGATCGAGGGTTGGCACACTAGAGAGTAGCGCTCGTGTGTAGGGATGGTGAGGTGGCTCGAATATTTGATTAGTTGCCCCAGTCTCGATAATCTCTCCAAGATACATAACCGCGACCCGGTCACAGATTGACTCAATGACGCTGAGATCGTGGCTAATGAGAAGGTACGAGGTGTTATACTCCTCACAAAGCTCCTCAAGTAGGTTGAGGATACTCGCCTGTACGCTCACGTCCAGTGACGATACTGGTTCGTCCAACACGATGAGAGATGGATTTGCCGCGAACGCTCGTGCAATAGCAATGCGCTGTTGCTGACCACCCGAGAGTTCGTGAGGCTTTTTATCGATAATATCCGTGCCGAGATTTACTTGTTCAAGTAATTCTACAGCCCGCTCTCGCCGCTTCGAACTGGAGCGATCTGTAAAGAGCTTCAACGGCCGCTCAAGAATCTCTCGAACAGTTCGATTTGGATTCAGGCTCGCTTCTGGATCCTGAAAGATCATCTGGCACTCCGACCTGAATTCGTTAAGTTCGCGCTTTGACAGGGAGTCTATTTTCTTATTATTGTACTCTATGTTGCCATTGGTAACCTCATGAAGTTTCAACAAGGTGCGACCAAGCGTGCTCTTTCCGCAACCGCTCTCACCGACTAGCCCAACCGCTTCACCTTCGCGGATGTCTAACGAGACACCATCAACTGCCTTCACTGGCTTATGATCGGTAACAAGATTCTTTAGGAAGTTACCTTCGTCATAATACTTGCTGAGGTCGTTAATTCTCAGGATTGTGTCTCCTGGGGTCCGGTCTGGACTTGATTCCTCGGGAACATCGATGGGGTTGTCTACGACGTCTTCCCAGTGGAGACACCGCGATCTGTGGTCCCCGACGGTATCTACCGTTTCCATATCAACATCTGTTGTGTGGCATTCTTCTGTGGCGAACCCGCATCGGTTTGCGAAGATACAGCCGTCAGGAACCGCATCAAGCTCCGGAATTCTACCAGGAATCGGCTTGACCTGCTTATCGCTTCCAATTTCTGGCGTCGTCGCCAAGAGAGCCTGCGTGTATGGATTCGCTGGCGATGCGAATACTTCGTCAACAGGACCACTCTCTAGCATTTCCCCCGCGTACAGGATGTTGACCCGGTCAGCAATATCAGAAATGACCCCAAGATTGTGTGTGATAAGAAGAATGCCTGCGTCGTATTCAGACTTGAGATTACTAACCAGATCTAAGAATTTTGCTTGCGTTGTGACATCCAGACCAGTTGTGGGTTCATCAAGGATGAGAAGGTCTGGATTACATGATAGCCCAATAGCCAGTAAGGCGCGCTGCTGTTGGCCACCCGACAACTCGTGGGGGTACCGGTCGGCGATTACTTCTGGGTTGGGCAGATTCACTTGTGCGAGAACCTCTTGGACACGGCGCGTAGCTTCTGATCTCCCACTGATGTCCTGATGTAGTTCGATCGTCTCCCGAATCTGAGCACCGATAGTCATGCTGGGATTCAGCGCCCGCGCCGGGTTCTGCGCGACATGTGCGATGCGTTTTCCGCGAATAGATTGTAATTCTGTTCGTGACGCTGAGAGTAAATCGCTTCCTTGGAATGTGATTGACCCGCCGTCAACCCATCCATTCGTGTCGAGATACCGGACAATAGCAAGTGCGAGAGTACTCTTGCCACTCCCACTTTCACCGGCGATACCTACAATCTCTCCTTTACCGAGCTCAAGCGAAACGTTGCGGAGTGCGTGGATCGTTCCCTCTGTGACCTCAAATTTCACATCAAGAGAATCGACACGCAGAAGCTGTTCTTGTTCGCTGCGTCGTGACTTTGTTTCCATACTCATTGGTGATCACCTGTTTCCCGCGGGTCGAGGACATCACGGAGCCCGTCGCCGATAAGATTGGTTGACATCACAGTCAGCAGAAGGGCGAGGCTCGGCCAGATAAGGAACCACGGCGTCTGAAAGACGTGGTCTCTCGCAGTTGAGATCATAAATCCCCAGTCTGGATTCGGTGGTCCTGAACCCAAACCGAGGAACGAGAGAGAGGTCCCAATCATAATAGCGTATCCGACTCGCACCGACCCCTCAACGACAATTGGCCCGGTAATATTCGGGAGTATTTCGCGGAACAGAATGTAAGGACGTGATTCTCCTCGGGTCTTCGCTGCCATCACGTATTCCTCTTCGCTGACCGAGAGCGTTGCCGACCGGGTCACACGAGCAATACGCGGCGCATAAACGACGCCGATTGCGAACACGACATTAATGATGTCCGACGGCAGTATAACTAGGATGAGTAGGCCCAACAATAGAGTCGGCACACTCATGACGATATCCATCGTACGCATGAGAATCTCATCGACGCGCCCTTTCGTGTAGCCGGCGGTGAGTCCAATAGGCACACCGAGAGCCAACGCTAAGCCAGTCGCACCAAATCCTAAGAGCAGGCTCGTCCGACCGCCAAGAATTATCCGTGAGAGCAGATCACGTCCGAGGTGGTCGGTCCCAAGCAGGAACTGACCACCAGGTTCGGCATAACGGTCAGCGACATGCTGTGTCGTGGGGTCATAAGGCGCAACGGTTTCCCCAAGGATGGCAACTGCCACGATTGGCACCAGTATTGTAAGACCGACGAGTATTCGTCGGTTTGATAAAAGGCTCCAGACGATCGGTGGAACCTCGAATCTACTCGATTCGGTCGATGATGGTGTGTCTGTCGCCATTTATTGATCACCTAAGCTGATGCGTGGGTCGAGTAGGGTGTAGACGATGTCTGCGGTGAAGTTCGCCAGAATAAACCCAATTGTCGGAACCAAAATCCCGGCTTGGATAACCGGTAGATCTCGGTTCTCGATCCCTCGTACGATGAATTCTCCCATACCGGGGAACGCAAAAATCTCCTCAATGATGACAACACTCCCCATCATCCAGCCAAAATTCAAAGCCAACACCGTCACAGTCGGCAACAGACCATTGCGTAGTCCGTGTCTAAACAGGACGCTGCGCTCTGCGACACCCTTGAGCCGCGCTGTGCGGATGTAATCAGACTCTAGTGTATCTACCATTGATGAACGAGTTTGTCGCAACACGTACGCGAGGATGACCGTGTTCATCGCAATTGCCGGCAACAGAAGATGATGAAACCACGGTATCAAACCCTCTTTCAGCGGAACGTAGCCTCCCCTCGGAAACAGATCAAGAGGCGGGGACGTTAGGAATAATAAAAGTAGTGTCGCGCTCACGAAGGATGGAATACTCAGGCCAATGTACGACCCAGTTGTCACCAGATGATCGGTGATGGTATTTCGCTTCGCTGCGGCGATAATGCCTAGTGGGATGGCAGTAATAATCGAAATCACCATCGCAACAGTCGACAACTGAAGTGTTCGAATCAGCCTGTTCCAGATCATCTCTGAAACAGGCTGTCCAGAGATCAAGCTATTCCCAAAGTCGCCGACAAAGACGCCGCCGACAAAGTCAATATACTGGACTGTCAACGGTCGATCCAGCCCGAGGTCCGCGTTGACCTGCTGAACAGTTTCTTCAGTTGCCTCGGTACCAAGGACAATATTGGCGGCGCTACCAGGCAGCAATGTGGTCACACCAAAGACGACCGACGCAACGATGACCACTGAAACGATCGCGACCGCCGTCCGCTTCACGAGGTAAAGATAATTCATGTTGAGGTTTGTTCAATTATCTCATTTGTCAACAGCACATTGAGAGACGAAGTCTTTGACATAGGTGGGGTAGAGTTCATAGTTCCCAACGTAATCCTTGTATCCACCGTATAGATCAGGGTGGAAAGTCCCAACCCATGCTCCTTCACGATGGTTGATTTCTTGGCATTCTCTGAGGGCTTCGGCCTTTGTTTCCGTGTCAGTAGCAGTGACAGCGCGTTGGAACGCCTCGTCGAAGTTCTCGTTACTCCACCTAGCCTCGTTCCAGATGCCGTCTGAGCGCAGCGCCAGTTGCGGGACCGATTCCCCAAGCACGCGAGTAGAGTAGTTCCCAACGTACCAGACACCATCTGTGTTGAAGTACTCCGACAACCACGTCTCTTCAGTTAACCGATTAATTTCAAACTCAATACCAACTTCAGACATCTGCCGCTGGAAGAGCTGAGCGATGACTTCTTTCGACGGCACTCCGTCGTCGTAGTGGAACGTCTGCATCTCGATCCCGTCGCCGTAACCGGCGGTTTCCAAGTGCTCTTGAGCCATCTCGGTGTCTGCAGTCGTCCCGAAGGTGTCACCGACATCAAGATCGTCATGGTAATAGTTGTGAACAGGCGTTATACCGGAGTGGTGACCGAGACTCCCATCTGGTGAAACTGCTGTAAGCATCTCTTCACGGTCAAGTGCGTATTTAATCGCCTTTCGCACGTCGGGGTTATCAAGTGGGTCGACAGTCGTATTCAGAATGATCGGGAACTGTAGGCCCGATGTCCGTTTGACAAGTGTGGCATCGTTTTGGACTCGTTCAGCGACGTTCGGTGCTGTCCGGCTGACGGCATCGACGCTACCGTCCGCAAGTGCGTTCGCGCGTTGAATTTCGTCTTCAAGAATGTTCCACTCTAATGTGTCGAAGTATGGCAGTGGTTCGCCATTGACGCCGGAAATGTGATAATCTTCAGCTGTAGTAAAACTGATATTGTTCTGCTGATTCCACTCTTCGAGTACTAGCGGGCCGCTACCGTAATCCGTCTCCTCTAGCTGTGTTGGATCCTCCTCGAGAACGTCTGCCGGGACAATGAAAAACGCACCCCCAGTCTCAGACATCCGTTTCGGGAATTCGACATCAGTATCGGTAAGCGAAATAGTGACCGTTGTTTCGTCGACCACTTCTACCGATTCAACACCACTGATACTGGATGCTGAGCCACTGAACGCGTCAGAGGTAAGGTAGTCATACGTTGCCTTTACATCACTAGCAGTGACCTCCTGTCCGTCCATATTGGAGAAAGTTGCTCCCTCCACGAGCATGAACGTATATTCGGTGTAATCCTCGTTTGCTTCCCACTCTTGAGCTAAATTCGGTTGAACTGCCAACTCTTGGTCGACACTAGTCAACCGGTCGTACATCGTCTCGGCAATCAGGTAGTCAGCGAGGAACCCTTGGAAAGGCGACAACGTCTGAATACCTTGTGCGGCTCCAATTCGGAATGTACCACCTGCTGGAAGCTCGTCAGCCGGTTCATCCTGCTGGTCATTAGACTGGATACCAGCGTCACCACTATTCTCTCCGCCACTACCCTCATTCCCACCGGCACACCCAGCGAGCCCGGTGATACCGAGCGTTCCTAGTGTCGCGCTGAGCCGTAGAAGCGAGCGTCGGTCCGTGTCTGTGTCTATTGATGACATCCGATTGTGTACCATGAAAGAACGTGGCATAGTAATTTGGGCGTATATGGCCACCCGTTTATATGTTATAGACTTTCGTTTGATTAGACACGTGTCAACAGAAATCGTTCAGATACAGTGAGGTGCCGAAATTCAGGCATTTTACCCGATTAAGATGGACAACTGACTAGACGTAATTGTATGTCATCGGACGGCACCCGTAGATGTTCCGGGCAATCTTAAATACGATACTCATTGAATCGTGGACCATGCGCACCGCAGCAGTCCTCACAGAGTACGATACACCACTCGACCTGAGAGATGTTGAAGAAGCTACACCGTCACCTACCGGTATCGCCGTGGAAACTGACGCTTGTGGCATCTGTCGAAGCGACTGGCACGCGTGGAAGGGCCACTGGCCGTCGGTTCCAACAGACGGTCATATTCTCGGGCACGAGCCAGCCGGCACTGTCATAGCAGTCGGTGATGAGGTTGAAAATTACAGCATCGGAGATCAAGTCGGGATCCCATTTAATATCGCCTGTGGCTGCTGCGACAACTGCTGGTCCGGCAAGTCACACCTCTGTACTGATGGCCTTAGTCTCGGATTCGCTCGTGACCTCCCGGGGGCGTTTGCTTCTGAATTCACAATTCCAAAAGCTGATTTCAACGCGGTCCACCTCCCCGATGGCATGTCCTCTGTTGAGATGGCTGGTCTCGGGTGTCGATTCGCGACGGCCTTCCACGGCCTTGCTCACAAAGTAAATGTTTGCGCAGGCGACTGGCTCGCAGTTCACGGTTGTGGGGGTATCGGCCTCTCTGTCGTCAACATCGGTGCCGCACTTGGTGCGAACGTTGTCGCAGTCGACCTCAATGAGGACGCCCTAGCACTCGCTAAGGAAGTTGGTGCAACGGCGACAGTCAATGCTGGCGATCAAGACGTATCAAAAGCAATCCGAGACATCACAAACGGTGGCGCTGATATCTCTGTTGACGCGCTTGGGATTGCTGAAACGTGTCGCAACTCTATCGACTGTCTTGCCGAACAGGGGCAGCATGTCCAGATCGGCATGACCACCGATGAGGAAGCTGGCGAGATAGGGCTCCCTGTCGACAAGATGGTGAATACGGAATTGGAGTTCGTTGGTGTCAAGGGAATGCCACCAAATAGATACCCAGAGTTATTCCGGATGATTGCCGGCGGTAAGCTTTCGCCAGTTGATCTCGTCACAGACGAGGTAAGATTGTCTGATGTTTCTGATCAACTTAGGTCAATGGATGACTACGATACGCTCGGTATGGAGGTCGTCACGGAATTCTAAGGCGTATCCCCAACTGCTTAACCCAATATTAATCCCAAGTGCTTTGATATGGAATAATCGTTGTAAGTCAAAGCAGCAATTAATATAGAATCCTCAACATTTAGCTATAATCGTAATAGACGCTCTTTATCTGTGTATATTTCAGCACGCCGTACTTGCCGTCATCTCCGCCCATGCCTGACTCGTTCCATCCGATGTGATGGCCTTGCCAAGCTTCGCCAAGAGTTCTGTTCACATATGTCTCGCCGTAATCTAGATCTTCAACCGTCCGCATGGCAGTCTGATAGTTTTCGGTGAAGACGTACGATGAGAGACCGTATCGTGATTTATTAGCATACTCAACAGCTTGGTCGACCGATTCTACGGTGACAATCGGTGTAACCGGCCCGAACACCTCTTTTTCGACGATATCCATATCTGGATTGACATCACCGAGCACTGTTGGCTCGTACCAGAATCCAGTCGAGAAATCCGATCCGGTGGGTTGGCTCCCACCAGTTAAAATCGTCGCGCCGGCATCAACGGCCGCGTCCACCGAGGATTGGGTCCAGTCGAGTTCGCCTTGTGTGACTTGCGGCCCCATATCTGGGTTCTTCTCAGGGGGACCGAGTTCAATATTCTCAGTTGCATCGACATATTTCTCTGAGAACTCCGCTGCGATATTCTCGTGGACGAACACACGCTCTGCGCACGTACACACTTGACCGGCGTTCGTAATACGAGCAGTCAGAATGTCCTCAACGGCGGCGTCGATGTCAGCATCTGCAGCGACGATTGCCGGCGCTTTCCCACCGAGTTCGAGTGAAACTGGTGTCAAGTTCTCCGCAGCAGCTTTTGCGATTTGCTTCCCCACGCGCGTTGACCCGGTCATTGTTACCATATCTGTCTCTGGCGATCTAACAAGCGCATCGCCAACCTCACTTCCGCCAAGTACGAGATTCAATAACCCATCTGGGAGGTCAAGCTTGTCGTCGATCAACTCGAATACACGAATGGTGGATAGTGGCGTAGTTGAACTTGGTTTAACAACGACTGCGTTACCTGCAATGAGCGCTGGCAGGATTTTCCGCATCAGCACAGCAATAGGGTAGTTCCAAGGGATAATAGCTGTAATAACCCCCATTGGATGGCGCTGTAGGTGGATCTGTTCGTTACGATTGTCGCTTGGAACAATATCCCCTTCAATTCGGCGACCCCAGCCAGCGGCATAGTCAGCGAGTGTGAGGGTGCCTTCTACTTCGCCGTCGGCCGTGGATTTCGGTTTCCCCTGTTCGGCCATGAGAATATCACCGATATCACCCACATTGGCCTCCAGAGTGTCACCAATATCTCGAATGACAGCTGCGCGATCTGCTCCAGGCGTTGTCCCCCAACTGTCCTGTGCGGACTTAGCTGCTAACAACGCTTCCTGTACAAGCTCCTGATCAGCGTTTGGAATCGTCGCGATCGTCTCTTGGGTGGCTGGGTTCTGGACATCTATCTCAGGTGTGCCTTCTCTCCACTCTCCGTCGATGTAGTGGCTGGTTAATACAGATTCCATTATCACATAAGTCTCTGACAGTATGAACATAGTTCTTCGGGGCTACCAGTTCATCCCCCAGAAGTCATGTTGTGTGCCATCCGGTTCTAAACCAGGTTGTAACCCGGTTATTACGTCTGAACAGAAGCATTGCTATTTGGCATAAAAAAGCAGACGCGAACATAGACGCTGTTTCTCTATATATAAATATAATATTCTTTACTTATATTAATAACGTACTGAGATGTCTAAAATATGAATCTGATCTCTTTTCTCACTAGGTTTAGTTTACCGTCAACGGGATTTGAATAGACCGATGCGCTCTCAGCGAGCGTAATCTTGTTACCGGTGACAATCAGATATAATGGCATTTGCGTTGTGTACTAGTAGGTTGCCTGTTTGACCCGACGACACGACGCTCGTCCACGACGCCGACGGCTACCAGCCCGTCGCGTGGCTCACCCGGCCCGAGAGCGTCGTCGTCGAGGGCGACGGCGACGGGTTCACTGTCACCGCCCGCGACGGCTCCCGGCGGCTCCGCATCGTCGCCGAGGCGGCGACCGCGAGCCGGGCGCTGCCCGTCACCGAGGCGGGCGTCCCGGTCGGCACCTGCCCCGACGACGGCGGCCCGCTCGTGCGGTCGCGCGGCGACGTGGTCTGTCTCGACTGCGAGACGCGCCGGGGGCTCCCGGCCGGCGCGAGCGTCACGGACGCGACGTGCGACGACTGCGGGCTCCCGAAGATCCGCGTCGAGCGCGGCGAGCCGTTCCACCTCTGTCTCGACCCCGCGTGCGACCCGATGGAGGCGGCCGTCAGCGACCGGTTCGACACCGTCTGGGAGTGCCCCGACTGCGGGGGCGACCTCCGCGTCCGTTCCGCACCCGGCCGCGTCTACCTCGGCTGCGAGAACTACCCTGACTGCGAGACCACCTTCTCCCTTCCCGCGGGCGTCGTCGTCGACGAGTGCGACTGCGGGCTCCCCGTCTTCGAGACGGCGGCCGGACTGGGCTGTCTGGACGGGACCTGCGAGGTCGAGGGACACGCCACTGAAGACAGGGCGAAGACTGCGGGAGAAACCGACGGCTGACCGCGGGCCGCGCGGTCTACTCCGCGAGCTGCTGACGGCCCGGCGCGATGAGGCGGTCGAGGTACTCCGCGAGCGCGTCCTTCGCGTCCGCGGGGTGGAGCTCGCCGGACTCCAGGTCGCCCTCCAAGTCGTCGTAGGCGTCGTACACGAGGTCGCCGCCGTACTCCTCGGGGCGCTCGACGGTGACCGAGTCGAACCGCGGGAACACGTGGTACTCGAACACTTGGAGGACGGGGTTCTCGCGTTCCACGCCGTCGTCGGTCGGCTCCGGGTCCGCCGTCGGCGGACAGTAGGCGTCGTTCACCTTCGACTCGATGTCCTCGCGGGAGTCCTCCATCGAGATGGTGACGCCCTCGCTGGAGGACATCTTCCCGCGGCCGGTGCCGAGGTCGGCGATCAGCGGCGTGTGGAGGCTCGTCGGCGGCTCGCGGTCGATGCTCGGGAGCACGTCGCGAGCGAGCATGTGGACCTTCCGCTGCTCCATCCCGCCGACCGCGAGGTCGACGCCGAGGTACGGGATATCGAGCGCCTGCATCAGCGGGTAGACGGCCTGCGACACCTTCACCGAGTCGCCCGAGCTGATCTCGGCCATCGCCCGCTCGGCGCGCGCCAGCGTCGTCTCGAGCTCTAAGGCGTGGAGGTCGAGCGTGTAGTCGTCGTCGAGCTGGAAGTCCGAGCCGAGCACGAACTGCGTGTTCGACTCGTCGAGCCCGTAGGCGATGAACTGGTCGCGCATCCGCTCTGCGGTGTGGCGGATCTCCTCGAACGACCCCTTGTCGTTGAGGTAGGCGTGTACGTCCGCGAGGAGGACCGTGACCTCGAAGCCCGCCTCTTGGAGGTCGATGAGCTTGTTCGCGGTGAGCATGTGACCGATGTGGAGCACGCCCGAGGGCTCGTAGCCGACGTACGCCCGCTTCCCTTCGGGGTCGTCGGCCAGCGCCTCGATCTCCGACTCGGTGACCACCTCGGCCGCGTTCCGGGTGATCAGCTCGTAAGCGTCCATACCTTCGAGTGTGCGTTCCCGGACATATGACTTCTGGATGCGTGCCGACGACTCACGCGGAGCGCCGCCAGCGCGGCCGTCGACCGCGTTCCCTCTGTCCCCGGCCGCAGCCGAGTGCGGTCACTCCTCCGTCTCGGGCAGCGTCCGCCCCGCCCGGTGCTCGGAGATGATCCGGTCGATCCGCTCGGCCTTCTCGTCGCGCCGGCGCTCTTCGGCGCGCTCCTCCCACTCCTCGACGGCAGCGGCGAGGTCCTCCTCGCTCGCGACCGCCAGCTCGTCCACCTCGCGGACCGGCACGGCGTCGGCGGGCACCACCGGGACCGCGCGCTCGAACAGCACCTCGTCGGCGACGTCCGAGAGGTTCCCCTCGCCGCGGATCACGGCCCGCGGCTCCGCCTCCGCGAGCCGCTGCGCGGTCCGGCGGCCGGCGCCCGACGCGTCCCGGAGGTAGACCACGTCGCCGGCGACGAGCCCGTAGGCGTCGTCCGCGGCGTCGAGCGCGTCGAGCGTGAACTGCTCGACCACCTTCACGCTCACGAGCCCCCGCCCCTCGGCCACGTCGCCGAAGTTCGAGTGATCGAGCCGCCACAGCTCCTTCAGCGTCTCCACCTTGCGTTCGAGGTCGGCGACGCGCTCCTGGGCCTCGTCGCGCTCGCGCTCTAAGCGGTCCGTCTCGCGTTCGAGTCGGGAGACCGCCCGCCGCGTGCGCGCCTCGATGCGCTCCTCGCGTTTCGACTCCTCCAGCTCCCCTTCCAGCTCCGCGATCCGATCGTCGCGCTCGTCGAGGTCGTCCTCGAGCGACTCGGCGTGCGACTCCAGCCGGTCGACGCGCTCCCGGAGCCGCCGGATCGTCTCCTCCTCCTCGGTCCGGTCGGGCTCGGTGGGATCCGCCTCGTCCGCGTCGTCGTCCTCCCCGCCCCCGCCGTCGTCCTCGCTCAGGTCATCGATGACGGCCTCGACCGACGAGCCGCCCGCGACGACGCCGGCGATCACCGCCCCGCGATCGAGCCGCGGAGGCGTCTTCGCTGCGATCCGCTCGAACTGGTCCTCGTGGTCGTCGTAGGCGTACAGCGCGGCCGCCAGCGCGTCGCGCTCGTGGTCGTTCGCGTAGCTCGCCTCGCGGGTGCGGTGGAGCTTCTCGTCGACCGGGAGGTCGGTCGTGGGCCGCCACCCGGCGGCGTCGAACGAGCGCCGGAACTTCTCGACCGTCTCCGGCATCGGCTCGACGTCGGCGGCGACGATGATCGGCCGCCCCTGCTCGACGATCCACTCGGTCACCTCGGCGGTGTCGCCGGTCCGGGAGGAGTACAGCGCGTGGACCGTGCCGTCGAGGCCGACGACCGCGGCCGCGGTGGTCGTCCCGGGGTCGATCCCGACGATGACGCGGTCGCGCCGCTTCACCAGCGGCTCGTACTCGATCCCGTCGCGGCGCTCCCGCTCGACATCGACGCGCACGTCGCCGGCCCGCGAGTTCGACACCGGGATGTCCTCGGGGCGGGCCTCGACGACGAACGTCGCGTTCGCGTAGCCGCCGTACTTCTCGGTCACGTCGCGCTCGAAGTCGAGGTTCGCGTCGTTCAGCTTCGACTGGACCTGCCTGGTCCGCTTGCGGACGTTGCCGTGGATCCGACGCGTGTACCGGTCCTGGCTCCACCCGCCCTTCCCGGTCGAGCGCCCGCGAGACACCTTCACGGTCGTCTCGTCGGTGAAGGCGGTCACCTCGTGACCGACGTTCGCGGCGGCGAGCCGCGCCGACGCCTCGGCCTCCTTCATCGGCTTCTTGCCGTAGGGGATGCCGTGCCGGGAGGCGACCCGCGAGAGCGGTTCCGGGCGCTCCGCGCCGGTCACCTGGACGAGCCGGGTGCCGTCGGGCAGCGACCGGAGGAAGTTGACGAGCTCGCCTTTGTCCGCCGCCAGCTCGTAGGCGTTGTCGGTGGCGACGTAGAGTGGCTCGCGGTCGTCGATCAGCCGGCAGAGCTTCCGGAAGGAGACCACGTCGCGGGTGATCCGGGCCATCGGCCCGTCGGCGTCCGGCGCGTCCGGATCGTCTTCGTCGACGGGATCTAGAATGACGAGCGCGTAGGAGGGGCTGTCGCCGCGGACGTCCCCGCTGTGGACGTCGACGCCGAACACCGGCCGGTCGCGGGCGCGGATGGTCCGGGTTGTCACATACCGAGGTAGGTCGTTGCCGCGTATATACCCCACGCCGCGGGAGCCACTGACTGCCGCCGAGCGGGCGAGCGGTCAGAGGATTCGGGGCTCGTCGCCGGCCTGCTGTCGCCGGCCGCTGATAACCCCCGGCGTCCCGCCCGTCTGGATGATGTTGAACGCGGTCATCAGGTCCGACCGGGAGATGAGGCCGACGAGCTCGCCGTCCCCGCCGACCACGGGGAGCCGCCCGACGCCGTGCTCTTGCATGGTCTGGAGCGCGGTCAGGGCGTCGGCGGTCGGGTCGACGGCGACGAGGTCGGTCGCCATCACGTCGTCGACGCGGTAGGCGTCGCGCTCCACCTCGCGGACCGACCGGGCGTCCTCGAGGGTGACCATCCCGACGAGCTCGTCGCCGTCGAGGACGGGGTACCCCGTGTGGCGCTCCTCGAACATCCGGCTCATCAGGTCGGTGACGGAGGTGTCCTCCGTCACCGTATGGAGCTGTTCGCGGGGCGTCATCACGTCGGTGACGGTGACGCCCTCGAAGGTGGCCTTCAGGGTCGTCTGCTGGGCCTCGCCAGAGGCGGCGATGTAGACGAAGAAGGCGAGCACGATGAGCAGCAGCTGGAAGCTGAACAGGCCGACGACCCCCATCAGGAACGCGAACACCTTCCCCACGGAGGCGGCCCGCTGGGTCGCCTGCGCGTGCGGCTGGTTCCGCGCGAGGAGCGCCCGTAGGACCCGCCCGCCGTCCATCGGGAACGCGGGCAGCATGTTGAAGACGGCGAGCACGACGTTCAACAGCGCGAGGTAGCCGAAGACGAAGAGGACGGCGTTCGAGCCGCCCGCGGCGACGAGGACGACCCCGTAGCAGGCGACCCCGACCGCGACGCTGACGAGCGGGCCGGCGATCGCGATCCAGAACTCGTGTCGCCAGTTCTCGGGGAACTCGGCGAAGTTTGCGAGGCCGCCGAGCAGCCACAGCGTGATCGACTCGATCTCGTAGCCGTACCGCATGGCGACGAGCGAGTGACCGAACTCGTGGAGCAACACGCCGACGAACAGCCCGACCGCGGCCGACAGCCCGAGCAGCCACGGCGTGTTGCCGGCGGCGACCGCGCCCGCGTCGATCCCGAGGCCGGCGACCTCGTTCATGACCTCCGCGATCATCCCGACCTGCGACCCGATGAGGTACGCGAAGAGCGGTAAGACGATCAGGAACGTCCAGTTGAGCCTGATCGGAATGCCGAACGCGGTCCCGACCTTGATTCCACGCATGCCATCGGATTCGGCCGGTGACCGGTTAAGTAACGGGGTCGGGGCGGTTACGTGACGCGGTCGGGTCGGTGATCGATTAAGTACACGCCCCGCGTCGGGGCGCACATGAGCGACACAAGCGATCCGGAGTCGGTCGTGAAGCGCGACGACGAGGTCACCTACGAGCCCGTCGAGGCCGCCGAGGGGCTCTCAAAGGGCGTCCTCCTCGACGAGTTTGACGGCGCGCCCAACTTCGCGATGCGCCGGTTCGAACTCGCGCCGGACGCCGCGGTCCCCCGCCACACTAACGCGGTCGAACACGAGCAATACGTCCTCGCCGGCGAGTACGTCGTCGGGATCGGTGACGAGGAACACACCGTGTCGGCCGGCGACGCCCTCCTGATCCCCGCGGGCGTCGAGCACTGGTACCGCAACGAGCGCGACGAGCCTGGCGCGTTCATCTGCGCGGTCCCGAACGGTGACGACACGATCGAACTCGTCGAGTAGGACACGGTTCCGGTCGCGTCCCCCGCGGCGGGCCGACTACTCCAGCGTGCCGACGCGGTCGGCGACGTAGCCGAACTGGTCGCGGTAGCCGTTCGACGACAGCAGCACGGGGTAGAAGGCCTCGTCGGCGAGGAGGGGTTCGCCGTCGGCGGCCGCGAACCGCTCGCCGGGCTCGACGCGCTCGAAGTTGCGCGCGAACACCTCGTACGCCTCCGCGTCGGGCTTCGGGATCCGCTCGCGGAGCCGGAACACCGAGACGTCCTCGCGGCCGCCGGCGTCGAGCACGTCGTCGGCGCCGGGCGCGGAGATAGCGCCTGTCGCGGCGAGGAACGCGCGGGCGAGCCAGTAGGCGTTGTCGGCGGCCGCCTCGGAGCCCTGGAGCCCGGCCTCGACTTCGAGCGTGTGCGGGTGTTCGATGAGCCGCCCCTCGGTGAACGCGTCCGTCTGGATCACGGCGTCGACGGGGAGGTGCGGCGCAACCGCGCGGGTCACCTCGTCCATCGAGTCGATGACGGCGAACGGCTCCGCGTACGACTGCGTCGAGTGGATCGCGAACGTCGTACACCCCTCCAACGCCTCGACCAGTTCGGCCGCGAGCCGCACCTCGTGGGCCTCCGCGTCGGGGTTGCCGGGGAACGCGCGATTGAGGTCGGCGTCGAGGTAGCGCTCGCCGGCGTCGAGCGCCGCCTCGTTGGCGACGACCAACCGCACCGGCCGCTCGGGGTCGAGGTCCGCGTCGAGCAGGCGCTCGACGGCGCGGGCGCCGCAGGGCTCGTCGCCGTGGATCGCGCCGACGACGGCGACCTCGGGCTCCCCGTCGCCCAGATCGTGGATCTCCATACCACACCCTGGCGGGCGGCGGATAAGTGGCGTTCGGATCGGAGACCGAACCCGTGGCGGCGGGTTCGGATCCGCGACGAGCGCTCGACTCCCGGCGCTCCGCGGTCGGCGCCGCCCGGCTCAGTGCTCCTCGTCGACGCGCTCCGCGTACTCGTAGTCGGCGGGGTACGCCGGGGGGCACGCGCCGTCGAGGGTGATCTGCCACCCGTCGATCGCGGCCGGGTCGCCGAGCGCGGCCCGGAGCGTCTCCCGCACGTCGTCGACGTCGACCCCGTAGAAGTCGCTCGGGATCCCGTCGAGGTACTGGAGCGCCGTCTCGAACAGCGACCGCATCCCCGCATCGTTCTCAAAGTCGACGCGCTTGTACGCGCCGGCGGCGACCTGAACCATCCCGTGGAGGAAGGCGCTCTCGGCCGTCCCGCGCCCGTAGTTATACCACTCGTCCTCGAAGCAGTCGTGGCTCTCGTGGTACGCGCCGTCGTTGAACAGTCGGACGCCGTGTTCGGTCGCGCGCCGGAGCGTCGCGTGCTCCCAGTAGCCGCCGACCAACCGCGCGTCCGGTGGGCCGCCGGCCGACTCCTCCCCGTCGTCCGACGACGACTCCGCCGCTCCTGACGCCGCGTCAGGGTCCTCGCCCGCGTGCCACCCGGTCGGGTTCCCGAGGGGCGGGGCGACGCCCGGATCGCGGGTGTGGTCGTCCATGTGCGCGCCGTTCACGCGGCAGCGACCTAACCGTTTCGCGGCGCCGGCGGCGACGACGGTCCGCGGACGGATCGAACCCTTCTTTCCCCCGGTCACGCTCCGGGCTACCAAATGGACGCCGGACTCCTCTTCGCGCTCGCCGCCGCCGTGGTCTGGGGCGCGTACCTCTTCGTCCTCAAGCGCGCCTTCGCCGCGTATCCGCCCGCCGCGCTGACGGTGGCGATCAATGCCGCGGCGCTCGGCTGGTTCCTCGGGGCGACCAGCCTCACGGTCGGCTTCGGCGACGCCGCGGCCGGGCTGGCCGGGCTCGTCGTCCCGCGGCGGTTCACCGTCGTCGCAGTCACGACCCTCGCGACGGCCGCGGCCTTCGTCCTCTTCTTACGCGCCATCGCGGACGGCGCGGTGTCGTACGTCGCGCCGATCAACAAGGTCGTCCCGATGTTCGTCCTCCCGCTGGAGGTCGGACTGCTCGGACAAGTGCTGTCGCCGATCCAGGTCGCCGGCGTGGTCGTCACCACCCTCGCGGTGTACGTCGCGAACTACGAGCCGGGCGACTTCTTCGCGCCGTTCGCGCGGGCCGCGCGCTCCCGGCCGGCGCAGTTGGCGCTCGCGAGCGCAGCCTGCTACGCGGTCGCCGACGTGGGCAAGCGGGTCGCACTCCAGGAGCTCGCGATCCCCGGCACGCTCTGGGTGCCGCTGCTGCTCGCCGGTGTCGCGGTCGTCCTCCTCCCCGCGGCGCTGCGGAGCTCGTTCGAGGCCACCCGGCGAGACCTCCCGAAGTTCCTCGCGGCCGGCGCGCTCGTCGCGCTGGGCGAGCACCTGACGACGGTCGCGTTCGCGACGCTGCCCGCGAGCGTCGCCTCGCCGGTGATCAACACGCAGGCCATCGTCGCGGTCGTCCTCGGGGGCATGCTGCTCGGGGAGCGACACTTCCGGCTCCGGCTCGTCGCGGCCGTCCTCGCGGTCGTCGGCGTCGCGATGATCGCCGGGTGAGGCGGCGGGCCGACCGCCGCCGGCACCCGAGAGACACTTCACCGCTCAGCTCCTACCGCTTCCATGGAACCTGCGCCCGAGCCGACCCCGATCCATCACGCCGAGTCGATCGTCAACGCCCTCGGCGACGGCGCGTACGTTCTTGACGCCGACCGGAACCGCGTGTTCGTCAACGACCGCCTCCGCGAGGTGACCGGCTTCGACGAGGCGGTCCTCCACGGGAAACACCCGGAGCGGATCGTCGCGGAGGGATACTGGAGCGCCGAGGCGGGCGAGCGCTACCGGGAGGCCGCCGAGCGCGTCCTCGCCGGCGAGGCCGCCGACGCGCGCGTCCAGCTCACGACGACGCTGGCGGACGGCAGCGAGGTGACGACCGAGACCCGCCTGACGCCGATCGAGCGCGGCGACGCGGTCGTCGGCGCAGTCGGCGTCATCCGCGACGTCACGGACCGCGTCGAGCGCGAGCGCGAGCTGGAGCGGCTCAACGAGCGGCTCGAACGGCTCGCCGGCTTCCTCTCGCACGACCTCCGGAACCCCCTCTCGGTCGCCCGCGGCTACGTCGACCTCGCCCGCGAGACCGGCGACGTGGAGGGGCTCGCCGCCGCCGAGAGCGCGTTCGGCCGGATCGAGTCGATGATCGACCAGGCGCTGGTGATGGCCCGCGACCCGGACGCGATCGAGACCGCGGACGAGCCGGTCGACCTCGCCGCCCTCGCCGACGACTGCCTCGAATCGGGCGACCTCGGCGACCTGCCGGCCGACGCCGAACTCGTCGTCGACGACCCCGGCCCGGTCACCGGCGACTCGACCCTGCTCCGGCGCGCGGTCGGGAACCTGATCGGCAACGCCTTCGACCACGGCGGCGACGCCCCGACGGTCCGCCTCGGCGTCGACGACCGCGGGCTGTACGTGGCCGACGACGGACCCGGACTCCCGGACGACGCGGGGCTCCTCGACGGGGCGGACCCGACGGCCGAACTGGTCGACTTCGGCGTCTCTCGTGGCGGCGGCACCGGGATCGGGCTCGCCATCGTCGAGCGCGTCGCGGCCGCGCACGGCTGGACGCTCGAGATCGACGAGTCCTCCGAGGGGGGCTTTCGGGCGACGCTGGTCGGTGCGGAACCGACGGGATAAAGGGGAGGCCAATCTAACGCCAGTCCGCATGCGAGGGTAGCCAAGCCCGGAAACGGCGGCGGATTCAAGCTCCGCTCCTGTAGAGGTCCGTGGGTTCAAATCCCTCCCCTCGCATCGCCGGGGTCACCCCCCGTGATGCGGAAGACGCTCTCGGAGCGCTCTTCCCTCGCAAAACTTCACTCGAACGCGACCAGCGGCGGCTATCTACACCTCTGCGGTGGCGCGTACCTGCGAGCGGCCGCCGAGGGCGCCGCGAAGCCAGCACGCGCGAGGGAGTCGCGAACGACGTGGGGTGCGAGCGAAGCGAGCATAAATTCGCCTCATCCCCGGGACTTCGACGGCGTTCGTCGCCGATCCGGGCTCGGCGACCGATGAATAAGTGGTCGACCGGAGGGCCCCGACCACCTCTCCGCAATCGCGCGGGTCTCTGCGGCGGCCCGACTCGCGCCGAAACGACACGAACGTCCACCCGAAACGGAGGGTCCGAAACGGTTTTGCCCCGGCCTGCCGGACGGTCGATATGCCAGCAGATCCCGACACGGGGTACGACCCCTCGATGGGTCGGAAGTTCGTGTTCGTCACGGGCGGAGTGATGTCCGGGCTGGGCAAGGGCATCACCGCCGCCAGCACCGGGCGCCTTCTCGCCAACGCGGGCTTCGACGTCACCGCCGTCAAGGTGGACCCCTACCTCAACGTCGACGCTGGGACGATGAACCCGTACGAGCACGGCGAGGTGTACGTCCTCAAGGACGGGGGCGAGGTCGACCTCGACTTGGGCAACTACGAGCGCTTCCTCGGTACCGACATGACGTTCGACCACAACGTCACCACGGGGAAGACGTACCAACACGTCATCGAGCGCGAGCGCGCCGGCGACTACCTCGGCAAGACCGTCCAGATCATCCCGCACGTCACCGACGACATCAAGCGCCGCATCCGCGAGGCCGCCGAGGGGAGCGACGTCTGTCTCGTCGAGATCGGCGGGACGGTCGGCGACATCGAGTCGATGCCGTTCCTCGAGGCCCTCCGCCAGTTCGCCCACGAGGAGGACGACGAGGACATCCTCTTCACCCACGTCACGCTCGTCCCGTACTCGAAGAACGGCGAGCAGAAGACGAAGCCGACACAGCACTCGGTGAAGGAGCTGCGCTCGATCGGCCTCCAGCCCGACATCCTCGTCGGGCGCTCGGAGGACCGGCTCGACTCCGAGACGAAAGAGAAGATCGCCCTCTTTTGTGACGTCCCCACGGACGCCGTCTTCTCGAACCCGGACGTCGAGGACATCTACCACGTCCCGCTGATGGTCGAAGACGAGGGGTTAGACGAGTACGTGATGGAGCGGCTCGGCCTCGCCGACGAGGCGCTGCCGAAGGCCGAGCGCTCGACGGAGTGGCGCGACCTGGTCACCCGCGACCGCGACGAGGAGATCGACGTGGCCCTCGTCGGCAAGTACGCGCTCGAAGACGCCTACATGTCGATCCACGAGGCGCTGAAACACGCCGGCATCCAGACCGGCACCGAGGTGAACGTGCTGTGGGTCGACGCCGACGAGACCCGCGAGGAACACGAGCAACGCCTCGCCGAGGCGGACGCGGTCGTCGTTCCCGGCGGCTTCGGCTCTCGCGGGACCGACGGGAAGATTGAGGCGATCCGCTACGCCCGCGAGAACGACGTGCCGTTCCTCGGACTCTGCCTGGGCTTCCAGATGGCCGTCGTCGAGCACGCGCGCAACATCCTCGGACTCGACGGAGCCCACTCCGCCGAGATCGCCCCCGACACGCCCTATCCCGTCATCGACCTACTCCCCGAGCAGTACGAGACGGAGGACATGGGCGGGACGATGCGGCTCGGCGCACACGAGACCGACATCGAGCCCGACACGCTCGCGGCGCGGGTGTACGACGCCGACTCCTGTACCGAGCGCCACCGCCACCGCTACGAGGTGAACCCCGAGTACATCGACGACCTGGAGGCCGACGGGCTGACGTTCTCCGGGCGCGCCGACAACCGCATGGAGATCCTCGAACGCCCCGACCACCCGTTCTTCTTCGGGACGCAGGCGCACCCCGAGTTCCGGTCGCGGCCGGACCGCGCGAGCCCGCCGTTCGTCTCGCTCGTCGAGGCGGCGCTGGGATCGACGGACACAACCGAGCGGAACGCGGACGTGAGGCTATAGATGGTCGAGACGGAGGAATTTATCGCGGAGGCGAAAGCGGAGATCCGGGAGGCGATCGGCGACGCGAACGCCGTGATCGCCCTCTCCGGCGGGGTCGACTCCTCGGTCGCAGCGACGCTCGCCTACGAGGCGGTCGGCGACCAGCTCACCCCCGTCTACGTCGACACGGGGCTGATGCGGAAGGGAGAGACCGACGAGATTCGCGACACGTTCGATTTCATGGAGTCGCTGCGCGTCATCGAGGCGCAGGACCGCTTCTTCGAGCGGCTCGCGGGCGTCACCGACCCGGAGGAGAAGCGCCACGTCATCGGTGAGGGGTTCATCGAAGAGTTCGAGACGGTCGCGCGCGACGTCGACGCCGACTACCTCGTCCAGGGGACGATCTACCCCGACCGCATCGAGTCGGAGGGGAACATCAAGTCGCACCACAACGTCGGCGGGCTCCCCGAGGTCGTCGACTTCGAGGGGATCGTCGAGCCGGTGCGCGACCTCTACAAGGACGAGGTGCGCGAGGTCGCCCGCGAGCTCGGCTTAGAGGAGATCATCTCCGAGCGCATGCCGTTCCCCGGCCCCGGGCTCGCCGTCCGGATCGTCGGCGAGGTCACGCCCGAGAAGGCCGACGTCGCCCGCGAGGCGACCCACGTCGTCGAGGAGGAGCTAGAGGAGTACGACCCGTGGCAGGCGTTCGCCGCGGTCCTCGGTAAGGCGACCGGCGTCAAGGGCGACAACCGCGTCCACGGCTGGGTGGTCGCCGTGCGCTCCGTCGAGAGCCGCGACGGGATGACCGCGCGCGCGCAGGAGCTCGACTGGGGGACGCTCCAGCGGATCCAGAGCCGGATCACCGGCGAGAACGAGACCGTGGCGCGGGTCGTCTACGACGTGACCCACAAGCCGCCCGCGACGATCGAGTACGAGTGATGACGGACCAGCCACTCGCCGTCGTCGCCGGTCCCGACGAGCACGGGCTCGGCGAGGAGCTCGCCGCGTGCGGCGTCGCGATCAGCCGCATCGAGGGGCTCGTCACCGCCGACGCGCTCGCCGAGGCCGGCATCGCCGACGCCGCGTACTTCGTCCTCACCGATGTCGAGGAGGCGACCGGCATCCCGGTCGCGAAGGAGCGGAACCCGGAGGTTCAGATCGTGACGTACGCGAGCCGGTCCCTGCCGGAGTTCGTCGCGACCGTCGCCGACCTCGCGGTCGACCCCGAACTGTTGGACGCCGCGACGGTCGCCGAGGAGCTGACCGGCGACGGTGAAGCGGACCAGTGAGCGGGTCCACCTCGACCGACGGCGACGACGGCCCCGCGACCGTCCCGGTCACCCTCTACACCCGCGAGGACTGCTCGCTGTGCGTCGTCGCCCGCGAGACGATCGAGTCGGTCGCCGCCGACCTCGACGGCGTGACGGTCGACATCGACGAGGTCGACGTCGACACCGACCCGGAGCTGGCCGAGGAGTACGGCGAGCGCGTCCCGTACGTGTTGGTCGACGGCCACCCGGCGTTCAAGTACGAGGTCGACGAGCGCGACCTGCGGCTGAAGCTGCTGGCGGCGACCTGAGTCGAAGAACCACGCCCGACTGACCGCCGGACTACCGCGACCCGAGCGTTTAGGACCCTGACGGTCACTGATAGTGGCATGTACGTACTGCGAGGCGGTCGCGTGGCGGACGCCGCGGGGACCCGCGAGGCCGACGTGGCCGTCGCGGACGGAGAGATCATCGCGGTGGGCGACTCGGGAGCGGTCGAGGACGCGGCCGCGAAGCGTGACGCTGGCGAGGCCACCGAGGTCGACGTCGACGGGCGGGTCGTCGCGCCCGGGCTGATCGACGCGCACGTCCACATGATGATGGACGGGCGGCCGGACGTCTCGACGGCGGTCTCCGACAGCGACTACACGGCGAGCTACCGGGCGGCGAGCAACCTCGCGGCCGCGGTCGAGGCGGGCGTCACGACCGTGCGCGACCTCGGCAGCCGCGGGACGCTCGCGCTCGACGCCGGCGAGGCGGTCGCCGCGGGCGACATCGACGGGCCGCGCGTGGTCGCCTGCGGCCGCAACGTGATCATGACCGGCGGCCACGGCAACTGGTTCGGGCGCGAGGCCGACGGCCCCGCGGAGGTGCGGAAGGCGGCCCGCGAGCAGCTGAAGGCCGGCGCGGACGTGCTCAAGTGTATGGCGACCGGCGGCGTGCTCACCGAGGGCGCGGTGACGGGCGCGCCCGAGCTCACCCCCGAGGAGCTCGCCGCGTTCACTGACGCCGCCGCGCCGACCGACACCCCGACCGCGGCCCACGCCCACGGCGAGGTCGGGATCAAGAACGCCGTCGAGGCCGGCATCTCCAGTATCGAACACGGGACGTTCATGGACCGCGAGGCCGCCGAAATGATGGCCGACCGCGGCACCTACTGGGTGCCGACCGCGAGCGCGCTCCGCGGCATCGTCGACAACGGCGTCGAGGCCGGCATCCCCGAGGACGCCGTCACGAAGGCGGAAGACGCCGCCGAGCGCTTCGACGACGCGTGGGACCACGCGCTCGACGCGGACGTCCCGATCGCGATGGGGACCGACGCGGGCACGCCGTTCAATTTCTTCGAGGAGATCCCGCAGGAGATGGCGCACATGGTCGACTACGGCCTCTCGCCGGAGCGAGCGCTGGAGGCCGCCACCGTCAACGCCGCGGACCTGCTCGGGCTCGACGACGTGGGGCGCGTCGCCGAGGGGTACCGGGCCGACCTCGTCGTCCTCGACGCCGACCCGACAGAGGACGTGGAGGCGTGGCAGGCGCCGGACGCGGTGTTCGCTGGCGGCGATCGCGTCGCCTGACCGCGGTCGACCGCGCTCCTCGCACCGAACCGAGACGCGCCGCCCGCGACGCGCGGAACGGTCATTTTTACTCCGAGCCGCCTCACTATCCATCGATGACGACCTCGTCGACCCGGTACGCGGATCCGGACGCGAACCCCTACGTCGAAGCCCCGCCGACCGACTTCGATCCGGTCGCCGACCTCTCCGAGGACGAGGCCGCCGAACAGGCCGCCCTGCTCCGGGCGGCCGTCCGCGAACACGACCACCGGTACTACGTCGCGGCCGACCCCCTCGTCTCCGACGAGGCGTACGACCGGCTCTTCGCCCGGCTTCGGGACCTCGAAGACGCCTTCGACCTCCCGACCGAGGACTCCCCGACGCGGCGCGTCGGCGGCGAACCGCTCGACGAGCTGGAGACCGTCGCGCACGTCGCGCCGATGCGCTCGATCGAGAACGACACCGACGCCGAGGCGGTCCGCGAGTTCGACGAGCGCGTCCGCGGCGGGCTGGCGGACGCGGCGGAATCGGGCGACCTCTCGGCGTTCGACCCCGACGACCTCGCGTACGTCTGCGAGCCGAAGTTCGACGGCCTGTCGATCGAGGTGGTGTACGAGGACGGCGCGTACGTCTGCGCGGCCACCCGCGGCGACGGGCGCGAGGGCGACGACGTGACCGAGCAGGTCCGCACGATCGGCTCGGTCCCGGCCAGACTCCGCGGCGACGACCACCCGGACCGGCTCGCGGTCCGCGGGGAGGTGTACATGCCCCGCGACGCCTTCGAGGCGTACAACGAGGCGCTGATCGAGCGCGGCGAAGAGCCGTTCGCGAACCCCCGCAACGCCGCGGCCGGAACGCTCCGCCAGCTGGACCCCGCGGTCGTCGCCGAGCGTCCCCTCGACGTCTTCTTCTTCGACGTGCTGGCGTGGGAGGCGGGCGACGGCGGCCCCGAGCGCCCCGCGCGCCACCGCGACGCGCTCGACGCGTTCGAATCGCTCGGCCTCCGGCGGAACGACCGGGTAGAGATCGTCGACGACGTCGAGGCCGCGATCGACTATCGCGACGAGATCCTCGCCGCCCGCGACGACCTGAACTACGCGGTCGACGGCGTCGTGATCAAGGTCGACGCGCAAGCGCACCGCGAGGCGCTCGGGAGCACGTCGCGCGCGCCGCGCTGGGCGTTCGCGCACAAGTTCCCGCCGCGGACCGCGACGACCGCGGTCGAGGGCGTCACGGTCCAGGTGGGTCGCACCGGGCGGCTCACCCCCGTCGCCGAGCTCGACCCCGTCGACGTCGGCGGCGTCACCGTCGCGCGCGCGACGCTCCACAACCCCGCCGAGATCGAGGCGCTCGGCGTGAACGTCGGCGACCGCGTCCGGATCTACCGCGCGGGCGACGTGATCCCCTACGTCCCCGAGGTCGTCGAGAAGCGGAGCGAAGGGACCTACGCGTTCCCCGACGCCTGCCCGGTCTGCGGGGCGGCGGTCGAGCGCGACGGCCCGCTCGCGTTCTGTACCGGCGGGCTCGGCTGCCCGGCCCAGCTGGAGCGGGCGGTCGAACACTGGGCGCGCCGCGACGCGCTCGACGTGGAGGGGCTCGGGCCGGAGCGGGTCGAACAGCTCCGCGAGGCCGGCCTCGTGGAGTCGCTCCCGGACCTGTACGACCTGACCGCCGCCGAGCTGGCGGAACTGGAGGGGTGGGGCGAGACGAGCGCGGCGAACCTGATCGCCGAGCTCGACGCGACCCGCGACCCGCCGCTCGACGACTTCCTCGCCGGGCTCGGGATCCCGGACGTCGGCGCGACGACCGCCCGGGCGCTCGCCGCGCACTTCGAGACGCTCGACGCCCTCCTCGACGCCGACGAGGCGGCCCTCCGCGAGATCGACGACGTCGGCCCCGAGGTCGCCGGGTCGATCCGCGCGTTCTTCGACCGCGAGGAGAACCGCGCCGCGATCGAGGGGCTCCGCGAGCGCGGCGTCGACCCCGAGCCGTTCGAGACCGACGCGGGCGACGGCCCGGCCGACGCGCTCGACGGGCTCACCTTCGTGTTCACGGGATCGCTTTCCGTCCCGCGGAGCGAGGCCCAGGCGCACGTCGAGGCGCACGGCGCCTCGGCGACGTCGAGCGTCTCCGGGAACACCGACTACCTCGTCGCCGGCGAGAGTCCCGGACGATCGAAGCGCGACGACGCCGACGCGGAGGGCGTGCCCGTCGTCGACGAGGACGACTTCGCCGCCCTGCTCGCCGACCGCGGCGTCGACTGGCCGCCGACCGACGACTGAGGCGACGGGAACACGCTCGTCGTCGGCCGCGCTCCGCGACGACCCGCAACCATTTATCAACTTACGACGGAACCGAATGATATGACCGCGATCGAACTGCGGGGCGTGACCAAGAAGTTCGGCGACGTCACGGCCGTTCGCGACCTCGATCTCACCGTCGAAGACGGCGAGGTGTACGGGTTCCTCGGCCCGAACGGCGCGGGCAAGTCGACGACGATCAACATGCTCTTAGATCTCGTCCGCCCGACCGCGGGGACCGTCCGCGTGCTCGGCGCCGACGTGGCGGCGGACGGGGTCGCGATCCGCCGCCGGACCGGCGTGCTCCCCGACGGCTTCTCCGTGTACGAGCGCCTCTCCGGGCGGAAACACGTCGAGTTCGCCGTCGAGTCGAAGGACGCCGCCGACGACCCCGACGCGCTGCTGGCGCGCGTCGGGCTCGCCGACGCCGCGGACCGGGACGCCGGAGAGTACTCGAAGGGGATGCGCCAGCGGCTCGCGCTCGCGATGGCGCTCGTCGACGACCCCGACCTGCTGATCCTCGACGAGCCGTCCTCCGGGCTCGACCCGGCCGGGGCGAAGGAGATGCGCGAGATCGTCCGCGCGGAGGCCGAGCGCGGCGCGACCGTCTTCTTCTCCTCGCACATCCTCGAACAGGTCGACGCCGTCTGCGACCGCGTCGGGATCCTCCGCGACGGTGAACTGGTGGCCGAAGACTCCGTCGAGGGGCTCCGCGAGGCCGTCGGCGGCGAAGAGACGCTTGAAGTCGCGGCCGCCGGCGCCGACGACGACGCGGTGGCGGCGGTCCGCGCGCTCGACGGCGTCTCGGGCGTCACCCGCGACGGCGACGAGCTGGTGGTGAACTGCGACAGCGACGCGAAGACCGAGGTCATCGCGACGCTGGAGGAGGCCGGCGTCGCGGTCGCCGACTTCCACACCCGCGAGGCCTCGCTGGAGGACCTCTTCTTGGCCTACACCGAGGGCGACGCGGCGACGCGCGACACCGGTGGCGCCGCGTCCGCGTCGACCGACGGCGAACCGACCGACGGCGAACCCACCGACGCCGGTCCGGCGGACGACGGCCCGGCCGCCGAGGAGGTGGATCGATGAGCATCGCCGCGATCGCCCGAAAGGACTTCCAAGAGACGGTCCAGTCGCGAGGCATGATCGCCTTGGTGGCGCTGTTCTCGCTGCTCGTCGCCGCGTTCGCCTACGCCGTCCGCCCCACCGGACAGAGCGAGCAGTTCGCCACGGAAGTGCTGTTGAGCGTCTTCATCGGCCCGTTCCTCGTCACGACGCTCGTCCCGCTTGTCGGGGTCGTCGTCGGCTACAACGCGGTGAGCGGCGAGCGCGAATCCGGGTCGCTGAAGCTGCTCCTGTCGCTCCCGCACTCGCGGGCCGACGTCGTCTTCGGCAAGGTCGTCGGCCGCGGCGCGGCGCTCGCGCTCGCGGTGTTCGCCGGCTTCCTGCTGCCCGCGCTCGTGTTGATCGCCGCGCCCGTCGCGTTCAACGCCGGCGCGTTCCTCGGCTACACCGTCTTCGCGGCCGCCCTCGGCGTCGTGTTCGTCGCCATCGCCGTGGGCTGCTCGGCGGCGTCGTCGACCCAGCGCCGCGCGCTCATCGGCGGCGTCGCGATATACGTCCTCTTCGTCCTGCTGTGGGGGGCGGTCACCGGTCGCCTGGTCGGAGCCGCCGGCCCCGTCGTCGACGCCCTCCCGCTGTCGGCGACGCAGGTCCGGGTGTTCCTCCGCGTCTCGAACCCCACGACGGCCGTCGAGGCGCTGTCGAACGCCTTCCTCGGCGAACAGCTGTTCACCGGCGACAGCGCGAACCAGCAGCTCTCCGCGGCCGCGATGCTGGTGTTCTGGACGCTCGCGCCGCCGCTGGCCGGCCTGTTGAAGTTCGACACCGACGACCTCTGAGCGCCGCTCCGCACCTGCGGCTCGCGGAGTTGCTCGCCGCAGGCAGTGGGCTCGGGCGGGTTCGAACCTCAGTCGCTCCCGTTCGCTCGCGACGCTCGCTCACTTCCCGCTCCCTGGTTCGAACCGCGCCGCTCCGCACCCGCGGCTCGCGGAGTTGCTCGCCGCAGGCAGTGGGCTCGGGCGGGTTCGAACCAAAGAAAGACAGTCGTCTCGCTCCGCTCGACGCTGCGTCTTTCAGGGCTCGACCGCCCTCGCATACATTTCTGTGACTCACTTCGTTCGTCCCAGATATGGGCTCGGGCGGGTTCGAACCGCCGATCTCAGCCTTGTAAAGGCCGCGTCATAACCAGCTAGACCACGAGCCCTCACCCGCCTGAACCCGCCGGGAGCGGAAAACGGTTTCTTTCTCCGGCGCGAAGATCGACCGTGAACCGCCGTCTCGTCGGGGTCGCGGCCGCGCTCGCGCTCGTCCTCCTCGCCGGTGTCGCCGTCGCCGCGACCAACCCCGCGCTCCTGATCACCAGCTACGACACCGCCACGGTCGAGGCCGTCGACGGCGACACCGGCGAGTCGCTCGCGACGGTCGACGCCCGCGTCGCCGACGGCCTCCTGAAGCAGTACGTCGGGCTCTCCGCGACCGACGACCTCGACGCGGGCGAGGGGATGCTGTTCGTCCACGACGACGCCGCGGAGCGCGCCTACGTGATGCGCGACATGGCGTTCCCCATCGACATCGTCTTCGTCGACGCCTCCGGGACCGTCACGACGGTCCACGAGGCCGCGCCGGAGTCGGGCTCGCTCACGCGCTACGAGGGGACCGGGAAGTACGTCCTCGAAGTCCCCCGCGGCTGGAGCGACCGCCACGGCGTCGACCCCGGGGATCGGCTCGTGATCGACCGCGACTGACGCCGCCGCGCGGTCGCCGCGCCGGGCGACGAAACCGCTTTCAGCGTCGCCGGCGTCGCCCCGACCATGACCGGACTCGCTCGCCGGGTCGCGTGGAACCTCCGCCACCGCTGGCGGCGGGTGTTCGCCCTCTGCGTCGTCGGCGCCGGCGTCGCCGCGCCCCTCCTCACCGGCATCTGGTGGTGGCTCCCGCTCGTGTGGTTCTTCGGCCTCTTCATCGCGCTCCCCGTCCTCCACGTCCTCACCAAGCCCGTCCCCGAGGACGACGGCGACGAGGGCGCGCACGCGACCGGCGACCCCGCGCTCGACGCCCTCCGCGAGCGCTACGCGAACGGCGAGATCGACGAGCGGGAGTTCGAACGCAAGCTCGACCGGCTGTTGGAGACGGAGGACGCAGAGACGGTCGACGACCCCGCAGAAGACGTCGCGGACAGGGTCCGCGAGGGGGTCCGCCGCGAGGTCGAGCGACTGCGGGAGTGAAAACGAGTAGTCGCTCCGCTCGATCGCTCGAAACGCGGTTTCGGTGCGTTACTCGTCGATCTCGCGGTTGTGGACCGCCTCTCCGGAGACCCCGTCGAAGAGGTGGATCGTCTCTTCGGGGATCTCGACGGTGATCTCATCGCCGGCCGACACCTGTTGGAGCCCGCCGACGGTGGCGATGAACGTCTCGCCCTCCGGCGCGTCCGCGAACCGGAGGTAGACGGTGTTCTCATCGCCCATCGGCTCGACGACCTCGACGACTGTCGAGAAGGTGTGATCGCCGGCCGAGTCGCCGGCCAGCGAGATGTCTTCCGGGCGGACGCCGAGGGTGAGGTCCGTCACCGCGCCCACGTCGTCGAGCGTCGACGCCGAGAGCGGGTAGTCGAACACGTCTGCGACGAGGGTCTCGTCGTCCCGCTCGACGGGGAAGAAGTTCATCGACGGGTCGCCGATAAACCCGGCGACGAACCGGTTCGCCGGCTCGTGGTAACACTCCAGCGGCGTCGCGACCTGCTGGAGCTCGCCGGCGTTGAGGATCGCGATCCGGTCGCCCATCGTCATCGCCTCGGTCTGGTCGTGCGTGACGTACATCGTCGTCACCTCGAGCTCGTCCTGGAGGCGCTGGAGCTCCGTCCGCATCTCCGACCGGAGCTTGGCATCGAGGTTGCTGAGCGGCTCGTCCATGAGGAACACCTCGGGGTCGCGGACGATCGCCCGCCCGAGCGCCACCCGCTGTCGCTGGCCGCCGGAGAGGTCGGCGGGCTTCCGGTCGAGCAACTCGGCGATGCCCATCGTCTCCGCGGCGTCGGCGACGCGCGTCTCGATCTCCTCGTCGGAGAGGTCCGTCGACTCCTCTAAGCCGAACGCCATGTTCCCCTTCACGGTCATGTGAGGGTACAGCGCGTACGACTGGAACACCATCGCGATGTCCCGGTGTTGCGGCTTCACGTCGTTGACCCGCTGGCCCGCGAGGCGGATCTCCCCGTCGGAGATCGTCTCCAGCCCCGCGACCATCCGGAGCGTCGTCGACTTCCCGCAGCCCGATGGGCCGACGACGACGAGGAACTCGCCGTCGCGCATCTCGATGTCCACGTCGTCGACGGCGACGACCCCGCCGTCGCCGTCGGGGAACACCTTCGTCACGCCGTCGAGTTCGAGCGTCCCCATGCTATCGCCCCCACGGCGCTGCGCGGTCGTTCGAGAGCGATACGTCCGATCGGCTGCGTGAGTGCTGTCGAGTCATAGATTGCTGCTGGCGAGCGATGGCGGTCACGTCGCCACCCCCTCGGCGAACTCCTCGCCGAACGCGATGTACACCGCGAGCGTCGGGAGGGCGGCGATGAACGCGCCCGCCATGCGGAGCGCGAAGTCTTGGCCTTCGAGCGACGTTCCCAGTCCCGCGAGGATCAACACGATCGGCGCGGCCGCGCTGGACTCCGTCTGGACCAGCACGAGGGTGAACAGGAGGTCGTTCCAGATCTGCGTGAACTGATAGATCAGGACCACCGCGAACATCGGTCCCGAGAGCGGGAGCACGATGCGGCGGTAGATCCGGCGGATGGACGCGCCGTCCAGCCGCGCCGCCTCGATCATCTCCTCGCTCATGTTCTTGTAGTACGACCTGAACAGGACGGTACAGATCGGCAGGCCGTACGCCACGTGGGTGACGACCAGTTCGACGACGCTGGCGTAGTCGTTGTTGATCCCGAGCGCCCACAGGAACCCTAACCACTCCTGGAGCGGGACCATCGACCAGAACTGCGAGAGCGGCACGAGCACGGCCTGGTACGGAATGAATATCCCGGCGACGAACAGCGCGAGGACCGGCGCCTTGTACTTCTGCTTCCAGTCCGACTGCGTGATCCCGTAGGCCGCGAAGCTCCCGAGGAGCGCCGAGATGACGGTCGCGGGGATCGCGTACAGCGCGCTGTTGATGAGCCCGCGCCCGAGCGCGTCGAACGCCGCCTGCCACTTCGCGAAGGTGAACGTACCGCCCGTGGGCGGCGCGAAAGGAAGCGACCCGCTCACGCCGCCGGGCGTCTTGAACGACGTGACGAGCCCCGATTCGATCGGGATCAGGAAGAACGTCAACATCCCGAGCAGCCCGAGGTACAGGAGGACCCGGTACCCGTCGAGACCCGCGAGTAGTCCAGCGGACGCGCCGGGGTCCGCCTCCGTTACCGTACCGCCGTCGGTTCGTGCGTCGTTGCTCATAGGTTCCCTCGATTGTACTGGTAGTAGAGGTACGGACCGACGATGCCGAGCGTCATCAGGAACAGGGTGATGGCGACCGCGGACGCGTACGCCCAGTTCAGGTTTGCGTACGCCTCGCGCACCATCTTCGTCGCGAGGATGTCCGCCCCGTTCGGCGGCCGGTAGCCGCCGACGAGCGAGTAGAGGAAGTCGAACGCCTTCAGCGCGAACACCATCAGGACGACCGAGGCGCTGATCGTCGACCCCTTCAGCTGGGGGATGATCACGCGCCAGTACATCCTGACCGTCGAGGCCCCGTCCACCTTCGCCGCCTCGTAGTGTTCGTTCGGGATCGCCCGCAGGCCCGCGAGGAAGACGACCATCGCGTACCCGGCGAACTGCCACATCAGCGCGAACATCACGGCCCAGAGGACGATGTCCGGGTTGCCGATCCAGTCGACTCGGCCGAGGCCGAGCGACGTGATCACGATGTTGATGACCCCGTTGTTGAAGTTGAACATCCACGCCCAGAACTGGGCGGTGACGACGAACGAGAGGCTCATCGGCAGCAGGTAGATCGTCCGGAACGTGTTCTCGAACCGGATGTTGCGGTCGATCAGGATCGCCAATCCGAGCCCGAGCGCCAGAGTCACTAAGGTGAACCCGACGAGCAGGATGAAGGTGTTGATCGCGGCGTCGACGAATCCGCTGTCGGCCAACGCCCGGCTGTACATCTGGAAGTCTAGGTCGCCGTAGTCGGGCGTCCCGAATCCGGTGAAGTCAGTCAGCGAGATGAGGAGGTTCCAGATGATCGCCCCGTAGACGAACAGGCCGACCAGCAGGAACGGCGGCAGCCAGAACTGCGACGACTCCACGAAGTCGCTGCCGAACCGCTCGTTCAGCGCGGCGACCGGGCTGAAGCCGGAGCGCTGCCCCTCCTCGGCGACGCCGCCGTCCGTGACCGCGTCGCCACTGCCGTCGCCGGTGTCAGTATTTCGTGTCATATGGTTCTTCGTGCGCCGAAACCGCTAAAATCCGGTCGCATCGTGGACCGGAGTCAGTTAGAGACCGCGTCGACGAAGCCTTCCGTGGCGCCGTCGACGTTGTACGGTCCGGAGAACTCGCTGGAGATGACGTCGTTCAGCGCCGTCATGGTCTCCGAGGGGACGCCCAGCCCGTGCTGGAGGTTCGGCGGCCGCTGGTCGGCCTCGGCGAAGTCTTGCTGCGTCTCCTGGAGGTACGGACCGAACTGGCTCATGTCCACGTCGGTGCGCGTGGGGATCGAACCCTTATACTGGTTGAACGCGACCTGCGCGGCCTCGCTCCCGACGAACGAGAGGAACGTCTCCGTCGCCTCGGGGCTCGGGTTGTCCGAGGGGTAGAGGAACGAGTCGAAGTGGAGCATGTACATGCCCTCCGAGCCGGGGTACGTCTTGAAGCCCCAGTCCTCGTCGTAGTTGAAGTCCTCGGCGTTCCGGTAGGCGCCGGCCGCCCAGTTCCCCTGGTGGATGAACGCCGCGTTCCCCTCGATGATGTTCTGGTTGGACTCGGTGAGTCCGATCGAGGAGGCGTCGTCGTTGATGTAATTCCCGAGGATCTCGGCGAGCGACTCGAAGGTCGCGCGGACCGCTGCCTCGTCCGGGCTCCCGTCGATGAAGCTCATGTACGCGTCGAACCCTTCTTGGCCGAGCATCGTCGAGGCGAACAGCTGGGTCGTGGTCCAGGTGCCGCTCGCGCCGTGGGTCATCGGAATCGCGTCGGTCTCGCTGTCGACCGTCTCCAGCGCGTCGATCAGCGCCGAGACGCTCGTCAGCGAGTCGGGGTCGATCCCCGCCTCCTCGACGACCGAGGTGTTGTAGAACAGGCAGTTCAGCCGGTGCGACCCGAGCGGGACGCCCCGGTACGCGCCGTCGTACTGGTGGAGGTCGACCGCCTCCTGCACCATCACGTCCTCGAAGCCTTCCGACTCCCAGACGCTGCCAGCCTCGCCCAGCACGCCCTCGTACCGCTGGAGGTTCGGGCCGGGCCAGTTGGCGAAGGAACTCGGCGGGTCGCCGTTCTGGAGCCGGTTCGCGACGACCGCGTCAAGATTCTGGTTCCCGCCGCCGCCGATCGGGTTGAACTCGTGGTCGACGTCGGGGTGCTCCTCCTCAAATGCGGAGACGAGCGCCTCCGCCGCGGTAGCGCCGTCGCCGCCGGTCCACGCGTGGAGGACTTCCAGCGTGTTTCCGCCGCCGTCGCCCCCGTCACTCCCGTCGCCGCCGTCACCGCCGCCGGAACAGCCAGCGAGTCCTGCGAGCGTCGCTGCCCCCGTCGCTCCGACGAAGTGTCGCCGCGACAACCGCTTGTCTTGGTCTGTCATGGTACTTCACGATGTACAATGGATCTTTGCCATATATACTTACTCATTCTTTTAGAACAATTTCTGAAGTACGCTTCTCCGGCCGCCGCGGGGTCGTACCGCCGCATCTGGATTTCGCCCGACCGCCGACGGACCGACGAGCATACTACGGTCCGGGCGGTGAGCGTACCCATGCGCCCCTCGACCGCCGCCGTCACCTACCCGATCGCCGGCGACGCCGCGGAGCGGCCACTGCTGGCCGTCTGGCTGCTGCTCGCGCTGTCGGTCGTCGTCCCCGTGCTCCCGGCGGTGCCGGTCGTCGGGTACCTCGTCCGCGTGCTGGCCGCCACCGAGCGCGGTGACTCGATGCCCCCGTTCCTCGCCGAGCCGCGGACGCTCGCCCGACGGTCGGTCGGGGGAGCGGTCGTCTCGCTGGCGTACCTCGGCGTTCCGTTCGCCGCCCTCCTCGTGACGCTGTACGGCGTCGTCTCGCTTGAGCCCGGGGCGAACGCGCCGGTCGGTCGCATCCTCGCCGGCTCGACGGCCGTCCTCTTCCTCGGGATCCTCGGCACGTACCTCGCTCCCATCGCGTTGACCGCGTACGGGCGCGAGGGATCGCTCCGCCGAGCGTTCTCCCCCGGCGCCCTCCGCCCGGTCGCCGGGCACGCGGCCTACTTTTTCGGGTGGACGCTCGGCTTCACCGCGCTCGTCGTCACCGTCGGCATCGCCGGCGCGCTGTTCACCGTCTCGCGCGCCGGGCCGCTGTTCGGGACGTTCGTCCTCGCCTACGGCCTCCTCGTGGCCGCGTACCTCTGGGGCCGCGCCGTCGAGCGCGCGCGGCGACGGTAGGGGGGTCGGACCGCCGCCGCCGCGACCGACCGATTCTTGAGCGCGCGGCCCCGATTCCTCGGTAATGCAGGGACCGCTCTGGATAGACACGCACGCGCCCGATCTCGACGAGATCCGGCAGGACGAGGCCCGCGACCGCCTGCGCCGGGCCGTCGACGAGCCGATGAACCTCGTCGTTCAGGGGCCGCCGGGGGTCGGGAAGACGGCGGCGGCGCGGGCGCTCGCCGACGCGTCGCACGCCGACCCGGACGCCGACCTGATCGAGGTCAACGTCGCCGACTTCTTCGGCCGGACGAAGAAGGAGATCCGCACCGACCCGCGCTTCGAGGGGTTCCTCGAGGGCCGGAGCCGGATGGCGAAGCGGGACATGATAAACCGCGTGCTGAAGGAGTCCGCGTCGTACGCGCCGATGTCCGGCGAGTACAAGACGGTCCTGTTGGACAACGCGGAGGCGATCCGCGAGGACTTCCAGCAGGCGCTGCGCCGCGTGATGGAGAAGCACCACCGGACCACGCAGTTCGTGATCGCGACCCGCCAGCCCTCGAAGCTCATCGCCCCGATCCGGTCGCGCTGCTTCCCGGTCCGCGTGCGCTCCCCGACCACGGACGAGACGATCGACGTCCTCGAGACGATCTGCGACCGCGAGGGCGTCGAGTACGACGGCGACGGGCTGGAGTTCGTCGCCAGCGCGGCGGGCGGCGACCTCCGCGAGGCGACCCTCTCGGCGCAGGCGACCGCGGTCGAGGGCGACGCGATCACGATGTCGACCGCCTACGAGACGCTCGGCGACGTGGGCGACGACGACGCGCTCCGCGAGGCGCTCGCCGCCGCCCGCGACGGCGACCTGAAGGGCGCGCGCTCGACGCTCGACGACCTCCTCGACGAAGGGTACGACGGGCAGGAGCTGCTCCGCGAGGCGCTCCGCGTCGCGCGCGCCGGCTCCGAGTACGGCGGCGACGACCTGGCGCGGCTCCACGCCCTCGCGGGCGAGGCCGACCTCGACCTCTCGGACGGGCTCGACGACGCGACCCACCTCGTTCACCTGCTCGCGGCGTGGGCGGCGGGGCGAACCGAGCTCTCGCCCGAACTGCGCGACGCGGAGGTGGCCCCGTGAGCCGCGCGCCGCCGCTCTCCCGGCTCCTCCCGTTCCCGGTGGTCGACGCCGCCTGGGACCTCGCGCTCGTCCCGGCGCTCGCGGGGGCCGTCGCGCTGCCCCTCCTGCCGCCGGTCGGCGTCGCGCTCGTCGCGCTCGCCGTCGGGATCCTCTGGTTCCACCGCGACCCGGACCGCGACCCGCCGGACGTCGAGGGGACGGTCGTCTCCCCGGCCGACGGCACTGTCTCCGTCGTGCGCGAGGAGGGGTCGCGGCTCCGCGTCGGCGTGTTCATGAACGTCACCGACGTCCACGTCAACCGCGCGCCGATCGCGGGAGAGGTCCGCGAGGTCCGGCACCGCCCGGGCGCGAACCGCCCCGCGTTCGACAAGGAGTCGGACCGCAACGAGCAGGTCGCGATCGACTTCGGCGACTACGAGCTGCTCGTCATCGCCGGCTGGTTCGCCCGCCGGATCCACCCGTCGGTCGAGGCGGGCGACCGGGTCGAGCGCGGCGACCGCGTCGGCCACGTCTCGTTCGGCTCGCGCGCGGATGTGGTGCTGCCCGCAGACGTGACTCGCGAGGAGCTGCTCGTCACCGAGGGCGACAGCGTCCGCGCGGGCGAGACCATTGTCGCGGAGCGGTCGACCGCCGCGGACGAGTCGGACGGCACGGAAAAGTCGGACACCCCGGAAGCGTCGGCCGCCGAGGCCTAGCGCCGGACTCGCCGGCGCGCCCCCCTGGTTCGGGCATACGCTTTTGTTTCGCGGTGGTGACCGATACCTGTATGTCAGGGAAGACCATCCACGAGTCGACGCAGTCGCGGAGCCGACAGGGCCTGGCGACCTACCTCCGGCGGATCGCCCGGGCGCTGGGACGCGGCGAGCCGGTGCCGGTCGACGACGAGGGGACGGTGACCGTCGACGCGGCCGGGACCGGCGACGTCGAGGTCGAGCTCGAGCGCGAGGACGGGACGGTCCACTTCGAGGTCGAGATGGAATGGCCGGAGGAAGCGACCGAGGTCGACGAGACCGCGGCCGCGAGCAAGGCGACGTTCGAGCTGTACGCCGACAGCGCGGACGAGTACCGCTGGCGGCTCCGCCACGACAACGGCAACATCATCGCCGACGGCAGTGAGGGATACACGGACAAGCGCGACGCCAGCTCGGGGATCGAGAGCGTCCAGCGGAACGCGCCGGGCGCGCACGTCGTCGACGTCTCGCGCGACGAGGAGGCGCCCGACGACGGCGGCAGCGACGCGACGTTCGAGCTGTTCCGCGACAAGGCGGACGAGTACCGCTGGCGGCTCCGCCACGACAACGGCAACATCATCGCCGACGGCGGGCAGGGGTACGCCTCCAAACAGAAGGCGAAACAGGGGCTCCGCAGCGTCAAGTCCAACGCGCCGGGCGCGGCCGTCGAAGAGCCCGAGGAGTAGGTCGCGACTCGCCCGCGGCCCGCTCGCCCGACCGCGGACCGCACCGCTTATTCGCCGGCCTTCACTACGTCTGGCCGACATGGACGCGCTCGACGCCAAGTACCCGTTCTTCGCGAGCGCCCGCGAGGCGGTCGCGTCGGCCGGGGTGTCGCTGCCCGACCTCGTCGCGGCCGACGCCCCCGCCGTCGAGCGCGCCCGCGAGCGCGTCGAGCGCGCGCTCCTCGAAGGGACGGTCGCCTCCGAGAGCGGCGGGTTCCCCGGCGAGTCCGCGTACGACGTACAGGCCGAGCTGCTCTCGTACCCCATCGCGCGGATCCTCGTCTCGCTGCTCGACTCCGACCCCGCCATTGAGAAGTACGCCGCGGCCGAGGCCGCGACCGCCATGGAGCGGGTCCGCCGCGACCTCGAGGCCGACGACGAGCTGCGGTCGGTGTCGTCGGCGACGGTCGCGCTCGACGACCTGCTCGCCGAGTTCGACCTCGCCGACGCCGTGCGTCCCGACGCGACCGCGCCGGCGGGCGCTCGGGGCGGCGTCGCCGCCGGCACGGGCGGGACCGGCCGCGACCCGGACGGCTACCGGATCGACGTCGGCCCGTACCTCCGGCTGACCGCGCCCGAGTGGGGGGACTCGTGGCGGCTCGTCAACCGCGTGCTCGCCGACGGCGCGGTGCGCGTCTCCCGCGAGGAGCTGCTCGCGGCGCTGGAGGCCGCCGTCGAGGCGCGCGTCGCCGAGGGGCTCCCGTTCGAGGACCTCGGGGAGTCGCTCGCCGAGGCGCTCGAACCGCGCGTGGCCGACCTCCGGCGGCTGCTCTCCGAGCGGACGTACACCGAGCCGCCGGACGTCGTCGCCCCCGCGCTGTTCCCGCCGTGTATGACCAACCTGATCGAGAAGGCCGAGCGCGACGTGACGCTCTCCGCCGCCGAGTCGTTCGCGCTGATGGCGTTCCTCGTCGGCATCGGGATGACGCCCGACGAGGTGGTGGCGTTCTGCGCCGACACGAGCCTCGACGCCGAGGGGATCCGCTACCAGACCGAGTTCCTGACCGACGACCGAGGGACCCAGTACCCGCCGCCGACCTGCGAGACGCTCGCGAACTACGGGATCTGCCACAACGAAGACGACCACATGCAGGTCGCGGCCGACCCGCTCTCCTACTACGAGAAGCGGGTGGCGGCCGCCGACGAGGTGACGGACTGGCGGGACGGGAGAGAGGCGGACGGGACGGGAGAGGCGTGAACGCGACGGGGCGGCAGAAGTAACAGCCGCGAGACGGTCCGGCCGACTACGACTCGTCGTCCGCGCGCATCAGGAACGTCCCGACGCCGGCCATCAGCAGGACGAACCCGGCGAGCAGCGCGATAAGGGCGATCGCCCCGGCCTGCGGGAGGACCGTCGACCCGCCGAAGGTGACGCCGATCCCGATCAACCCGACGATGAACACCGCGGCCGCCGCCAGCGAGACGGTGATCTGCCGACGGAGTTCCGCGTCGATTTCCATGCCTGCGATTTTCCGTCGCCACTAAAAAAGGACTTCGATGAAGGCGGCACCCCCCCGGATTCGGGCGGCCGCGAGACGCCAGACGCCCGGTTTCGGACGGGTCGGCGGTGCGGTTACCAGTCCCGGCCGCCCGTTTTCGTTCGGATCGAGGCTGGCGCCTCGCGGCTCACCGCGCGAGGAAGGTGACGTCTCGGCGGAGCGTGTACCCCTGCGGGACGCCTACGACCCCGACGCACTCCTCGCACAGCACCCGCTCGTAGTCGCGATTGGTCTCCTTCTCGAGCAGCAAGACGTCTTCGAGCGGGAACACCGACTCGCAGCGATCGCACTCCGCCTTGTCGCCGTCGACGATCTTCATCGGTCCTCGGTTCCCACGATTGACACATAAACTCGCGGACGGCGTTATCACTTCGGATAGCGGGTCGAAAAAAATTCGTGGTCGAGCGTCGGTCGACGCGGTTGGGGGCGCGGGCGGTCCGGCGTTAGCCGAAGAGCTCGCCGAGGCCCTCGCCGCCGTCGCCGTCCTCCTCGTCGTCGTCGTCCGCCTCGTCGGCGGCCTCGGCCTCCTCCTCTTCCTCCTCGTCGTCCGCCTCGTCGGCGGCCGCGTCGGCGTCGGCGGCGCCACCGGCGGACGCGCCGGCGGCCGGGGCCGCGGCGGCCGTCTCGATGGCCTCCTCGATGTCGACGTCCTCCAGCGCGGCGACGAGCGCCTTGACGCGGGACTCCTCGACGTCGACGCCGGCGGCTTCCAGCACGCCGGTGACGTTGTCTTCGTTGATCTCTTCGCCAGTCTCGTTCAGGATGAGCGCAGCGTAAACGTATTCCATTGGTGTGTACCTCGTATTATCCGAACATCGCGCCGAGACCGTCGCCGCCGTCGTCGCCGTCGTCGTCGTCGGCGTCGTCGGCGTCGGCCTCCTCGGCGTCTTCCGTCTCTTCGTCAGCCTGTTCCTCCTCGTCGGCGTCGTCGGTCGCCGGCTCAGTCGCCGGCGCGGCCTCGACGCCTTGGAGCTCCTCGGGGAGCGCCTCCTCGTCGTCGATCTGCGCCGCGAGCGCGCGCAGCTGGGCGTCGGCCTTCCCGATCAGGTCGGGCACGACGTCCGGACTCTCGATCTCCGCGAACAGTCCGACGGACTTCGCCTCGCCGGACGCCTTCGCGAGAAGGGTGCCGGCGGTGGCGGCCGTCGGGTACGCGGCGTTGACGGAGAGGTTGCGCGCGGCGGCCGCGGCGGACTGAATGTCCGCCTGGTACTCGTCGACGTCGAGTTCGAGCTCTTCCGGCTCGAACAGGACGCCCTCGGAGTAGACGGCCCGCAGGTCCAGACCGACCTCCTTGGGCTCGATGCCGAGCTCGACGAGGACGTTCGCGAGGTCGTTGTCGACGACCTCGCCCTCCGTTAGGACGGTCGAGTCCTCGGTCACCTTGATCGAGCCGTCCATGATGCGGGCGGACGCGCCGACCGTCTGGAGCTCGCCGACGAACGGTCCCGGGTCGACGCCGGTGTCGCCCTCGGGGATCACGATGTCGTTGGGGGCCACCTCGCCCTCGTTGATCGGGGCGGGGGTCTTCGAGGCTTCGAGCTGTTTGAAGAGGCCGAACGGGTTGTCGTTGGTGCCGACGAGCGCCACCTGGCCGTTGACGTACTCCGTCAGCGCCTCGACGCCGTCGCCGACCTCCTCGAGCGCTCGGGTCGTGAGCGTGTTGCGGCTCATGCGGACGCCGGCCGAGCCGTGAAGCTCCCGGCGCATGGCCTGGAGCTGTCGGCTCGGGATGCCGGCGACGCCGACGATCCCGACGGACGCGTACGAGTCGATGAACTCGACGAGCTCGTCGACCTCCTCGCGCTTCCACTCGGGGATCGTCTCGGTCTTCCGGACCGAGCTCATACGGGCACCTCCCTGGCGGGACCCATCGTGGTCTTCACGTAGATCCCGTCGATGTTGAGCGGGCCCTTCTCGAGGTTCGCTTCGAGCCGCCGGATGATGACGTCGATGTTGTCCGAGATATCGTCCGCACCCATGTCCTCGGCACCGACGCGGGTGTGGAACGTGCGCCGGTCGCGCGACCGGAGCTGCACCGTGTTCTTCATCCGGTTGACTGTGTCGACGACGTCGTCGTCCGGCTGTAGTGGGGTAGGCATCTTCCCGCGCGGACCGAGGACGGTACCGAGGTACCGACCGATGTCCTGCATGATGTTGGCCTCCGCGACGAAGAAGTCGGTCTCGTCGGCGAGGTCCTTTGCGCGGTCGTCGTCGTCTCCTAAGTCTTCGAGGTCGTCGCTGTCGAGCACTTCGTCAGCGACGTCCTCTGCGCGGACGGCGGTTTCGCCCTCCGCGAAGACGACGATCTGTGTCTCCTGCCCCGTTCCAGCCGGCAGCACGACGGACTCGTCGATACGGTTCGACGGATCGTTGAGGTCGAGATCTCGCAGGTTGATCGCGATGTCCACGGTCTCGCGGAAGTTCCGCTCGGGCGCATCGTCGAGTGCGAGGGTTACGGCCTCTTGTATTGTGTCTGCCATTTTCACCTCCGTAGTACGCAGGTCGCTCCTACGGGTCAGTGAAACAGGCGAAGCCTGTCTCATCGGAGAGTGGTTCATCGGAGGTTTAAAAGCGTCGAAGCGCTCGCCGCCGTGTGAAACCGAGACAGGGCCGCTCGCCGGCGGTCACGCGCTCATACCCGCGTCGCCGGGCCGCCGGACCGAGATTCGACAGTCGTCGAACGGCGAAACGTCGCATAGGGGAACCCTTTTGACGGCGCTCGCCGACCCACGAGGTAATGACGCAGGGTGGTCCGCCGTGACGATGGACGACCGCATCGAAGACCTCCGCGAGCGCCGCGAGCGGGCGGCAAAGGGCGGCGGTGAAGATCGGATCCAGTCGCAACACGACAAGGGGAAAATGACCGCCCGCGAGCGGATCGACTACTTCCTCGACGACGGGACCTTCCACGAGTTCGACCGGTTCCGCACCCACCGCAACCACACGTTCGGGATGGAGGAGAAGCAGATCCCGGGCGACGGCGTGGTGACCGGCTACGGCGAGGTGAACGGTCGGAAGACGTTCGTCTTCGCGCACGACTTCACCGTCTTCGGCGGGTCGCTCGGCGAGGTGTTCGCCGAGAAGGTGTGTAAGGTGATGGACAAGGCGATGGACGTCGGGGCGCCCGTCGTCGGCCTCAACGACTCCGCGGGCGCGCGGATCCAGGAGGGGGTCGCCTCGCTCGGCGGCTTCGCGGAGATCTTCCGGCGCAACACGGAGGCGTCGGGCGTGATCCCCCAGATCTCGGCGATCATGGGGCCGTGCGCCGGCGGCGCGGTGTACTCGCCCGCCATCACGGACTTCACCTTCATGGTGAAGGACACCTCGCACATGTTCATCACCGGGCCGGACGTCATCGAGACGGTCACCGGCGAGGAGGTGAGCTTCGAGGAGCTGGGCGGCGCGGTCACCCACTCGTCGACCTCGGGCGTCGCGCACTTCGCCGAGGAGAGCGAGGAGGACGCCTTAGACGACATCGCGCGGCTGCTCTCGTACCTCCCCGCGAACAACGTGGAGGACCCGCCGCGCGTCGAGCCGTGGGACGACCCCGAACGCGCCGACGATGAGCTCGCGGAGATCGTCCCCGACGCCCCCCGGAAGCCGTACGACATGAAAGACGTCATCGGTAGCGTCACCGACGAGGGCTCCTTCTTCGAGGTCCAGGAGAACTTCGCGAAGAACATCGTCGTCGGCTTCGCCCGGCTCGACGGCCACTCCGTCGGCGTCGTCGCGAACAACCCCCGCGTGAACGCCGGCACCCTCGACATCGAGTCGAGTCAGAAGGGGGCGCGGTTCGTCCGCTTCTGCGACGCGTTCAACATCCCCATCGTCACGTTCGAGGACGTGCCCGGCTTCATGCCCGGCACCGACCAGGAGCACAACGGGATCATCCGGCACGGCGCGAAGCTGCTGTACGCCTTCTCTGAGGCGACCGTCCCGCTGCTCACCGTCATCACCCGGAAGGCGTACGGCGGCGCCTACTGTGTGATGTCGTCGAAACACATCGGCGGCGACGTCAACTACGCGTGGCCCACCGCCGAGATCGCGGTGATGGGGCCGAAGGGCGCGGTCAACGTCCTCTACCGCGAGGAGCTGGCCAAGGCGGACGACCCCGACGCACGTAGGCAGGAGCTCATCGACGAGTATCGCGAGGAGTTCGCGAACCCCTACACCGCCGCGGACCGCGGCTTCGTCGACGACGTCATCGAGCCGACGGAGACGCGCGCCCGCCTCGTCGAGGACTTGAAGATGCTGAAGGGGAAGCGTTCGGACCAACCCGCGAAGAAGCACGGCAACATCCCGATCTGATGGCGGTCGACGACGACGCGGTCGGCGAGGGACCGGCCGACGACGCGGCGGTCGCCGACCCGGCGGCCGCGCTCGCCGGCCTCTCAATTCCCGACGACGCGCGCGACGACGAGGCGGCCGCCATCGCCGCCGCGGTCGCGGCGCACCTTCGAGACGGCGAACTCGCCGCCGCGGCCGCGGCGGGCGACGCGGACGACGGCCGCGACGAGGACCGCTGGGCGCTCGCCGGCCGGATCGATCGACTCCACCGCCGTCGAGTGCGCGTCCACGCCGACGCGCCCGCGGACCCGTGGACCGCCGCCGGTCGCAGCGACCGGTTCTGACCCGGTGCGGCGGACGCCGGCGACGCTCGCGAGCGAGACTCGCCGCTCATCGGGCGGTCGACACGTCGAACCGAATCCCCGGACGCCGGGGCGTCCGGTCGCGTACATTCCCCCGACTGCGCGGCGGCGACCCGTCGCACCGTCGACCCGGCCCCACCGCAGGGCGCGTTCGATGCTTCGTTCGCTGACATATATACCTATGGTAACCGCTCTCGCGGTCGCTCAGCGGGTCTCCTCGTCGGCGGCCTCCTCGCCCGCGGTCGCGCCGGCCGGGTCGTCGCCGTCGGCGAGGCCCGCCGACCCGCCGCGGTCGCCGAGCAGGCGGTTGAGGATCACCGGGACGACGGCCACGAACGCGAGGAGCGCGCCGACCCGGATCGGGAGCGATGCGTCGGTGGCGACCGTCAGCCCGAGGTAGACGGCGGCGCCGACGAGGACCGACGGCAGCACGTACGGGTTTCCCGCGTCGAGCATGCCTCAACGTGGTACCCGCGGTCCCCTTAATCGTCCCGGCACGGACCGACAGAGTTTGGTAGCAGTTGGTGGAAGAACCGACAGGAATGTTCGATAAGGTTCTCGTGGCGAACCGCGGCGAGATCGCGGTCCGCGTGATGCGCGCCTGTGAGGAACTCGGCGTCGACACCGTCGCCGTCTACAGCGACGCCGACAAACACGGCGGCCACGTCCGGTACGCGGACGAGGCGTACAACGTCGGGCCCGCCCGCGCGGCGGACTCGTACCTCGACGGCGAGGCGGTCGTCGAGGCGGCGCGGTCGGCAGGGGCCGACGCGATACACCCCGGCTACGGGTTCCTCGCCGAGAACGCCGACTTCGCGGCCCGCGTCGAGGCGGCCGACGGGATCACGTGGGTCGGCCCCGCAAGCGACGCGATGGAGCGGCTCGGCGAGAAGACCCACGCGCGTCGCGTGATGGACGACGCCGACGTGCCCATCGTCCCTGGGACGACGGAGCCCGTGACCGACGTCGAGGCCGTCACGGAGTTCGGCGACGAGTACGGCTACCCCGTCGCGATCAAGGCCGAGGGCGGCGGCGGCGGTCGCGGGATGAAGGTCGTCGAGAGCGCCGACGAGGCCGAGGAGGCCCTCGAATCGGCGAAGCGAGAGGGCGAGGCGTACTTCTCGAACGACTCGGTGTACCTCGAACGCTACCTCCAGACCCCCCGCCACGTGGAGGTCCAGATCGTCGCGGACGACCCGGACGGGTCGGTGACCGAGGGCGACGTGGTCCACCTCGGCGAGCGCGACTGCTCGCTCCAGCGCCGCCACCAGAAGGTGATCGAGGAGGGCCCCTCGCCCGCGCTCTCCGACGAGCTGCGCGAGAAGATCGGCGAGGCCGCCCGCCGGGGCGTCGCCGCCGCCGACTACACAAATGCCGGGACGGTCGAGTTCCTCGTCGAGGAGGACCCCGACCGCGACCCGGCCGAACCGCTCGGCCCCGACACGCCGTTCTACTTCCTCGAAGTGAACACGCGGATCCAAGTCGAACACACAGTCACGGAGGAGCTGACGGGGATCGACATCGTCCAAGAGCAGCTCCGGGTCGCCAGCGGCGAGGGCCTCTCGGTGTCGCAAGGCGACGTCGAGCTGGAGGGCCACGCCATCGAGTTCCGGATCAACGCCGAGAACGCCGCCAACGAGTTCCAGCCGGCCAACGAGGGGTCGCTGGAGACGTACGACCCGCCGGGCGGGATCGGCGTCCGCGTCGACGACGCGCTCCGGCAGGGCGACGAGCTGGTCACCGACTACGACTCGATGATCGCCAAGCTGATCGTGCGTGCCGGCGACCGCGAGACCTGCCTCGCGCGCTCGAAGCGTGCGCTCGCGGAGTACGACATCGACGGCGTCGTCACCATCGTCCCGTTCCACCGGCTCATGCTCGACGACGAGCGCTTCGTCGACGGGACGCACACGACGAAGTACCTCGACGAGGAGCTCGACCGGGACCTCGTCGCCGACGCGCAGGAGCGCTGGGGCTCCGAGACGGTCGGCGCCGCGGACGACGACGAGGAGGTGACCGAACGCGAGTTCACCGTCGAGGTGAACGGCAAGCGCTTCGACGTGGAGCTTGAGGAGCGCGGCGCGCCCGCGATCCCGGTCCCCGAAAGTGGCGGGAGCGGCGGCGGTCAAGAGCGCCCGCCGCAGGCGACCGACGACGGCGGCGACGGCTCGGTCGATGTCGCGGAGGGCGGCGAGTCCATCGACGCGGAGATGCAGGGGACGATCCTCTCGGTCGACGTCGCGGAGGGCGACGAGGTCGCCGCTGGCGACGTGGTCTGCGTCCTCGAGGCGATGAAGATGGAGAACGACGTGGTCGCCGAGCGCGGCGGCACCGTCGCGGGCGTCCACGTCGGCGAGGGCGACAGCGTCGACATGGGCGACGTGCTGATCGTGTTGGAGTAGTCGGACTCCCATCCCCGCGAGTCGCTTCGCGCGCCTCCTCGGTGACGAACACGTCTCTCACGGCTCTCTCGGTGGCTCTATCACTGGAAATAATCGGTGGGAACGATTGATACAACCGCGCCGCCGAGGGGCCGTAATGAAACACCCGAGCGACGAACACCCGGAGCGGATTCGCGTGCTGTACGTGAACGGCGACGCCGACTTCGCCGAACTGGCCCGGGCGAAACTCGAACGAATCGCCCCGCGAGTCACGGTGACGACCGTCGGCGACGCGCGGGCCGCCCTCGATCGGGCGATCGAGGGCTCCGCCGACTGCCTCGTCACCTCGTACTCGCTGCCGGAGGGGACCGGGATCGACCTCGTCTCGCGGGTCGAGACCGAGCGCCCCGACCTGCCGACGGTCCTCTTTACCGGGCGGGGTAGCGAACGGGTCGCCAGCGAGGCGACCCAGGCCGGCGTGTCGGACTACATCCCGATCCACGGGACCCAGGACAGCTTCGAACTGCTCGCCGGGCGGATCCGAACGCTGGTCGACGCGGCGCGCAAGCAGGCGGCCGCCTAGCGGCTGTCGGACCGCTTCTAGCGGACGCTCGAACGCGCCACCGACGCGATCTACGCGGTCGACGACGACTGGCGCGTGGAGTACCTGAACGACACGATGGCCGAGCGGGTCGACTGCGACCCGGAGCGCATCGTCGGGAACACGATCTGGGAGGCGTTCCCGTGGATCGTGGGGACGGAGCTCGAAGAGCGGTATCGCACGGCGATGGCCACCGGCGAACCGGCGTCGTTCGAACAGCGACTCGGTGAGCTGTTCGACTACTGGGTCGAAGTGCGGGCGTTCCCGGACGAGGACGGCCTCACCGTCTTCTCGCGGGAGATCACTGACGAGCGGGAGCGCGAGCTGGAACTGGAGCGCAGCGAAGCGGTACTGGAGAACGTCCACGACGCGGTGACGGTCGTCGACGAGGACCGGTCCGTCGTCTTCGCAAACGCGGCCGCGGGCCGACTGCTGTCGGACGATCGGTCGGCGGACCTCACGGGGGAGCGGCTCTCCGACCTCGTCGGCGACCGCGTCAGCGAGTCGGACGCCGGCGCGTTCTCCGAGACGGTCGACCTGACGCTCGACGAGATGGAGAGCGACGGTGGGACCGCCGGGTTCTACGACGCCGACCTCCAGCTGGACGTCGCCGTCGGAGACGGCCAGCGGACGTTCGACATTCGGCTGACGCCGTTTCAGCGCCGATCGACCAATCAGGTGCTCGTCGTCGCCCGCGACGTGACTGAACAGAACGGGGTGAAACGCCAGCTGGAACGGGAACGAGACGCGCTCCGGGAGCTCCAGACCGTCATGGGAAAAAACGACATCTCGGCCGCGGCCCGCCTCCGGGACCTCCTCCGAGTCGGCTGTCGAACGCTCGGGCTCGAGATCGGTATCGTCTCGCGGGTCCGCGACGACGACTACACCGTCGAAGCGGTTCACGCGCCGGACGCCGACATCGAGGCCGGCGACCGGTTCGACCTCGAGACGACGTACTGCGCGGACGTGGTCGGGTCCGACTCCGTCTGCTCGTTCGCCGACGCGGGCGGCGCCGGGAAGGCGACCCGCCCCGCGTACCGCGACCTCGGACTCGAGTCGTACATCGGCGTGCCGCTCGTCGTCGACGACGCCCGCTACGGGACGGTCAACTTCTCGAGCCCGACGACGCGGGTGGCCCCGTTCGGGCCGCTCGAAGAGACGTTCGTCGAACTGTTGGCCGAGCTCGTGAGCGCCGAGCTCTCCCGGGCGCGAGACCGCGCCGAACTGGAGCGCCAGGAGTTCCTCTTCGACCGCGTCCAGGACATCGCGGACATCGGCGTCTGGGAGTACTTCCCGTCGCGAGAGGAGCTCACGTGGTCGGACGGGACGCGCCGGATCCACGGCGTCGACGCGGGGTACGAGCCGTCGATCGACCACGCGATCGAGTTCTACCACCCGGACGACCGCGCGACGATCACCGACGCGGTCGAGACCGCGGTGGAGGACAGAGAGCGGTACGACCTCGACCTCCGGATCGAGCGGGCGGACGGCGAGCTGCGCGACGTCCGAGCGTGGGGAGAGCACGTCGAAGACGCGCGGCGCGGCGACGCGGCGCTTCGCGGCGTGTTCCAGGACGTGACGGAGCGGGAGGCGGAGCGGCGCGAACACCAGGCGCTCGCGGTCGCCGACGGCGTCCCGACGGTTACCGGCGATCCGGGGCGTCTGACGCAGCTCTTCGAGAACCTCTTCCGGAACGCGGTCGAACACGGCGGGCGGACCGTCGCGGTGACCGTCGGGCGGCTGGACGGTCTCCGTGGCGGAGGGGAGCGACGGCGGCGCGCGGTTCGAGTTCGACGCGGCCGCGTAGGGCCGCACCCGAGTCGGAGCGGGGCGAGCGCGACGTCGGTCGGGCCGATCTGACCGACGCTGTTTAACCGACCGCCCGAGAACGAGAGGATATGGAACCGGTCGACGACTGGCGGTCGGCGATCGCCGAGGCCGGCGAGCTGACCGGCCCGATCGCCGCGGCCATCGTCGAGGCCCACGGCGACCGCGGCCAGCGCGCGATCGAGGCCGTCGGCGAGGGGCGCGTGAAGCGCTACCGCGACTTCACCGTCGTCGTCGGCCACGAGGACGAGTACGTGGTCGAGGACGGGGAGTGTACCTGCGCGGACGCGACGTACAACCTCGACGCCGACGACCCCGACGAGCGCTGCTGGCACGCCATCGCGGTCGACGTCGCGGACGGACTCGACGCCGTCGACCACCACGAAATGTGGTACTCCGAGGTCCGGGAGTTCCTCTGAGGCCGCCGCCCGCGCCGCCGAGCGTCGCTGCCGCCGCCGCTTGCGCCGTCAGCCCTCCCACCGAAACAGCCGCCGTTCGCCCGCGTGAGGCGACGTTTTTCCCGAACTTCGGTCTGAGAGTCGAAAACGTTTACAACAGCGGCCGGTCTCCCCTACGGTATGGCGGACTGTCCACTCGCCGACGACTGCCCCAGCTTCGACGAACGGATCCAGGGGATGGGGTGTCAACACTACGGCAACAAAGGCGGCGCGGAGTGGTGTAACCACTACGACATGCCGATCTACGAGCTGAAACAGCAGCCGGTCCAGCCCGGCGAGGCGGTCGTCGTCGAGGTCGACGACATCCACGAGAGCGGTGCCGGCGTTGGCCGCACCGACGACGGGTTCATCGTCCTCGTCGACGGGCTCCTCCCCCCGGCGCGCGCCGAGGTAAAGATCCACCGCGTGAAGTCCAGTCACGCGACGGCCCAAGACGTGATCGAGCGCCTCCCCGACGACCCGGACGCCGAGGAGTCCGACGACGACGCGGACGCCGAGGCTGAGGGAGACGACGAGGAGGAGGACGACGAGGGGCGCAGTCGCCGCGACCGCCCGGACCGCGAACGGCTCGGCAGCCGCGAGAACTTCTGGGGCAAGTAACGGCGTCTCGGGGGAGCCCCGCCCCACGGACAGTCCGGACGCCGTCGATCCGTCGCGCGATTCTCCGCCGACCGACTCCACGGACGCTCGTTCCCGAAACCGCCGTTTTTTGACCGACCGGCCCGTCGGTGCCCACATGGTGGCAGACGACGAGCAGCCGGAGCCGGCCGACGTCGACGCCGACTCGATCCTCGAAGGGGCCGGGTTCGACGCCGACAAGAGCGTGCTCACGCGCCGGCAGGCCGAGGTGTTGGCGCTCCGCGAGCGCGGGCTCCGACAGTCGGACATCGCCGACCGGCTCGGCACCTCCCGCGCCAATGTCTCCAGTGTCGAGGCGAGTGCGCGCGACAACGTCGAGCGCGCCCGCGAGACGGTCGCGTTCGCGGAGGCGCTGTCCGCGCCGGTCCGCGTCGAGATCGAGGCTGGAACCGACCTCTATGACGCCCCGAAGCGGGTGTACGACGCCTGCGACGAGGCGGGCGTCAAGGTGAACCAGACCGCCCCCGAGCTGATGAAAGCGATCGGCGACCGCGCGGGCGACGCGGTCCACGGCCGCGAGGTCCGCAGCCGGCTGTTCGTCACGGTCGGCGCCGACGGACAGATCCGCGTCCGGCGACCGTAGGCTCGCACCGCGCGCCGGCTTCCGCCGCTTCTCACTCCCCGTCGATCCGCTCCGCGACGCCGACGAGCGTCGCGCCCGCGGTGACGGTCGACTCACGCGCGACGGAGTACGCGATACCGTCGCGGTCGACGCGCGCGATTTGAAGCGTCTCGAACGTCGTCGGGTCGAACACCTCGCCGACGCGCTCGCCGTCCGTCACCCGGTCGCCGACGCCGAGGTCGGGATCGGGGACGAACAGCCCGGAATCGGCCGCGGTCACCCGCCCGAGGTGGTTCCGCGCGACGACGCCGCCCCACGGCTCGGGCTCGCCGTCGAGGAGGCCCTCGTATCGCAGCGCGCCGACCATCCCGGCCACGCCGGTCTCGACTGCTGCCGGGACGACCTCCCGGCTGTGGGCGAGCTCGGGCGTGATCGTCGGGATGCCCTCGCGGGTGGCGGCGACGCGGAACTTCCCGGCGAACCCACGCTCGTCCCACTCGGTGTCGGCGTCGTCTCCGGCCGCCTCCGCGAGCAGGAGGTCGGTGCCGAACGCCTCCGCGAGCCCGCGACAGTCCTCGTCGCCGCGCATGTACACCGCGTGCGTCGCCATCGACGGCGAGCCGGTGTGGAGGTCGACGACGGCGTCCGCCTCGCTCGCGAACGCCCAGAGCCGGGCGGCCATCCGCTCGTGGAGCGACCCCTCCGGGTCGCCGGGCCAGCAACGGTTCATGTTCGGCTGGCGCGAGTCGAGCGACTCCGGCGTCGTGTACGAGACGCGGTCGAAGGTGAGCGGGTCGGCGACCGGCACCGTCACGAGCGTCCCGGCGAGGTCGGCGGCCGTCGGACCGGATTCGCCCCCGTCCGCCGCCTCGTCGCCGACGAGCCGGTCGTGGAGCCGCCGGAGGACCGCGGTCCCGTTCACCTCTCGGCCGTGCTGGGCCGCCTGCGCGTAGATCACGGGGGCGTCGTCGGGGGCGTCGAGCTCGGGGCCGTCGTCGCCGTCGACGAGTTCGCCCTCGCCGTACGCGTGGACGGTCGTCCGGATCGGCACGCCGGAGGGAAGCCGCGCGAGGGTGAGGCTGCGACTGGTGTACATGCGTGCGGGTCGGGTCGGCTCGGGGTTATACGTCGGGGGTGTGTCCCCGGACGTCCGCGGGGCGACCCCCCTCGGTCCCGACCGCCACGACCGCGGACGCTAAGGCCGTGGCCCGCGCACGACGTTCCATGCGGGTCACCCTGCTCGGGACGGGCGACACGACGGGGACGCCGACGGTCGGCTGCGACTGCGACACCTGCGTCGCGGCCCGCGAGCGCGGGGTGTCGCGGTCGCGCTTCTCCGTCCACGTCACCAACGAGCGCACCGGCGAGTCGCTGCTCGTCGACTTCAGCCCCGACTTCAGACAGCAGTTCCTCGCGGCCGACGTCCCGCTGCCGGACGCCGGCCTCGTGACGCACATCCACTTCGACCACCTCGACGGGCTGGGGAACGTCTACCGGCTCGTCGACGGCCTCCCCGTCCACGCGCCCGCGGAGACCGACCCCGCGACCGACGAGAGCGTCGCGGAGACGATCCGGCGCAAGTACGACTACCTCGAGGACCGGATCGGCGTCCACGCCCGCGACCCCTTCGAGCCGTTCGAGACCTGCGGCTTCGAGGTGCGGTTCGTCCCCGTCGACCACCCCCCGCTCGTCTGTTACGGGGTCGTCGTCCGGGACCCGGAGACCGGCGCGACGCTCTCGCTCACCGGCGACACCAGCTACGACGTCCCCGACCGCTCCCGCGAGGCCCTCGCCGGCGCGGACCTGCTCCTCGCCGACGCCATCGTCCCCGCCTCGCTCTGCGAACACCACCCGATCGGCGGCCGCCACGAGGGGCCGGACGGCGTCCCGCGCACGTTCGGCACGAAGCACATGACCCGGGAGGGGGCGCTCGCGCTCGCGGACGAGCTCGACCCAGACCGGACGCGCCTCGTCCACCTCGGGCACTACTACCCCGCCGACGAGGCGTTCGAGGAGCCGCTCGCCGTCGACGGCGAGACGTACGAGCTGTAGCCTTTTGTCTCGCTAGCACGTACCGGACGTAGATGGCCGCGACGGACCGCCTCCGGACCGCGCTCGACCGCCTGGAGCCGCCGCCGCGCGCGGTCGACTGGTCGCTGTTCGCGTTCGTCCTCGCCGAGACGGCGACCGGACTGGTCTCGTTCACCGTCGGCGTCCCGGAGTGGTGGCCGCTGTTCTGGCTCCACCGCGCGCTCGGCGTCGGCATCGTCGCGCTGCTGGCCTGGAAGCTCGCGCGGGTCCGCCGCCGGCTCACCGATCCGAACCTGTGGCGGCGGTCGACCGCGCTCTCCCTCCTGACGCTCGTCGCCGCGGTCGGCGCGCTCGCGACCGGCACCGCGTGGGTGTTCGGCCTCGACGTGCGGCTCTCGTACTGGACTCTGCTGTCGGTCCACGTCGGCTTCGGGCTCGCCTTGGTGCCGCTCGTGGCCGCGCACGCCTCCACCCGGTTCCGGCTCCCGCGCCGCGTCGACTTCGAGCGCCGCCGGACCGCGGTCACCTACTTCACGCTGCTCGCGGCCGGCGGCGCGACCTACCGGCTCCAGCAGGGAGTCAACGACGCGCTCGACACCGCCGGGGCCGACCGGCGGTTTACCGGCTCACAGCCCCGCGAGGGTGACGGCAACGGCGCCTTCCCGATCACCTCGTGGGTCGCGGACGACCCCGCCCCGATCGACCCCGACGACTACCGGCTGGCGGTCGACGGCCTCGTGCGCGACCCCGTCGAGGTGACCGCCGACGAGCTGGCGGCGGGCCACGAGACGGAGGCGCTGCTCGACTGTACGAGCGGCTGGTACACGGTCCAAGAGTGGGGCGGGATCCGCGTCGGCGACCTGCTGGACGCGGCGGGCGGGGTCGAGGCGACCGCCGCGGGAACCGGCGACGCGGCTGACGACGGAGAGCCCGACCGCGCCCCGGCCTACGTCCGGTTCACGTCCGTGACGGGCTACCGGTGGAGCCTCCCGCTGGCGGAGGCCGAGGACGCGCTGCTCGCGACCCACGTCGGCGGCGAGCGGCTGAGCCACGGGCACGGCGCGCCGGCGCGGCTGGTCGCGCCCGACCGCCGCGGCTTCCAGTGGGTGAAGTGGGTGACGCGCGTGGAGGTCCGGTCCGAGTACGACGTCGGGCAGTGGGTCGTGACGCTGGTGAGCGGGTTCGAGTGAGTCCCGGAGTTAGCGTTCCGAATCTCGCATGTCGATTCCGGATTTCAGTTCCTGACGCGTCTCCAGAACGCGCTCGGGTGCGTTGCTCTCTTCCCAGAGACCGGCCCCAGACCGACGGCCCTCGTGGTGTTCGCTGAGCAACCGCGCTAGCAGGTCGTCGAAGGTCTCGTCGTCGCTTTTCAACGACGCGAGCGCGGCGTACGTGTCCTCGTCGACACGAATACTCTCAGCCATGCGAATACGTTAGACTCGATCACAATACCGTTTCGCCGATCGAACTCACTCGTACTCGCTCCCGACGACCTCGCGGATGCGCTCCGCGGTCACCGGGCCGACGCCGTCGACCTCCAGTAAGTCGTCCTCGGGCGCGGTCATCACGGCCTCGACGGTACCGAAGTGCTCCAGTAGGGTCCGCGCGGTCACGGGGCCGATGTCGGCGATCGAGGAGACGACGTACTCCTGCTGTTCCGCGCGGGTCTTCGTCGTCTTCTCGCCGTGGACGCTCACCTCGCGGTCGCGCGTCTCCTGTTCCCGCTTGGCGATCGTCGCCAGCAGCTCCGTAGTGTCGGCCTCGCCCTCGGTGCGGAGGACGCTCACGTCGAAGTCGACCGCGAGCGACGCGAGCGCGCCGCGGATCGCGTTGGGGTCGATGTCGCGCTGGCCGTAGAGGTTCGTCCCCTCGACGATCATGACGGGGCGGGCGTACGCCCGCGAGAGCTCGCCCACCTGCTCGAACATCGACCGGTCGGAATCGAGCATCGAGTCGACGAAGTCGGCCGCCGACTTGCGCTCGACCCCGACGCGGTCCGAGAGGACGTAGTCGCCGACGGCGAGCGTCTCCAGCCGCGTGACGAGTCCGTCGCGCGTCGAGAGGTCCTTCGCGATCGAGGAGTCGAGCTCGCGCTGGTCGACGACGACCTCGACGCCCTCGTCGACGCCCGCGGTCGCGACGACGCCGTCGTCGCCGGCCTCCGGCTCCGCGCCGTCGGCGTCCGTCTCCGCCTCACCGTCGTCGCCGTCGTCCCCCTCGTCCGCGTCGTCGTCCCCGCCGCTCCGCGACTCCGCCGCGAAGTCGGTGAGCCCGGCGTCGCCGGCGGCCTCGCCGTCGCCGTCGACCTCGCCCGCGGAACTCGCCTCCTCGTCGCCCGATTCCTCCTCGCTCTCCGACCCGCCGGCGAACGCGTCGAGGCCCGCCTGACCGTCGTCGCTGACCGTCTCCTCGATGTCGTCGGTGGCCTGCTTCAACTCCGCGAGCTGGCTTGCCATCTTCTTCTCGCGCCGCCGCGAGATCCAGAAGAACGCCTCGTCGCGGGTGTCCTCGGCCATCAGGACGACGACCTTCCCCTCGGCCTGTCGACCGGTCCGGCCTTTGCGCTGGATCGAGCGGATCGCGGTCGGGACCGGCTCGTAGAAGCAGACGAGGTCGACTTCCGGCACGTCGAGGCCCTCCTCCGCGACCGAGGTGGAGACGAGCACCTCGAACTCGCCCGCTTTGAACTCGTCGAGGGTATCCTGCTGTTGTTTCTGGGTCATCCCGTCCGAGCCGTCCTTGTCGCCCTGCCCGACGAACTTCCGCACGTCGAAGCTCGCGGAGAGGAACTCCACGAGCGCCTCGGCGGTGTCGCGGGACTCGGTGAACAAGATTGCGCGCTCGCCGCCGTCGATACCGAGGGTCTCCGCGAGCAGGATGCGGGCCTTCGAGAACTTCGGGTGGAGCCCGTCGAACGACTCCGCCTTGCGCATCGCCTCGCGCACCTTCGGGTCCGCGACCATGCGCTGGCTCGCCTTCGACGCGCCCGACGACCGCGCGGCCTCGCGCTGGCGCTCGAAGTAGCGCCGCACGGACTCGACGGACTGCGTCTCGACCAGTTCGGTCGCGCGCCGGAGCTTCATCACCTCGGCGTGGGTACTCATCCCCTTGTACCCCTCCGACTGGTCGTTGTCCATCATCTGTTTCAGCTGCCCCCGCATCTTGTTGAGGTCCTTCTGCGAGAGGTCGGGGTTCGTCGTGTTCGTCACGCCCAGCTGCTTCAGCTTCTCTAGTCGGTCCGTGATCACCTCGTTGAGCGCGTCGCGGATGTCGAGGACCTTGTCCGGCAAGGTGACTTGCTCCCACTGGACATCGGTGTCGTGGGTGTACTCGTCGACGTCGGCGTCCTCCTCGGTCATCACCTCGACGTTGCCCAGCCCGAGGTTCTCACAGACCGTCTCGATCTCCTCGGTGTCGCCGCCGGGCGAGGCGGACATCCCCGTGACGAGGGGGTCGGCGGCGTCGGCGTGGTAGCGCTCCGCGATGTAGACGTACGCGTAGTCGCCGGTCGCGCGGTGGCACTCGTCGAAGGTGAGGTGGGTCACGGTACGCAGCGAGATCCGGTTGCCGACGAGGTCGTTCTCGACGACCTGCGGGGTCGCGATCACGATGCGGGCGTCGTCCCACAGCGCGGCGCGGTCGTCGGGCCTCACGTCGCCGGTGAAGACGACGATCTCGTCGTCCGGGATCGAGAGTGCTTCGCGGTAGAAGTCCGCGTGCTGCTGGACGAGGGGTTTCGTGGGGGCCAAGAAGAGCGCCTTCCCGCCCGCCTCGTGGAGGCGCTCGGCGGTGATCAGCAGGCTGACCGTCGTCTTGCCGAGGCCGGTCGGCAGACAGACGAGGGTGTGTTCGTCGGCGGCGGCGTCCGCGAGTTCCAGTTGGTAGCGGCGTCGCTGTAGGAACCCGTCGACGAGCAGGTCTCGGTCGATCCCGGCGGCCTCGGTCGCCATCGGCGGTGCTTCGCCGCCGCCGGCCTAAAGCCTTCGCGAAGCGGGGTGAAAGTTATCTGTCGCCGGAGCGTTCCTCTCGGAGCTCCTCCGGAACGTCCTCGTCGACCAGCTGTGCCCACTCAGCGAGCCGGTCGCCGGATCTGCTCTGCGTACTCATCACGCGACGGATCTCCGTGATACGTATTAACAGTTGCCCCGATTCTACATAATCTGTCATCGATTCGGCGGATCGCCGCCTCGCGGTCGGCCCCGAGACGGTCCGGCGCCGCTCGGCCCGACACGCACGCCTTTTACCCCTCACGCGCCTCCGGCCGCCATGAGCAACCTCGACGAGTTCCTCGCGGGCGAGCGGCTCGAGGACGTGGTCTTCTACCTGAGCGACGCGTACCTCGACGACGACTCCCGGCTGCGCGAGATCGGCACGGAGACCGACGGCGGCGTCCGGCTGATCCTCGACGGCGAGACCGGCCGGTCCGCGTTCCAGGCCGGCACGGGCATGGGTGCGATGGAGTTCGCGAAGACGGCGATGGGCGCGGAGGGCGAGATTGCGCGCTCGCTCGACGACGGCGCGTGCCCGTTCGCGGACGGCCCGGACGCGGACGCCGACCACGATATCCAGTTCGTCTTCGCGTTCGCCGAGGCGCAAAACGAGGAGGTCGGCGGCCTCTACGCCGAGGGCGACGTGGTCCACGCGTACGCCCACTGTACGTGCGGTGAGAGCTACTCGCACAAGTGGGTCGTCGGCGACCGCGCCGAGTAAAAAATCGCCCTGCGGTCGGCCGCTGCGCGGTCGGCGGCCGCGACGCTCCCAGCGCTCCCCTCGCGCCGGCGTTACTCCTGTTCCGGCGCGTCGTCTTCCGGGACCGCCCCGTCGACGAGCGACTGGTCGCCGTACTGCTCCCGGAGGTCCTTTTTCGAGAACTTCCCGGTGGCGGTCTTGGGTACCTCGTCGATGAACTCCACCGCGTCTGGGACCCACCACTTGGGGTACTCCTCGCGCAGCCCGGTCTCGATTCGCTCGACGAGCTCGTCGCGGTCGACGCCGTCGGCGACGACGATGAACGCCACGGGGCGCTCCTGCCAGCGCTCGTGGGGGACGCCGACCACGGCCGCCTCGCTGACGCCGTCGTAGGCCATGATCGCGTTCTCTAACTCGACGCTGGAGATCCACTCGCCGCCGGACTTGATCACGTCTTTCGTCCGGTCGACGAGCTGCATGTAGCCGTCCTCGTCGACGGTGACCACGTCGCCGGTCTTCAGCCAGCCGTCGACGAACTCCTCCTCGTTGGCCTCTGGGCGCTTGAAGTACTCCTTCGTGACCCACGGGCCGCGGATGCGGAGCTCGCCGAACGCCTCGCCGTCCCACGGGATCTCCTCGCCGTCCTCGTCGATGACCTCGAACTCCAGGCCGGGGGCGACGAGCCCCTGCTTCGAGCGCTTGTTCACCTGCGTCTCGTAGTCGGCGTCGCGCAGGTCGTCCGTGAGATGCGAGACGGTGCCGATCGGCGACAGCTCCGTCATCCCCCACGCGTGGAGCACCTCGACGTCGCGCTCGTCGTACCACTCGATCAGCGCCTGCGGCGCGGCCGCGCCGCCGATGATCACGGTGTCGAGCGTCGAGAGGTCGACCTCGTTACCCCCCTCGATGTACTCGCGGAGCCCGAGCCACACCGTCGGCACGCCCGCGGAGATGGTCACGCCCTCCTCTTCGATCAGCGCCGCGAGGTCCGCGGGGTCCGGCGACGGCCCGGGGTAGACGTGTTTCGCGCCCGCGGCGGCCGCGGTGAACGGCATCCCCCACGCGTTGACGTGGAACATGGGGACGACCGGCATGACCACGTCGGAGTCCTCCATCGGGATCCCCTGCGGCGTCTGTGAGGCCATCGTGTGGCTCCACAGCATCGACTGGGTGTACTCGACGCCTTTCGGCTTCCCCGTCGTGCCGGAGGTGTAACAGAGGCCGGCGGGCTGGTCGCCGTCGAGGTCGGGCCAGTCGTACTCAGTCGAGTGGTCCGCGATGAACTCCTCGTAGGCGGGCGCGTCGAGCGCGTCGATCCCCTCGGAGCCCATCGCGACGAAGTCGACGCCGTCGAACTCCTCCGCTCCCTCCGCGGCACCCGCGATCTTCTCCGCGAGCGACGGGTCGACGAAGATGATCTCGTCGTCGGCGTCGTCGACGATGTACTGGATGTGCTCGTCGGGAAGCAGCGGGTTGATCGTGTGGAGCTGCGCGCCCGTGTTCGGGACGCCGAAGTACGTCTCGAAGTGGCGCGTGTGGTTCCAACAGAACGTCGCGACGCGGTCGCCGCGCTCGATCCCGTGGTCGTCTAAGGCGTTCGCGAGCCGCGCGGTGCGGTCGGCGTACTCGGCGTACGTGTGCCGCGTCCGCCCCTCGTGGGTCCGCGAGACGATCTCAGTGTCCGGGTACAGTCGTTCCGCGCGCCACATGAACGGTCGCAGGGTCTGAGCGTGTCCGCCTGGCATACCTCACACACCACGAGGTCGGGAACTATGAACGTTATCATGATTGATCGTGATTGTGTGACGCTACCGCTACCACCGGCGATCGAAACGCGCCCGCATCGCTCTCCGGACTCGTCGGCACGGGCGAGGAGATCCGAAGTGGCGACCGACGCGGGCGCTCAGCCCCGAAACAGGCTCGCGTGGACGGGCGCGTGGTCGGAGTCGGACCGCGGGTCGCCGCCGTCGTCGCCGTCCTCGTCGGAGACGGCGCGGCCGTCGACACCGTCGGCGATGAAGTCCCGGACCGGCGGGCCGACGTGCTCCGGCTCGACGAGGAACGCGTCGTGGCCGTGGTCGGAGTCGACCACGTGGTGGGCGACCGGCACCCCGGCCTCGCGGAACGCGTCGCCCAGCGACGCCGACTGCTCGACGGTGAAGTGCCAGTCGGCGGTGAAGCTCATCAGCAGCGTCTCGCCCTCGAAGGCGGCGAGGGCGTCGGCGTCGGTGCCGTGCCCGGCGGCGAGGTCGTACTCGTCCATCGCGCGCGTCAGGTAGAGGTAGCTGTTCGCGTCGAACCGGTCGCCGAACCCCTCCGCCTGGTAGTCGAGATACGACTCCACTTCGCGGTACGGGAAGAACCCGGCCGTCGGCTCCGGCGGCAGCCCGAGGTCACCGTCCTCGCGGGTGAGCGAGTCGCGGCCGGCCGACCGCCGCCCGAACTTGCGCTCCATCGACGCCTTCGAGAGGTACATGATGTGCCCGATCTGCCGGGCGATAGCGAGCCCCTCGGTCGGGGCTGGCCGGTCCTCGCCGTAGTAGTCGCCGCCGTTCCAGTCCGCGTCCGCCCGGATCGAGCGCCGCGCGACCGCGTCGAGCGCGAGGCACTGCGCGTCGAGGCGGCCGGCGGTCGCGATGGCCACCACGCGGTCGACGTCGTCGGGGTAGCGCTTCGCCCACTCTAAGGCGTTCATCCCCCCGACGCTCCCGCCGACGACCGCCCGGAGCCGTCCCACCCCGAGGTGGTCGAGCAGCCGGCGCTGCGCGCGCGCCCAGTCCTCGACTTGGACCGGCGGGAAGGCGGTCCCCCACCGGTCGTGGTCGGGCTCCTCGCGGAGGTCGAGGTCCGCGGGCCGCTCGCTGGCCGGGCCGGTCGTCCCGTAGCAGGAGCCGGGGACGTTCGCGCAGACGACGTAGTACTCCGTCGTGTCGATCGCCTTCCCCGGGCCGACGACGTCGTCCCACCACGCGCGGGCCTGCCCCGCCTGCCCGGCCCCGGTGGTCTCCGGCTCCCGCTCCGGCTCGGGGGAGCGCGCGACGTTCTGGCTCCCGGTGAGCGCGTGGCAGACCAGCACGACGTTGTCGCCGTCGAACTCGCCGTGGGTCTCGTAGGCGACCTCGAAGTCGGGGACCGACTGCCCGCACTCGAAGGTGAACTCCCCGAGCGAGGCGACGCCGTGGTCGGTCGGGACGGCGCTCATCGGCCCGCCTCTTCGTCCGCGGCTCGCTCCTCCCCGCTCCGGCCCGCCGCGGCGCGCTCGCCCGCGGCCAGTCCCGCGTCGAGGTCGGCGATCACGTCGTCGACGTCTTCGATCCCCACCGACAGCCGAAGCATCTCGGGGTAGACGCCCGCGAGCCGCTGTTGGGTCTCGTCCATCTGCGCGTGGGTGGTCGAGGCCGGGTGGATGACGAGCGTCTTTGCGTCGCCGATGTTCGCGAGGAAGCTCGTCAGGTCGACCGACTCGCAGAAGGTCTTCGCGGCCTCGTAGCCGCCGTCGACGCCGAACGTGACCATCCCGCCGAAGCCGTCGAGGTACTCGGCGGCGTTGTCGTGACTCTCGTGGTCCTCGAACCCAGGGTAGCTCACCCAGTCCACGCGGTCGTCGTCGCGGAGGAACTCGGCCACCCGCCGCGCGTTCTCGCAGTGGCGCTCCATCCGTAGCGGGAGCGTGTTCAGCCCCTGGATCGTCTGCCACGCGTCGAAGGGGGACTGCTGGCCGCCGGTCGGCCGCACCCCGCGCTGGCGGGCGACGTTGGCGAACGCGGCGTCGCCGAACTGCTCGACGAAGTCGATCGGGAACGCTGGCGACTCGCCGTCCAACTCGGCGTAGTCGGCGTCCGGGTGGTCCCACGGGAACTGGCCGCCGTCGACCACGACGCCGCCGACGGTGGTGCCGTTGCCCGTGATCCACTTCGTCGTCGACTCCCAGACGATGTCGGCGCCGTGTTCGAACGGGCGACAGCAGTACGGCGTCGCGAACGTGTTATCGACGACAAGTGGCACCGCGTGCTCGTGGGCGATCGCGGCCAGCCGTTCGAAGTCGGGCGTGACGAGCGAGGGGTTCGCGATCGTCTCGACGTGGACGAACGCGGTGTCGCCGTCGATCGCGCCGGCGTACGCCTCGTAATCGAGCGTCTCGACCAGCCGGGTCTCGATCCCGCGGCGGTCCGCGATGCTAGAGAGGTACGCGGCCGTCCCGCCGTACATCTCGGAGCTGGCGACGACGTTGTCGCCCGCGCTCGCGAGGACGGTGGTTATCGCGTCGAACGCGGCCATCCCCGACCCCGTCGCGACCGCGTCCGATCCCCCGGAGAGGTCGGCCAGCCGGTCCTCTAAGACGTTCACCGTCGGGTTCGAGAGCCGCGAGTAGATGTGGCCCTCCGCCCGGAGCGCGTACTGCTCCGCCGCCGTGTCCGCGTCGTCGAAGACGTACGACGTGGTCTGGTGAATCGGCGTGGCCCGGGCGCCGGTGGCCGCGTCGGGCTCGCCGCCGGCGTGGAGACTCCGGGTTGAAAACCCACGTGTCATGTTTGTTGCTCATACGTCTACGTACGTCTATAACCGTCAGTTACGGCAATTGATGCCCCCTTCGGGGTCGCTCCCGCGAAGCGTGCGTTTATGCCCGATCGGGGGCCATACGGTGGTAATGGCAGTCGCCGCCCCCGTTCCCGACCTCGCCGCCCGCGCGACCGACTGTGCCGACCGCCTGCGCGAGGCCGACCGGGTGCTGCTCGCCTCCCACATCGACGCCGACGGGATCACGAGCGCCGCGATCGCGTCCACCGCGTTCGCCCGGGCCGGCATCGACCACGAGGTCGTCTTCGAGAAGCAGCTGAACGCCGACTCGATCGCCGGGATCGCCGCCCGCGAGTTCGACGTCGTCTGTTTCACCGACTTCGGCTCCGGCCAGCTCGACGTCATCGCCGACCACGAGACCCGGGGCGACTTCGTCCCCGTCATCGCCGACCATCACCAGCCCGCCGACAGCGACACGCGCTACCACCTCAACCCGCTGCTCGAGGGGATCGACGGCGCGAGCGAGCTGTCGGGCGCCGGCGCGAGCTACCTCCTCGCCCGCGCGCTAGAGGGCCCCGACGGCGACAACCGCGACCTCGCCGGGCTCGCCGTCGTCGGGGCGGTCGGCGACATGCAGGACTCGACGGACGGCCTCGTCGGCGCGAACGAGTCGATCGTCGCCGACGGGGTCGACGCGGGCGTGCTCGACGCGCGGACCGACCTCGATTTATACGGCAGACAGACCCGCCCCCTCCCGAAGTTCCTGGAGTACGCCTCCGACGTCCGCATCCCGGGGATCACGAACGACGAGGCGGGAGCCATCTCCTTTCTCGCGGACGTCGATGTCGACGCGAAACGCGACGGCGAGTGGCGGCGCTGGGTCGACCTCGACGCCGAGGAGCGGCAGCGGCTCGCCTCCGCGCTGATGCGCCGCGCGGTCGCCTCCGGCGTCCCGGCCGACCGGATCGAGTCGCTCGTCGGCACCGCCTACACCCTCGTCGACGAGGAGCCGGGCACCGAGCTGCGCGACGTCAGCGAGTTCTCCACGCTGCTCAACGCCACCGCACGCTACGAGCGCGGCGACGTCGGCCTCGCGGTGTGTCTCGGCGACCGCGGGGACGCGCTCGCGGAGGCCCGGCGGCTCCTCCGCACCCACCGCAAGAACCTCTCCGAGGGGCTCCAGTGGGTCAAGTCGGAGGGCGTCACCCACGAGGAGAACCTCCAGTGGTTCGACGCGGGGTCGCGCATCCGCGAGACCATCGTCGGCATCGTCGCGGGGATGGCGGTGGGCTCGCCCGCGGTCGACCGCTCGAAGCCGGTGATCGCCTTCGCCGAGGAGAGCGCCGAGGAACTGAAGGTGTCCTCGCGCGGCTCGCACGCCCTCGTTCGGCAGGGGCTCGACCTCTCCGCGGTGATGCGCGAGGCGAGCCGCTCGGTCGGGGGCGACGGCGGCGGCCACGACGTGGCCGCGGGCGCGACCATCCCGCTCGACGAGCGCGACGCGTTCCTCGCCGCGGCCGATCGGGTCGTCGGCGACCAGCTCTCGTGAGCCGCCGCGGTCCCGCTCGCGCCGGCGCGGCCGCCCCGGCACCCGCACCGCCGTTCCTGTCATCGCCCGGCCGCCTCGTCAGTTGACCGTCGCGTAGGTCAGCAGCGACACCGCGAGCAGCTCCAGCACGCTCATCGCGAGGACCACCCGCCCCACGAGCGGATCCATCGCGTACAGCGTCCGCATGCCCGCGAAAAAGAAGCCGATCGAGACGAGGTTCTCGATCAGGAGCACGCCGCTGAACCCGACCAGCCCGAGCAGCAGCGTCGACCCGAACTCGCGGTAGTTGCGGAGCCATATCGTCGCCAGCACCGCAAGCAGCGCGCTGTTGACGACCGCGATCAGCACGGCGACCCCGGTCGGCGACGCGGGGTTCATTCCGCGTCCACCTCCGCGGTGATCTCTTCGAACGTCTCCGCGTGGTGCTCGAAGCGATCGGTCAGGAAGTACAGCTTCCCGTAGTCGTGGTCGCTCGGCTCGACGACGTCGTGGTCTTTGAGCATGTCGAGGTGGTGTGTGATCGTGTTGTAGTCGACGTCCAGTGCCTCCGCGAGCTCGTTCGCGTTCCGGGGGCGGTCGCGGAGCCGCCGAACGATCCGGACCCTGTTTGCGCCACCGCGGCTCGCGACGAACAGGTACCACAGGGCCTTCTCCATCTAACGTACTGGTGTGTCCGGTACGTAATGAAAGTCGTTTCGCCCGGAGTCGGGCCCGCCGGACGCACCGAGCGCGGCGACCACGTCAGCCGACCGTCCGGCGGACCCACCCCGACGCGCCGCTCGGGACGGAGCCCGACTCCTCGCTCGACTGGAGCGTCCCCGTCCCGTCGGTGGCGCGGACGACGACCTCGTGTTCCCCGTTCGGCTCGAAGACGTGCCGCCACTGCCGCCAGACGTCCGCGTCGGGCAGCGGGTCGGAGAGGCTGGCGTCGGTCCACGAGTCGCCGCCGTCGGTCGACACCTCCACGCGCTCGATGCCGCGGGTCCCGGCGTAGGCGTGGCCGGCCAGTTCGATCCGTCCGTCGCCGAGTTCGGTGATCCCCTCGTCCCAGAGCTTGGCGACCGTCTTCACCTCGCCGGTCCCCTCCCAGCCGCGCTCCTCCCAGTAGCCGTCGTCCTCGACGCTGAGGAGCTCGATCTCCGAGAGCCACTTCACGTTCGTCTCGCCCCAGTGGCCCGGGATCAGCACCCTGACGGGGTGCCCGTGGCCCGAGGGGAGCTCTTTGCCGTTCATTCCCCACGCGAGGAACCCCTCGGCGAGCACGTCGACCGGGAACTGGACGTAGTAGCCGTCCTCGCCGCGCAGCATCGCGCAGTCGCACTCGCCCTGCGGGTCGACGGACTCGAGGAGCGGCCGGATCGGCGTTCCGGTCCAGACGGCGTTGTCCAGCTTGCGGCCGTTCAGGTCCTCGCCCACGCACCGCAGCGTGATCGCGCGGTGTTCGACGGGCTGATCGATCAGCTCGTCGAAGGAGACCGTCCGGTCGGTCTCCGTCTCGCCGGTGAACGTCAGCGACCACTCGGCCGCGGTGACCTCCGGGTCGAACTCCGCGATGTCGACGTTGTAGAACTCCCCGATCGGGCTCACCATGTCGTGGAGGTCGTCGCTCTCGAACGCCAGCCCGGCGGTGTCGAGCTCCTGGAGCCGGGCGGCGGCGCCCTCGGAGCGCGGCGCGTCGGCGAGCGGGTCGTCCCCCCCGACGAACAGCCGCCGGCCGCCGGCCGCCGCGACGACGAACCCGAGCGCCCCCGCGACGACGCCGAGCGTCCGGCGGCGCACCGCGTCGAAGCCCGCCGGGAGCCGACTCGTTCCATCGGGGCTCCCCTCCTCAGCCACGTCGGAGCCGTCCGGGTCGGACTCCGACGGGGACAGCGACGCGTCGTCGCCGGCGCTCGATCGACCGGCCCACGCGGGCAACCAGCCGACTCCGGCGACCGCCGCCGCGGGGAGTGCCGCGCCGAGCGCGCCGATTGAGACCCCGGTCAGCGCCGCCGCGAGAAGCCACGCCCCGCCGCCGGCGACGGCCGCCGCGGTCGCTCGACGGTCGGTGCGCGCGGCGAGCCGTAGGCCCGCGAACGCGACCGCGCCGAACAGCCCGACGGCTGTCGCGACCGCCATGGCGATGTGGATCAGGTGGCCAGCGTCGCCGAACGTCGCGATCGCGAACGTCACGATCGGTCCGGGGGTCAGGTTCACGATGGTCTGGTCGATCGGCCGCACGACGAACGAGGGCGTCCACCCCGTCGCGAGGTACGACCCCGCGACTGCGGCCCCGCCGGCCGCCCCCGCGAGGAGCGCGTCTCGACAGTTGGTACCGTTGCTCATACGCTATGTGGGGGTTATGGTCACTTGAACTACGTCCCCGACCGCCGGGTACTCGTGGCCGTCGTCGACCTCGCTCAGCCGGCGTACGACCCCGTCCTCGTCTGCGCCTTGATCGGGCGAGTCCTGCGCGGGGGCTTGGTCCGGGCCGGCTCCCGGCGGCTCCGCGTTCGGCTCCGTCCCCGCGTCGAACAGCGCCGCGGCGTCGGTGACGTCACCCTCGACCGGGTCGCCGTCTTCCGGCCAGAGCTCGATCCCCGCTTCGTCCGTCGAGACGAACACATCGTTCGATGGGACGAACATCGACGCGAACGAGAGCCGGTGGCCGGGCGAGACGTCGACCTCGAACTCGAACGCGCCGCCGGGCGCGATCGGCGGGGCCCCCGGGACCTCGCCGGTCGGATCGTTCGGGTCTGCGACGGTGTCGGGCGGCGTATACGCCCCCGAGTGGGCCACGGGCGCCGACTCGCCGAGCTCGTCGACGAGCCCGTCTTCCCCCTCGAAGCCGGTCGGCGGGCCCGCCTCCGCGAGCGCTTCGAGGCCGATCGAGGCCGACTCGCCGAGCTCGTAGATCGGATTCTCGTCTTCGTGGACCGCGTACGCGCCCGGCGTGATCCAAATCGCGCCGTTCGTCGGCCCGTCCGTCGAGTAGAAATCCGCGGGCGCGACGTTCTCGATCCGGACTCGGATGGTAGCGGACTGCATCATCCCGTCGTCGTCGCCCATCTCGTCGTCGTCCGTCCCGTTGTCTCCATCCATCCCGTCGTCGCCGTCCATTCCGTCGTCACCGTTCATTCCGTCGTCACCGTTCATTTCATCCCCGTCGTCCATCTCGCCCTCGTCACCCGTTCCGCCGTCGCCCGCGCAGCCGGCGAGCGCCAGCGTCACGAGTCCGCCGCTCGTCGCCAAGAACCGCCGCCGCGTGTTTCGGTGCGTCATGTTCCCGACGAGGGCGATGACCGGGATATACATTTCTCAACTATCGGACAGATTTTGTGCGGAGTCGGGGCAGCATCCGTTCAAACTTCGTCCGAGATTCGGACGCCGTCGAGGGATTCTCTGACCGGCCGTTGCCCGGACGAGCAGCGGAGCTCGGTATCGGTAAGAGCGGCAGCAGGCTGGCTCGAGGGTTCGAGCGAGCAGCGGAAAGAGCGGTGGGCGGCTTAGGCCTCGCCGAGGTCGCGGAACATCGCGCGGTAGTCGTCGGTCGACAGCGACTCTCCGAGGTCGTCGATGTCGGCGCCCAAGTCCTCCAAGCGCTCGACGAGCTCGGCGTACGCCTCGTTGCCCTCGCGCTGGGCGGCCGGCTTCTGCGAGCTCAACACGGCGCGTTTGCTGGCGAGCGCGGCGGCCTCCTGGACGAGGTCGTCGTACTCGCTCCGCGTCAGGAGCGTGTCGATGGCGGCGAGCAGCTTCGAGCGGCTCACCGGCTTGGTGAGGTAGAGGTCGAACCCCATGTCGATGATGTCGAAGTCGGGCTCGACCGCGGTGACCATGGCCACGCGGCAGTCGTACTCCGCCTCGCGGATGTGTTCGAGAACGTCGTCGCCGCTCCCGTCGGGGAGTCGGCGGTCGAGGAGCACCACGTCGAGGTCGGGGTCGACCCGATCGATCGCATCGGTGGCGGTCTCGGCGACGTCGACGGTGTAGCGCTCCTCGAGGAAGCCGGCGTACAGCGCCGCGATGTCTGGCTCGTCCTCCACGACGAGTATCGACGGGTCGCTCACCGTCGACCACCGCCGGGAGCGACCGGACACGCTTCACCGGGCATACACAAATGGGGGGTATGTCGAGAGATAAAACTGTCGGCGTCCGTTCGCCCGACGTACTGAACCGTCTTTTATATACTCCGGCCGCCAAGGGAGAAACGAATGTCAGAACTCGTCTCCACCGGGGTCGAGGGGCTCGACTCCATTCTCACCGGCGGCATCACCCAGCGGTCGACGGTCCTCGTCTCCGGAAACCCGGGCACCGGGAAGAGTATCTTCGGCATCCAGTACCTCCATCACGGCGTCTCCGAACACGACGAGCGCGGCGTGTACGTCTCCTTTGAGGAGGACGAGGCCGACATCCGCGGGGCCGCCGAGTCCGTCGGCTTCGAGGGGTTCGACGAGATGGTCGACGACGGTGACATCGTCATCCTGGACAAACGCGAGATGCTCCGTGAGACCGACTTCTCGACCGCGGTCGACCGCCTGCTCGACACCGTCGAGGACGGAGACTTCGACCGCCTCGTCCTCGACTCGCTGTCGATGTTCCAGCTCTTCTTCGACGCCGAACAGGAGAAGCGCACCTACCTGCTGAAGTTCTCGGATATCCTCAAGGCGAACGGGCTCACCTCGCTGCTCATCAACGAGCAGGGGGCCGTCTTCCCCGACACCGAGGTGGGCTTGGAGAACTTCCTCACCGACGGGAACATCTACTTCATCCAGACGCCGACCGACTCCGGCGTCAACCGGTACGTCTGGGTGGCGAAGATGCGGAAACAGGACATCGACACCGACATCTTCCCGATGGAGATCGGGCAGAGAGGGATCACGGTCCACGAGCGCGCCGGCGGCTTCTCGATGATGGGCGGCTCCGACGACCAGCCGTCCTTCTGACGCCGCGGAGACGTCGACTACTCGCGCGACGAGAGGTCGCGCCAGACGTCGTCGAGCCGGTTCTTCACCGCCGACCGCTCCTCGACCTCAACGGTGAGGCCGTCGCGGAAGTCGACCTCGACCCCGTCGACCTTCCGGCGGTACACCTTCACGCGCCGATGCTCGTCCGAGAGCGGGCGGTCGTGGAGCTCGAGGAGGTCCGCCTCCTCCAGTTCATTGATCCGGCGATAACACGTGGCGATCGGGACGTCCAATTGGTCGCTGAGATCCTGCGCCGACTTCGCGTCGCCCGTCGCCGTCAGAATGTCCGTGTTGTATTTGTTACCGAGTACGGTAATCAGGTCGTCCCCCACCATTCACGTTATCGATATTGATTTTTATCTCTTATAAGCGTACCGGTGATTGTACGCGTCGACGGATCCTCTCCGTCCGGCGTTCGGCGCGCGTCCCGCCGCCGTTTCGGCCGCCGCGCGATCGCGTCGTGTTATCGGCGCTGATACCCGCCCCCGTGGGTTTATCACCGCTGTTCGTACAGAGTGGGTATGGAGCTCATCGAGGGGTTGTACCTGATGACGACCACCGTAGTGGCTGGTGCGAGCGCGACGCTCGTCGCGTTCGCGATCGCGGCGTACCGGTCGTCCGGCCGCACGGCGATGGCGTATCTGGCGGTCGGGTTCGGGCTCGTCGTCGTCGCGGCGGTGGCGACGCCCGCGGCCGCCTTCTGGACCGGCTTCGCCAACGCCGAGGGGCTGCTCCTGGTCAACAGCGGTCTGCTCGCGGCGTCGATGGCGCTCGTCGCCGGCAGCCTCGCCGTCTATGAACCCGGCACGCAGGAGTTCGTGATCCCGGAGTCGGAGCTGTCGCGGCTGCGCGACCGCGGCGACTGACGGCGCGACGCGCGCCGTATCGGCGAGCGGGCACGGCCCCGTCAGAGCGTTCTCGCCACGGTCGCGGCCGCCAAACTGCCCTCGACACACCCCCTCCCCCGACGCGCTTTTGCGCGCGCGTCTCGTAGATTTTTCCATGTCAGACCGCTGCCGAGACGGGCGCGAAACGCCACGCTCGCGGCTCGCTCCCGGGACGTACCGACCCGCCCCATCGCCGCCACGTTCGGACCGCCGCCGATGAGCCACGCCGACTCTCCCGGCGGCCGCTCGACGGTCGCGCGCCTCTCGGACCTCGTCGCGCGCGCCGGCGTCGGAGCGGGGGTCACGGTGCTCGTGAGCGTCCTGCCCGTCGTCGGCCTGATCGCGCCCGCGGTCGGCGCCGGCGTGGCAAGCTGGACCGATGAGTCCGCGACCGCCCGCGGCCCACGGATCGGCGCGGCGACGGGCGCGCTGGTCGCGTTGCTGTCGCTGCCCCTGACGTTCTTCGCGATCTGGGTCGCCGCCGCGGTGTCGCCCGCGGCGACCGTCGGCGTCCTCGCACTCACCCTGTTCGGCGCGGCGTACGTCGTCGGCAGCGGCGCACTCGGCGGCTACCTCGCCGACCGGATCGCCGCGGACCGCGCGTCGCGGGCGGACACGGACCCCGAGGCGACCGCGTCTCCGGTCGAACGGCTCAAACACCGCTACGTCGAGGGCGAACTCACTGATGCCGAGTTCGAGCGTCGGCTCGATCGGCTGATGGCCGCCACCGACGACCGCGACCGCTCTGAGGACGACGCTCGCTCCGAGTCGACCACATCAGCCTCGCCCGCCCGCGAGCGCTAGGTTTCCTCTTCATCTCCCGCCGACTTTCCCGCTCCATCGAACGACCGTGTTCTCAATCAGATAGCTACTCGCCCGCACACCGAATTCGCGACGCAGACCCTCGGTGTCGGTATTCTGTCCCATATCCAGATCTGATACCCGCTCTGCGAAATCGTTGATATATTCTGTAATTAAACTGCTCAAAATAACTCCGAAACCGCATGACGTGAAATGTTTATCAATGTGGATAACCGGGTACGTGATCTTAAGTAGGAAATCCCCATCGTCCACGATAACGCCCGCCGGGCAGGCCGGGGGCCAACGCAACACAGCCAATGTTCGAGACTATACTGGATGAGGAAGAGCGCGGTCAGGTGGGGATTGGGACGCTCATCGTGTTCATCGCGATGGTGCTGGTGGCAGCGATCGCCGCCGGCGTTCTGATCAACACGGCTGGCTTCCTCCAGACACAGGCAGAGGCAACGGGACAAGAAAGCACAGCGCAAGTGAGTGACCGGCTTCAGGTGGTGAGTCAATCCGGGACTTTCGACAGTGGTGTCGGAAACGGACAGATTGTCCAGCTGGACTTCGTGCTCGCCCAGTCACCCGGGGCAGACAACATTGACCTGAGCGAAACGTCGGTCGAACTCGTCGGGGAGAGCGGTCAGGAGACCTTCTCGTTGAGTGACGGCGGGACCGACGGCACGGACATTGACATGTTCAAGGGCAGTAACGCGGTTGTCTTCACTGACAACAGTGATCGCGCCCAGATTACGATCGGACTTGACGCTACAAGCAGTAGCGTCGACAACAACGCCGGTGACAGCGCGTACGTGCTCGAGGAGGGCGACTCGCTATCGGTAACGTTCACCACTGCCTCCGGTGCGACGACGACGACCGAGATCCGTGTTCCGAGCACGGTTGTCAACGACTCAGTGAGGCTGTAAAATGTTTGAAACTATATTGGACGAGGAAGAGCGCGGTCAAGTGGGAATCGGGACTCTCATCGTGTTCATCGCGATGGTGCTGGTAGCGGCGATCGCCGCCGGCGTCCTGATCAACACGGCCGGCTTCCTCCAGTCACAGGCAGAATCGACCGGGCAAGAGAGTACTGACTTGGTTTCCGAACGGATCGAAGTCACCAGTCCTGTCGGCATCGTGGGCAGTGAATCGGACGGTGAGTTAGAATCTATCAAACTCACTGTCACCGGCGCACCTGGCGCTGATCAGATCGACCTGAGCGAAACAACGATTCAGGCCGTTGGACCCAACGGGCAGGCAAATCTCGTCTTCACGACTCGGGAAGCGGATGGCTCAACTACTATCGATCCAAATACAGATAATTACGCTACAAGGATTGATAAGGGCGAGTTCGCAGTCCTGAAAGACGGAACACTACAGGACGGTAGCCAAGCTGTGATCAGCGAAGATGAGCAGTACACTATTGTCGTCAACCCGGCAGCAGAACCATTCGGGGACCTAGATGGTACGGACACGTCTTCTGGTGTCTACGACGGTGGCAGTTACACGTTCGCCCACGGTGACGACAATGCTGTCTTCGGCCAAAGCGATGAGTCTTCGGTCGAGATAGTCTCACCTGCAGGCGCAACAACCAGTGTTGAGCTACGTGCACCTGACCTGTTCAACACCGACGGCGAAGCCGTCCGGCTGTAATAGTTAGTACACACTCGGCACCGGCTCTACGTTTTTGTTCACAATTGGCCGCTTTATTATCGAACCTCTATCTATCGAGTGAGATAATTTGGGAGTGATTCTTATCACTAACTTCCTACTCAGACAAAACAGAGCCCGAAAGACCGTATTTGAGGGCATCAACACACAATGTTCGAAACCATACTGAACGAGGAAGAGCGCGGGCAAGTGGGGATCGGGACCCTCATCGTGTTCATCGCGATGGTGCTGGTGGCGGCAATCGCCGCCGGCGTCCTGATCAACACAGCCGGCTTCCTCCAGACACAGGCGGAAGCAACGGGGCAGGAAAGCACAGCGCAAGTAAGCGACCGGCTTCAGGTAGTGAGCCAATCTGGAACTTTCGACAGCGGTGTCGGAAACGGGCAAATCGTTGAGCTGGACTTTGTGCTCGCTCAGTCACCTGGAGCAGACAACATTGATCTGAGCGAAACGTCGGTCGAACTCGTCGGGGAGAGCGGTCAGGAGACCTTCTCGTTGAGTGACGGCGGGACCGACGGCACGGACATTGACATGTTCAAGGGCAGTAACGCGGTTGTCTTCACTGACAACAGTGATCGCGCCCAGATTACGATCGGACTTGACGCTACAAGCAGTAGCGTCGACAACAACGCCGGTGACAGCGCATACGTGCTTGAGGAGGGCGACTCGTTGTCGGTGACCTTCACCACTGCCTCTGGCGCGACGACGACGACTGAGATCCGTGTTCCGAGCACGGTGGTTAGCGAATCAGTGAGGCTGTAAAATGTTTGAAATGATACTCAACGAGGAAGAGCGCGGTCAGGTGGGGATCGGGACGCTCATCGTGTTCATCGCGATGGTGCTGGTGGCGGCGATCGCCGCCGGCGTCCTGATCAACACGGCCGGGTTCCTCCAGTCACAGGCAGAAGCGACCGGGCAAGAGAGTACGGACTTGGTTTCCGAGCGGATTGAAGTCACCAGCTCAGTCGGAATTGTCTCGTCAAGTAACACCGTCGAATTGGACGAGGTTCGGCTGACCAGTACTGGCGCGCCTGGTGCTGATCAAATCGACCTAAGCGAAACGACGATTCAGGCGGTGGGGCCTGGTGGCCAAGAGAACTTGGTCTTCGTTGCCGGCGGTAGCGTCGACAGTTCTACTGGGAGTCCCGGAGAAGATGAGATCTCAGCGCCCCCGGAGGTCGCAAGCGGTGCGACAGATATTAGCATCGAAACTGGTACTCTCAGTGACGGCTCAACAGTCGCAGTGACCGACGGATCCAACGAGGATACTACTTCAGCGGCTGCAGGTTCACAGACCATTTCCTTCAGCAACGTCGATCCTTCAATTGAGGAAACGCTGACTGTCGAACTCCGCGACGGGAGCGGAAACGTGCTGGACAGCGAGACTGTTACTGTCGTTGTCAGTGGCGTCTCAGATCTTAGCGCCAATCAGTTCACCGTACGCCAAGACGGAACTCTTCAGAAGAGTCCGGTTATTTCCGATGGCTCGCAGTACCAGATCCTGCTTAATCCCGGAGCCGGGGCACTCTCGAACACTGACAACACAAACGATAAGTTTGGACAGAGTGACTCTGCGACTCTCGACATCGTCTCGCCGTCCGGCGCGACGACGTCTGTCGAACTGAGCGCTCCGGACCTGTTCAGCAAACAGGGCGAAGCAGTCCGGCTCTAACGAGCCTCGAACAGCGCGGTAACCACAACCTCGGCGGCTCGGCCGCCCGCAACACCTATTTTACGGCGTGCGCTATCACGACCCATGAGTGACCATGATCCCCCGCCGAACGACGCGGACGCAATGCCGGCCGATCCGGAGGAGCTCGACTTCACCGACGACGAGAGCGTCGTCGAGATCGGGGAGGGTCGCTACGTCGTCGGGACGAACGGCCGTCCCAACGTCCGGCGGTCTCGCGGCCAGCGCCGCGCGCCGCCCGACGACGACTCCGGCTTCACCGCGGCCGACCCGGCGAATCCTGACGAACGTCGTCCCGCCGGTGACGACCCGCGGGCGAGCGCCGCCGGCCCCGGCGTCGGCGAGCGCGGCCGCCCCGCGAACGACCAAGCGTCGAGAGGCGGCGCTGCGGGCGGACAGCCCGGCGGCGAGCAGGCTGCGGGACACGGACGCGGCGGCGGCCAGCCGGGCGGCGGCCAACCTCCGCCGAACGCCGCGCCTGGCGGCGGGCCACAGCGCTCCGGAGCCGGAGGCGGCGGGAACGCCGTCGACAGGCAGGCGGTGAGCCGGTGGCTGGCGAACTCCTTCGACGGCGACGGCTTCGAGTACGGCATCGACGCGACGCTCCACGCGAACGGCGACACCACCCGCCAGCGGATGGTGTCGAACGACGTGACGGCGACGTTCGACACGCTCATCTCGTGGTTCGCGTCGAACGCCGGCCCGAGCTCGCCCACGCCGGAGGCGATCGGCCTGCTGCTCGCGGCCTCGGAGACCACTGTCGACCTCCCGCCGGTGATGATCAAGCGGTTCGCGGCGAGTCAGGGACTCTCCGCGAGCGACAGCATCGGTGACTTAGTGCGTGCCGCCGAGGACGCGGGCGGCTTCCGGATCGACTGATCTCGCGGATTCTGTTTCGGACGGGTCGACGCTTCTTACAGGAAGAAGAACAACGCGATCCCGATCAGCGCGAACACCGCGTAGATCCCCGCCATCACCTCGCGTTTCAGCGGACTGCCGAGCGGCTCGGCGGTGAGCCGGCGAATCGGCGGGAGGATCGCGATCCCCCCGAGGAGCAGCGGCCATGACTCCGCGGCCGGAACCCGTGTGAGCGCGACGACGATCGTCCCGTACCCGAGGACGTATGACCCCCGCCGCCAGAGCTGTTCGCGGTCCGTCAGCTCCTCGGTCGACGGGAACGCGTCGCTCACGTTCGACTCTCCGCCTCCCGATCCGCCACCCCCGCCGATCTGCTCCGCCTGTCGCTGGACGTACTCGTCTAACTCCTCGGCCGCGTCCTCCGTCTGCGGGGCGCCGCACTGCGCGCAGTACCGCGCCTCGTCGCCGACCGGAGCGTCACAGCGGGGACACGATGGCATGTTGGCGTGGATCGGGTGGCGGCCGGGCTTAATTCTTCGGACCGAGGACTCCGCTCGCGTCGGGCGATTCACTGGTTTTTGGCCCGTTCACTTCGACTCCCGTTACATGCCCTGATAATCGGGTGCGTACGCTTTAGTCGGTGACCCGCCGAGTCGTCGTCAACAGACCGCGGGCCGCGAGTCGGCCCGCCCCCGTTGAACACGCCCCCATGACGATGGAACACGACGACGCCACCGACACCACCACGACCCGCTCGACGGCGACCGACGGCGACCACACGGTCGGCTCCGGCGACGACGATGGGGGGCGAGCGGCGCTGATCGGGCTGTCGGCGTTCCAGGCGAGCGTGATCGGGCTCACGCTCCTCGTCGCGCTCGGCGGCGTCGTCGCGACCGTCCCGGCCGCGGCGGGCGTGTCGGTCACCCCGGCCGCTCCGTCTCTCGACGCCGGTGCGTCAGAACCCGCAGCCATTGAGGCTTCCGGCTCGGTCGGTTCCGACGACCGCCCTGAGGTCAGTGGCGGCTTCTCCCGGTCGACGTACACCGGCGTCGCAGGTGACCCAGTCGAGATCAGATACACTGCCGACAACTCGAACGGTGACGTGTACCTCCTCGTGGGCGGGAACCGACTCACTGACACGGGCCAGCCCGTCGGATTCGTGGACGTTCTCAAAATCTCCGGGGCGAGCGAAGTGACGATCAACACGCGGACGCTCGGCACCGACGCGACCAACGTGAACAGCTGTAGCCGCGAGAACACGTCGTGCGACTTGGAGTTCGTCGACGAAGACGGGAACACCGTCGCCGAGAAGCTCAGCGGCCTCCCGAGTGCCACCGGCGCGGGCGGGCTCGCCCGTCCCCTCGTCCCGCAGCGGTACCGGCTCGCGATCACCAACGGAACGTTCGTCGTGGACGACGCCGGCGTTGTGACGCCGACGGAGAGCGCGGACCAGGCGGACCTCCTGTTAGAGAAGCCGGCGTTCCACGACGAGATCGAGGTGTTCACCAGCATCGACCCGAGCGCCCCCGACGACGACGCCGAGACCGAGTCGCTCGGCGCGCTCCGAACGAACGGACTGGACCGGACCGCGGTGACGAAGGGGAACCGGATCGTCCTCGGGTTCGAGGCTACGGGTATCTGGGGGGCGCTGTCGCACTTCGCCGACGACCCGATCGAGCCGGGCGAGCCGATCGATCACCGGGTGCTTGACGACCTGCTGACGGCCGAGGAGGGGGTGTCGCTTCGGGTGCGCGAGACGAACCCCGGTCGGAACCGACAGCCGGCGGAAATCGACCTCTCGCGCGCCGACCCGGCGGACGTCAAACTCATTCCGGCCGAGGCGACGGAGCTCGAGACCACAGACGCGCCGGGGCGGTTCTACCTCGTGGTCGACACGAGCGACGGCGACCACTTCACCGAAGATGTCGAGCCCGGCGACGAGTTCGCCGTCGAGTTCGCGCTCGAAGGGGTGGAAGGACAACGGTACTCGTTCGCAGACGGCGCGGAGCCGCCCGCCGCGTTTGACACCGCAGACGACGCCTCGGCGCAGTTCCCGTACTGGGAGACGGCTGACGGGACGGCGCGCGCTAACGCGTCGTTCACGGTCCGCGAGCGCTACCTCCGGTACGACCACGTCACCGAGGACGGAGAACTCCTCGTTGAGGCCGAGGACGGACAGGTCACGGGGACGACGTCGCTGCTGCCGGTGCGCGAGTTGTCGGCGACGTTCGTCAACGACGCCGCCGACGCGCCCTTCCGAACGAAAGCGTCGCTCGACATGGGCGACGGGAACTTCTCAGTCGACGCGGCTCTCAACGGCACCGAACCGGGCACCCAGCTGAACTACGAACTGTACGAGGGGTCGACGCTCCGGGACAGCCGGACGGTCATCGTCGTCGGCGACGCCGACAATCCGGACGAGCTGGTGATCGAGGACGCGCCCGCGAACGTCACCGTCACCGAGGGCGAGAACCTGTCGTCGATCCGCGCCACGACGCGCAACGCCGGCGGTATCACGGACGAAGGCGAACTCACCCTCACGGTCGACAACGAGAGCACCGGAGGTTCGTGGGGCGTCCGCCTCGAGCCGGGCGAGTCCCGGACGTACGACTTCGCGTCCGTGACCCCCGACCTCGACCCCGGCACGTACTCCTTCACGCTCCGACTCGACGACGATACCCACGGCGGCACCCTCGTCGTCGAGGCCGACCCGGCGACGACGACGATCGACGACGACGACCCGTCCGGCACCGACGGCGGCGAGGTGAGCGGCGACGAGGCGGCCGACACCGACGGCAACAGCACGACGTCCGAGATGTCCGAGACGGACGGGTCGGAGACTGACACCGGGAACACGTCCGATACCAACGAGAGTTCCGACGCCGGAGGGAACTCTGACGAGACGACGAACGGCAGCGCGCCCGCGGACGAGACGCCCGCCGACGGCGAGTCCGACAGCGTGGGGATGATCCCGCTCCCGTTCGGGACCCGCGAGGCGTTCGGCGGGACCGTCCTCGTCGGGGCCATCCACCTCCTCGGTCACTGGGTCTAACCCCCGTCACCGCTCGGCGGTGCGCCCCGCCGACTCGCGATTCTTCCGATCGTCCGCGACCGCGAGGCGAGCGCCCGCTTCGAGCGTTCGACCGCCGAACCGGCTCGCCGCTCCATTCTCAGCGCTGAGAACCGCGGGCGAGCGATTAAGTGGTCGCTGTGCCCCCCTTCAGACAACAATGGCTACGCGGGTACTCATCGCCGACGACTCGGAGTTCATGCGGAACCTCCTCCGGGAGATCCTCGAGGGCGAGTTCGAGATCGTCGGGGAGGCGGAGAACGGCGTGGAGGCGGTCAACATGTACGAAGAGCACGGGCCGGACCTCGTGATGATGGACATCGTGATGCCGATCCGCGACGGGATCGAGGCGACGACGGAGATCCTCGAGGAGAACCCCAACGCGACGGTGATCATGTGCACCAGCGTCGGGCAAGAGGAGAAGATGAAAGCGGCCATCAAGGCCGGCGCGGAGGGATACATCACGAAGCCGTTCCAGAAGCCGAACGTGCTCGACGCCATCGGATCGGCGGTATAATGCGCGTCGACGTCCGCGCGCTCGGCGCCTGTAACCGCCTCGCGGAACGGGGGGCGAAACAGGCCGCCGGCGCGCTCTCGGACCTGACCGGGACCGACCTGGCCGTGGAGGTGACGGGCGCGAGCGTCGCCAGCGGCGAAGACCTCGCAGAGTCGTTCGCGGGGCGGGAGTCGATCGGCGTGAGCGTCGGCCTCCGGGGCGGGCTGGACGGTGAGGCGGTCCTCGCGTTCGACGCCGTCAACGCCGACGCCCTGCTCTCGCTGCTCCCCGGCGGGCAGTCGATGGAGCGCAGCGCGGTGACGGAGGTCGGGAACATCGCGCTCGGCGGCTTCCTCGACGGGTGGGCGAACTACCTCGGCAAAGCGATCGACATGTCGCCGCCGCGCTACTTCGAGGCGGACGGCGCGGCGGTGCTGCCGGACGGCGCGCTCGCCGGCGACGGCGTGTTCCTCTTCGAGAGCCGCCTCGACGCGACGACGACCGACCTCGACTTCTCGATCTACATGCTTCCCGACTCGGGCCCCTTCCGCGACCTCATCGTCGGGAAGACCGCGCCCGCGGTGACGGCCGGCGGCGAGGCGGACGGCGGCACGACGAGCACGGCGGTCCCCTACGAGTCGCTGTCGACGTTCTCGTCGCTCGCGAAGCGGGGGTCGGCCAACGCCGCCGACAACATCGCGATGATGACTGGGCTGGAGACGAGCGTCGACGTGAGCCGGCTCCGATTCGTGCCGCTCGCGGACGTGCCGGCGGAGGTCGGGACCGAGCCCCACGCGGGGACGGTGTTCGAGCTACAGGGCGAGCCGAGCGGCTACCTCGCCATCCTCTTCGAGGAGTCCTCGGCGGCGGCCGTCGCCGACGCGATGCTCCCGATGGAGACGGACGAGCCGCTGGGCGAGATGGCCCAGAACGCGCTCTGCGAGCTCGGCAACGTGATGACGAGCGGGTTCATCGACGGGTGGGCGAACGTGCTCGGTACGACGATCACCCACTCCCCGCCGGAGTTCGTCCACGACATCGGCGCGTCGACGATCAGTCCGCTCGTCGCGAAGCTCAGCCAGCGGCAGGACTACGGGTTCGTGATCGACACCGCGATACAGACGGAGGGGATCCAGGCGCGCTGCGACGTGTACGCGCTCCCCGACGAGCGCGAACTGGCCCGGGCGCTCGACCGACTCTCGGAGTCGTGACCCGCTCGCTTCCTGACGATCGACCGGACGATCCGGCGACGTCAACGGGGAGCGACGCGGTCACCGACGCCGACCCCACGACCGTCACCGGCGGGTCGGCCGCGGACGACCGCGGGCGCATCAAGGTCGGCGTTGGCGAACTCGCGGTCACGAGCGACGAGGCGGTCCTGACGACCAGCGGGCTGGGCTCCTGCGTTGCGGTCGCGCTCGTGGACGAGCGAGCGGGCGTCCGCGGGCTCCTCCACGCCATGCTGCCCACGGGCGAGGGACGGTCGACCGCCGCCTCGCGGCCCGCGAAGTACGTCGACACCGGCGTCGACACGCTGATCGGCGCGCTCGACGACGCCGGCGCGGACCCCCGCCGCCTAGAGGCGCGCGTCGCCGGCGGGGCCGAGATGCTCGACCTCACCGATGCGGTCGGCCCGCGGAACGTCGAACGGGTCGGTGAAGTGCTCGACAGCGTCGGCGTCCCGATCGTCGCCAGCGACGTCGGCGATACCGTGGGACGGACGGTCAGGTTCGATCCGGACGGCCGGCTCGTCATCCGCGCCGCGGACGGCTTCGAACGGGCGATCTGACGCTCGGGAGCTCGTTCGGGGGACGCTTCGCTGGCCGGCCCTCTCTCATCCCGATTCGGACCACGGCCGATCTCCGTCCCGTGGCGTGTTTTCTCACGGTTGATATTTTGAGGGGTGAATTGAAGTGTGCTCTGCGGGTCGTACACGGTAATGGGCCTCGAACTACCGGTGTGGGGAGCTCCAACCGCCGCCTGGGCAGTCGCCACGCTGGGGCTCGTCGGTGCGAGCGTCCTCGACAGGTTCCTCGACGACGACGGATCCGACGACGACGGTTCCGGTGGCATGGACGGCGATAACGACCCCTTCGGCGGCGACATGGGTGGCGGCGGTGGCGGCGGAGGGATGGGCGGCGGCATGGGCGGCGGTGGCGGTGGCGGCGGCGACGGCTTCGACGACTTCGACGGTATGGACGAGTGGGACGACGAGTTCGACGACGGCGGTGGCGGCGGTGGCGGCGGCGCGGCCACCGACGAGCTCGAGAACCGACTCGACGAGCTCGAGAACGAGGTCGCCTCGCTCTCCTCGACCGTCTCGACGGTCCGCTCGGAGAACGAGGAGATCTCGAACGCCGTCGACGACATCGAGGAGGACGTCCGAAACCTCCTCGACATCTACGAGATGGTCACCCGCGGCATCAACCCCTTTGTCGACGACTCCGGCGGTTTCGACAGCGTCGCCGGCGGCGGCGAGGGGTCGTTCGGCATCTTCGACGACGAGGACGGCGGCGAGGAGGAGGACCTCGACGAGGACGTCGCGAACGCCGACGCGGACGGCTTCTTCGACGACGACCTCCTCGACGAGGAGGAAGAGGCGGAGGCGGACGAGTTCGAGGGCGACGACGAGTTCGACGACCTCGACGACGGTGGCTTCGACGACCTCGACGAGGATCTCGACGACGATGACGGGTTCGACGACCTCGACGACGACTTCGAGGAACTAGATGACGACAACACGGACGACGCCGCGTCCGAGACCGAAACGGCGGACGACGGAGACGATATGAACGACGACGGAAAGAGCTTCAGCGAACTGAAAGAAGAGTACGACTCCGGGGAGGCCGACTGGGCCGAGGAGGGCGACGACGCCGCGGACGACGACCCGTTCGACGACGGGGACGACTCGTTCGACGACCCCGCAGACGAAACCGACTCGTTCGGCGAGGCCGACGACGGCTTCGGCGACGACGACCTCGGCGGCGTCGGAGACGACGGCACCGGGTTCGACGAGCCCGCCGATCCCGAGCCGGCGGGCGCGGCCGATCCGGAGCCCGCGCCCGATCGGCAGCCCGGCGGCGACCCCGCCGAGGCCTCCGGCGGCTTCGAGTACGTCGGCCAGGACGACCTCTCGGGGAGCAGCGGCCGCGGCAAGCCGTACCTCACCGAGCTCCCCGGCGACTACGTCGGCGACCTCCTCGTGATGGAGTGGCTGGAGTTCCTCGTCTCCGAGAGCGACGTCACCGACGCGGTGCGCGCCATCAACTACTACGAGCGGATCGAGTGGGTCGGTCCCGACGCCGCCGCGCGGCTCCGGGACTTCCTCTCCGGGTTCGGTACGATCGACCGCAACCTCGTCGACCGGCCGGGCACCGACCGGCTCGTCCGCGAGCACCACACCCGCAGCCTGCGGTACGTGACCCAGCTCAACGGGACCAGCAGCCACACGGTCCTCCTCGACCGCTGGGACGACCTCGCCGGCGGCTCGATCGTCGGCGGCGGGCCGGTCCGCGGTCGCCGCGGCGGCCGTCGCGGCGGGCGCGCGGAGACCGGTCGCAACGGACGGAACGGGCGCAACGGTCGGTCGGAGCGCCCCGAGCCGCGTCGGAACGGCCACGACTCGTCGGGCCGGCGCGACGCCCCCGACGAGCGCGAGCGGCGAACGAACGGCGCGGACCACGAGGCGACGGAGCGCGGCGACGCGGCCCGCGGGACCGACGCGGACCGACGCGACGACCGGCGCGACCGGAACGGCTCGACGCGACCGATGAACGACCCGAATCCCCGTTCCGACCGCGCCGATCCGGCCGACGGAGGGTGGGGAGATGGGCGTTAGCGTCTCCGCGTCCACGGCCATCATCGTCGCGGGGCTGTTCTTCGCGTTCACGACGTTCTACCCCGTGGCCGCCAACGGGCTCGACCGCGTCTCCGACGCGCAACACGGCATCAACGAGCGCGCGCTCGAGCGGCAGAACACCGACTTCGTCGTGACGAACGCGACCTACAACACTACCACCGACAACCTCACCGTCACCGCCACGAACGAGGGGTCGATCGGGCTCGTCGCCGACGACGCGACGCTCGTCGTCGGCAACGAGTACGTCGACGTGGGCGGCCGGAACGCGACCACGACCGTCGACGGCGACGGCGACACCGCGCTCTGGCTCGGCGACGAGACGCTCACCGTGCGGGTCGCACAGGGCGACACGGGGACGACCATCGAGAACGGGACGCGCGTCGTCCTCGTCGTCGAGTCCGGCGTCCGCGACGCCGCTACCGTGACGGAGGTGAGCGCGTAGATGGCCAGCGTCCCCGTCTCTCACCTGATCCTGTTCATCGCGAGCCTGGTCATCGCCGCCGGCGTCGTCGGCACGATCACCACGGGCGTCGACCGCGTGAGCGCGGCCGTCGACGACGCGGGCTTGGACGCGACCGAGCAGCTTCGGACCGACGTGACGATCATCTCGGACGCCAGCGCGGGGGTGTACAACGCGAGCGGCGACCAGAACGTGACGCTGTTGATAAAGAACACCGGCACGTATCGGCTCGCGCCCGACGGTTCGGACCTCGACGTGGTCTTCGACGGCGCGTACGTCCGGCCGAACGCGATCTCGGGAGAACTGGTCTCCGTCGACGGCGCGAACGCGTGGAGCCGCGGCGACGTGCTTCGGCTCACGATCAACACCAACCAGATCGACGGGGACAGCGGCCTCGCCGACGGCGACCACCGGGTGTTCCTCTCGGTGAACGGCGACGAGGAGCTGTTCCAGTTCCGCGTGGAGGGGGGTAACTGAGATGCCTCACGACAACCTCCTCTCGCTCGGCCTCGGCGAACGGGACCGACTCAACAAGGAGCTGGGCGGCGGCATTCCCCGCGGCAGCATCGTCCTCATGGAGGGCGACTACGGGGCCGGCAAGAGCGCCATCTCCCAGCGGTTCGCCTACGGGCTCGTCGAGGAGGGCGCGTCGGTGACGATGATGTCGACGGAGCTCACCGTCCGCGGGTTCATCGACCAGATGCACTCGCTGGAGTACGACATGGTGAAGCCGCTCCTCCAGGAGGAGCTGCTCTTCCTCCACGCCGACTTCGATTCCGGCGGCGCGTTCTCCGACGGTGACGGCGAGCGCAAGGAGCTGCTCAAGCGCCTGATGAACGCCGAGGCGATGTGGAACTCCGACGTCGTCTTCCTCGACACGTTCGACGCCATCTTCCGGAACGACCCCACCTTCGAGGCGCTCGTCCGGAAGAACGAGGAGCGGCAGGCCGCCCTGGAGATCATCTCCTTCTTCCGCGAGATCATCTCGCAGGGGAAGGTGGTGGTGCTCACGGTCGACCCCTCGGCGGTCGACGACGAGGCGATTGGACCGTTCCGCTCCATCGCCGACGTGTTCCTCGAACTGGAGATGATCGAGGTCGGCAACGACATCCGCCGGCAGATCAACGTGAAGCGGTTCGCGGGCATGGGCGAACAGGTCGGCGACACGATCGGGTTCTCGGTGCGGTCCGGAACCGGAATCGTCATCGAGAGCCGGAGCGTCGCCTAGCACATGACCAGCAGCCGCACAGTCGGTCCGGGCGGGCGGACCGCGACCAACCCAATACGGAGTGAGCAATGACCGAACACGGCACCGCACAACCGTCCGAAGAGCTCCGAAAGGCCGCCATGCGCCGGCCGCACCTCCGGGAGCACCTCCGCGAGTTCAAACAGATCACGGGGGAGTTCCCGCAGTTCATCGAGGAGCCCAAAAGCGAGTACGAGTCCAACCGGCCGAACGTCATCTACCCGGTCGGCGGCCCCATCTACAGCCACATCTACGGCGACCTCGGGCAGGACACGAAGTACTACGCCATCGAGCCGGAGCTCTCCGGGCCGCAGGCGGAGATCCTCAACGAGGTGAAAAACCGGCTCCTCACCGTGAGCGGCCAGCACACCGCCCCGGACAACGAGGCCGAGTACGACGACCTCATCGAGGAGCTGTTAGAGGAGGTCACGCACATCGACGAGCAGAACGGCGGACTGCGCGGCAACCTCTCGAAGGTCCTGAACATGGGGAAGCTCTCCGTCACGGAGGAGACCTACGAGAACATTCGCTACCGGCTCAACCGCGACATCGTCGGGCTCGGGCCCCTCGAACCGATCATGCGCGACCCGGCCAACGAGGACATTCACGTCATCGGCCCCAAGGAGTGCCACGTCGACCACGGCACGTACGGCATGCTGGAGACGACCGTCGACTTTGGCACGCCCCAGGAGTTCGACAACTGGCTGCGCAACATGGGCGAGCGGATGGGCGACCCCCTCTCCGACTCCGACCCCATCGTCGACTCCACGCTGCCGGACGGGTCGCGTATCAACATCATCTACTCCGACGACGTCTCGCTGAAGGGGTCCTCGCTCACGATCCGGCAGGGCGACGAGGTGCCGCTGTCGATCAATCAGATCACCAACTGGGGAACCCTCTCGCCGCAGCTGGCGGCGTACCTCTGGCTCTGTCTGGAGAACGAGCAGACGGTGTTCGTGGTCGGCGAGACGGCGTCCGGGAAGACGACGACGCTGAACGCCATCCTCTCGTACATCCCGGACGACTCGAAGATATACACGGCGGAGGACACCGCCGAGGTCATTCCGCCGCACAACACCTGGCAGCAGCTGCTGACCCGCGAGGGGGGCGACGAGGGGTCCACCGACGTGGACATGTTCGACCTCGTCGCGGCCGCGCTGCGGTCGCGCCCTGACTACATCATCGTGGGCGAGGTCCGTGGCGCCGAGGGGCGCATGGCGTTCCAGGCGGCCCAGACCGGCCACCCCGTCATGCTGACGTTCCACGCGTCCGACATCGTCTCGATGATCCAGCGGTTCACCTCCGAGCCGATCAACGTCCCGGAGACGTTCATGGACAACGCCGACGTGGCGCTGTTCCAGAACCGGGTGAAGCAGGGCGACCAAGTCCTGCGGCGCGTGACGAGCGTCCAGGAGATCGAGGGGTACTCCAAGGAGATGGAGGGGGTCGTCACCCGCGAGGTGTTCAGCTGGGACCCCGTGGAAGACGAGATCGTCTTCCAAGGGATGAACAACTCCTACGTGTTAGAAGAGCAGATCGCGACGCTGCTCGGCTACGCCGACACCCGCGACATCTACGACGATCTCGACTTCCGCGCGGAGCTGATCGAGCGGATGATCCAGGAGGGAATCCTCGGCTACCACGAGGTCAACGACGCGATCAACTCCTTCCAGCGCGACGGCGTCGAGGGGCTCCCCTTCGACATGCACCGCAACACGAGGTGACCGCGATGGAGGCGAGCACCGCATGACTGCGACAGAGGGGCGCTGACGATGGCCGTGAAACAGATGGGCGACGGGCTCGCGACGGCCGCCAAGCTGACCTCGGAGGTGATGGAGTCGTACGACCAGCTCGACATCTCCAAGCGGAAGTACGTCGGCCTCGTGCTTGTGCCGGCCCTGTTCGTGTTCCTCGGCAGCGTCGTCGGCTTGGTCGTGCTGCCGCTCCCCTTCGCCGCCCGGGTGCCGATCCCGCTGTTCGGCGGGCTCGTGCTGTTCGCGGCCGTCATCTACCCGAAGATCTATCTCTCCAGTCTGGAGACGAAGATCGACAACCAGCTCCACCTCGTGATGACGCACATGACGGTGCTGTCGACGACGAACATCGACCGGATGGAGGTGTTCCGGACGCTGGCGAAGGAGAAGGAATACGGCGTCGCCGCCGAGGAGATCGGTCGCGTCGTCCACCTCGTCGACACGTGGAACCAGAGCCTCGACGACGCGTGTCGGCGGCGCGCACAGGAGGTCCCCTCCGACGCGATGGCCGACTTCTTCGACCGCCTCGGCTACACGATGGGCGCGGGGCAGTCGCTCGAGGAGTTCCTCGTCTCCGAGCAGGACGTGATGCTCGCGCAGTACGAGACCCGCTACGAGTCCGCGCTCTCGAACCTAGAGGTGATGAAGGACCTGTACATGTCGATGATCCTCTCGATGACGTTCGCCCTCGTCTTCGCCGTCGTCCTCCCGATCCTCACCGGCAACGACCCGACCGCGACGGTCGCGGCCGTCATCGTCCTTTTCGTCTTCGTCCAGCTCGGCTTCTACGCGATGATCCGCGCGACCTCGCCGTACGACCCGATCTGGTACCACCCCAACGAGCGGGCCCCCGGCGACCTGAAGCTGTGGGGGTCGCTGATCGGTGGGGGCGCGCTGTCCTTTATCACCATCGGGATCACGGCCGCTGGGATGTTCGGGTACGGCCCCGGGCTCCCCGGCCTCCTCTTCTTCATCGACGACGTGCGGCTGCCGCTGTACCTCGCGGTCCCCATCTCGCCGCTCATCATCACCGGGGTCGTCCTCCGGAGCGAGGAGCAGGCGATCACGGCCCGCGACGGCGAGTTCCCGTCGTTCGTGCGCGCCCTGGGGGCGACCGAGAGCGCAAAGCAGTCGACCACCACGGACGTGCTGACGACGCTGCGAGACAAGAACTTCGGCGAGCTATCGGAGTCGATCGAGCGGCTCTACCGCCGGCTCAACATGCGGATCAGCACCGAGGGCGCATGGCGGGCGTTCACGCGTGACTCGCGCTCGTACCTCATCCAGAAGTTCTCCGAGATGTACCTCGTCGGCCGGCGGATGGGCGGCGACCCGAAGATGCTCGGCGAGCTGATCTCGCGGAACATGAACGCCGTCAACCAGCTCCGCGAGCAGCGCCGGCAGGCGGCGATGACGTTCATCGGGCTGCTGTACGGGATCACGGCGGCCGCGACGTTCGCCTTCTTCATCGGGCTGGAGATCGTCGCGATCCTGGCGGACCTGACAGCCGACTTCGGGCTCGAGGAGATGGACATCGGGCAGATCGTCTATCCCGGCGCCTACGACATCCCGCTCATCGAGTACCTCCTGCTCACCGTCGTGCTGTTCAACGCGGCGCTCTCCTCGCAGATGATCCGCCGGATCGACGGCGGCAACCCTGCGAACGGCTACATCCACTTCGTCCTCCTGACGTGGCTCGGCTCCGTGACCGCCATCGCGACGCGGACGCTCGTCAACGCGATCCTGTCGATCTGACGGGGGCCTATCGCCGCCGACGGGGCCTGCCACGACTCCCGTCGTGCCATCACTCCGCGAACAGCGTCGGCTCGGCGATCGCCTCGTCGGCCGCGTCGCGCCACGACCGCGACGGCGTCCACCCGAACAGCCGCGCCGCCTTCGCGACCGCGTACGCGCCGCGGTCGTCGCGCGCGTCGAACGCGCCCTCGTCGACCGCGCAGTCGTCGGGGATCTCGCCGTACGACTCGCGTAGGAGGTCGCGCAGGGGTCGGCCGAGCGCGTTGTCGGCCGCGACGCAGTTGACCGCCTCGTGGGTGCCCGGGTCAACGGCCGGACTCGCTCCGAGGAGATCCGAGAGCGCGGCCGTGACGAGGTCGGCGACGTCGCGGGCGTCGACGTACGACCAGAAGTTGCCCGCGCCGGCGTCGAGGTCGGTCACGTACTCCTCCGCGCGGCAGGCGTACGCGCTGGGGTACTGGATCCACGAGGGACGGACCGAGACCGCGGGGATGCCGTGGCGGCGCGCGGCCGCGCCCGCCGCCGCCTCCGCGGTCACCTTCGAGAGCCCGTACGGGTCCTCGGGGCGGAGCGGGTGCGATTCGGTGACCGGCAGCTCGTCCGGGAACGGCGTCGGCTCGGCGAAGAAGAAGCCGTACGCGCCGTCGCTGGAGGCCTGGACCACCGGCGCGTCCGCCCGGCCGGCCGCGTCGAGGACGTGCTTCGCCGCGAGCGCGTTCGTCTCGAACACCCGGCCCTCCGGGTGCGTGCCGGCGACTGGGATCGCCGCCCAGTGGACCACCGCGTCGGGGTCGACGGCGGCGACGACGTCGAGGGCCTGGTCGCGCTCGGCGAGGTCGGCCGCGCGGAACGAGACATGCGGCGCGGGGTCGACGTCGAGCCCGGGGTGGTCGTAGTCGACGACGACGACCTCGTAGTCGCCGGCGAGGCGGTCGACGACCCAGCGCCCGGACGCGCCGCGGCCGCCGGTGACGAGGACTGTCTCCATGCGTCGGCGTCGCCGTCGCGGGAGAAAAACGCACCGTTGCGACGAGAATCGCCCCGCCGCGGGCAGGCGTTCCCGGCCGCGGCATCCCCGGCTCCGGCAGGCTTTAACGCGCCGAGCGGTAACTCAAAGGCATGGACTGGAAGACAGACTGGGGACTCCGTGGACGGATGGGGTTCACGATGTTCCTCCTCTTTGCCCTCTACGTCGTGTTCATCGGCGTCTTGATCGAGGTGTTCAACGTCGGGATCATCTTCACGCTCGCAATGTTCGGCGCGTTCTCGCTCGCGCAGTACTTCTTCAGCGACAAGCTCGCGCTGCGGAGCATGGGCGCCCGCGAGGTCGACCCCGACGAGTACCCGGACCTCCACCGCCGGATCGAGCGGCTGAGCCAGCAGGCCGACCTGCCGAAGCCGACCGTCGCGGTCGCGAACACCCGCGTCCCGAACGCGTTCGCGACCGGCCGGAACAAGAAGAACGCCACCGTCGCGGTGACGACTGGGCTGCTCGACAGCCTCGACGAGGACGAGCTCGACGGCGTGCTCGCCCACGAGCTCGCCCACGTCAAGAACCGCGACGTGATGGTGATGACCATCGCGTCGTTCCTCTCGACCATCGCGTTCTTCATCGTGCGGTGGGGGTGGCTGCTCGGCGGCGACAACCGGCAGGGCGCGCCCGTCATCGTGGCGATCGTCGCGTCGCTTCTGGTGTGGGTGATCTCGTTCCTGCTCATCCGCGCGCTCTCGCGGTACCGCGAGTACTCGGCCGACCGCGGCGCGGCGCTCATCACCGGGAAGCCCGGCGCGCTCGCCTCGGCGCTGATGACCATCGACGGGCGGATGGACAGGGTGCCGGAGGAGGACCTCCGCGAGGAGGCGGAGATGAACGCGTTCTTCATCATCCCGATCAAGGCCGGCTTCGTCGGGAAGATCGCCTCCACGCACCCCTCGACGGAGAACCGCATCGAGCGGCTCCGCGAACTGGAAAAGGAGATGGAAACGGCCTGATACCGAGCCGCATCTGATTTTCCGGGTAGTCGGTTACGAACTGTTGAGAACAGATCGGTGATGAACACCGCCGAAGCCCCAGCCGCGTCGGCGGTCCTCCGCGTCGCTCCGGACCGCCGACTCCAGCGAGGGACCTCCGGTCCCTCTGGTAGTCGGGCGTAGCCCGACGACCTCGCGCGTGCCCCTCGCGGCCGCCTCCGGCGGCCACTCGGAGGCATGCGCCGCCGCAGTTCGGCACATCTGTAATCGTTGGACTGCCGCGCTGCTGGTCGGTGTGAGCGGACTGAGGGGAGTAAGCCCCCTTCGGTTCGTCCCGACATTCGGCTGAGCGTCCGCGCCGCGGCCGGACTACCTTGTGGCGCGGACTTGCACCGGCGAGGATTCGCCGTTCCATCCGTTCCCGCCCGTCGGTCCTCCTCGGGTTAACTCCCTTCCCTCGCGGGTCGGTTCGCACGAATCACGGGTCGGGGCGGGGGGTGTCGTTGCTGTTCCAGAGCCAGCCGTCTCCGACTCCGGGCGTGTGCCCGGTCGCCTGTCCGGCCGGTGGGGGGACTTTCCTCATGCCAGCGGCACGGGAGTCGGGCTCCCTCTGTCCGGGCTGTCGTTTCGCCCGCCGGCGAATAAGCGGTTCGGTCGGGCGCCGCTCGGCCGAGACGGCGCGAGCGCCGCGAGCGCGGTCCCACAAGGGAAGCGTTCAAGTCGTCAGCAACGTAATGGACTCTCATGTCCGAGGCCCAGACCGTTCAGCTGTCGTACGACGACGGTGCACGAGCGGTCGAACTCGCGCGGGAGGCGGTGGAGTCGTTCGTTCGACACGGGCAACGCGAACAGCCCGGAAGTATGCGAGAGGCGTTCTACGCTCGCACCGGCGCCTTCGTCCGCCTCCAGTCGACGCGAGGTCGGGGCCGACTCCGCGGCTGCGCCGGCGCGTGGGACACCTCCGATCAGCTCGGCCACGCCATCGTCGAGGCCGCCATCAAGGCGGCGTCCGGTGACTCCTGCGGCTCCGAGGTCGAGCCCAAGGAGCTCGACAACATCACCGTCTCGGTGTTCGTCGTCTCGAACACCGTCCTCACCAACGACCCGGCCGAGGACCTCGAGATCGGTACCCACGGTGTCGCCGTCGACAGCGGGAACGCCCACGGCTGGCTCTACCCAACGGTCCCCGTCGAGAACGGCTGGTCGGGCGCGGAGTTCCTCTCGCGCACCTGCCGGAAGGCGAAGCTGTCGCCCACCGCGTGGCAGGACGAGGACACGATGGTGACACTCATCGAGGGACAGGTCTTCCGAGAGCGCGCCGACGGCGGCGCCGTCGAAGAGCTGTAGCCGCCCGCGCCGCGTTCCTTTTCAGTCGTCCGCGCCGTACCCCACCGCCGTCGCATCCGCGAGCGCCCGCTCCGCCGCCGCCGACAGGTCGGCCGCGTCGCCGTCGACGACCTCGCCGTCGCGGATCACCGGTTCCATGAGCGACTCCGCGCCGTCCGGGCCCGACCGGTCCGCGAGCCCGACCGCGTGGCCCCCGTCGGCGGTGCGGTAGACCGCCTTCGCGCCCGAGAGCTTCCCCCGCTTGGCGGCCGGCTCGCCGTCCACTTCGACGATGTCGAGCGCGAAGTCGACCGGGTCCGCGTCGGAGACGTACCCGCCGACGCCGAACCCGTCGACCACGTCGCGCAGCGCCCGGAGGTCCGCGGGACCGAGCCCGCCGGAGACGTACACGTCGACGTCGCCGCGCCCCCGGACGTCGAGCTCCCACTGGACCTCGCGGACGATGTGCCGGAAGTCGCCGCGCCGGGAGCCGGTCGTGTCGAGGCGGACGCCGTCGAGGTCGTCGCCGAGCGTCTCCACGGCCCGCAGCACCTCGTCGACCTCGTCGGCGTAGGTGTCACACAGCGCGATCCGGGGCGCGTCCGCGGGGGCGCCCTCGTCGTAGGCGCGCCACGCGGCCTCCTGCTCGCCGCGGCCGAAGCAGATGGCGAGCGCGTGGGGCATCGTCCCGGACGCCTCGCGCCCGAGCAGCTCGCCGGCCGCGACGTGCGAGAAGCCGTCGAACCCGCCGACGAGCGCCGACCGCTCGACCGCCGCGGTCATCGCGGGGTGGACGTGGCGCGCGCCGAACGAGAGCACCGACGCGTCCGGCGCGGCGACCCGGCAGTCGAGCGCCGCCGTCGCCATCCCGGAGGCGTGCGAGAGGAAGCCGAGCAGCGACGTCTCCAGCCGCGCGAACGCACGGTACGGCCCCTCGATCCGCATCACCGGGCCGCCGTCGAACAGCCGCCCCTCGGGGATCGCGTCCACGTCGACGTCGCGGCCGGCGAGCAGCTCGACGGCGTCGCCGAGCCCGGCAAACACCTCGAACTCCCCGTCCGGGAACTGGTCCGCGGTCACCTCGGCGACGACGCGGGGGTTCCGCCCCGCCGCCGCCAGCGCCGCCTCGGTCCGCTCGAAGTACGCGTCGGTCGCGCGACCGTCCCGGATCGCGGCCGCGTCGACGATGTCGAACTCGCTCATAGTTCGATGTTCGACCGCGGGGACGAAAAGCCACCCGTGTCGCCCCGCCACCGCGGCACCCCCGCGACGACCGCGACGGCGCACGTGGGGCGAACGAACCCCTAGACCGTCCGTCGCGCGACCAGCGCGAGCGCCGCTACGAGGGCGACGAGCGCTGCCGGGACGCCGAATCCGGGGGTGCTGCCCTCGGTGCTCCCGCCGTCGCCGTCGTCGCTGCCGTCACTGCCGTCGCCGCCCTCGTCGCTAGTGTTCTCGTCGCCGTCGTCGGCCTCGTCGCCGTCGGTGGTGTTGCCGTCGCCGCCGTCGGTCCCGTCGCTGTCGGTCCCGTCGTCCGCGTCCGGGAGCGCGAGGTCGGCGTCCGGGCGGAGTTCGAGGACGCCCGCCGGCGAGGGAGCGTGCGTTATCGTCACGCTCGTCCCGTCCTTCTCGACGCCGTACGCGCCGGGGAACTCGCTCTCATCGCCGATCTCGTACACGGTCCCCGCGGCGTACTCGGCGTCGCCGTGCGCGGTCAGCATCCGGACGTACGCGTCGCGGAACGCCGCGGCGTCCGCTTCGGCCTGCCACTCGGTCGCCCAGACGTAGCCGTCGCGGTCCCCGTTCCGGTAGGGGTACAGCTCGTCGCCCGCCCAGCCGTCGGTCACCGGGTGCGCGTAGTTGTAGCTCGCCCGGGTCTGGAGCTGGGCCTCCGCGTCGAGGTGGATCTGGACGTTCTCGCGAACCGTCGCGTCGGGATCTAACACAGCGTTCCGGTACTCGAGGCTCTGGTACCAGAACATCACGAACATCGACGCCTCGCCGGCGGTCTCCGCGCCGCCGACCCCCTGGTCCGCGTACGTCTCCCACCCGTCGGTCGCAGCGTCCTCGAACGTGACGTTCCCCTCCTCGTAGTCGGGGTTCCGGTGGATGACTTCCGCCGTCGAGGCCGGGGGATCGTTCATCGTCTCGTTGACGGCCGCCCAGCCCCCTTCGTCGCGGAGCTCGCCGACGTACACGGCCCCGTCGCCGTACGGCTGGAGGACGGTCTGGAGGATACCGAAGTTGAACTCTTGGTCGCCGCCGCCCTCGCCGTCGCTCTCGGGCGCCTCGGCGCAGGTCCAGTTGGCGTCACAGCGGGCGGCGTAGCGCTCCTCGACGTGGACCGCCTCGCCCTCCACGACGCCGTCGACCGCGAGGTCGCCGTCCTGCGTCGCGCCGACGTAGCGCGGGTCGGTGAGGTCGTGGTACTGGTCTTGCATCGCGTGGAGCAGCTCGTGCGCGAGCGTCGAGGGGTCGATGTCGGGCGACTCGCCGTCGGGGACGACGATGACGATCTGGTCCTGCGAGGGCGAGTAGAAGCCTGAGACCGCGCCGCCGAACACCGAGTCGATCTCGCTGTTGGCGTCCGTCCCCTCGCCGACGACGAACAGCGCTTCCCACACCTGGTCGTTCCAGCGCCGGAACGCCTCGGAGCCGTTCCCGCTCGCGGTGTCGTTTAGGTACTCGCTCCGCGCGACCGTCTCTACCGGCACGTCCTCGCGGAAGGGACGCTGGCGGACGTGCTCGACCCTGGCCATCGTCAGGTCGGTCAGCGCCGCCAGCTGCGTCTCGTTGAGCCCGTCCGTCTCCGCGAAGTCGACGGAGTCCTCGTAGTGGGTTCCGTTCCAACAGCCGACCAGCTCGGTGCCGTCGCCGGCGTCGCACTCCTCGGCTGAGGCGGAGGGCGCTGCGCCCGGCGCTGTCGGCCCGCCGTCGGACGTGGCGGCGACCGAGCCGGCGTCAGGAGTGGCGGCGACGCCGGCGGTGAACGCGACACACAGGACGACGACAGCGGCGACGACCGCGGCCGCGGTCGGGAGGGTGGGAACCCGTCGCATAGGAATCGTATCGGACGCCCCGGTAAGTAGTTTGTCGGTTCCTTCGCCGCCGCGGCCGGCGAATTTTTCGACGGGTCCGTGGCGCAAACGATGCTTTTTGTCGCGCGCGCGCCAAGCATCGGTATGGCGTTCGATCCGACAGCAACCGCGGTGGTCGTCGTCGACATGCAAAACGGGTTCTGCCACCCGGACGGGAGCCTCTACGCCGAGCCGAGCGAGGCCGCGATCGAGCCGGTGACGGCGCTCGTCGACCGCGCCCGCGAGGCCGGCGCGTCCGTCGTCTATACCCGCGACGTCCACCCGCCCGAGCAGTTCGACGAGACCCACTACTACGACGAGTTCGACCGCTGGGGCGAACACGTCGTCGAGGGGTCGTGGGACGCCGAGCTCGTCGCCGACCTCGACGTCCGCGACGACGACCACGTCGTCGAGAAGCACACCTACGACGCCTTCTATCGGACGGACCTGGAGGGGTACCTCGACGCGCACGGCATCGACGACCTGCTGATCTGCGGCACGCTCGCGAACGTCTGCGTCCTCCACACTGCCGGCAGCGCGGGCCTCCGGGACTACCGTCCGGTCGTCGTCGAGGACGCGCTCGGCTACATCACCGCGGAGCACCGCGAGTACGCCGTCGACCACGCCGACTGGCTGTTCGGCGAGACGGCGACCCGCGACGAGATCGCCTTCGCGTCCGAGTGACCGGCGGCGAACGTTCCGGACGTCGAACGTTCCGGACGTCGAACGTTCCGGATTTCCGTAATTATCGCGCGCGGAAATCGGCGTGTAATCCTTTTTGCCGCTCGCCGGAATCACAGAGTATGGACATCTCTCGACGGAGCGTGCTCGGCGGCCTCGGTGCGGCCTGTGCGGTCGGCGCCGTCGGCTTCGCGGGCGCGACCACGGTGACGGACGGCGAGGCGCTCGGCGGTGTCGGCGGCGACGGACCCGGCCCGACGGGCGGCGGTTCCGACGCCGACGCCGGCCCGCAGTCGGCGGCCGTCGATCCGGACGCGCCGTTCGTCGCGCGCTTGACCGGCGACGACGGGACCGACGCGCTGCTGTTCGACGCGAGCGACCTCGACCGCGTCAAGGGGGTCTTCGCCGAGGAGGGCGAGTACCTCGTTCAGGTCGCGCTCCCCGACGCGGGCGTCGAGTCGTTCCGGACCCGCCTCGACGAGGCCGGCGCGATGGACGACCCGGCGGCGTTCGTCGTGTCGATGACGCTCGACGGGACCGAGGTACGACGCGTCGAACTCGACCGGCAGACGGTCGACGCGCTCACCGGCTCCGAGTGGGAGGGCGTGTTGACGCTCCCGTTCGGCGAGGAGTCGGTCGCCCGGTCCGTCTTCGACCGGCTGGCGGACAACTGACACGTCACCGGCCCGACGCTGACTGGTCAGGGTCGCGCCGGGCGACCGTCGGATAGCGTTTTGCCCTTCGACCGCGTACTCCGCCCGTGAGCGACGAACCTACCCGCGACGGTGGCCGCCCCTGTCCGGTCTGTGAGACGCCGATGTACCACCGCCATTGTAAGTACGTCTGCCCGGCTCACGGCGTCGTCTACGACTGTAGCGACACGTTCTACTGAGTCGGCGGTTCCCTCGCGCGCCGCGACGGTCGCCGGAATTCGCCGCCCCGACCGAGACCCAAACTGTGTTGTGCGAACTGTTATGTTCTTGGAGGCCGACTTTTCTTTTATGATGGGCGACCCGTACGTGACCCTCCTTGCCGACCGTCCGAGGTCAGCATGGTAGAGCAAAATCAGGTTGCCCGGAGCAAGCGGATCCAGCGCCGCACCGGGAAGACCTTCCACGTCGCCACCCGGCTGCTGCCGCAACGGATTCGCCATCCGACGTACGTGCTGTACGGATTCTTCCGGATCGCCGACGAGGTCGTCGACGCCGAGGACACCGCCCCGCCCGACGAGCAGCGGGCCGAACTCGACCGGCTCCGGGCCGCCGCGCTCGGCGAGGAGCCGACCGACGACCCCGTGTTGGAGGCGTTCTCCCACGTGCGCGAGCGCAACGGTATCCGCGACGCGGACGTCCACTCGTTCGTGGACGCGATGGCGAGCGACATCGACACCGACCGGTACGAGACGTACGCGGACCTGGAGACGTACATGGACGGCTCCGCGGCCGCCGTCGGGCGGATGATGACGGCGATCATGGACCTCGACCCCGAGGAGGAGGCCGAGGCGCTCCCGCACGCCACAAAGCTCGGCGAGGCGTTCCAGATGACGAACTTCCTCCGGGACGTCCGCGAGGACGTCGTCGAGCGCGACCGGATCTACCTCCCCTTAGAGACGCTCCGGCGCCACGGCGTGAGCGAGCAACAGATCCTCGACTTGGAGTTCGACGAGGACGTCGCGGCCGCGATCCGCGAGGAGATGGCCCGCACCGAGCGCCTCTACGAGGAGGGCGTCGCGGGGATCAAGTACCTCCCCGAGGACTGCCAGCTCGGCGTGCTGCTCGCGGCGGTGTTGTACGTAGACCACCACCGGCTCATCCGCGACCTCGGGTACGACACCGTCTCGACCACCCCGGAGCTGTCGCTCACCCGGAAGCTGTCGCTGCTCGTCCGCACTCGCTGGAAGTGGCAGTGGAACCGCGACCCCGAGGCGGTGTTCTACGATATGTGTACCGACTTCGACCCCAGCCGCGAGCCCCACGGACACGGCCCCCACGGGACCGGCGTCCCACAGACGGACTGAGCGCCCGGATGGATCGCTCCCGGTTCGTCGCGCTCGCGTTCGCCGCGTTCGGCCTCGTGTTCATCTCCTTCCTCATCCGTGGCACGACGCGACTGGTGGCCCCGTACGGCGTCGCCGTCGCCGCGTCCGCCCCCGTCCTCTTCGCGGCGGCGACGCTGCTGGCCGCGCTGCTCGTCCTCGCGCTGCTCGACGTCACCGGGATCCGCCCGCTGACCTGAGCACCGGCGCGGTCGACCCGCCCCGTTCGACCGAGTCGGAACGCCCTTGCCCCGCCGTCCCCGACGACGCGTATGGACGTACGAACCGTCGCGGACCTCTCGCCGGCCGAACGGCGCGCCTTCTTCGAGCGCGACGCCGGCGTCGAGGGGGTCCGCGAAGACGTGCGGGAGATCGTCGACCGGGTCCGCGAGGAGGGCGACGTCGCGGTCCGCGAGTTCGCCGAGGAGTTCGACGGGGTCGCCGTCGGCAACGTGGACATCACCGACGACGCGGCGCGGGCGCACGAGGAGCTGGCCGACGCCGACGACCCGGTCCTCGACGCCGTCCGAGAGGCGGCCGCCAACGTCCGCGAGTTCCACGAGCGACAGCGCCCGGACGACTGGCGCGACGACTTCGGCGGCCGCGAGCTCGGCCGGCGCTTCCGCCCGATCGACCGCGTCGGGGTGTACGTGCCCGGCGGCGCGGCCGCGTACCCCTCCAGCGCGCTGATGGGCGTCATCCCCGCGGTCGTCGCGGGCGTCGACCACGTCGCGGTCGCCACGCCGCCGGCGGAGGACCTGAACCCTGTCACTCTCGCGGCGATCCACGAGGCGGGGGCCGACGCGGTGTACCAGGTCGGCGGCGCGCAGGCCATCGGCGCGCTCGCGTACGGCACGGAAACGGTGACGCGGACGCAGAAGATCGTGGGCCCCGGGAATAAGTGGGTCACCGCCGCGAAGTCGATCGTCCAGGGCGACGTCGAGATCGACTTCCTCGCCGGTCCGAGCGAGGTGCTCGTCCTCGCGGACGAGACCGCCGACCCCGACCTCGTCGCGGCCGATCTCGTCGCGCAGGCCGAACACGACCCGAACGCCTCCGTGGTCGCGGTCACGGACGACGCCGACCTCGCCGCCGCGGTCGCCGACGCGGTCGACGCGCAGGCGGCCGAGCGCGAGCGTGAGGAGACGATCCGGGCCGCCCTCGACAACGAAGCGTCCGGCGTCCTCCACGCGCGGTCGATGCCCGAGGCCGTGCTGTTCGCCGAGGAGTACGCCGCCGAGCACCTCTCGATCGTCGCGGACGACGACGAGGCGCTCTTAGACCGGATCACCAACGTGGGCTCCGTCTTCCTCGGGCCGCATTCGCCGGTCGCCGCGGGCGACTACGCGGCCGGGACGAACCACGTGCTGCCGACGAACGGCGGCGCGAAGCGGTACGGCGGGCTCTCCGTGGACACGTTCCTCCGCTCCTCGACGGTCCAGCGGCTCGACCGCGACGCGCTCGACGACCTCTCGGGGACGATCACGAGCCTCGCCGAGGCGGAGGGGCTGGAGGCGCACGCGGAGAGCGTCCGGAAGCGGTTCGAGTAGCGACGAATCCGGGAATTCGGCGGGTAGCAACGGTTATGCCGCGGAGTCGCCTCCGGACGGTATGTTTCCGTCGCCGCTGACGCTGTTCGAGGGGTTCACCGCGCTGGAGGCGACGGTCGCGGTCCTCGTCGTCTCCGTCGCTGCCGCGGTGGGGATGGAGTACGCAATCTTGCGGGTCGCTCGCCGCTACGTCGCGAGCACCGACTCCGCGTACGACGACATCGTCGTCGCCTCGCTCCGCGCGCCGCTCGTGGTCACCGCCGCGCTCGCCGGCGTGTTCCTCCTCACGCAGGTGCCGGCGGTCCGGTCGTCGGTGCTCGTGAGCCCCGAGCTGCTCGACGCGGTGTTCGGGCGGCCGTCGCTATCGGTGATCGTCCTCGTCTGGGCGTACGGGGCGAACACCGTCGTGAACCGACTCGTGGCCGCGGTCAACGCCGAGGGCGGCCGGTTCGACTTCGCGCCCGTCTTCTCGAACGTCTGGACGCTCGCGGTGCTCGTCGGGAGCGTCGGCACCCTGCTGTGGCTGTGGGGCATCGAGATCACGCCCCTGCTCGGCGCGGCGGGGGTCGCCGGCATCGCGGTCGGCTTCGCGGCGAAAGACACCGTCGCGAACTTCTTCGGCGGCATCGCGCTGTACTTCGACGACACCTACAAGATCGGCGACTACATCGTCTTGGACGACGGCACGGCCGGCACCGTGATCAAGGTCGGCGTGCGCTCGACGACGCTGCTCACCCGCGATGAGGTGCTCGTGACGGTGCCCAACGCGGCGCTCAACGCCTCGAAGGTGACGAACGAGTCCGCGCCCCAGCGCCGCCGCCGCGTCCGGGTCCCGATCGGCGTCGCCTACGGGACCGACGTGGACGACTTCGAGGCGCTCGCGCTGGCGGTCGTAGGGGCCGAGCCGCTGGTCCTCGACTCCCCGAAGCCGCGGGCGCGGTTCCGGTCGTTCGGCGACTCGGCGCTCCAGTACGAGATCCTCTGTTGGGTGAACGGGCCCACCCGTCGCCGCCGCGCCCAGCACGAACTCAACCGGGCGCTGTACGTCGCGCTCGGCGACGCCGACATCGAGATCCCGTATCCGAAACGGGACGTGACGGTCAGCGGGGCCGTCGGGCCCGCGCCGGCCGCTCGCGACGGCGCGCCCGAGTCCGACCCGGACCCGAGCGCCGACGCCGCGACCTGACGGCTCCCGCCGGCAGGGTTTTGAGTGTCGACGCCGAACGCGTTCGCATGAGTACCGAACCGGCCGACACCGGGACCGAGGGGAACGACCCGGCGATCGAGGTGACTCCGGACGCTGCCGAGGAGGCGCTCTCGCTCTTGGAGGGCGAGGGGCTCGACACCGACATCGCCGGACTGCGGCTATTCGTCCAGCAAGGTGGCTGCGCGGGGCTGTCGTACGGCATGCGCTTCGATACCGAGCCGGAAGAAGACGACCTCGTCGTGGAACACCACGACCTCCGGGTGTTCGTCGACCCCGCGAGCAAGAACTACATCGGCGGGAGCACGCTCGACTACGAACACGGGCTCCAGGCGGCCGGCTTCGAGGTCGAGAACCCGAACGTCGTCTCCGAGTGCGGCTGCGGCGAGTCGTTCCGGACGTAGCCGCTCCGCCCGCGGTCCGAGAACCGAACTTTCCTCACCCTCGACTCCCGTTTCCCCCGACTTCCGAGTCCGCCGCTTAAGTCGCTCGGGCGGGAACAGGCTTCCATGAGCTTGGAGGCGTCGACGACGGCGAGCGGGGAACGGGTGTACACCGACCGGTCGCGCACGGAGCGCGGCGCGGACGGCCCCTTCTACCTCGTGTTCGCGGACGAGGCGGCCGAGTCCCGCTGGGGGTTCCGCTGCGGCAACTGCGACTCGTTCGACACGGCGATGGACACGATGGGCCGGATCCAGTGTACCGAGTGCGGGAACCTCCGGAAGCCGGACGAGTGGGACGCGGCCCACGAGTGAGGCACCGGCGACGGGGCGCGCTCGCGGCTCTCCGCGGCGTTCCCGACCGCACCGCCGATTCTCCGCGTCCGAAATCGTGAGAAACTTTATCACGGATGGAGCCGAACCTCAAGCCAGATGGCCACTGCGAGCATCCCCCCGACGACCGAGGCCAGAGACGTCTTCCGCGAACTGGGATACACCGTCTCCGACGGCGGACAAGAGTTCGTCGCGGAACGCAAGTGGCGGCGCGTGTTCGTGACGGTGCTGTGTATGGACGACGACGACCTCGACCCGTATCTCGCAGACGGCGGTGACGAAGCACGCCTCCGGTGTTTCGTCACCTGGCGCGACCGCGCGGCCGACCTCCAGGAGCGGCTCCTCGCTTCGAAACCCCCCTACGACTGGGCGGTGATCGGCATCGATCACGACGGCGAGGACTTCGCCGTGATGGAAGGCGCGCCGGGAAGCCCGTAGCGCGCCCCCGGCCTCCGCAGACGCCTATTTTTATTCCCCCATGCGTCCTACCAGCACGTGACATGGTGTTCAAGAAGATCACGCTGATCGGGACGAGCGAGGAGAGCTTCGACGCCGCGGCCGACGACGCCATCGACCGCGCCGAGGACACGCTGGACAACGTCTACTGGGTCGAAGTCGAGGAGTTCGGCGTCGAGTTACAGGGGGCGACCGACCGCGAGTATCAGGCCGAAGTCGAGGTCGCGTTCGAACTGGAGGGGTGAGCGGTAGACGGCTTTTGACCGGGTATTAGCGTTTCCGAGCGGCGCTGCCGTCTGTTTGTGATCGGTACTCGGCGGTCCGTCGACGAACACCACCGAAGCCCCGCCCCGCACAACCCCGGAGCCTCACGCCTCCCCACCCTCGTCGGTCCCCTCCGCTTCGCTCCGGCCGCTCGCAGGCCCGCGCCACCGCAGTTGGGACCATTCTCGTCCGGCGGTCACCTATTTACCCGACCGGCTCCACAACCCGGCAATGACCGCTTCACGCGCGCCGGCCGAGCCGACGGTCCGGGAGTTCGAAGCGACGGTCGACCGCGTCGACGGCCGCGAGGTCGTCCTCGACGAGACGTACTTCTACGCCGAGTCCGGGGGCCAGCCGGCCGACAGGGGAACCGTCGACGGCCACCTCGTCGCCGACGTCACCGAGCGGGACGGGGACGTGGTCCACGTCCTCGACTCCGACGCCGACCCCGACCTCGTGCCCGGCGACGAGGTCACGGGCCTGATCGACGACGCGTTCCGGACCTACTGCGCCCGCGCACACACCGCCTCTCACATGCTGTACGGTGCCGCGCGCCGCATCGCTGAGGACCTCGGCTACGCCGGCTTCGACATCTCGGAGACGAAGGTCCGCGTCGACCTGACGACCGCCGAGCCGTTGGACGACAGCGACCTGATCGAGTTAGAGCGGCTCGCCAACCGCGCCGTCTGGGACTCGCTGCCCGTCTCGTGGGAGACCCACTCGGCCCAGGCGGCCCGGGACGTCGACGGGATCGCGTTCAACACGAAGACCGAGGAGGGCGCGATGAGTGGCGGCGCGGTCCGGGTCGTGACGGTCGGCGAGGCGGACGACCCGTGGGACGTCGCCGCCTGCGGCGGGACCCACGTCGCGAACACCGCAGAGATCGGACCGATCGCGGTGTTAGACCGGTCGAACCCGGGCGAGGGGGTCACCCGCGTCGAGTTCGCCGTCGGCCCGACTGCCATCGACGAAATCGGCGCGGTCCACGCCGCCGCGCTCGACGCCGCGACGACGCTGGACGCGCGCGTCGGCGACCTCCCGGACGCCGTCTCCCGCCTCCGCGACGAGTCCGACCGGCTGGAGGCGGACCTCCGCGAGGCGCGCGGGGAACTCCTCGCCGCCCGCCTGCGCGACCTCCCGACGACCGAGGTCGACGGCGCGCGGTGGGCGATCGGGACCGTCGCCGACGCCGACCCGAACGAGCTCCGGGAGCCGGCGACCGAGGCGGTCGGAAGTGACACCGCCGTCGACGCCCTCGCCGCGGTCGGCGCGGGCGACGCGCCCTTCGTCGTGGTCGCGGCCGCGGGCGACGCGGCCGTCGACGCGGGCGACGCCATCGGCGCGGTCACCGACGAGTTCGGCGGCGGCGGCGGCGGCGGCCCGACGTTCGCGCAGGGCGGCGGGCTCGACGCCGCCCCCGACGCCGTCGCGGCGTGGCTCCGCGGGCGATGACCGGGAAGCTGGGGCCGGAGGCGCTCGCCGCGGCGCTCGCGGCGACCGGGGCGCCCGACGCCGCGGTGACGCAGGGGCCGGCTTACGGGGAGGACGCGGCCGCGATCGACCTGGCCGACGCGGGCGAGACGCTCGTCGTCGCGAGCGACCCGCTGTCGCTGGCGGCCGAGTCGGTCGGGACGCTGGCGGTCCACGTCGCCTGTAACGACGTCGCCGCGAGCGGGGCCGACCCGCGGTGGCTCACGCACACGCTTTTCCTCCCAGACGATGACCCCGACCGGCTCCGGACCGTCGTCGACCAGGTCGACGCGACCGCGAGCGACCTCGGCGCGTCGGTCGTCGGGGGCCACACCGAGGTGCTCGACGCGCTCGACCGCCCGCTCTGCTCGATGACGGCGATGGGGACGACGGACCGCTTCGTGTCGAGCGGCGGGGCCGAGCCGGGCGACCGCCTCCTCCTCACCAAGGGCGCGGCGATCGAGGCGACGGCGATCCTCGCGACCGACTTCCGCGACGAGTGCCTGGAGGCCGGCGTCCCGGCCGCGACGCTCGACGCCGCCGCCGGCTTCCTCGACGAGGTGAGCGTCGTCCCCGACGCGGCCGCGGTCCGCGACGCCGCGACCGCGCTCCACGACCCGACCGAGGGGGGCGTGGCGACCGCGCTGGTCGAGATGGCGGCGGCGAGCGGGGCGGTCTTCGCCGTCGACCGCGACGCGGTCCCGGTCCGCCCCGCGACGCGCGCCTGCTGCGACGCGCTCGGCGTCGACCCCCTCGCGACGTTCGGCTCCGGCGCGCTGCTGGCGGCTGTCCCGCCGGATCGGGTCGACGACGCGCTCGACGCCCTCGACGCGGCCGGGATCGCGGGCGCGGCGATCGGGTCGGTTGAATCGCCTTCTAGGGACGGCGGCGACCCGGACGACGCCGCGGGCACCGTCCGGCTCGACGGGGAGACGCTCGCCGAGCCGCCGCGAGACGACCTGTATCCGCTCTGGGCGGCGCGCGACGCGGGCGAGTAGGTGGCGACGCCGTCCGAGACACCGCGGCGGACGGTCTCGCCGATCGCTCACCTTTTTCGGTGAGGGACCGAAGTCGGTGACATGACCGGAGCACGCGTCGGGTCGGCGCTCACCGACGAACAGCAGGCGGTCCGCGACCTCGTCGAGGAGTTCGCGGCCGAGGAGGTCCGACCGACGGCGGCCGAGGCCGACGAGACGGAGACGTTCCCGGAGGACGTGTGGGCCGGGCTCGCCGAACTCGGGCTGACGGGGCTGACGGTCCCCGAGGAGTACGGCGGGTTCGGCGCGGACGAGACGACCTACGCGGTCGCCAACGAGGCGCTGGCGCATGGATCGCTCGCGGTCGCGACCGCCCTCTCCGTCCACTGCCTCGCCACCTCTTGTATCGCCGAGTTCGGCAGCGAGGCCCAGCGCGAGGCGTGGCTCCCCGAGATGGCGGAGACCGGCCGCCCGGTGGGGATGTTCTGTCTCTCCGAGCCGCACGCGGGCTCGAACCCCGCGGAGATGTCGACCACCGCGACGTACGACCCAGCGACCGACGAGTACGCGCTGAACGGCGAGAAGCAGTGGATCACGAACGGGAAACGCGGCGGGGTGGCGATCGTCTTCGCGAAGGTCGTCGACGAGGCGCACGACCCCGCCGACGACGCGATCACGCAGTTCCTCGTCCCGGCCGACACCGACGGGTTCGAGATCGGTAAGAAGGAGGAGAAGCTCGGCCTCCGCGCGTCGGACACGACCGGCCTCACCTTCGACGACTGTCGGATCCCGGCGGAGAACCGGCTCACCGAGCCGGGGAAGGGGCTCTCCGCGGCCTTCCGGACGCTCACCGAGGGGCGGATCGGGATCGCGGCGCAGGCGGTCGGCGTCGCGCAGGCGGCGCTCGACGAGGCGACGTCCTACGCCGAGGAGCGCGAGCAGTTCGACCGGCCGATCGCCGACATCCAGACGATCCGGCACAAGCTCGCGGAGATGTCGACCGACGTGTCGGCGGCGCGGCTGCTCGTCCGCGAGGCGTGCCGGCAGGCGGAGGCGGGCGAAGACTACCGCGTCGCCGCCTCGAAGGCGAAGTACCGCGCCAGCGAGGCTGCGATGTCAGTGACGAACGAGGCGGTCCAGATCCACGGTGGCTACGGCTACACGACCGAGTTCGACGTCGAACGCCTCTACCGCGACGCGAAGATCACGGAGATCTACGAGGGGACGACGGAGGTCCAGAAGACGATCATCGCCCGCTGGGTGTTCGGCGAGTGAGCGGCGGCGACGGCTCCCGGCTCGCCGCGTACGACGCGGTCGTCTACGACCTCGACGGGACGCTCGTCGAGCTCGCTGTCGACTGGGACGCCGTCGCGGACGCGGTCCTCGACGTCTACGCCGCGCACGCGCTCATCCCGCCGACCGAGGACCTGTGGGGGCTCCTCGGCGCGGCCGACGAGTACGGGATCCGGGGCGAGGTCGAAGAGGCGATCGCGGGCCACGAGCGCTCCGGCGCCCGCGACTCCACGCGGCTCCCGCTCGCCGACCGACTCGCGGCCAGGAGCGAGGCGCACTCCGCCGACGGACCGGCCGCGGACGGCGGTCGCGACGCCCCCCACCCGCCCGCAGGCGTCTGTTCGCTCAACTGCGAGGACGCGTGCCGGATCGCGGTCGAGACGCACGACCTCGGCGACGCGCTCGTCGCGGACGCGATCGTCGGCCGCGACACCGTCGGGAGTCACAAGCCGGACCCCGAGTCGCTGCTCGCGGCGATCGAGCGGCTCGGGGCCGCCCCCGAGGACGCGCTGTTCGTCGGCGACTCCCGGACCGACGCGGTGGCCGCCGAGCGCGGCGGCGTCGACTTCGCGTGGGTCTCGGACCTGCTCGCCGAGTAGCGACCCGCGCCGTTCGCGACGCTGTGATCCCCGCCGCTCGCGGGTCAGTCGTCCTTCTCTGCCTCGTCGGGCCGATCGGTTGCCGAGTCGGCGGCCTCCGGCTCGCCGTCTCCGGCGGCAGCGTCGCCGTCTCCGGCGGTAGCGTCGCCGTCTCGTTCCGCTTTACCGGTGGCGTCGCCGTCCGAACCGCCGTCGCCGGCGTCCGACCGCCGCGCGTACAGCGCGACGGCGACCGCGGTGACGAACCAGATGGGCGCGCCGACCCGGACCGCGAACGCGGCGCGCGCCCCCCACGTCTCCAGCGTCACGAGCGTCGACAGCAGCGCCACGACGGGCGCCCCCACGAGGATGGTGACGACGAACGTAGTCTGCATCACCCACGCGTAGTCCACCCCCTCGTACTCGGCCCGCTCGACTGGTTGCACGCGAGCGACTCGGCGGCCGAGCGGCAAATCGGTGGCGGTCGTCGGCGGCGCCGGGGGCGCCGGCGCCCGGACGCGCCGCCCCGCCTTTCCGGTTCCCGACGATTTTACGGCGTCGCGCGGGTCACACCGAGGTATGACTACAACGCGGGGCCTGCGGGAGCGCGACGACTCGATCACGATGCTGACCGCCTACGACGCCCCGACGGCGGCGATCGTCGACGAGGCGGGGATCGACGTCGTCCTCGTCGGCGACAGCATGGGCAACGCCGCCCTGGGCTACGACTCCACGCTCCCCGTCACGTTCGACGAGGTGGCGAGCCGGACCGCGGCGGTGGCGCGCGCGACCGAGGACGCGCTGGTCGTCGCCGACATGCCGTTCCTCTCTTTCGGCGTCGACGAGGCCGAGTCCGTCCGCAACGCGGGCCGACTCCTGAAGGAGGCGAACGCGGACGCGGTGAAGATCGAGAGCGGCCCGCACACCGTCGACGTGACCCGCCGCATGACCGAGGTCGGCATTCCGGTGATGGCGCACCTCGGCCTGACGCCCCAGCACGTGAACCGGCTCGGCGGCTACACCCGGCAGGGGACCGACGAGGACGCCGCCGAGGAGATCATCGACCTCGCGGGGACGCACGCCGACGCCGGGACGTTCGCCCTCGTGTTGGAACACGTCCCCGCGAACCTCGCGGGCGCGGTAACCGAGGCACTCGACATTCCGACGATCGGCATCGGCGCGGGCCCCGACTGCGACGGGCAGGTGCTGGTGATCAACGACGCGGTCGGGCTCGGCGAGTGGTCGCCGCCGTTCGCGAAGCAGTTCGGCGACGTACGCGGCGAGATGGTCGACGCCGTCGAGGCGTACGAGGCGGCAGTGACGAGCGGCGAGTTCCCGGCCGAAGAACACTCGCACGTCGAGGAGGACTTGGGGGACCTGTACTGAGACCGTTCGACCGCTCGCGGATCAGACCGGGAGGAAGCCGAGGACCGCCGGCATCGCGTCCGTCTGCGTGACGGCGACGTAGAGCGCAGTGAACAGCACTGCGTTGTGGAGCCCGTGGAGCAGCGCGGGGACCACGAGGTTCTCGGTGTACTCGTACACCGCGCCGAACACCAGGCTCGGTACGAAGAGGATCCCGATCGTCGTCAGCCGCGCGGAGAGGCCGCCGGTCAGCGCCATCACGTGGATGGCCGCGAAGATGGCGGCCGAGAGGGCGATCGACGGGGCCGCGGGCAGCGACTCGCGGAGCCGCCCCTGGACGACGCCGCGGTAGAGGATCTCCTCGCAGGGCCCGATGACGAGGAACGACGCGGCGATGAAAAGCGGGATGATCGCGGGGTTCCCCATCGCCAGCTCCGCGCTCTGGTTCGACGCGGTCTCGGTGCCGAGCGCCTGGACGACCGTCGAGACCGCAAGGATCAAGATGAGGATGACGACCCAGCCGCCGAGGACGATCCCGATCTCCTTGAGGCTCGGCACCCGGACGCCGAGGTACGAGACGATCCCCTCGCGGTCGAACCCGCGCCACGCGAGGTAGGCGAGCGCCAGCCCACCGAACGCGACGTACTGGCCGAATATCAGCGTCAGAACGACGCTCGCCGCCAGCGAGAGCCCGCCGGTCAGCGCGCTGATGCCGAAGACGATCCCGCCGCTCGCGATCGCGATCACGGGGCCGAGGACGCCGAGGACCAGCGCCGTCACCACCGCGACGCCCGGCGAGCCGCCAGTCGTTCCCGGGCCGCCGGCGTCGTCGGAAACGGCGTCCCGGTCGACCTCGTCGAACTCTTCGGGGACCCCGCCGTCCGGAGCCGGATCGGCGCTGGAGGGATCTGTCATTGGCTCAGGTAGGGGCCGCCCGGCAAAATGATTGTCCGTGTCGGAAGCCGCGCTCCCGTCACCCACCGGCCGCCCCGCGGCTCGCGACCCGCGCGCCGCCCGCTATCGGTGGAGCAGTTCGTACCACAGCACCGCGGTGACGGCCCGCCCGTCGCGCAGGCCGCCGTCGACGACCGCGGCGAGGAGGTCGTCGTACGGCACCGTCTCCACCGCGATCGACTCGTTGTGGTCCAGCTCGCGCTCGGCGGTCGGCTCGCAGCCGGTCGCCAGCACGTGGTGGTGGACCGCGTTGGCCATCCCGTTCGTGGGCTCGACGGTCGTCAGCCGCTCGAAGCCGTCGGCCTCGTATCCCGTTTCCTCGGCGAGCTCGCGGGCCGCGGCGCGCTCGATCGCCTCGGTCGTCGCTCCGCCGCCGGTCGCCGCCGATCCCTCGTCCGTCGCCGCCGCGTCGCCGTCTTCCGGCTCCATCGTCCCGGCGGGGATCCCGCGGTTCACCCGCCCGACAGCCTGCCGCCACTCGTCGATGACGACGACGTCGCCGTCGGGCGTCAGCGGGAGCACCACGACCGCCGGCGGCTCGTCGACGTAGTGGAACCCGTCGGTCTCCCCGTCCGGGAACCGAACCTCGTCGCGCCGCACGTCGAAGCCGGGGCAGGCGTAGTCGACGGCCGAGTCGAGCGTCTCCCACGAGAGGTCGTCCATGCGTTCGGGTCGGCGCTCGGGGGTCTTAATCCCCGTACTCCGCGGGCGTGTCACTCGGCGGGCGCGTCACTCCGGCGCGTCCCGCCTCCGCGCTCGGGCCTCGGCGACCGCCCGGCCCGCGACCGCGCCGGCGACCCACGCGATCGTCCCCAGCGCGATCGCCTCGACCGCGACGAAGACGAGGCCGTCGAGTTCGAGGAGCGCACCGACGCGCTCGCCGAGGGACCGCCCGGAGAGGCCGAGCAGGTAGTGGTCGGCGTTGGCGCCGAGCAGCGCTCCGTAGGTGGCGGCCCAGGCGAGCGCGACCCCGGCTCGTCGGTAGGCGAGGGCCCCGGCCGCGAGGAGGCCCACGGCCGCGGCGTCGACCGCGAGGAACACCACGCCGCCGGCGTGCGCGAAGACGCCGAAGCCGTAGCCGGCGAAGACGACGAGGAAGACCAGCGGCGGGACGAGGAGGCGATAGCGACGCGACGAGTCGTCCGGGTTCGCACCGAGGAGGACGCGGCGAGCGAGGGACATGTGCCCGGATCGTCTCGATCGCGTGATAAATCCACGCGTCGAGCGCGGCTCACGACCAGTCGCCGAGCGACGCCTGTCCGTCGGCGGTCCGGCGCTCGTCGCCGCCCGCCGTCCCGTCGTCCTCCGACCCCGGTTCCCCGCCGACCCAGTCGGTGAGCTTCCCGCCGTCGCCGTCGGTGGCGACCGTCCGCGGGCCGGACCCGCGGGCGTCGTCGCCCGCCCCGTGGTCTCCGTCTCCCCGCCCCTCATCCGGGTCGAACCCCCCGAGCGTCGCCTGGTCGGTCTCGGCGAAGTCGAGGTTCGAGACGCGCACGCCGAGCTTCCGGACGCGGGTCTCGTCGAACTCGGCGAGCAGGTCGAGCGCCACCTCCTCGACGAGGTCAGGGTCGTCGACGGGGCCGGGGAGGCTCCGGGCGCGGGTGTTCACGTCGAACGGCGGCTCGACCGCCTTGATCCCGATGGTGCGGTAGAGGCAGCCGCGCTCGCGGGCGCGGCGGGCCACGTCGGCGGCGAGCGCGGAGACGGTCTCCCGTTTCGTCGCCCCGTCGGCGGTCGTCGGCAACGCCGACTCCCGCGAGAGGCTCTTCGGGAGGCCGGTCGGCGTCACCTCGCGGTCGTCGTCGCCGGCGGCGCGCCGGGAGAGCTCCGGGCCGCGCTCGCCGAGCGCCTCTGCCAGTCGGTCGCGGTCGGCGGCGGCCAGGTCGCCGGCGGTCTCTACCCCTAAGTCCGCGAGCGTCTCTTCGGTCACGGGTCCGACCCCGTGGACGTCAGCGGTCGGCAGCGGCGCGAGGAACTCGGCCACCGACCCCGGCGGCACGACGACGAGGCCGTCCGGCTTGTCGGCGTCGCTCGCCACCTTCGCGGCCGACATGTTCGGCGCGACGCCGACGCTCGCCGGCACCCCCGCCTCGCGCTCGATCCGGTCTTTCACGTGCCGGGCGTACCCCTCGGCGAGCGTCCGCGCCTCGGCGGGCCCGGCGGCGGCGCTCGGCGGTGGGTCGGTGGGATCCTCGCCCGCGACCGTCCACGCGGTCCGGTCGGTGACGTCGAGGTACGCCTCGTCGATGCTCACCTCGCGGCGGGTGTCGGCGCAGTCGCGTAACACTTCCTTTACCTCGCCCGCCACGTCCTCGTAGAAGTCGAGGTCGACCGGGACGTACCGGCCGGTCTCCGCCGGGTCCGGCGTGTCCAGATCGTCAGGGTCCGCGTCGGCGCGGCGGGGGAGCAGCTCTAGGGCTTTCGAGATCGGCATCGCGCTCTCGACGCCGAACTCGCGGGCCTCGTAGCTCGCGGTCGCGACCGCCCCGATCGACTCGCCCGGCTCGTACCCCATCCCGACCACGACGGGTTCGCCCGCGAGGTCGGGGTGACGCAGTCGCTCGCAGGAGGCGTAAAAGCAGTCCATGTCGACGTGACAGACGACGCGGTCCGCGGCGTCGTCGTCCCCGCCGCCGGCGCCCGGGAGCGTCTCCCCGGCGACTGGCGTCCCGCCGGTCATTGCCTCAGACTCCGCGCTCCGCGGCCTTAAGAATCAGCCACGCGGACCGGAACTGAACGCGGACCTCGGACCGCCGCGTCCACAGATCCAGATCCGATAGCCGGGTCGGTAGGCGTTTATTCGTCGCGGTCGTCCCTTCGGGTATGTCCGCAGCGATCGACGTGCTACACGTCGACGACGATCCGTCGGTCCTGGACCTGACGGAGGCGTACCTCGAGCGAGAGCTCGACTCGGTGGCGGTGACGAGCGTCACCGACCCCGAGACCGCCCTGGACCGGCTCGACGAGGCCGCATTCGACTGCGTGGTCAGCGACTACGACATGCCCGCAATGGACGGGATCGAGCTGTTCGACGCGATCCCGGAGGAGTACCAGAAGATTCCCTTCGTGCTGTACACCGGCAAGGGGTCCGAAGAGATCGCGAGCCAGGCGATAAACGCCGGGGTCACCGGCTACTTCCAGAAGGGCGGCCCCGAGCAGCTCCGCCGGCTCGCGAACCGCGTCGACCAGGCCGTCGACGAGTACCGGACCAAGGAGATCGCGGAGCGCTACTCGACGGTCATCGAGGCGCTCGGCTACCCCGTCTACGTCGTCGACGAGACCGGCGAGTTCCGGTTCGTCAACGAGCCGTTCGCCGAGCTCACCGGCTACGAGCGCGAGGAGATCATCGGCGAGAAGCCCGGATTTATCAAGGACGACGCGGCGGTTCGCGAGGCCGAGGACCGGCTCGGCACGATCCTCTCCTCGTCGGGCCCCGACGTCCAGCACTTCGGCGTCGACATCTTCCCGAAGGAGGGCGAGCCGATCCCGTGCCGGGACCACATGGCGGCGCTCCCGTACGAGGGCGAAACCTTCGACGGCAGCGTCGGCATCCTCCGCGACGTCTCCGACGAGCGGCAGCGCCGCGAGGAGCTGGAGACGAAGACGCGCGCGCTCGACGAGGCGCCGGTCGGGATCACCGTCACGGACGCCGAGCGGCCGGACAACCAGATGGTGTACGTCAACGACCGGTTCGTCGAGATGACCGGGTACAACCGCGAGGAGTCGATCGGCGTCAACTGTCGGTTCCTCCAGGGGCCGGACACCGAGGAGGCGTCCGTCCAGGAGCTCCGCGACGCGATCGACGCCGACGAGCCGACGTGCGTCGAGCTGCTGAACTACCGGAAGGACGGCACGGAGTTCTGGAACCGGGTTAGCATCGCGCCGATCTGCGACGCGGACGGCGCCGTCACGCACTGGGTCGGCTTCCAAGAGGACATCACGGAGTTCAAAGAGCGCGAGGAAGCCCTCGAACGACAGAACGACCGGCTCGACTCCTTTGCCAGCATCGTCTCCCACGACCTTCGCAACCCCCTGAACGTCGCGCAGGGACGCGTCGAGCTGGCGCGAGAGGTGTCGGACGACGCGGAGAACCTCGACGCCGCGCTCGATGCGCTCGGGCGGATGGAGTCGATCGTCGAGCGCACGCTCGCGCTCGCCCGCGAGGGCCACACGGTCGGCGACCCGGAGCACGTCGACCTCGCCGCGGTCGCCGACGACAGCTGGTCGACCGTCGACACCGGCTCGGCGACGCTCTCCGTCGAGACCGACCGCGAGGTGCTCGCGGACCCGGACCGCCTCCGGAACCTCTTCGAGAACCTGATGCGCAACGCCGTCGACCACGTCGGCGAGGACGTCTCGATCCGGGTCGGCGACCTGTCGGACGGGTTCTTCGTCGAGGACGACGGCCCGGGGATCGACCCCGCGGTCGCCGACTCCCTCTTCGAGCCGGGCGAGAGCGGCACCCCGGGCAACACCGGGTTCGGCCTCGCCATCGTCGAAGAGATAGCCACGGCGCACGGCTGGTCCGTCGCGGCCGGACGTGGCCGCGACGGCGGCGCACGGTTCGAGATACGCGGGGTCGACAAGCGGACGCCGGCGACCCACTGACCCGCGCGACCCCGGCTTCTACCGGCGACCGTGCGCGCCGCCCGACCGCCTCGCAGCGTGCCGAACCGGGCGGAAAGCGGATCGACTCCCCCCGTTCACAAGCGCCTTTATGTTCCGTTCCAAACGATCAATAAATGGGGATCCTCTCCGGCGTCACCGACACCGACAGCCGCGTGATCGTGCTGGCGCTCGCGCGGATGGTCGGCGCGGCCGGGAACTCCTTCCTCATCGTGGTCCTCCCCTTATACATCACCAGCGACTTCGTCGACATCGAGGGGCTGCTCGGCGTCGAGGTCGGCGTCGGCGCGGCCGCGATCACGCTGACCGAGCCGCTGCTCATCGGGGTCGTCCTCTCGCTATTCGGCTTCCTCAACAGCCTCTCGCAACCGTTCACCGGTCGGATCTCCGACCGCGTCGGCGCGAGACGGCCCTTTGTGCTCGCCGGTATCCTCCTCTTGGGGACCGCAAGCGGCCTGTACACGGTGGCGACGAGCTATCCCGCGTTGGTCTTGCTGCGCGCGATCCAGGGGCTCGGCGCGGCGCTCATCATCCCCGCGACGGTCGCCTTAGTGAACGAGTACGCGGCGAGCGACGCCGACCGCGGCGGGAACTTCGGCGTGTACAACACGTTCCGGCTCATCGGGTTCGGCTTCGGGCCGGTCCTCGCGGGCGCGGTCGTCGCGCGCGGGCCATACGACCTCTCCGTCGTCGGACTCCCGGTCCTCGACGGGTTCGACGCCGCCTTCGTCGCGGCCTGCGCCGGGGCGTACCTCAGCTTCACGCTGGTGTTCCTCCTCGTCAGGGACGCCGACGACACCGCGGAGGCGGGCGACGACGTCTCGATCCGCGTCCGCGGCGAGGACCGCCTGCTCGACCCCGTGTTCACGCTCGGGCTCGCGACCGTCGCCATGGGCGCGTGTATCGCGCTGTTCGCGACCCTCCAGAACCAGGTGAACGTCCGGCTCGACCAGCCGCCGGTGTGGTTCGGCGCGCAGTTCGCGGCCGTCACAATCGCCAACGTGATCTTCCAGGTCCCGGTGGGGCGCGCCAGCGACCGGATCGGCCGTCGGCCGTTCCTGCTCGCCGGCTTCGTCCTCCTCGTCCCGACGACGCTGCTCCAGGGGATCGTGACGGAGCCGGCGCTGATGATGCTCGTCCGGCTCGGGCAGGGAGTCGCGGTCGCGTGCGTGTTCGCGCCGTCACTCGCGCTCGCCGGCGACCTCGCCCGCGAGGGCGAGTCCGGGACCACGCTGTCGGTGCTCACGATGGGGTTCGGCCTCGGCGTCGCGCTCGGTCCGCTGGCGTCCGGCTGGCTCTATGGCTTCGGATTCGTCGTCCCCTTCGCGGTCGGGGCCGCGGCCGCCGCGATCGCGCTGGTCGCGGTGTTCACGCAGGTCGAGGAGACGCTGGACGTGGGCGACGAGCCGGCCGCGGCGGCGGGCGCGGACTGACGGAGCGCGCGATGGAGGCGGATCGACGGAGCGGCGGCCTGAAAGCGCGGCGACGGTACGCGAACGGCGTTCGAGGAACGCTTATGCCGCGCACCGTCGCATTGCGACCGTGCCCTCCCGACGAGCCCTCCTCGGAACGCTCGGTGTCGGAACCACAACTGCCCTTGCCGGGTGTTCGCGACTCCGATCGCGCGACGACCGCGTCGACCTGACCGTGTTCAACCAGACGGACGACTCCTTCGCCGTCGAGTTCGAATTCTTCGGCGACGGCGCCGCGGAGGGGGCGGCGAGAGCGTACAGCTCGACGCTCGACGTCGCCCCCGACGGTGAGGCCACGCGCGAGGCGGTCGTCGAGGCCAGGCGGTATCTGGTCCGTTATCGCGCGTACGAGGACGATTCCCGACTCACCGACGGCGGTCACGTGCACTTCATCCCCTCCGGGGACGGGACCGAGAGCGTCGCCTTCGACCTCCGCGAACCGGGCGAACTCGCCCGGCGGTGACGGCGGCTCCGCGGTCGGTTCCGGTCGGGCCTCGCCGGTCAACAGAGCCATACCCGCCGCGGCCGAACAGGAGCGCGTGCCGAGCGACCGCGTCCACTGCGTCGAGTGCCGCGAGCCGATCCCGGGCGACGCGCGGATCTGCCCGCACTGCCGTGCCATCCAGCCGTCGCCGCTGCTCGACGTCGGCGTCGTCGTCGCCGGCGTGTTCGCGCTGCTGTTCGGCGTCGTCCTCGCCCTGATGACCGTCGGGACGAGCCGGCTGCTCGGGTTCGTCCTGCTCGTCGTCGGCTTCGGCCTCGCCGTCGGAGGGTACACGCGCTACCTCGACCGACAGGCGGCGAGCCGGGCGCGGTGAGCCGTGGCTTTCGCGTCGCCTCGGGCGCGACAATTTAAGTGCCAGCGCGCGCCACGATACGGACATGCTCACCCCACTCAACGGCGGCCTGATCTTCGCGGGGCTCGCGCTCGCGTTCGTCGGCGCGGCGGTCTCGGTCTACGCGGTGACGCTGACGGGGCTGCTCGTCGGGGCCGGCGCCGGCTACCTGTTCGCCCCGAACGTCGTCGGCCTCGTCGCGGTCGACGGGACCGCCCTCACTGCCGGGGCGGTCGCTGTCGGCGGTCTCCTCGGGGGCTTCCTGGCGTACGCCGGGCTCTCCTTCGCGGTGCTGGGGATCGGCGGCGTCGTCGGCGGGTTCGCCGGGCGGTTCGCGGTGGGGCCGCTGTACGCGGCGGACGCGGCGGGGATCGAGGGAATGGTCCTGCTTGTCGGCGCGACGCTCGCCGGCGTCGCGGTCGGCGCGCTGTTCGGATTCGTCCTCACGCGGACGACCCTCGTCGTCTCGACTGCGCTCATCGGCGCGGCGTTCGCTTCGCGGTCGCTCACGCCGGCGAGCTTCGAGACGGCCGCCGCCGAGACGACGGTTCAACCCCTGCTCTTCGACCTCACCGCGCCGGCGTTCCTCGCGGTGTTCGTCCTCGGGGCGCTCTCGCAACTGGGGCTGTTCCGGTTCGGCTACGTGACGAAGCTGGTCGGGCTCCTGCCCGGCGCGCGCCGGTGGACGGCCGACGACGACCGCGACGGCAAGGCGGAGGGGGCCTGACCGCCGGCGTCCTCGGTCGTTACTCGTACTCGTAGAAGCCGCGACCGGTCTTCTTGCCGAGGTCGCCCGCCTCCACCTTGCGCTTGAGGAGGTACGCCGGCTTGTAGCGGTCGCCGAGCTCGTCGTGGAGCGTCTCGCTCGCGCCGAGCGCCACGTCGAGGCCGATGTGGTCGGCGAGCTCGAGCGGCCCCATCGGGACGTTCGTACCGAGCTTCATTCCACGGTCGATGTCGGCCTTGTCCGCGACGCCCTCGTCGTACGCGCGGATCCCCTCGTTGATCCACGGCATCAGGATACGGTTGGTGACGAAGCCGGGCTTGTCGTCGGCCTGCCACGTCTCCTTGCCGAGGTCCTCGGCGAAGGCGTGCGCGAAGCCGACGACCGCCGGGTCGGTGCGCTCGCCCACCACGACCTCGACGCCGTCCATGATCGGCACGGGGTTCATGAAGTGGAGGCCGACCACGTCGCTCGCGCGCTCGGTCGCGCTCGCGATGGTCGTGATAGACAGCGTGGAGGTGTTCGTCGCGAGGACGACGTCGTCGTCGGTGACGCGGTCCAGGTCGGCGAACACGTCGCGTTTCACGTCGAGGTCCTCAATCACGGCCTCGACGACGAGGTCGGCGTCCGCGAGGTCGTCGAGGGCGGTCGTCCCTGTGATCCGGTCCCGGACCGCGTCGGGGTCCTCGCCGAGCGCCCCCTTCCCCGCCAACCGGTCGAGGCTGTCGTCAATGCTGTCGAGGCCCCGCTCGACGTACTCCGCCTCCACGTCGCGCATCACCACGTCGTAACCCGCCGTCGCGGCGACCTGTGCGATCCCATTCCCCATCGTCCCGGCGCCGCCGACGCCGACGACGTCGATTTCGGATAGTGCTCGCATGGGGACCGCTGCCGCGCCGCGGGTGGTAAGTATTGCGACTCTGAGGCCAACGGCGACGGGGGCGAGCGGGGACCGTTACGGCTGACTGACAATTAACTATCTAAGTAGTAAGTACGATCTACCCTGAATACGTCACAGAAACCGTCGAAACGCCCCGAGACACCGGAATCCATTTCTTTACGTTCGCCGAAACGACCATAGCGTTTTTTATCGATGTAACTGGAGTACGAACTGATGCTTCCTCACGCCGCCGCCGACATCTCACGCGACGGGAAATCCCTGATATTGGCCTACGACCACGGAATCGAACACGGGCCGGTCGACTTCGAGCCGAACCCGGACACGGCGGACCCGGAACGGATCTTCGAGCTCGCCACCCACGAGGCGGTCACCTCGCTGGCCGTCCAGAAGGGGCTCGCCGAGGCGTACTACCCCGACTACGAGGACGACGTGAACCTCCTGTTGAAGCTCAACGGGACCTCGAACCTCTGGCGCGGCGAGCCCGACAGCGCGGTCAACTGTACCGCCGAGTACGCGGCGGAACTGGGTGCCGACGCGATCGGGTTCACCGTCTACGGGGGCTCGAACCACGAGGTCGAAATGGCCGAGGAGTTCCGGCGGGCGCAGGAGGGCGCCCGCGAACACGACATGGGCGTCGTCATGTGGTCGTACCCGCGGGGGCAGGGGCTCCGCAATGACGCGAGCCCGGACGTCATCTCGTACGGCGCGCGGCTCGGGTTGGAGCTCGGGGCCGACGTGGTGAAGGTGAAGTACCCCGGCTCCGCCGAGGCGATGGGCCACGCCGTCGAGATGGCCGGCCCCGCCGACGTCGTCATGTCCGGCGGGACGATGCGCGACGACAAGGCGTTCCTCCGGAACGTCTCGAACGCCATCGACGCGGGGGCCACCGGCATCGCCGTCGGCCGGAACGTCTTCCAGCGCGACGAACCGGAGCGCATCCTCGACGCCCTGGAGGCCGTGATCTTCCAGGAAGTCGATCCGGCCGAGGCGCTCGCCATCGCCGAGAGCGACGACTGATGGCGTCCCCCGACTCGACCGTCGACGCGGTGTTCGACGCGGTCGCGGCGACGGCCCCCGAGATCCGCGCCGCGCTCCCCGGCCGCCGCGTCGAGAGCGGCACGGAGAACGAGTCCGGTGAGTCGGTGCTGGCGGGCGACCTGTACGCCGACGAGCTGCTCGGCGACGCGATAACCGCGGTCGACGGCGTCGGCTCGTTCGTCAGCGAGGAGCGCGAGGCGGCGGTCGACGCGGGCGGCGCGGTCGGGAGCGGCGAAGACGAGGCGCTCGCCGTCGCGATCGACCCCCTCGACGGCTCCTCGAACCTCCGGTCGAACAACGCGATGGGCACCGTCGTCGGCGTGTACGACGCGCCGCTGCCCGCGAGCGGCCGCGACCTCGTCGCCGCCGGCTACGTCCTCTACGGCCCGATCACCACGATGGTCGTGGCCGACGAGGCGGGCGTCCGCGAGGAGGTGGTCACCGCCGACGGCGACGGCGTCGACAGGTCCGTCGTCGAGGCGGCCCTGACGCTCCCGGCGTCGCCGACCGTCTACGGGTTCGGGGGCCGGGTCCCCGACTGGCCCGCGGACTTCCGTGCGTACGCCCGGGCGATCGAGGACGACCTGAAGCTCCGGTACGGCGGCGCGATGGTCGGCGACGTGAACCAGGTGCTCACCTACGGCGGTGTGTTCGCCTACCCCGCCCTCCGGAGCGCGCCGGAGGGGAAGCTCCGCCTCCAGTTCGAGGCGAACCCCATCGCCTACATCGTTGAGCGCGCGGGTGGCGCGTCCTCGGACGGCTCCGGATCGATCCTCGACGTGGAGCCCGAGGCGGTCCACCAGCGCACGCCGGTGTACGTCGGCAACGAGACGCTGATCGAGCGGTTGGAAGCCGCCGTCGACGCGGAGTAGCGGCGCGGTACCGCTCCGGACGAGCGGCGCGCCGCCCCGGGCCGCCGGCCGACGTGGGCCCGCCGATCCCACATGGAAAACTGTTTAGGATCTACCGCAAGTCTTGCGTCCATGAAAGTCCACGTCGGCGCGGCGGCGACGCCCGAAGAGGCCGAAGCGATCGCGAAGTCGCTCGCCGAGCACCTCGGCGTCGACGTCGACGTCCACGTCGGGGACGCGGAGACGCTGGCCGCCAGCGCAGAGCCGTCGGAGCCGAGCTACCCGCTCGACGACGACCTCGGGCCCACGGACCGCGAGCGCGACCTGCGCGCCGAGATAGCCGACATCCGCGAGGGCGGCCCGGAGAAGTACCGTGACCGGCTCTCGGAGCAGGGGAAGCTGTTCGTCCGCGACCGCCTCGACCTCTGGTTCGGCGGCGAGGACGGGACCCGGGGGACGGGCGACGCGAGCGCGACCGACGACGACCCCACGGGGGTGAAGTTCGAGGACGGGAAGTTCGCCGGCTTCGACGACTGGCACCCCGACGCGCCCGCCGGCGACGATGGCGAGGAGAACGAGCGCGGCGGCGACCGCCTCCCGGGCGACGGCCTGCTGACGGGCGCGGCCGAGTTCGAGGGGCGCGACGTCCACTTCATGGCCAACGACTTCACCGTGAAGGCGGGGTCGATGGCGTCGAAGGGCGTCGAGAAGTTCCTCCGGATGCAACAGCGCGCGCTGAAGACGGGGAACCCGGTACTCTACCTGATGGACTCCTCCGGCGGGCGGATCGACCAGCAGACCGGCTTCTTCGCCAACCGCGAGGGGATCGGGAAGTACTACTACAACCACTCGATGCTCTCCGGCGCGGTGCCGCAGATCTGCGTCCTCTACGGGCCCTGTATCGCCGGGGCCGCCTACACGCCGGTGTTCGCGGACTTCACCGTGATGGTGGAGGGGATGTCCGCGATGGCGATCGCCTCCCCGCGGATGGTCGAGATGGTCACCGGCGAGGAGATCGATCTGGACGATCTCGGCGGCCCCCGCGTCCACGCCGAGGAGTCCGGCTCCGCGGACCTCGTCGCGCGCGACGAGGAGCACGCCCGCGAGCTGGTGGCGGAGCTGATCGGCTACCTCCCCGACCGCGCCGGCGAGAAGCCCCCGAAACGCGAGACGAAGCCGCCGAAGTTCTCGCCCGACGGGATCGACGAGCTGATCCCCGAGTCTCCGAACCGCCCGTACGACGCCCACGACCTGATCGACCGGATCGCCGACGCCGAGTCGGTGTTCGAGCTGAAGGAGGGGTACGGTCCGGAGATCGTCACGGCGTTCTGCCGGATCGACGGGCGGCCGGTCGGCGTCGTCGCCAACCAGCCGACGGAGCGGTCGGGCGCGATCTTCCCGGACGCCGCAGAGAAGGCCGCGGAGTTCATCTGGACCTGCGACGCCTACGAGATCCCCCTGTTGTACCTCTGTGACACGCCCGGCTTCATGGCCGGCTCGCAGGTGGAGAAGGACGCCATCCTAGAGAAGGGCAAGAAGATGATCTACGCCACCTCCTCCGCGACGGTGCCGAAACAGACCGTCGTCGTCCGGAAGGCGTACGGCGCGGGCATCTACGCGATGGGCGGCCCGGCGTACGACCCCGAGAGCGTCATCGGGCTCCCCTCCGGCGAGATCGGGATCATGGGCCCCGAGGCTGCGATCAACGCGGTGTACGCCCGGAAGCTCGCCGAGATCGACGACCCCGAGGAGCGCGCGGCCGAGGAGGAGCGGCTGCGCGAGGAGTACCGCGAGGGGATCGACGTCCACCGGATGGCCAGCGAGGTCGTCATCGACGAGATCGTCCCGCCCTCCGACCTGCGCGCCGAACTCGCCGCGCGGTTCGACTTCTACGAGGACGTTCAGAAGGATCTGCCGGACAAGAAGCACGGGACGATCCTCTGACCGGGCGAAACCCGTCGGTTCCGGCTTACAGCGCCGCGACGAGGTCGCCGCCGAACAGCCCGACGGCGCTCTCGACGCCGAGCGCGACGGCCAGCCCGAGCCCCAGGAGCGCGCCGGCGTAGGCGGCCGACCCGAGCAGCGACGCGGCGGCGAACCGCGGCGCGGACACCGACGACGCGCTCGCGCTGGGCACCGCGAGCCACCCGCGCGTCCCGGGGACGGCGTTCGAGGCGGCGACCGCCGGGAGCCCCCACCGGTCGAGCCAGCGCGTCGCGCCGTCGAGTCGGCCCGCGTCGACCGGCACGACCCTGGACGCCGTCGGTCCACGTCGAACCGGCGGACGGCGACGAAGAGCAGCGACTGACCGGTCGTCGCCCCGGCCACCGCCGCGACGAACACCGGAACGACCGCCATCGCGTCGACGCCCGCGGCGACGACCGCCGCGACGAACAGCGTCCGCGCCGGCAGCAGCTTCCCCACCAGCGCGCCCTCCAGCGCGAAGACGACGAAGACCGCGACGGCGCCGTAGGTGCCGACGAGGGCGAGCGCCGTCTCGGCGTGGGCTCCGATCACGACTGCCCTCCGCGGCCCACGGGTAAAACACCTCCCGAGCCGGCTGCTCACACCCGTCACACCACCCCCGAACCCCGTCTAAGGGCGCTAGCCCCACCGGGAGTGGCTATTTGTCGGTCACCCGCCTCGTGGACGCATGGTCACTGTCGGCGACACCGCTCCCGACTTCGCCGCGTCCGCGGTCGACGCCGCTCCGGACGGCGACGCGGAGCGAACCGCCGCCGAGCTGGCGCTGTTCCGCCTCGTTGAGGCGCACGAGGCCGTCGCCTTCTGTCTCGCGCCCGCGACGTTCGTCCCGCCCTGTACCGCGGCGCTCGCCGCGGTCCGCGACGCCGGCTGGCACGGCCGGGACGACCTCGCCGTCGTCGCGCTCACCGGCGACTCGCTGTACGCGGCGTTCGCGTACGCCGACCGGTTCGCCCTCCCGTTCCCGGTCGTCGCCGACTACCACGGCGGCGTCGCCGACTCGTACGACCTGCTCGCCGACTCGTGGGAGGGGCACTCCGCTATCCCGCGGCGGGCGGCGGTCGTGATTGACGGGGACTGGACGGTGCGGTTCGCCGCGGCGACCGACGACCCGCTCGACCGCGCTGACCCCGCGCCGGTCCAGCGTGCGGCCGAGACGCTGCGCGAGCTTGGCCTCGACGTCGACCGGCCGCGGGTGGACTACGACGGCCCGTGGTGAGCGCGGCGCGACCGACCCCGACGGCGTCGCGGTCCGCGACTCGCCCGGCCGCGCCGCGGGTCGCCGTGGTTATTTGACGCCCCCGCGCGGAGGGGGCGACATGGACGCCGCCTTCGCCGAGTACCTGGACGAGTTCACGCGCCGCGACTGGGAGACGCTCGATCCGGACGCCGTCGCCGACCCGGTCAGGGTCGCGGTCGTCGGCCTCGGCTGGTTCGCCCGGGAGTGGGCGCTACCCGGCATCGCGCGCTCGGCGTACACCGAGGCGACCGTCGTCACCGACGTCGACGCCGGGGCGGTTGAGGCGGTCGCCGCCGAGCGCGACCTGACGGGGGTCACGCCCGAGGAACTGCGATCGGGGGCCGCCGCGGACGAGTACGACGCCGTCTACGTCGCGACGCCGAACGCGACCCACCTGGAGTACGTCGAGGCCGCGGCGGCGCAGGGGAAGGCGGTCCTCTGTGAGAAGCCGCTGGAGGTGACGCCCGAGCGCGCCCGCGAGCTGGTGGCGGCCTGTCACGACGCCGGCGTCCCCCTGATGGTCGGCTACCGGATGCAGACCGACCCCGCGGTCCGGCGGCTCCGCGACCTCCTCGACGCGGGCGTCGCCGGCGATGTGATCCACGTCCACGCGACGATGTCGCAGACGATGCTCGGCGAGCTCGGAAGCGACACGGATCAGTGGCGGCTCGACCCGGAACTGTCCGGCGGCTGCGCGGTGATGGATCTGGGCGTCTACCCGCTCAACACGACGCGGTTCGCCCTCCGCGAAGACCCGGTCCGCGTCTCCGGTCGGACTCGGTCGGAACACGAGGCGTTCGCCGACGTCGACGAGCACGCCTCGTTCCGGCTCGAGTTCCCGGGCGACGTCGACGCGTTCTGTACGGTGAGCCAGAACGCCCAGCACGCGAGCCGGCTGGAGGTCACCGGGACCGACGCCAGACTGATCCTCGACCCGGCGTTCTACGAGCGGGAGGACCGCGGATTCGCCGTCGTCCGCGACGGCACGCGGGTCGACGTCGACTTCGAGCAGGTCCACCAGATCGAAGAAGAGTTCGCGTACTTCGGTCACCAGCTACTCGCGGGCGAGCCGTTCCACGCGGACGGTGAGCACGCCCTCACCGACATGCGCGCGCTCGATGGCGTCTACGAGTCGGCCGAGACCGGCCGACCGGTCGAACTCGGCGACTGAGTCGCGTCCTGAGAGGCGGGGCCCGCGGCCGCCGACCTACTGCTCGATCCCCCACACGTCGCTCGTCCAGTCGCGGGCCGGCGTGTCGTACACCGGCGCGTCGCGGTCGCGCTCGTCGAGCCGCCGCCGGTCGGCCTCATCGAGCTCCCAGTCGAGGTCGGCGTTGGCCCGGACGTGGTCCGGGGTCGACGAGCGCGGCAGGGGGACGACGCCGCTGTCGATCGCCCACCGGACGACGACCTGCGCCGGATGCCTGTCGTACTTCTCGGCGAGTTCGGCGACGATTTCGTCGTCGAACACGTCCGTCCGCGCCAAGGGGGCCGCGGCCTCGATCACGGTGTCGGTCTCATGGCAGTAGTCAACGAGGTCCGGGCGCTGGAACCACGGGTGGAACTCGATCTGGTTGACCGCGATCGGCACGTCGGAGATGTGGTGCGCACAACTCAGCTGGTACGCGCTGAAGTTCGAGACGCCGATGTCGCGGACGAGCCCGCGGTCGCGCAGCTCCGCCATCGCCTGAAGCGTCTCGCGCAGGGAGATGGCGGGATTGGGCCAGTGGATCAGGTACAGATCGAGGTAGTCGGTGCCGAGCCGGTCGAGCGACGCCTCGCACGACTCGATCACGGACTCGTAGTTGAGGTTCTTCGCGAGCACCTTCGAGGTGAGGAACACGTCGTCGCGGTCGACGTCGCTCGCGGCGAGAGCCTCGCCGATTACCGCCTCGTTGTGATACCCTTCCGCGGTGTCGATATGCCCGTAACCGGCGTCGAGCGCCGCGCGGACGCTGTCGGCCGTCTCGCCGTCGTCGAGGTCATACGTGCCCAGTCCGAGCGCCGGCAGCTCCGCGCCGCTCGGGAGCGTCTTCGTTGGTACGGTCACGCGATCGGGTTCGCCGGATCGCTGATTCAAACTACCGGTCGGGGAACTCCGTGCGACGGCGCGTGCCGACGAACGCCCGGAGGGCGTGAGTCGCACGCGGGAGGGAGATCGCGAGCGGTGTAACCGCGAGCAGCGAGCGACGAGGCTGGGGAGGCGTGAGGTACTGTGCGGTCCGCGAGCGAACCCGTGTTTCCGCGGTGACTGCGACTGACACGAACCACCCTCCGGGTCGACTCACGACGTTAGGAACGGCACCGGCTGAGACTCCCGCGAGCAGCGAGGGACCTGTGGTCCCTCTGGCAGCCGGCGCGAAGCGCCGGCGACGCAGCGAGCGGGAGTCAGGCCGGTGGATCTTCGAGCGCAGCGAGAAGATGCACCGGCCGAGATTTGAACTCGGGTTGCAACCATGGCAAGGTTGCGTGATACCACTACACTACCGGTGCGTGCTTCGCATCCGATCATAGCCCGGGTCGGAGATATAAGGGTTCCGAACGACGGTCGGCGGAAGGGTCATCGGTGCCGCGTCCCCACCTGTCAATCATGACTGACGGCCCCGACCGAATCGACAGACGCACCGCCCTCCGCGCGGCTGGCGGCCTCGCCGCAACTGCCGCCCTCCCAGCGCTCTCCGGCTGCCTCGGTGGCGAGAGCGGCGACGGGACTGACGGCTCCGACGGGGACGACGGCCCACCGGACGACGGCGCGGACGTGGACCACGACGTCGAGACCGTCGCCGAGGGATTCGAGAATCCGTGGGGGCTTGCCTTCCTACCCGACGACGGGCGCCTGCTGGTCACCGAGCGGACGGGGGGCCTCCCGCTCGTCGACCCCGCGGACGGGACCGTCGAGGCGGTCGCAGGCGCGCCCGAAGTGTTCGCAGAGGGGCAGGGCGGCCTGCTCGATGTCGCGGTCCACCCGGACTACCCGGACGACGCGCGCGTCTATCTCACCTACTCGGCGACGAACGGCGCGGGCGAGGCGACGACCCACGTCGGGGCCGGCCGACTCTCGCTCGCCGCGGACGACGGGCCGGTGCTTGACGACTTCGAGCCGATCCGCGTCGCCGAGCCGTTCCGCGGCGGCTCGAATCACTTCGGATCCCGCGCGACGTTCGGCCCCGAGGGGTCGCTGTACGTCACGGTCGGCGACCGGCGCGACGAGAACTTCGGACCTGACCACGTCTCGCAGGACCGGTCGAACGAGCTGGGCGCGACGCTGCGGCTGACGCCCGACGGCGACCCCCACCCGGAGAACCCGTTCGCCGACGACCCGGAGGCCGCGGACGCGCTGTACAGCTACGGGCACCGGAACCCGCAGGCGATGGCGGTGCGACCCGAGACGGGCCGGATCTGGCAGTGCGAGCACGGCGAGGAGGACGGCGACGAGATCAACGTCGTCGAGCGCGGCGGCGACTACGGGTGGCCGGTCGCCAGCGAGGCGTGCCGCTACGGGACCGACGACCCCTTCGCGCCGGCTCACGGCGAGCGCGACGGCGTGATCGCGCCGGTCCACTACTGGCCGTGCGGCTCCGGCGGCTTCCCGCCGAGCGGGGCGGTCTTCTACGACGGCGACGCGTTCCCCGAGTGGGAAGGGGACCTGTTCGCGGGCACGCTCGCGGCGCAGTACCTCGGGCGGTTCACGGTCGACGGCGACGGCCTCGACGCGACCGTGACCGAGCGCGACCCGCTGCTCGCCGACCGGGGGTGGCGCATGCGCGCGGTCGCGGTCGAACCGGATACGGGACACCTCTACGCTGCCGTCGACGACGCCGACGCGCCGATCGCGCGGATCGTTCCCGAGTGAGATCGCGCTCGCGCCGTCCGCTCGAACGAATTCATCTCGCGCTACTTACAAAAAAGTCGTTCAGATTACACTTATTCCCGCGGAGTGCCTTCGATCGACGTATGCGTTCCGACGAACCGCCGACGCGACCCGACGCATCGACTCCCCCGTTCGGCCCGCCGCCAACGGCGCGCGGGACGGCACTCCTGTTCGGCCTCTTCGCGGTGCTCCCGATCGCCGCCTCGTACCCGGCTCCGAGCGCCGGATTCGCCGCGGGAGTCCTCGCGGCGCGCTGCGGCGTTCGGCCGTTCGCCCGGCGGCTCCGGGACTGGACGGTCGGTCGGCGGCCGGGTCCGGTGTGCGTGCCGGGAACGAACGTCTGTCTCGACGGCTGATCCGATGTCGCCGGCGAACTGTCCCTCGACGCGACTCCACCGACCGACGCAATGAGCGACGAGGACACCGACGGCCGCCTCTCGCCCGACGACGCGTTCGCCGCGCTCAGCGACGAGCATCGGGTGCGAATCCTGCGCGTCCTCGGCGACGCCGAGGCTCCTTTAGCCTTCTCGGAGCTGTACGACCGGCTCCCCGTCGACGACACGGCCCGGTTCAATTACCACCTCGACGAGCTCCGCGGCCACTTCGTCCGGAAGACCCCGGACGGGTACGCGCTGGACTACCCCGGCCGGCGCGTCGTCGAAGCGATCCGGTCCGGCGCGGTGACCGAGGAGCCCGAGATCGAGCGGACGACGGTCGACGACCGTTGCCCGACCTGTGAGAACCCCCTGGAGATCCAGTGGCTCGACGGCAGCGTCGAGGTGTTCTGCCCGACCTGCGAGAGTCGGTGGGACCGCTCGCACGGGCGAGTCGGCGGCCCCGGAGCGGTAGAATCGGGCTACCTCGGTCGGCTGCCGTTCCCGCCGGCGGGGCTCCGCGACCGGACCCCGAGAGAGGTGCTCCGCGCGGCCCACGCGTGGACGAACGTCGAACTGATCGCGGTCGGCTGCGGGGTCTGTCCCCGCTGCGCGGCGGCCGTCCGGACCGAGTTAGACGGCTGTCGCGACCACGACGACGAGGGCGTCTGCTCGGACTGCCGGTCGCGGTTCGCGGTGTTGCTGCGGGCCGACTGCCCGAACTGCCCCTACCGCGTGGGGGGAGCCGCCGCGCTCGGACTGCTGTCCGCGCCCGAACTGCTGGCGTTCATGCTCGACCACGGGCTCGACCCGTTCTCGCCGCGGTCCGTCCTCCGACACGACCGGGTCCTCAACGAGTACGACGAGCGGATCCTGTCGATGAACCCGCTCCGAGTCGAACTGACGTTCTCCGCCGACGGCGACACGCTCTCCCTCCGCGTCGACGAGCACGGCGACGTCGTCGACGTCGTCGACGGGCCGACGTAGCCGTCGGCCCGGATTCCCCGCTTCGGCCCTCTCCCGTGTGAACGGCTCTCTCGATCTGTGGCCCGAATTCCCCGCGCAGACCCCGTGTGAACGCGGCACAGCCGGAGATCGGGACCGCTATCCTTTTACCGTGCCGTCCGGAATCGAGGGTTACAGTCTCGCCACGATGCGTACCGAAGACGGACTCACGATATGTGTTCCGTCTTCGCTCGTCCGGGAAGCCGAGGACGACCGCGAGGCGACTCGCAAACTCGGCTACGTCGCCCGTGCGGCGGCGGTGTTCCGGGCGGATCGGCTCGTGGTCTTCCCCGACCGGGAAGGCGACGGGCGACGGGGCGGGGAGTACGTCCGCACCGTGCTGGGGTACGCCGCGACGCCGCCGGAGCTCCGAAAGGACCTCTGGGGGCAGCGCGACGAACTCCGGTACGTCGGTGTGCTCCCCCCGCTCCGCGTGCCGTGGCGGACCGGCTCGACCCCTAGCGGGGAAGAGTCGAAAACACAGGGACTCGTGACCGAGGTCGGACCTGAAGGCCGCGTCCGGGTCAATTCCCCGCTGCGGGAACACCCGATCTCCCTGCTCGTCCCCTCCGGAATGGAGGTCGAGCAGGGGGAGCGCGTCACCATCAGGGTCTCTTCGAGAGAACCGGTCCGCGCCCGCATCACCGGGAAGCCGGAGGTCGGTTTCCAGGTCGCGGCCGCGGACCTGTCGGAAGCGCTCGCCGGCGACGGACTGGCCGTCGCGACGTCGCGACACGGAGCGGAACTCTCCGTCTCGCGGCTCGGCGACCTCGTCTCGGACGCCCGCGAGGCCGGCGGTTACACCGTCGCCTTCGGGGCGCCCGAGCGGGGGCTTCCGGAGATGCTCGGGCTTTCGCCCGACCGCATTCGGTCGGCCGTCGCCGACGGCCGTCCGGTCGAACCCGATCCGGGGTTCGACCTCTGGCTGAACACGATCCCGGCACAGGCGAGCGAGGTCGTCCGGACGGAGGAGGCTCTGTTCGCGACCCTCGGCTCGCTCACACTCACGGAGTAAACACATGCCACAACCAAGCCGACCACGAAAAGGCTCGCTGGGCTACGGCCCGCGCACCCGCGCAGACAGCGAGGTGCCGCGCATCCGTTCGTGGCCAGAAGACGATGGGGCCCCTGCGCTACAGGGATTCGCCGGCTACAAGGCCGGGATGACCCACGTCATGATGGTCAACGACGAGGCGAACTCGCCGCGTGAAGGGATGGAGGAGGCCGTCCCCGTCACCGTCGTCGAGACGCCGCAGATGTACGCCGTCGCCGTGCGCGCCTACGAGAACACGCCGTACGGACAGAAACCGGTCGAAGAGGTCTGGGCGACCGAGTTCCACGAGGAGCTCGACCGCGCGCTCGACCTCCCGGCCGAGGAAACATTCGAGGAGGACGCCGAGGAGCTGCGCGCGCTGCTCGACGACGACGTCGTCGACGACGTGCGCGTCATCACGCACACGGCCCCCTCGGACCTCTCCAACGTCCCGAAGAAGAAGCCGGACGTCATGGAGACGCGCGTTGGCGGCGGCTCCCTCGAGGAGCGCGTCGACTTCGCGTTGGACCTCGTCTCGGAGGGCGGCGCCCACGAGTTCGGCGACGTCTTCCGCGCGGGCCAGTACACCGACGTCTCCGGCATCACGAAGGGGAAGGGGACGCAGGGTCCCGTCAAACGCTGGGGCGTTCAAAAGCGGAAGGGCAAACACGCCCGCCAGGGATGGCGGCGTCGGATCGGCAACCTCGGTCCGTGGAACCCCTCTCGTGTCCGCTCTACCGTCCCCCAGCAGGGGCAGACCGGCTACCACCAGCGCACCGAGCTCAACAAGCGCCTCATCGACTTCGGCGAGGGCGACGACGCCTCCGTCGACGGCGGCTTTGTCAACTACGGCGAGGTCGACGGTGAGTACGCGCTCATCAAGGGCTCGCTGCCCGGTCCGGATCAGCGCCTGCTGCGGTTCCGCCCGGCCATCCGGCCGAACGACCAGCCGCGCCTCGACCCCGAGGTCCGGTACGTTTCCACCGAATCCAACCAGGGATAACCAATGAACGCAACAGTACACGACCTGGACGGCGAGGAGGCGGGCAGCGTCGAGCTGCCGGCCGTCTTCGAGACCGCGTTCCGACCGGACCTCATCGGTCGCGCGGTCGACGCCGCTCAGGCCAACCGGAAGCAGGCCTACGGGGCCGACGAGTTCGCCGGGCTGCGGACGCCCGCCGAGTCGTTCGGCTCCGGCCGCGGGCTCGCGCACGTGCCACGTTCCGAGAACGTCGCCCGTCGCGTCCCGCACGCCGTGTCGGGCCGCGCCGCGCACCCGCCGAAGGCCGAGAAGGACCAGACGAAGAAACTGAACGACAAGGAGCGACAGCTCGCGATCCAGTCGGCCATCGCGGCCACGACCGACGCCGAGCTCGTCGCCGAGCGCGGTCACGCGTTCGACGAGGACCTCGACCTCCCGCTCGTCGTGAGCGACGAGTTCGAGGACCTCGAGAAAACGCAGGACGCCCTGGGCGTGCTCGAAGCGGTCGGCGCCGACGCCGACATCGAGCGCGCCGAGGAGGGCCGCTCTGTCCGCGCCGGACAGGGCAAGGCCCGCGGCCGCAAGTACCGCCAGCCCAAGTCCGTCCTCGTCGTCACCAGCGAAGAGCCGTCCCGCGCCGCCCGCAACCTCGCGGGCGTCGACGTCGCGACCGCTCGCGAGGTCAACGCTGAGGACCTCGCGCCCGGCGCGCACCCGGGCCGACTCACGCTGTGGACCGAGAGCGCCGTCGCCGAGGTGGCCGACCGATGAACTCGATCATCGAGCATCCGATCGTCACCGAGCAGGCGATGAACGAGATGGACTTCAACAACAAGCTGCTGTTCCTCGTCGACGTGGACGCGGCCAAACCGGAGATCCGCTCCGAGGTCGCCGAGCGGTACGACGTGGGCGTCGTCGACGTCAACACGCAGGTGACGCCGCAGGGCGAGAAGAAGGCGATCGTCACCCTGTCTGAGGACGACGACGCGACCGAAATCGCCTCGCGTATCGGGGTGTTCTGAGATGGGACGACGAATCCAAGGACAACGGCGCGGACGCGGCGGCCCGACGTTCCGGGCCCCCTCCCACCGTTACAAGGCGGAACTGTCGCACAAGAAGCTCGAAGACGTGGACACGATCACCGGCGAGATCGTCGGGATCGAACACGACCCCGCCCGCTCGGCTCCCCTCGCGGAAGTCGAGTTCGAGGACGACGACCGTCGGCTCGTGCTCGCGCCCGAAGGCGTGCGCGTGGGCGAGACGATCCAGGTCGGCGTCTCGGCGGAGATCAAGCCGGGCAACACGCTCCCGCTGGCGGAGATCCCCGAGGGCGTCCCGGTGTGTAACGTCGAGAGCAACCGCGGGGACGGCGGGAAGTTCGCGCGCGCCTCCGGCGTGTCGGCGACGCTCCTCACCCACGACCGCGACGTCGCGGTCGTCCAGCTCCCCAGCGGCGAAGTGAAGCGGCTCGACCCCCAGTGCCGCGCCACGATCGGCGTGGTCGCGGGCGGCGGCCGGACGGAGAAACCCTTCGTCAAGGCCGGCAACAAGCACCACAAGATGAAAGCGCGTGGTACCAAATACCCGCGCGTGCGCGGCGTCGCGATGAACGCCGTCGACCACCCCTTCGGTGGCGGTGGTCGCCAACACCCCGGCCAGCCGAAGTCCGTCTCGCGGGACGCCCCGCCGGGACGCAAGGTCGGTGACATCGCATCCAAGCGCACCGGACGAGGTGGCAACAAATGAGTTCAGATTACCGAACCGGCCGCGAGGGCAAGGAGTTCGCCTACCGCGGTCACTCGCTCGACGAGCTGCAGGAGATGGACGTAGACGAGGTCGCGGAACTGCTCCCCGCACGCCAGCGGCGAAGCATCGTTCGCGGACTCGGCACCGAACAGCAGAAGCTGCTGGAGACGGTCCGGAGCCGCGACAAGGAGACGACAGCGGACGACCCGATCCGGACGCACCTGCGTGACATGCCGATCCTGCCGGAGTTCGTCGGCGTCACCTTCGCCGTGTACAACGGCCACAGCTTCGAGCGCGTTCAGGTCGAGCCCGAGATGATCGGGCATTACCTCGGTGAGTTCCACCTCACGCGAAGCACCGTCGAACACGGTCAGGCCGGCATCGGCGCGACCCGGTCCTCGAAGTTCGTGCCCCTCAAGTAACCCATGGGAATCAACTACAGCGTCGAGGCCGACCCGGAGACCACCGCCAAGGGGATGCTCCGCGACCGGCCCATCAGCGTGAAGGACAGCAAGGAGATCTCCCGAGAGATCAAAGGCGAGACGGTCGCCGACGCGGAGGAGTTCCTCCAGGAGGTCATCGACGAGGAGACCTCGGTGCCGATGCGCCAGCACAACGCCGGCGCGGGCCACCGCTCCGACATCGACGGCTGGGACGCGGGACGGTACCCCGAGAAGGCCGCCAAGGACTTCCTCAAGCTCTTGGAGAACGTCAAGAACAACGCCGACGAGCAGGGGTTCGACGGCGAGGCGATGGTGATCAAACACGTCGCCCCTCACAAGGTCGGCGACCGACCCGGTCGGAACCCCCGCGCCGCGGGCGCGACGGAGTGGAACACCACGCTCGCGGACGTCGAACTGATCATCGAGGAGCCGGAGGTTGACAACTAATGGCTGACGAACACCAATTCATCGAGGACGGCCTGCGCCGTTCCCAGATCAACGAGTTCTTCGCGGACGAGCTCGGCCGCGCCGGCTACGGCGGGATGGACGTCGCCCAGACGCCAATGGGCACGCAGATCGTCCTGAAGGCCGAAAAACCCGGGATGGTGATCGGGAAGGGCGGGAAGAACATCCGCAAGATCACCACCGAGCTCGAGGACCGCTTCGACATGGACGACCCGCAGATCGACGTTCAGGAGGTCGACGAGCCCGACCTGAACGCCCAGATCGTCGCGGACCGTCTGGCGAACGCTCTCGAACGCGGCTGGTACTTCCGGAAGGCCGGTCACACGACGATCGACCGCATCATGGACGCGGGCGCGCTGGGCGCCGAGATCGTCCTGTCCGGGAAGGTCACCGGCGCCCGCTCGCGCGTCGAGAAGTTCAACCGCGGCTACATCAAGCACAACGGCGAGCCCGCCGAGGAGGTCGTCGACCACGGCCAGGGTGTCGCTGTCATGAAGCTCGGGACGATCGGCGTCAACGTGAAGATCATCCCGCCGGGCGCGACCCTGCCCGACGACTTCCAAGTCCGCGAGGACGCGGAGGTTCCGGAGGTCGAGCAGGCGGCCGTCGACGCCGACGAGGGCGTCGAGTCGCTGCTCGAGGAGGAGCCCGAGGAAGTCCCCGACGTGGGCGCCGACGACGACGTCGACGTCCCCGACGACGACCCCGCCGAGGTCATCGACGAGGAGGTCGTCGAGGAGGTCGTCGAGGAGACCCAGGAAACGGCCACCGAGGCGACGGACGTCGCCGCCGAGGAGCCGGTCGGCGAGGACGTCGAGGCCGACGAGCTCGACGAGCTCGACGAAGAGATCGAGTCCGAGGCGGCCGACCTCGTCGCGGAGATGGAGGCGGCCGACGAGGACGAGGAGGAGGACGAATAATGGCGATCCTCTACACCGACGAGATCCGCGACATGACCGCGGCGGAGCGGCAGGTCGAACTCGAGGAGCTCGAGACCGAGCTGCTCAACTCGAAGGCGCAGCGGGCGGCCGGCGGCATGCCGGAGAGCCCGGGCCGCGTCAACGAGCTGAAGAAGACGATCGCCCGGATCAAGACGATTCAGGCGGAAGAAGGCGACTTCGACGAGGACGAAGCGTAAGATGATCTCCCCCGACACGCTCGTCCGGCACGAGCTCGTCGGCCTCCCGGTTCGGGTGGCCGACGCCGACAGCGACGCCCACGTGGGCATCGCCGGTCGCGTGCTCGACGAGACCTTCGGCACCATCGTGGTCCGAACGGCGTCGGGGGACAAACGCGTGCCCAAGTCGGGCGCGACGTTCGAGTTCGGCGTCGCTGAGACGCCGACCGCTCGCACAGATGAAGCCGCCGGCGACGGACAGTCGCCGGGGTCCGCGTCCCAACTCGGGTCGGATACTACGGGGGTCCGCCCCCGTCAGTCTGGCCCGTCCGGGTCCGCAAGCGTCGTCACCGGTGACGGCGCGGGTCCGGCGAGCCGACGAGGCGAGTGCAAAGACGCGGTCTACGCGACGGTGGATGGCGATCGGTTGCGATATCGGCCCGCCGAACGCACCGAACGAGGTGCCACACAATGGCGATAGGAATCGACGTACCCACGCCTCCGGAGCCAGACAACCCGGAGGATTACGACTACGAGAAGTGCCCGTTCTACGGGCAGCTCTCCGTCCGCGGCCAGACCCGCGAGGGGACGGTCGTGTCGACGGATATGGAAAAGACCGTCATCGTCGAGCGAGAGTACGACGTGTTCGTACCGAAATACGATCGGTACATGAAGCGTCGCTCGCGCATCCCGGCCCACGTGCCGGGCGTGCTCGACTCGCTCGAAGTCGGTGACGAAGTGACGATCGCGGAGACGCGACCGCTCTCGAAGACGAAGTCCCACGTCGTCGTCGAGAACCGCTCGGGTGATCAGTGATGGAGGCGCTCAAGGCCGACGTCACGCAGGGGCTCTCGAAGGGCTCGCTGATCACGTGCGCCGACAACACCGGCGCCCGTGAGCTGAAGGTGATCTCCGTGTCGGGCTACTCCGGCACGAAGAACCGCCACCCGAAGGCGGGGATCGGCGACAAGGTGACCGTCTCGGTCACGAAAGGGACCCCGGAGATGCGGCGGCAGGTGCTGGAGGCGGTCGTCGTCCGTCAGCGCAAGCCGATCCGCCGTCCGGACGGCACGCGAGTGAAGTTCGAGGACAACGCGGCCGTCATCATCGACGACCTCGAGGAGCCGCGGGGCACGGAAATCAAAGGCCCCGTCGCCCGCGAGGTCGCCGAACGATTCGGGAGCATCGCCTCGACCGCGACGATGATCGTCTAACTATGACGAAACAGCCACGCAAACAACGAAAACGGTCGGAGACCGCGCCGCTCCACGAGCGGCAGAATCAGGTCCGGGCCACCCTCACCGACGACCTCCGCGAGGAGTACGGACAGCGGAACGTCCGCGTCAACGCCGGCGACACCGTCGAGGTGCTTCGCGGCGACGCGGCCGGCACGGAGGCGGAAGTCGTCTCCGTCGACCTGTCCGCCGAGCGGATCACGGTCGAGGACGTCACCGTCGAGAAGGCGGACGGGGAGGAGGTTCCCCGCCCGCTTCCGGCGAGCAACGTCCGGGTGACCGAGCTGGACCTCGAGGACGAGCGCCGCGAGGCGCGGCTCCAGGAGGATAACGAATGACGCGACACCAGAAGCGACTGTCAGTACCGAACTCCTGGCCGGTCGAGCGCAAGACGAACACGTTCACCGTGAAGGCGGGCGCGGGCCCGCACGGCGAGGCGGGCGTTCCGCTCGTCGTCCTGCTACGAGACGTGCTCGGCTACGTCGACTCGACGAAGGAGGCGCGCTACGCGCTGAACAACGACTCGATCCTCGTCAACGGGGACGCCGTCTCGGACGAACAGCGTCCGATCGGGATGTTCGACATCCTGGCGTTCCCCGAGCGCGGGGAGTACTTCCGCGTCTTCCCCGACGAGGGCGGTCGGCTCGCGCTGACCCCTGTCGACGAGGACGCCGCGGGCAGCCGGCTCGGGAAGATCACGAACAAGACCGTCGTCCCCGGCGGCGTCACGCAGCTGACGCTCCACGACGGGACGAACGTCCGCGTCGACGACGACGCGGACTACGAGACGAACGACTCGATCGTCGTCGACAACGAGACGAAAGAGATCGTCGCCCACTTCGAGTACGAGGAGGGCGAGCTCGTGACCGCCGTCGCCGGCCAGCACGCCGGCCAGATCGGCGAGATCGAGGAGATCGACGTGACGCTCGGCTCCGGCGACAACACCGTGACCGTCGCCAGCGAGGACGGCGGCTACGAGACGGTCGAGGAGTACGTCGTCGTCATCGACGAGAACTTCACCGACGACGAGGGTGATGCGGATGAGTGAAGCCGAGAGCGCCGACCACGAGATGCGCGAGCCGTCCCTCGAGAAGGTCGTCGTCCACATGGGCGTCGGCCAGGGCGGTGAGCCCCTCGCGGACGCCGAGGAGATCATCGAGGAGATAACGGGCCAGCAGTCGGTCCGGACCACCTCGAAGCGCACCATCGCCGAGTTCGGGATCCGCAAGGGCGACCCGATCGGCGTCAAGGTGACGCTGCGGGGCGAGGACGCGCACGCGTTCCTCGAGACCGCGCTCGACCTCGTCGACGTCTCGCGGAGCCAGTTCGACGACACGGGCAACCTCAGCTTCGGAGTCGAGGACCACACCGACTTCCCGAGCCAGGAGTACGACCCCAACATCGGGATCTACGGCCTCGACGTGACGACGACGATCGTCCGTCCCGGCTACCGCGTCTCGAAACGCGACAAGGCGACGGGGACCATCCCCGCCCGCCACCGGATGACAGCCGAGGACGCGGCCGCGTTCCTCGAAACGAACTTCGACGTCGAGGTAACCGAATGAGCGAAGCGAACAACGACACGGGCGAGCACGCCGCGAAGCGCACCGACTCCCGGCACACGTGCCGGCGGTGCGACCGCGAGCAGGGACTCGTCGGCAAGTACGACATCAACCTCTGCCGGCAGTGCTTCCGCGAGGTCGCCCGAGACATGGGATTCGAGAAGTACAGCTGATCATGACGGGAAACGATCCATTCACCAACGCGCTCGCCGGCATGGACAACGCCGAGAGCGTTGGCCACCTGTCGTACACGGTAGAGCCCGCTTCGAACATCATCGGCTCCGTCCTCGAGGTCCTCTACGACCGCGGGTACGTCGACGGCTTCGAGTACGTTGACGACGGCAAAGCCGGGAAGTTCGAGGTCGAACTGAAAGGCGCGATCAACGAGTGTGGCGCCGTCAAGCCCCGCTACTCCGCGGGTGCGGACGAGTTCGAGAAGTGGGAGAAGCGATACCTCCCCGCCCGTGACTACGGGACGCTCATCGTCACGACGAGCCACGGCGTTATGAGCCACTACGAGGCCCGCGAAGCGGGCATCGGCGGCCAAGTGATCGCATACGTCTACTAACAATGAACAGAGTCGAAATCGAGATTCCGGACGACGTCTCCGCCGAGACCGACCACCTCGAACTCACCGTCGAAGGGCCAAACGGGAGCGTCACGCGACGCCTCTGGTACCCCGACGTCGACGTGACCGTCGAGGACGGCGCGGTGGTCATCGCCTCCGAGAACGAGGACGCGAAGACCAACGCCACCGTCGGCACCTTCGAGAGCCACGTCGCCAACATGATCCACGGCGTCACCGAGGGCTGGGAGTACGCGATGGAAGTGTACTACGCCCACTTCCCGATGCAGGTGAACGTGGAGGGCGACGAGGTCGTCATCGAGAACTTCCTCGGAGAGAGCGCCCCGCGGCGCACGCCGATCCGCGGAGACACGGACGTACAGATCGACGGCGAGACGGTCACGCTGACGGGCTCCGACAAGGAGGCCGTCGGGCAGACCGCCGCCGACATCGAACAGCTGACGAAGGTGACCGACAAGGACACGCGCGTCTTCCAGGACGGCGTGTACATCGTCGAGAAGCCCACCGGAGGTGCCTAACCAATGGCAGACGAACTGGAAGACATCAGCGGTGTCGGTCCCTCGAAGGCGGACGCCCTTCGCGAGGCCGGCTACGAGACGGTCGAAGACGTGAAGGCCGCCTCTCAGTCGGAGCTCTCCGAGGTCGACGGCGTCGGCAACGCGCTCGCAGCGCGTATCAAGGCCGACGTCGGCGGGCTGGAGGTCGACGAGGAGGCGGACGCGGAGATCGAAGACGAGACGGACGAGGAGGAGGCCGACGAGGCCGACGCCGAAGAGACCGTCGAGACGGAGCTTCGCCCCCGCGGCCACGCCGACAAGACGCCGGAACTGGACGACGAGACCGCTCGCGCGCTCGCACAGAAGCACCGCGAGGGGAAACCGCAGTTCAACCGGCAGGACTACCACAAGAAAAAGCGGATCCCGACGTCGTGGCGCAAGCCGCGCGGCGGGCTCTCCAAGCAGCGCCGTCGCATGAAGTCGAAGGGGCCGGTCGTCGAGGCCGGTTTCCGTTCGCCGACGGCGTCGCGCGACCTACACCCGAGCGGCTTCGAGGAAGTCCGCGTCCACAACACGGACGATCTTGAGGGCGTCGACGGCGACACGCAGGCGGTGCGGATCGCCTCGAAGGTCGGCGGTCGCAAGCGCGAACTGATCGAAGACGAGGCGGAGGAGCGCGAAATTCGCGTGCTGAACCCGACCTACGTCGAAGTGGAGGTCGACGATGAGTGATCTGAAGGCGCAGAAACGACTCGCAGCGGACGAGCTGGACGTCGGCAAGGGCCGCGTCTGGCTCGACCCCGACGCACAGGAAGAGATCGAGGACGCCATCACCCGCGAAGACGTCCGCGAGCTCATCGATCAGGGGACGATCCGCGCGAAGGACGCGAAGACGAACTCGCGCGGTCGGGCCCGCGAGCGCGCCGACAAGCGCTCGTACGGCCACCAGTCGGGCGCCGGCTCCCGCAAGGGGCGCTCCGGCGCGCGACAGGACACGAAAGACGACTGGAAGGCGCGCATCCGCGCACAGCGGGCGCGCCTGAAGGAGCTTCGCGACGACGAAGACGTGCTCGACGCCTCCGAGTACCGCACGCTGTACAACAAAGCGAGCGGGGGAGACTTCGAGGACGTCGCGCGTCTCGAGGCGTACATTCGGACGGAGTACGGTTACGAGGTGACGGACTAATGGCGACAGGACCACGATACAAGGTGCCGATGCGGCGCCGCCGCGAGGTCCGGACGGATTACCATCAGAGGTTGCGCCTGCTGAAATCGGGCAAGCCTCGCCTGGTCGCTCGGGTGAGCAACGCTCACGTCAGGGCGCAGCTGGTGACCCCCGGATCCGACGGCGACGAGACCCACGCGGCCGCCTCCAGCGAGGAGCTCGGCGAGTACGGCTGGGACGCCCCCACGGGCAACCTCCCCAGCGCGTACCTCACCGGGTTCCTCGCGGGCGCTCGCGCAGTCGACGCCGGCCTCGACGAGGCCGTCCTCGACATCGGGCTCAACACGGCGACGCCCGGCAATAAGACGTTCGCGGTACAGGAAGGAGCGATCGACGCGGGCCTCGACATCCCGCACAACGACGACGTGCTGGCCGACTGGTCGCGCACGCGCGGCGAACACATCGCCGACTACGCCGAGCAGCTGGACGAGCCGCTGTACAGCGGCGCGTTCGACGCCAGCGAGCTACCCGAGCACTTCGACGACGTGCTCGCGACAATCCAGGAGGACCATGAGTAGACACAACGACGGCTGGGAACCGCGGACGCGACTCGGCCGCAAGGTACAGGACGGCGACATCACGTCGATGGAACAGGCGCTCGAATCCGGCCTCCCGCTGAAGGAGGCGGAGATCGTCGACCAGCTCCTCCCGGGGCTCGAAGACGAGGTGCTGGACATCAACATGGTCCAGCGCATGACCGACTCCGGCCGCCGCGTGAAGTTCCGCTGCGTCGTCGCCGTGGGTAACCGCGACGGCTACCTCGGCTACGCGCAGGCCCGCGACGACCAGGTCGGCGGCGCGATCCAGAAGGCGATCGACGTCGCGAAGCTGAACATCATCTCGGTCGACCGCGGCTCCGGGTCTTGGGAGGACCAGCCCGGCGGCACCAACTCCCTGACCCGTACGGCGAAGGGGAAGGCCGGCTCCGTCACCGTCGAGATCAAGCCCGCCCCGCAGGGGCTGGGCCTCGCGGCCGCGGAGACGGTCCGCAACATCTTGGAGCTCGCCGGCGTCGAGGACGCCTGGACGAACTCCGACGGCAACACGCGCACCACGGTGAACCTCGCGAAGGCGACGTTCAACGCCTTGGAGAACGCGGCGCAGTCCCGCACGCCCCAGCACGCGCGCGAAGTCCACTACGACGAGGTGAGCGAGTGATGCAGGCGATCGTCCAGCTGCGCGGCGATGTCAACCTCGGTCACGGCGTCGAGGACACGCTCGACATGCTGAACGTCGGGCGCGTCAACCACGCCACGCTCGTTCCCGAGACGGACTCGTACCGCGGCATGATCACGAAGGTCAACGACGTCGTCGCGTTCGGGGAACCGAGCGTCGAGGCCGTCGCGCGAACGATCGCGCGGCGCGGCGAACCCCTCGAGAGCTCGGCCGATGTCGACGACGAGTGGATCGACGACAACACCGACTACGCCGACCTGGAGGCGCTGGCCGAGGCGCTCGTCGACGAGGAGACGACGCTGCGCGAGCAGGGTCTCTCGCCGACGCTCCGGCTCCACGCCCCCCGCGGCGGTCACGAGGGCATCAAACACCCGGTGATCGAGGGCGGCGAACTCGGGAAACACACCACCGAGGAGATTGACAGTCTCCTGGAGGCGATGCGATGACGAGTAAGAAACGACGACAGCGCGGCTCTCGGACGCACGGCGGCGGCACGCACAAGAACCGGCGCGGCGCCGGACACCGCGGTGGTCGCGGCGCGGCCGGTCGCGCGAAACACGAGTACCACAACTACGGCCCGCTCGGCAAGCACGGGTTCAAGCGGCCCGAGGACGCACAGACGGAGGTCCTCGAAGTGAAGGTCCAGAAACTCGACGAGGACGCGGCGCTGTACGCCGCGGACGACCTCGCCGAGGAGGACGGCGACGCGTACGTCTTCGACGCGCGCGACGTCGTCGAGGACGGCCACGAGGCGGACGTCGTGAAGGTGCTCGGCGGCGGGCAGGTCCGCCGCGAGCTCCGCGTCACGGCGGACGCGTTCACCGCCGGCGCGGTCGAGCTCATCGAGGAGGCGGGCGGCGAGGCGACGCTCTCAGAGCGCGCCGAAGAGCCCGACGAACCGGAAAACACTTCGGACGACGAGAACAACGAGGCGTAACATGAGCTGGAAGGAGGCCGCCGAACCGGTGCTCTCGCGGATGCCCGTCGTGGAGCGGCCCGCGGGGCACGTCCCGTTCAGACGGAAGCTCACGTGGACGGCCGGGATCCTGATCGTCTACTTCTTCCTGACCAACATCAACCCGTTCGGGTTGGCGGTCGGGCAGGGGTCCGACTTCTTCGGGCAGTTCCGGTCCGTGCTCGCGGGCTCGTCCGGGTCGCTGCTTCAGGTCGGTATCGGACCGATCGTCACGGCGTCCATCGTGCTCCAGCTGTTGGGCGGTGCGAACCTCCTCGGCCTCGACACGGAGAACGACCCGCGCGACCAGGTCCTCTATCAGGGCCTCCAGAAGCTACTGGTGGTCATCGTCACTGCCCTCACGGCGGCGCCGATGGTCTTCACCGGAAGCTTCCTTCCGGCCGACGAAGCGGTCGGGAGCGCGCTCGGGATCGGCACGCTCGGCGTTCAGGTGCTGATATTCGCGCAGATCTTCGTCGGCGGCATCCTCATCCTGTTCATGGACGAGATCGTGAGCAAGTGGGGGGTCGGCTCCGGCGTCGGGCTGTTCATCATCGCGTCGGTGAGCCAGCAGATCGTCGGCGGCTTCTTCAGCTTCTCCGCGCTCGGTGCCTCCGGGTTCTTCGCGAGCTGGTACGGCGTCATCGTCGGCGACGTGCCGGCCTCGCTGTCGCCGTTCACGGCGGAGGGTCTCCAGAACCTGCTGTTCGATCCGGGGAACATTCTGGCGCTTTTCACCACGGTGTTCATCTTCGGGATCGTCGTGTACGCGGAGTCGGTCCGCGTCGAGATCCCGCTGTCGCACGCCCGCGTGAAAGGCGCTCGCGGACGCTTCCCGGTGAAGCTCATCTACGCGTCCGTCCTGCCGATGATCCTCGTTCGCGCGCTGCAGGCGAACATCCAGTTCCTCGGCCAGATCCTCTCCTCGCAGTGGGCGGGGATGCCGGCGTTCCTCGGCACGTACAGCGACGCCGGACAGCCCATCTCCGGGCTGTTCTACTACCTGAACCCCATCCAGAGCCGCGGGCAGTGGATGTGGTTCCTCGGTGAGATCCCGGCGTCCGTCGAACCGTGGATGATCGCGATCCGGCTCGCCGTCGACCTCACGTTCATGATCGTCGGCGGTGCCATCTTCGCGATCTTCTGGGTCGAGACCACCGGCATGGGGCCGGAGGCGACCGCGAAACAGATCCAGAACTCCGGGATGCAGATCCCCGGGTTCCGCCGGAACCCGCAGGTCGTCGAGAAGGTCATGGAGCGGTACATCCCGCAGGTGACCGTTATCGGCGGCGCCCTCGTCGGGCTGCTCGCCGTGATGGCGAACCTGCTCGGCACCATCGGGCAAGTCTCCGGAACCGGGCTGCTGCTGGCGGTCTCTATCACGTACAAGCTGTACGAGGAGATCGCCGAAGAGCAGCTGATGGAGATGCATCCGATGATGCGCCAGATGTTCGGTAACGAGTAGCGTCGACCCCGCGGCACCGTTTTCTCTCGTCCGCCCGCAGAGCGGCGCGTCATCGTCGACGCGTGGATCTCCCCGTTTATTGCCCCGGGCGGCCAAGCGTGACCCATGGCAGACACGATCCTCGTGCCGCTCGAACTCCCCGACCCCGAGCCGCTGTCACCGGTGCTGATCGAGGACCTATCGTCGCTCGACGTCGTGGTGCTCGGCCACTACGGGCTGCCCGAGCAGACGCCGGCGAGCTCCGCGCGCGAGCAGTTCGGCGACGCGGCGCAGGCGACGCTCGACGAGGTCGCCGAGGCGTTCGCCGGCGCGGGGGCCTCGGTCCGGACGCGGCTGGTGTTCGGGAAGGACCGCGCGGCCGCGATCCAACAGGTCGCGACCGAGGAGGGGTGTGCCGCCGAACTCGACCCCGCGCCAACGGACGGCGTCGGCCAGATCCTCGTGCCGCTTCCGGACGTCGCCGAGTTCGATCGGCTTCCGACGTTCATCGAGGTCCTCAACGAGGACTCCACGCAGCGGATCACGCTGTTCCACGTCGTCGAGGGCGAGGAGTCGCGCGAGCGCGGCGAGTCCGTGGTGGCGGAGACGCGGGAGCGGCTGGTCGAGGCCGGGTTCGACGCCGCGTCGCTCGACACGCTTGTCGTCGAGGGCAAGGAGCACGACGAAGAGATCCTCCGCGTCGCCGCCGACTACGACGCCGTCGTGATGTACGAGCCGGAGTCGCGGCTCGGTGACCGCGTCTTCGGGACGCTCGCCGACCGCATCGCCGACGAGACCGACGACCCGGTGATCGTCGTCGACCGAGACTACTGACGGCGGTCGGCGTCGCCGATCCGTTACGAGTCGCCGCGCGCTTCGGCGGTCTCGTCGGCGTTCTCCTCGTCGTCTGCTCCGTCTCCGTCCGCGGCTTCGCCGACGGTTTCTTCGACGGTCTTCTCGACCGTTTCCTCGACGGTTTCTTCGACGGTCTTTTCGACCGTTTCCTCGACCTTCTCGCCGACGGTCTCCTCGACGGTTTCTTCGACGGTCTTCTCGACCGTTTCCTCGACCTTCTCGCCGACGGTTTCTTCGACGGTCTCTTCGACCGTTTCACCGACCTTCTCCTCGACCGTTTCGCCGACCTTCTCCTCGACGGTCTTCTCGACGGTCTCGCCCACGGTCTCCTCGACCTTCCCCGTCACCTCCTCGCTGACGGTGTCGCTGACGTCGCCGGCGACGTCGTTGACCTCCTTGTTGACCGTCTCGCCGACGCTCTTTTCGACCTCTTCACTCACCTTCTTGCCGACGGTCTCCTCGACGGTCTTCTCGACCTCCTTGCTCACCGTCTCGCCGACGCTCTTTTCGACCTCTTTATTGACCGTTTCCCCGACGGTCTTCTCGACCTCTTTATCGACGGTCTCGCCGACGCTCTCTTCGACTTGCTTGCCGACCTGGTCAGCGACCTCGCGGGTCATCCAGTCCGGGTCGAACCGGGCCATCTTCCAGACGACGTGGATCACGTACGAGGCGAACACCCCGATACCGAACGCGATCGCGACGTTGAACACCGGGAGCGTCGCGATGAGCACGATAGACAGGATGATCAGGGCCCCGTACGCGAGGTCCGTGAGCGCGTCCACTCGCGCCGGGCTTACCATCCGTGCCCCTCCGTCTCCCCGCCGACCGGGTCGCGTCGCCGCGTGGCGTCTCCGTTCATACGTCCGGATTCCGCGCCGACGGGGTAAAAGCCTCCCCCGTTGCGTCCCGCCGGCGCGGTCGTCGCTCCTGCTCTCCCGCCCTCGGAGCGCGGCCCTTTTAGCCGGCATGACCGAACCGAGCGTATGGACATCGAAGAGGGCGGACTCACCGTCTCCGTCCCGGAGGCCCGCGACGGCGCCAGCGAGGGCACCGGCGGCGGCGTCTTCTTCAACCCGACTCAGGAGCTGAACCGCGACGTGATGGTCGCGACGCTGCGCGCCTACCGCGACCGCGAACCGCGCGTCGCCTCGTACCTCGACGCGATGGCCGCCTCCGGGGTCCGCGGGGTCCGCGCCGCCGCCGAGGGGTACGACGTCACCTGCGCCGACGTCGACGCCGACGCGATCGACCTCGCCGCCGCGAACCTCGACGCCAACGGCCTCGACGGCGAGGCGGTCCACCGCGACGTCAACGCCTTACTGTACGAGGAGGGGCCGTTCGACGTCGTCGACCTCGACCCGTACGGCACCCCGATCCCCTTCGCCGACGCCGCGTTCGCGAACGGCCGCAACCTGATCTGCGTCACCGCGACCGACACCGCGCCGCTTTGCGGCGCGCACCTCCAGAGCGGGATCCGCAAGTACGGAGCGGTCCCGCGCAACACCGACTACCACCCGGAGATGGGGCTCCGGACGCTGATCTCCGCGCTGGTACGGACCGCCGCGCGGTACGACAAGGCGTCCACGCCGATCCTCTCGCACGTCTCCCGGCACTACGCGCGGACCTACCTCGAATTGGAGTCCGGCGCGCGCGCGGCCGACGACTGCCTCGACGCGCTGGGACACGTTGACCACTGCGAGGACTGCCTCTGGCGCTCGGCGACGCGCGGCCACCTCGCCGACCCGGTCGACGACTGTCCGGCGTGCGGGAGCGACCGCGTGCTCACGGCCGGGCCGCTCTGGCTCGGCCCGGTCGCGGACCCGGACTTCGCGCGCGCCGTCCGCCGCGAGGCGACCGACGACATGGGCGAGGCGAAGCGCGCGCGCAAGCTCCTCGGCACGGTCTCGCGCGAGATCGACACCCCCACGCACTACGACCAGCACCGCCTGTACAAGCAGTGGGGCGAGCCCGCCATCGGCATGGACGAGTTCGTCGAGCGCCTGCGCGGGGCCGGCCACGAGGCGAGCCGCGCGCACTACCGCGGCACGGCGGTGAAGAGCACGGCGTCGATCCCCGAGATGCGCGTGGCCGTCCTCGGCGAGGACGCGGACTGACGGCTTCGCCCCGCGAACGCCCCACCTGCGCCGCGGACGCCGCACCCACGCCGCCGGCACCACCCCGCTTTTGTCGGCATCGGTCGAACCCCCGGACGTGTCCAGACACTCGCGCGCCGCGTTCGGCACGGTTCGGCGCGTCGCCGACGTTGCCGTCGACCGACAGGTGACGTTCCTCGCCGCCGCCATCGCCTACTACGCCTTCGTCTCGCTCGTCCCCGCGCTCCTCCTCCTCGTCGTGGTCGCCACCGCCGTCTTCGGCGAGACCATCGCCGCGGAACTGGTCGCGTCGACGGGCGACTTCCTCACGCCGGCCGGTGAGGAGGCGGTCGTCGACGCCGTCTCCTCCGCCGGCGGCCGGACCGGGGCGAGCCTGCTCGGGGTCGGGCTGCTGCTCTGGTCGACGCTGAAGGTGTTCCGCGGGCTCGACACGGCGTTCGTCTCCCTGTACGGCGGCGACGAGACGCCGGGGTTCCTCGCACAGATTGCGGACGCCGCCTCGGTCGTCGTCGGGGTCGGCGTCGGCATCGGGGTGATGGTGGGCGTCGGCGCGTTCGTCGCGGCCGCGGAGGCGGTCCCACTGGTCGAGGCAGCGAGCGTCCTCGCCTTGCTCGTCTTCCTCGCGGCCGTCTTCCTCCCGATGTACTACCTCCTGCCGCAGCCGCGGATCGGCGTCCGCGAGGCGCTGCCGGGCGCGGCGTTCGCGGCGGTCTGCTGGACGCTGCTCCAAGCCGGGTTCCAGTTGTACGCCGCGGGGGCCGCGCAGTATCAGGTGTACGGCGTCATCGGCGGCATCCTGCTCCTCGTCACGTGGCTGTACCTCGCCGCCGTCGTCGTCGTCCTCGGCGGCGTGGTCAACGTGGTGCTCGCGGGGCGCGGGGCCGGCGGCGACGGGTCGGTCGGGGCTGTGCGCGACGGCGTCGGCGTCGCGGCCGGCGGCTCCGACGACGCCGCGGACCGGCAGTTACAACAGGACCGCGACCGACCCACGGGTATGAACGGCGAGTCGGATCCCGACGGGGACGACGACGAACGGCCGCGCGGCGCGCCGGACGTCGCCGCCCTCGAGGCGGAGGTCCGGGAGCTGCGGTCGCAGCTCGACGAGTTCGAGGACGACGTGGAACGCCGGACGGTCGACAAACCGGAGGTCGAGTCGGAGCTGAAGCGGTACGTCCGCTCGCGGATGCGCCGGGGCCACGCCCGGGGCTGGGGGCCGTACCTCGTGCTGCTGTACGGGACCGTGCTGACGCTCGCCGCGCTGACCTCCCTTGACGGGATCTACGCGGTTGGCGCGATTGTCGTCCTCGGGCTGTCGACGCTCGGCCTATACACGATCTTCGTCGTCGTCGGCATCGGCCTCAACCTGATCGAGACGCCCGGCAAGGCGCTCGACTACGCTCGCCGCCGCGGCGATGACTGACACCGGACCCCGCGGCGCGGTGACGATCGACACCGCGTCCCCTGGCCCGGTGACGACCGCCGCCGCGCCTTTTGACCCGGCGGCGAGCGACCGCGTGATCGGCGCGTGACCGGACTCGTCGCCGCCGAGCGCGGGGTCGGCGAGACTGCCTTCGTCGACGCGCTCCCCGAGTTCGTCGTCGTCGCCTTCGCGGCCGTCACCCACCTCGCGGACCCCTGGTTCCTCTTCGCGCTGCTCGCGGTCGGCTACTGGTTCGCGGGCGACGGCGTCGCGGGCTCGCCGCGCCGCGCCGGCGCGACCGCCATCGCCGCCGTTACGTGCGCGTACGCCGCGACGGCGCTCGGCAAGGCGTGGTTCGCGGTCCCCCGGCCGCCCGGCGCGATGCCGCCGGCCGACATCCCGACGTGGCTCCCCGCGCTCCTCTCCGACTGGTACGAGGCGCAGGTGCTCTCGGACGGGTTCGGCTTCCCCAGCGGCCACGCCACCGGCGGCGCGGCCGCGTACCTCGCCATCGCGCTGCTGTACGACCGGCTCTGGACCGACCGCCGCCGCTACTTCGCGGCGGGAGCGGTCGCCGTCGCTGTCGCGGCCTCCCGGGTGATCATCGAGGTCCACTACCTCGTCGACGTGCTCGCGGGGCTCGCCGTCGGCACGGGAACCGTCGCGGTCGCGCTGTGGCTCGCCGGCGACCCGCGAGTCCGGCGGTCGGCCCACGCGGACTCGGCGGCCGGACCGACCGCTGAACTGGACCCCGCGCCGGCGTTCGCCCTCGCGGCGGTCGTCTCGGCGGGCGCGCTGGCCGTCGCCATCGCGGGCGGACACACAGGGGAGGTCGTCGAGGCGGGGATCGGGGTCGCCACCGGCGCCGGGGGAGCGATCGGCTGGCGGCTCGTCGACGGCGCGGAGCCGTCGGTCCCGGCCCGCGTCGCCGTCCCCGCGCTGGCGGTCACCGGCGGGCTCTGGGTCGGGGCGTACGCCCTCGCGGGCGCGCTCCCGGTCACGCTGGCGGCGACGACCGCCGCCGTGGTCGCCGTCGTCGCGCTCCCGGCGCTTCCCGGACGGGTGGAGCCGGCGCTCGGCGGCTGACGCGGCGAAAAAATCCCGGTCGCGGGCTGTCCGCGGGTCGCCCTCAGAACGTCTCGAGGTAGCGGTCCTCCTCCCACTGCGACACCTGGGTGAGGTACTCGCTGAACTCCTGGGACTTCGCCTCGGCGAACTTCTCGGAGGTGTGCGGGCCGAGGGCTTCCTGGAGCACTTCGTCGGTCTCCAGCTCCTCGACCGCCGCGCCGAGGTTCGGCGGCAGCGTCTCGATGCCGTACTCCTCGCGCTTCGCGTCGTCGAACTCGTAGATGTCCTCGCGGACCGGATCGCCGGGGTCGGCACCGGTCTTGATCCCGTCGAGGCCGGCGGCGATGAGCGACGCCATGCCGAGGTAGGGGTTACAGGACGGGTCGGGGCTGCGGACCTCGAACCGCGCGGAGACGCCCGCGGCGTCCGGGACGCGGACGAGCGCCGAGCGGTTCGTGTCGGACCACGCGACGTAGATGGGGGCCTCGTAGCCGGGCACCAGCCGCTTGTAGGAGTTCACGGTCGGGTTCGTGACCGCCGTGAACGCCGGGGCGTGGTTCAGGATGCCGCCCATGAACTGGTAGGCCGTCTCGCTCAGGTTGAACTCGTCGGAGTCGTCGGCGAAGGCGTTGCCGTCCTCGTCGAACAGCGAGATGTGGCTGTGCATGCCCGAGCCGTTGATGTCGGCGATGGGCTTGGGCATGAACGTGGCGTGGAGGTCGTGCTGTTCGGCGACCGCGCGGACGACGGCGCGGAACGTCGCGATGTTGTCCGCGGTCGTGAGCGCGTCGGCGTACTTGAAGTTGATCTCGTGTTGGCCCTCGGCGACCTCGTGGTGGGAGGCCTCGATCTCGAAGCCCATCTCCTCGAGGGTGAAGATGATCTCCTTGCGCACGTCGGACGCGAGGTCCTTGGGGGCGAGATCGAAGTAGCCGCCGTTGTCGTGCGGGATCGTGGTCGCGTTGCCGTCGTCGTCCTTCTCGAAGAGGAAGAACTCCGGCTCCGGACCGATCGAGACGGAGTAGCCCATCTCCTCGGCCTCGGCGAGGACCGACTTCAGGACCTGCCGCGGCCCGCCGACGAACGGCTCGCCGTCGGTGTCGACGATGTCACAGATGAGCCGCGCAGCGCCCGAGTCGCCGTCGTTGCGCCACGGGAGCACCGCGAACGTGTCGGGGTCTGGGACGAGCCGCATGTCCGACTCCTGGATGCGCACGAACCCCTCGATGGAGGAGCCGTCGAAGTAGATCCCTTCGGTAAACGCCTTCTCCGCCTGGTGCGCGGGGACGGAGACGTTCTTCACGACGCCGAGGATGTCGGTGAACTGGAGCCGCAGGAAATCGACGTTCTGCTCCTCGATCTCGTCGAGTACAGCCTGTTCATCGGCCGTGAGGCCGCCGTCCGGTTTCGCGTGTTCGTCCGTCATGTTCTGGACGTTTGAATCGTTATCTGCCAGTATAAAGGCCTTATCGCTTGGCGCATGAACCGCCAGACAGGCAAAACTGCTGGACGTTCGTAAAATTCTAAACCCCCGGAAGCGTTGTTAGGTGTGATGACGTACGAAAACCTCGACGCGAAGCTCATCAACTCGCTGCTCAGCAACGGCCGCGCGAGCCTCCGGAGCCTGGGCGACGAGCTCGACGTCTCGGTGACGACCGTTTCGAACCACCTCCGCGACTTAGAGGAGGAAGGCGTGATCCGGGGGTACACCCCCGTCGTCGACTACGACAAGATCGGGTACGACGTGACGGCCGTGCTCCAGCTCAAGGTCGAGGGGAGCGCGCTGCCGGACGTCACGGAGAAGCTGCGCCAGGAGAAACAGATGGTGAGCGTCTACGAGGTCACCGGCGATTACGACGTGATCGCCATCGGGAAGTTCACCGACACGGACGGGATGAACGACCAGATCAAGTCGATCCTCACGGACTCGGACATCCGGGAGTCGAACACGAGCGTCGTCCTGAACGCGGTCACAGAAAACGAGCAGTTCGACCTCGACGTCGAGGAGTAGGCAGACGGGCCGCTGCGTCGCGCCGCCGCCTCAGTTCCCCGCTCGCCGCGCCGCCGCCTCCAAGACCTCCACCGCCGGGAGCGGCTCGCCCGTCAGCGCGCGGATGTACGCGCCGCCCGCGATAGAGACGTGCGAGAACTCGTCCTCGCTCAGGCCGTACATCTCGATCGCCCGCGAGGTGTCGCCGCCGCCGACGACCGAGAAGCAGTCCGTCTCCGCGATGGCCGCCAGGGCCCCGACGGTGCCGTCGGCGAACCGCTCGTCCTCGAAGACGCCGAGCGCACCTTTCACGAAGACCCCGTCGGACTCGCGGATCAGCGGCCGGTAGTCGTCGACCGTCGCGGCGCCGACGTCGAGGAAGCCCGTCTCCTTCTCGTCGATGTCGTCGACGGCGACCTCCGCGCGCTCGCCGTCCGGCCCCTCGTACGCGAGGTCGCTCGCGAGGTGGATCGCGTCCCCGCGCTCGTCGAGGACCGACTCTATCAGCTCGCGGTTCCGCTCCCACTGCTCGTCGAAGAGGTCCATCTCGCCCACGTCGTGGCCGACCGGGTGGCCCGCGGCGCGGAGGAACAGCTCGCCGGCGACGCCGCCGAGCAGGAAGCGGTCGACGCGGTCGTCCAGCGCGTCCATCACGCCGATGACGTCGGTCGCCTTCGTCCCGCCGACGACCATCGTCACGGGGCCGTCGAACTCTCGGGTCGCGATGGCGGTGTTCGCCTCGTACTCGGTCTCCATCACGCGGCCCGCGTACGCGGGGAGCGCGAGCGGGAAGCCGACCAGCGAGGCGTGCTTCCGGTGGGCCGCCGAGTAGGCGTCGTTGACGTACGCGTCGAAGTGCGGCGCGAGCGTCCGAACGAACTCCGTCTCCGCCTTCGCCTCGGGCTCCGCCTCGGGCAGTTCGTCCTCACACATCCGGGTGTTCTCCAGCAGGAGGACCTCGCCCGCGTCGATCGCGTCGATCGCGTCCAGCGCCTCGTCGCCGTACGTGTCGTCGACGAACGCCACGTCGCGGTCGACGTGGTCCGCGAGGAGTTCCGCGTGACCGGCGAGCGACGTGAAGTCGTCGCGACCGGGGCGACCCTGGTGAGCCATGAGGACGACCCGGTGGCCGGCCGCTGCGAGTTCGCGGACCGTCTCCGTGTGGCGCTCGAACCGGCGGTTGTCCTGCGGTGATCCGTCCTCGATGGGGGAGTTGAGGTCCAGTCGAACGAGGACGCGTGAGTCGGCCGGGAGGTCGTCGATGGTGTCGAACTCGGGCATGGGTGAACGGTCGTCGATGCGGTAGTTAAGCGGTTGCGCTCTGGGGGAACGTTGCCGTCGGGAACCGCCGCCGTGGAACGTCGCCGTCGGGAACTGTCGCCGCCGGAGAGCTCCTCCGTCGGGGAACGGTACCGTCGCTCCGACGTGTCAGCCGGACGCGTCGGGGTCCGAGCCGTCTAGGCCTCGTCTTGGACGTACGCGGCCATGTCGAGCATCCGGTTCGAGAAGCCGTACTCGTTGTCGTACCAGGTGAGGATCTTCAGCAGCTTCCCGCCGGCGATGACGTTCGTCGACTGGAGGTCGACGTAGCTGGAGAAGGGGAGGCCGACGATGTCGGAGGAGACGACCTCGTCGTCGGTGTAACCGAGGACGCCGGCGAGCGGACCGGAGTCGGCGGCGTCGCGGAAGGCGGCGTTGACCGCCTCCTCGGTGACGGTCTCCTCGAGGCTGACGACGAACTCGGTGAGCGAGCCCGTCGGGACCGGGACGCGCATCGCCATGCCGTCGATCTTGCCCTCGAGCTGCGGGAGGACCTTCTGGGCGGCGCCGGCCGCGCCGGTGGAGGTGGGGACGATGTTCTCGGCGGCCGCGCGGCCCCGGCGGCGCTTGCTCATCGGGCCGTCGATGAGGCTCTGGGAGCCGGTGTAGGCGTGGACGGTGGTGAGGGTGCCCGCGTCGATACCGAACTCCGCGTCGAGCACCTTCGCGACCGGCGTGATGGAGTTCGTCGTACAGGAGGCGTTCGAGATCACGTCGTCGCCCTCGTACTCGTCGTGGTTGACGCCGTAGACGAGCTGTTTGACCGGCTTCTCGCCCTTCGGCGGGGCCGAGATGATCACGGTGTCCGCGCCGCCGTCGAGGTGCGCGCTTGCGTCGTCGCGGGTGCGGAAGATGCCCGTACACTCCAAGGCGACGTCGACGTCGAGCTCGTCCCAGGGGAGGTCGGCGGGGTCCTGGACGTTGAACAACGGCACCTCTGTGCCCCCGACGGTCAGCGCGTCGCCGTCGCGCTCGACGCCGTCCAGCCGGCCCATGACGGTGTCGTACTTGGCGAGGTACCCCATATCGTCGAAGTCCATCACGTCGTTGATCCCGGTGAGCTCGATCCGGGGGTTCTCCAGCACCGCGCGGAACACGTTTCGCCCGATGCGACCGAACCCGTTGAGCCCCACTCGGACGACCTCGTCGTCGCTCACGTCTTCGCCGGCTGACAGGTACGATTTACTCATGTTCGAAAAAGCCGAGCCGCAACTACTTAAATCCGGCTCAGTCCGCCGGAGATCGTCATAATCGTTCGAATTTGTTACGATCGGCCTCACGGATCCGCCTCCCCGCCGACGGATCGTCGCTCGCCGCCGCCGGGTGGTACTCGCCGGTACCGGGCGGATACCGGCCGATACGGCGACCGACAGAAGGCTTATCGGGGTCACCGACCTCACGTGGGGTATGGACAGAGACGACCGCGACGATCCGTTCGGAGACTTCTTCGAGGAGATCGAGCGGATGATGAACGAGATGGCCACCGGCGATGCCGCGTCGGCCGACGACGCCGGGTTCGGCTCCGACACCCACGTCGACGCGTACACGACCGAGGAGTCGGTCCGTCTCGTCGCCGACCTCCCCGCCGTCTCGAAGGACGACCTCTCGCTCCGCTGCGACGGCGACGCGCTCACCATCTCGGCCGTCTCCGACCGGCGCGAGTACGACGAGACGGTCGAGCTCCCTGCCCCCGTCGACGAGCACTCCGCGGACGCGACGTTCAACAACGGCGTCTTGGAGGTCTCGTTCGACCGCGACGACGACAGCGCGTCGATCGACTTGGTCTGAGCCGGCGCGTCACGCTTCGCTTCTCACTCGTTCTCTGCGGTTCGCCTGACGAGCGCCGCAAACCGGTCGTAGAAGTCGTCCTCGTACTTCGTCGCGGCGTCGACGGTCGGCCGCGCGTTCGTCTCGTTGACGACGAGGCGGTCGTCGGTCGCGAGTACGTCGACGCCGAGGTAGTCGATCCCGAGCGCCGCGGCCGCGCGCTCCGCGAGGTCCCGCGCCTCGGGGTCGAGGTCGACGCCGCGGGCCGTCGCGCCGCGGTGGACGTTGTGTTTCCACCGGCCCGCCGCGAGCGCGTCGGCGTCGAGTTCGCGCCGCACCGCCCCGGCGTACGCGCCGTCGACGACCATCGCCCGGTAGTCGCGCGCGTCCGGGAGGTACTCCTGGATCAGGAACGACTTGTCGCCGGTGGCGCGGTAGTCGTGGATCAGGTTCAGGTAGTCGACCACGCCTAACAGCGAGTCGAGGTCGGTCGCGGTCGCAACGCCGACGCCGCGGGTCGCGGAGTTCGGCTTCACGACGACGGGGTAGGAGAATTCCGCGACGGCGTCGACGACGACCGACTCGTCGACCGGGTTCGAGACGAGCGTCGTCTTCGGCGTCGGGAGGCCAGTGTCGTCGAGCGTCGCCAGCACGCCGGCCTTGTTGCGCGAGGTGACGACCGCGTCGCGGCCGTTCACCCACGGGACGCCGAGCCGCTCGTCGACGACCGCCCCCTCCATCAGCCGGGTGGGGTAGACGAGGCCGACGTCGAACCCGTCGAACTCGTCGGCGTCGGCCGCCGGGGGACCGTCTCCCTCGGCGCCTCCGCCCGAGACGCGGAGCGACCGCTCTTTCGCCCGCACGTGACCGACGTCGACGCCGCGGTCGGCGAGCGGCCCGCGCACGCGTTCGAACGTCTCCGCGTCGGTCGTCATCGCGAGCCGGAGCATACGCTCGTTGGGGCCCGTTCGAACTTAAGCGCCGCGCGGGCGGCGCGTGGAACGCGGCCGGTCGGCGCGCCGTCGGAGAGCCGAGACGCTCACTCCGCCTGCCGGAGGTGGCCTTCCTCGCGGAGCTGTTCGGCCTCGCTCTTCTCGTAACGCCACGAGATGTCGGCCTTCTCGTCCTGCCAGTCCCACGGCTCGACGAGGACGATGTCGTCTTCGCGGATCCATACCCGCTTTTGCATCCGGCCGGGGATGCGCGCGGTTCGCTGTTTCCCGTCCGCACAGCGCACTTTCACGCGGTTCGCGCCAAGCATCTCGACGACCTCCGCGAACACCTCGTCGTCGTCTGGCATCCGGAGGTCGTTCCGACCGCCACCGTCTCCGTTGCTCATGCGTACGCGGTGATACGCGCTCGCGGAAATAAAAGGGCCGCTCTGCGCCGGGGCGACGCAGACGCGTTCTCGGGTCGCCGCCGCGTCGCGTGCGCGCGGATCAGTCCGATTTAACAACGCTCGACGGAGACTCGACGACATGCGAAGCAAACTCGGCCTCGAAGGCATCGTCGGGCTCGTCCTCGTCGTCGCGGCGGTCGGTATCATCACCTACCGCGATCCCGTCATCGCCGGCGCGATGATGGTGCTCCTCGCGGGGCTGGCGCTGATCGCGAAGGGACTCGCGGACACCGTCATGCGGTCGTTCGGCCTGAAGTGAGGCGTCCACGGGGGGTCGCTGCCGGTGACTCGGCCGACGACGCGCCGTTCACCGTGGTCCCGAAAGAGTCATAATCGCCGGCCGTCCCTCCTCGGGTATGGTCGAAGTACCTGCCGTCGCGGTCGAACTCGTCGAACTCCTCGCCGCCACCGTCGGTGCCGGCGCGGCCGCCGCGGTCGGCGTCGTCCTCGAACAGTTCGGACTCTCCGCGGTCTCGAGCGGCGAGCTCGTTCTCGGCGCGTGGGCAGTCGGCATGGGGCTGCTCGCGCTGTACGTGGGGCTCGTCGGCCTCGGGTACGAGCAGGCGCTCCCGCGGCTCCGCCGCCTCGCGAGCGGCGAGTAGGCCTCACAGCTCTCCGTCCCCGGCCAGCTCGCGCACCCGGTCCGCGCGCTCCCGGATCGCCGCCCACTCCTCGTCGTCCTTGTTGTCGACGTGCGAGTACATCAGCCCCATCCGCCCCGTGCCGCGGAGCGTCTCCTCGTTCTCCTTCAGGAAGTCCCAGTAGAGCGCGTTGAACGGGCAGGCGCCCTCGCCCGTGGTCCGCGAGACGGCGTACCGGCAGTCGGCGCAGTGGTCGCTCATCCGGTTGACGTAGTTCCCCGAGGAGGCGTACGGCTTCGAGGAGAGCACGTCGGTGCCGAACGACCCCATCGCGACGACGTTCGGCGTCGTCACCCAGTGGTAGGCGTCGACGAAGCCGAGGTGGAACCACTCGTTCACGTCGGCGGGGTCGGCGCCGTACACGAGCGCGAAGTTCGACAGCACCATCAGCCGCTCGATGTGGTGCGCGTAGCCGAACTCCCGGACGTGGCCGACCGCCTCCGAGAGGCACCGCATGTCCGTCTCGCCGTCCCAGTAGGCGGGGGGCAGCTCCCGCTCCTGATCCAGCTGATTCGCGTCCGCGAGCTCCGGCATCGCTTCGCGGTACACGTGGCGCATGAACTCCCGCCAGCCGATCACCTGCCTGACGAACCCCTCGACGGCGTTGAGCGGCACCGGGGCCGGCTCGTCACTCTCGGTCGCTCTGCCCCCGGTCGCTCCGTCCTCGCCGTCCGCCGCGTCCCCGCCGAACTCGTCGAGCGACGTTGCCGTCCCGCCCCCGTCGCCGTGGTCGTCCGGGTCGTATGCGCCGGGCTCGACGCCGCGCTCCGCGTAGGCGCGCTCGACCGCCCGCACGGGCTCGCGGGGGTCGAGCAGCCCGAGGTTGATCGCCGGCGAGAGCAGCGAGTGCGAGAGGAACGGCTCGCCGCCGACCATCGCGTCCTCGTACCGCCCGAACGCGGGTAACCCGTCCCGGACGAACCGGTCGAGCGCCTCGCGGGCCTCCTCCCGGGTGACCGCCCACCCGAACTCGTCGAGCGCGTCGTTCCCCCACGTGTCGAACCGCTCGCGGACCCACGCGTGCGTCTCGCGGGTCAGCTCGTCCGGTTCGAACGTCGGCCGGCCCGGCGGGGTCCAGTCGTCCGGCGGCGTCTCTTGGTTCAGGTCGTCGTAGTTCCACTCTCCGCCGACCGGGTCGCCGTCGTCCATCAGCACGTCGGCCTCCCGGCGGACGTGCCGATACCAGTTCTCCTGTCGGAAGGTCCGCTCCGCCGCCCCGTCCTCGCCGATCGCGGCCTCTCCGTCGCCGGCCCACTCGCGCCAGTCCGCCGGCGTCGTCCAGAACAGCTCGTTGTCGATGAGTTCGAGGGTGCCGCCACGCTCGGCGACCAACTCGCGGAGCCGCTCGCCGGCGCCGTGGCCCGCGGGCCGCATCAGCCGGAGGTGCGGCCCGCTGTCGTCGTCGCCGCCGTCCGCCTCGGGACGACGGTCGGCGAAGAACTCGTCGAGCCCCTCGCCGAACGAGTCCGCCCGCACGTACGTCACGTCGTAGCCGCGCTCGCGGAGGTCGTCGCGGAAGTGCCGCATCGCCGAGAACACGAGCGTCAGCTTGTGGGCGTGGTACGGCTTCCGGTCGGCGAACCCGTGGGCCTCGATCAGCAGCACGTCGTCGGCCCGGTCGAGCACGTCGAGGTCGGGGTTGAGCTGGTCGCCGAGCAGCCAGCAGGTCGTCCGGTCGCTCACGAAATGATCAACGGTCCCGACTCTCATAGGTCCGGCGGCGCCGCCCGCCCGCGGCGGTCCCGGGTCGCACATGTCTCCGCGCCACCCGCACCTCCGCGTCATCCGCGGCTTTTTATCGGCTCGTCGTGTCGAGCGAGCCATGGACAATATTCTCACGAACTGGCTGCTCGGGCTGATAGCCGCCCTCCTCGCCGTCCTCGTGCTCGACTCGACCGGAGAGTCCTTCCTCGCGCTGCTGTCCCCGGTCGCGAACGTGCTCGCCCTCGTGACCTTCCTCGCGTTCGTCCTCCTCACCGGCGCGTTCCTCGTGTACACCGCGTCGTTCCGGGACCTCTAGCGCCCTAGCGTTCCCTGCGGCGTTCGACCCGGGAGACCGCCGACGAGCGTCGCCGCCGCGCGTAGCTTTTTGTCCCGCCTCGAACTGGTGCGGGTATGGAGTACACCACGCTCGGTTCGACCGGCACGACCGTCTCGGAGATCTGTCTCGGCTGTATGAGCTTCGGTGACCCTGACTGGCGCGAGTGGGTCCTCGACCCCGAGGCGGGCCGCGAGCTGGTTGAGCGCGCGATCGATCTGGGCGTGAACTTCTTCGACACCGCCAACATGTACTCGAACGGCGAGAGCGAGCGCGTCCTCGGCGAGGCGCTCGACGGGTACGACCGCGACGAGTTCGTCGTGGCCACGAAGGGGTACTTCCAGATGGACGAGTCGAACCCGAACTCCGGAGGGCTCTCTCGGAAGGCGATCGAACAGGAGCTGTCGAACTCCCTCGACCGGCTGGGGATGGACACGATCGACCTCTATCAGATCCACCGCTGGGACGACGACACGCCGATCGAGGAGACCCTCGCCGCCCTCGACGACGCCGTGCGGCGGGGCGACGTGCGCCACGTCGGCGCGTCGTCGATGTGGGCTCACCAGTTCGCGGAGTCGCTCCACGCGAGCGATCGCGAGGGGTACGAGCGGTTCGCCACGATGCAGAACCACTACAACCTCGCGTACCGCGAGGAGGAGCGCGAGATGCTCCCGCTCTGCGAGAAGGAGGGGATCGGCGTGATGCCGTGGAGCCCGCTCGCGCGCGGCTACCTGGCGCGCCCGCACGAAGAAGTCGACACCACGCTCCGCGGCGAGACGGAAGAGCACCTCTACGCGCACCCCTACCGCGAGGGGGGCGGCCGAGCGGTCAACGAACGGGTCGAAGAGCTCGCCGCCGAGAAAGGCGTGAAGATGGCGCAGATCGCGCTCGCGTGGCTGTTCCACAAGGAGTGGGTCGACACGCCGATCGTCGGCACGACGAGCGTCGAACACCTCGAGGACGCGGTCGAAGCGCTCGAGATCGACCTCTCTACATCGGATGTCGAGTGGCTCGAAGAACCCTACGAGCCGGTCCGCGTCTCCGGCCACGAGTGATGGCGGAGCGCTGACGGCCCGCGTTCGACGCCTAAATGATGTTTTAGGAATATATCGATAACCTACTTGTGTGCTAGTGGATACCAAACAAGTATGTCTAACGACGACGACCGATCGCCGGTTCGTTCGCGCACCGAGTACGCTCGCGCTCGGATGCGGTGTCCGAACTGCGGCGACCGCGTGCCCGCGGCTGGCGGGAGCTCCGAGGCGACGGAGTGCCCGAACTGTCACCGGATGGTTCGAACCTGACGCCGACGCGACCCCGTCGGCCGGCCTGTTGGCGACCGCGCCCTACGGTCAGCGGCGGTCCACCGCGGGCTTATAAATACATCGTCGCGGACGCCACGGCAACCCTTTTCGGCCGCGCCGCCGAACGCTCGCGCATGGCAGACGACGACGCCACCGACCCCGAGAACGGCGAGGCCGGCGAACAGGGCGACTCCGCCGACGGCGACGACGGGGAGGAGAAGTCCTTCCGCGAGCGCGTCGAGGAGATCCGCGAGCGACGCGAGCAGGAGCGCGAGGAGGGCGACCGCCCAGACCCCGAGGAGATGATGGGCGGCGGCGGCCCGCCGGGGATGGGCGGTGGCGGCGGCGGCAACCCCTTCGCGCAGATGATGTCCGGCATGATGGGCGGCGGCGGCCCCGGCGGCGCGGGCGGCCCGCCCGGCATGGGCGGCGGTCCTGGCGCGCAAGGCGGCGAGCGCGGCGGCCGCGGCGACGACGGCGGCAACGAGGAGCTCGTCCGCGAGGTGCGCCAGCTCCGCGACGAGGTCCGCGATGCGACCCGACAGCTCCAGCGGATCGCGCAGGCGCTCGAAGACGACTAGCTCCCCCGCGACGCTTCTCCGCGCTTCGACCCGCCCAGCGGTACGCCAGCCGAACAGCTACCGGTGAGTCCGTGTCGCGGAGTCGGCGTTCGAAAAAACTGCGTCGTCGACTGCTCGTTATCTTAACACTCCGACCAGCCGCACGACTCGCACGTCTTACAACCCTCGGAGTAGTAGAGGTTCATCCCGCCGCACTCGGGACACTCGGGCGACTCGCCCGCGGCGATGAGTTCCTGCGTCGAGTCGTCGGCGCCGGCGGCGTCGTCCTCGCCCGTCGGCGCAGTCCCGGCTGGCGCGTCCGTCGCCGTCCCGGCGTCGACTGCGCCGCCGTCGGTCTGGCTCGGGCGGCCAGCGCCCGACGCGGCCTCCTCGACGTCGTCGAGGCTCTGCTGTTGGGGGATCCCCTTGTCGACGTCGTCGTCGAGGTAGCGCCGCAGCGCGGTGCCGATGGCGTCCGGGATTGACTGGATCTGTTCGCCCTTGTCCCAGGCGACCTTCGGGCTCCGGGTGCCCTGGAGCTCGTCGACGATCTCCTCGGGGTCGACGCCGGAGCGCAGCGCCGTCGAAATGACCTTCGCGAGCGCCTCCGTGAAGGAGTTGGTGTAGCCGCCGGAGTGGCCGATGTTCGCGAACAGCTCGAACGGCAGCCCCTGCTCGTCCTCGTTGATGGTGACGTACAGCTTGCCGTAGCCTGTCTCCACGCGCTGGGTGACGCCCGACAGCGAGTCGGGGCGCGGGCTGCGCTCGCTGTAGTCGATCCGGGGCTGCTCGGTCGCTTCGAGCAGGTCAGAGACCTCCGCGTCGATCGCTGTGCGGACGTCCTCGTTGTCGAAGAACGCCTCGACGCCGCCGAAGACCTCGTTGATCTGCTCGACGATGGTCTCCGCGGCCTCGCTTTCGTCGGCGAACTCCGTGTTCTGCGCCCGCGTCGTGAGCACCTGCTTCGAGCGGGTGCCGTCGCGGTAGTAGGTGACGCCTTTCCCGCCGTTCTCGTAGATGTACTCGAAGACCTCCTTGGCGTCGCCCAGCGTGGAGTCGTTGGGCGCGTTCACCGTCTTCGAGATGGCGGAGTCGACGCCCTTCTGACAGGCGACCTGGACGCCGGCGTGGTCCTTCGCCGAGAGGTCGCCGGTGACGACGAACAGCTCGCCGATGGCGTCCGGGACGGTGTCGAGCCCCTCGACGCCGTCGAACTCGTTCGCGGCCATCTGCTCCTGCGCCTCGCGCTTGACGGCCTCGACGTCGACGTCGTTGGCCTCTAGCGTGCGCAGGAAGTAGTCGTCGAACTCGACGAGCATCTCGTCGCCTTGGACGTCGTCGGAGACGTTCTTGTAGTAAGCGACGTTGTAGATCGGCTCGCAGCCGCCGGTCGTGTTGCCGATCATCGACGTCGTGCCCGTGGGGGCGATCGTCGTCGTGTTGTGGTTGCGGATCGGGAAGCCGTCCGCCCACTCGTCGGCGTCAAGCCCGGTGAAGTGCTCGAACCAGTCGCGGTGCTCGGTCGGGTTCGCGTACTTCGAGTCCGCCCAGTCGGTGAACGTCCCGCGCTCCTCGGCGAGCTCGTGCGAGGCGAGCTTCGACTCGTGGTTGATATGGGTCATCAGCTGCCGGGCGATCTCGTTGCCCGACTCGGAGCCGTAGCGGACGCCGAGCTGGACGTACAGCTGCGCGAGCCCCATGATCCCGAGCCCGATCTTCCGCATGTCGCGGACCTTCTCCTCGATCTCGTCGACCGGGAAATCGGACATCGTGACGACGTTCTCGAGGAAGCGGGTGCCGTACGCGATCCGGTCTTCGAACTCCTCGAAGTCGATCGCCTCCTCCAAGAACGCCTCGACCGCGGCCGCCTCGGAGTCGTACTCGTCGGCGTGCTCGTCCGACCAGACGCGCCAGTCGGGCGCGTCGAGGTCCGCGAGCGTCGAGAGGTTGATGTGGCCGAGGTTACAGGCCTCGTACTCTTCCAGCGGCTGCTCGCCGCAGGGGTTCGTCGCAAGGATCTGGTGCTCCGGGTGCTCTTCCACGTCGAAGGAGTGTTGCTTGTTGATCCGTTCGAGGTAGACGACGCCCGGCTCCCCGTTTTCGTGGGCGCCCTGGATCATGTGGTCCCAGATCTCGGCCGCCGGGACGGAGAGCTCCTCGCCGACCTCGACGTGCTCGCCGAGCCCGAACATGTCGTAGAGCTCCTTCGTCTCCGGGGTGGCGACGTGGGGCTCCTCCGTGCGGGGGTTGGTGAAGGTGAACTCCTCGTCGTTCGCCAGCGCCTCCATGAAGTCGTCGGTGACGCCGACGCTGATGTTGAAGTTCGAGAGGTGCCCCTCGACCGCGTTCCGGAGGTGCTCGGGCACCTTACCGTCCTCGTCGATGAGTTCGCGGGCCTCCTCCAGCGCGTCCGCGAAGGAGTTGTGCGTGAAGTCGTCGGGGTCGTTCAGGCGCAGCGAGTGCGCGAGGGAGACGTCCTTGTTCTTCGCGTGGATGAACTGGATGACATCCGGGTGCGAGATGCGCATGACGCCCATCTGTGCGCCGCGGCGCGCGCCGCCCTGCGCGATCGTCTCGCACATCTGGTCGAACGTCCGCATGAAGGTGATCGGACCGGAGGCGATGCCGCCGGTGGACCCGACGGAGTCGCCGTACGGGCGGAGCTTCCAGAACGCGTACCCCATGCCGCCGCCGGACTGGAACACCTCGGCCGCCTCCTTGGCGGTCTGGTGGATGTCGGTGATGTCGTCGCCCGGCGAGTCGACGAAGCAGGCGGAGAGCTGCTGGAGCTCGTCGCCCGCGTTCATCAGCGTCGGGGAGTTCGGCATGAACGAGAGCGACTCCATCCCGCTCCGGAACGTCTCGGCGGTCGCCTCGACGTGGTCGCGCACGCTCTCGGGCAGCTCGGGGACGACCGTCTCGTAGGCGAACTTGTTGACGTTGTGGGCCGTGAGCGCCGTCTCGGTCTCGTCGTCGGCCGTCGTGCCCGCGCCGAACACTTCCTCGGCGAGCTCGTCGCGCCGCGGGTGGTCGGGCTTCAGCTGGTCGGGCGTGACGGTGACCTCGACGCCCTGCTTCTCGGCCTCGAAGACGGCCTCTGCGAGCGCGACGTTGCGCGCGACGCGGTCGAACAGCTCTTCTTGATCTTCGACCGGTTCGCCGTCCGCGTTCTTCCGGAGGTAGCGCGCGGGCAGGATGTTGTGATAGGCGTTGCCCGTGAGGCGCTCCTCCATCGTGTCGCCCGTGGTGCGTTTGATTGGTAGTTCGACTCGGTCCGCGGAGACGCCGTCGCTGCTCATTCGACGGCCACCCCGCTGGCTTGGCGTGGTGTGTGGATCATCTGTAGTGTTGGTGTACTGGCGAGCCGAGCCCTTGTACGTTCGGATGTTCGGACCCGTCCGGCATCTACATGTCAGATTCGGTATGTAACGTCCGCCCGGCGCGTCTGACGCTGAATCCGGTACGTCGGCAAGGAAGGGGCTGTGGCCACATAAGCATAGGCAGACCGGAGTGAAACTGAATTCCGAAGGAAAAAATCGCTTGATGTGAGCGGTTCCCCACCGGAACAGAAGGGGGGGTTGGCTCTTCGGTGTTCCGGCGTTGAGACTACGCGCCGCCGCCGCGCCGGCCGTTCACTGGCGGCTCTCCGATCGGGCTCGCCGCGCCCGTTTCCCGTTACCTATCAGAATCGATACTAGAATTTGGGCTCGTCCCACAAGCTTATGCCCGGCGTCGCCGTGAGGCCGGACATGACCGCATCGTCGCTCGCGCTCGCGGGGCTCGTCGCACCGGCGCAGGCCGCGCTGCTCGGCAGCCAAGTCGGGCAGCTGCTGGTCGCGCTGGTCGCCGTCGCGCTCGTCATCGTCGTCGGCAAGTTCGTGTTGAAGCTCGCGTGGCGGCTCGTCACAATCGGCATCGTCGTCGTCGCCGCGTTCTACCTGCTGTCGACGCTGGGACTCGTCTAAAAAATCGCCGCGGGCCGGCCGCAGGTTCGGGTCGCGCGCCCGACTTACTGGAACGCCGCGCCCGGCTCGGCCTCGTCGCGGTCGACCTCCGACCGCTTGAACTGCTTCTCGATCTCTTGGTAGCGCTCGCGCGTCTCGGGCGTCACGCTCGGGTTCACCTCGCTCAGCGCGTCCTCGAAGTGGGCCATGGTCACGCGGACGTTGCCGACGGACTCGCCGACCTCCTCGCGCGTGACGCTGCCGATGAACTCCCGGGAGGCGTTCATCGACGCCTCGCGGGCGACCGCCTCGATGTCGGCCCCCACGTACCCATCGGTCTTGCGGGCGAGCGCGTCGAGGTCGACGTCGTCCGCCAGCGGCTTGTTTCGCGTGTGGACCTCGAAGATCCGGCGGCGCGCCGTCTCGTCGGGGACGGGCACGTGGACGTGCCGGTCCAAGCGGCCGGGGCGGAGCAGCGCCGAGTCGATGAGGTCGGGGCGGTTCGTCGTCGCGATGACGACGACGTCCTCCAGCGATTCGAGCCCGTCGAGCTCGGTCAGCAGCTGGGAGACGACGCGCTCGCCGACGCCGGAGTCGCCGGAGTTCTTCCCACGCTCGGTCGCGATCGAGTCGATCTCGTCGAAGAACACGATCGTCGGCGCGTTCTCGCGGGCCTTGCTGAACACCTCGCGGACGCCCTTCTCGGACTCGCCCACGTACTTGTTCAGCAGCTCGGGCCCCTTGATCGAGATGAAGTTCGACTCGCTCTCGTTGGCGACGGCCTTCGCGAGCATGGTCTTCCCCGTGCCCGGCGGGCCGTACATCAGGACGCCCTTCGCGGCCTGCATGTCGAGCTCCTCGAACACCTCGGGATACTCCAGCGGCCACTGGATCGTCTCGCGGAGCCGCTCTTTCGTGTCGCCGAGGCCGCCGACGTCCTCCCAGGTGGTGTCGGGGACCTCCACGAACACCTCCCGCAGCGCGGAGGGTTCGATCCCCTTGATCGCCTCCTTGAAGTCCGACTCGGTCACCTGGATGCTGTTCAGCACGTCGGCGTCGATCTCGTCAGATTCGAGATCGATCTCCGGCCGGATGCGCCGCAGCGCGTGCATCGCGGATTCCTTCGCCAGCGACTCGAGGTCGGCCCCGACGAAGCCGTGCGTGTTCTCGGCGTACTCGTCTAGGTCGATCCCGTCGGTCAGCGGCATGTTCCGCGTGTGGACCTGGAGGATCTCCTTGCGGCCACCGCGGTCGGGGACGCCGACCTCGATCTCGCGGTCGAAGCGGCCGCCCCGTCGGAGCGCCTGGTCGATGGCGTCGACGCGGTTCGTCGCCCCGATGACGACGACCTCGCCGCGCTCTTCGAGCCCGTCCATCAGCGAGAGCAGCTGTGCCACGACGCGGCGCTCCACGTCGCCGCCGGCCTCCTCGCGCTTGGGCGCGATGGAGTCCAGCTCGTCCATGAAGATGATCGACGGCGACTCCTCGGACGCCTCCTCGAACACTTCGCGGAGCTGCTCTTCGCTCTCGCCGTAGTACTTCGACATGATCTCCGGGCCGGAGATCGTGTGGAAGTTCGCGTCGATCTCGTTGGCGACCGCCTTCGCGATCAGCGTCTTCCCCGTGCCCGGCGGGCCGTGGAGCAGGACGCCCTTCGGCGGGTCGATGCCGAGGCGCTTGAACAGCTCCGGGTGGCGCATCGGCAGCTCGATCATCTCGCGGACCTGCTCGAGCTCGTCGTCGAGTCCGCCGATGTCCTCGTAGGTGACGTCGGGGCCCTCGCCGGTCCCGCCCGCGGCGTCGCCGCGGTCGGCGATCTCCTCGGCGGAGATCTCCGAGATGCTGATCTCCGTCTCGTCGGTGATGACGACCGTGCCGCCGGGGCTCGTCTCGGCGATCTTCATCGGGACCGCCTGCGACTGACCGCCCATCAGCCCGAAGCCGAGCGAGGTCCGGATCGTCTGCCCCTCGGTCACGGGCTGGCCGGAGAGCTTGTCGCGGATGAACGGGGCGATCTGCCCCCGCACCCGCAGCTGGCTGGGGAAGGCGATCGTCACCGCGTCCGCCCGCGAGACGTCGACGTCCTCGACGGTGACGCGGTCGTCGATCCCCACGTCGGCCTCCTGGCGCAGGCGGCCGTCGATGCGGATCACGCCGGTCCCGTCGTCCTCGGGGTAGCCGGGCCAGACGCGGGCGATCGCTGCCCCGTCGGCGCTCTCGACGCGGACGATATCCCCGCCGGAAAGTCCGAGCTCGTCGGCCGCGACGCGGTCGATCGCCGCGAGGCGGCGACCGGCGTCCTTCTGTTTCAGCGGCTTGACGGTGAGCTTCATCGCTCGCCCTCCACGGTGAGCACGCCGTTGTTCACCGTCGCGTCAGCGGCCGTCCCGGGCAGCTCGAACTCCGACTCGACCGGCCCGTCCGGTCCCTCCACGACGACGATCGCCGTCCCGCCGACGGTGTCGACGGTGACCGTCTCGTCGTCGACGCCGAGGTCGGCGGCGACGGTCCAGCCGTCGTCGTACTCGTACCGACGCAGCAGCGCGCCGTCGCCGGTCGATCGGGTCTGTATGTGATTCATCCTAACTACGAGTTAGTCGCGAGAATATATAAAACCGTCGCTCAAAATCGCAGGACGTGAGTAATATCAATTCGTAACGGTAGTGTAGCGGTTCGGGGGTATCCGCCCCTTATCGACCGCCGCCGAGTCGGCCGACCGCCCGGTCCGACCGGCCGGTCTGCGCGGCCGCTCCCTCCGGCGTTTATACCGCTCGACGACGAACGCCCGAGGCATGGAACGGGTCACCCACGACGGCCGCGCGACGGCGTACCGCCGCTTCGACCGCGGCGGCGACGGACCGACGGTCTGTTTCGTCCACGGCAGCGGCGGCACGAAGGACGTCTGGAAGTCGCAGGCGCGGCTGGCCGACCGGTTTCCCGGCGTCGCCGTCGACCTTTCCGGGCACGGCGACAGCGACGACGTCGCGACGCCGCCCGGCCCCGAGACCCTCGACGCGTACGCGGACGACGTGATCGCCGTCGCGGAGCGGACGGGCGCGAGCGTGCTCTGCGGTAACTCCCTCGGGGGCGCGGTCGCGCTGTGGGTCGCCCTGGAGCGCGACTTTGCGCCCGAGGGTCTCGTCCTCGCTGGCACGGGCGCGAAGCTCGCGGTGGCCGAGCCCCTCCGCGAGGCGCTCGCCGACGAGTTCAAGCGGGCCGTGTCGATGCTCCACGAGCCGGACCGACTCTTCCACGACGCGCCCCCAGAGTACGTCGAGCTCTCCGAGGCGTCGATGCGCGCGTGCGGGCGAGCGCTCACTGAACGCGACTTCCTTACTTGCCACCGGTTCGACGTCCGCGACCGGCTCGACGCGGTCGGGGCCCCAGCGCTCGCGCTCGTCGGCGCGCACGACGAGCTCACGCCGCCCGCGTACCACGAGTACCTCGCGGACGAGATACCGGCGGGAGAGTACGCCGAACTCCCCGACTGCGCGCACCTCGCCATGCTCGAAGCGCCGGCCGATTTCAACGAAACGCTCTCGGCGTTCCTCTCCCGGTTGTAGGCCGCCGTCGCCTCCGGTCGGCGGGTCCGCCGACCGCGGGGAGGCCCCGCCCGTCGCGAGCTTTAGGTCGCTCGCGCGTCCCGGGGGCACATGGTCGACAGCGACGACGGGGAGACGCGCCGGGCGGACAAGTCCGGAGAGCCGGCCGCCGCGCCGCCCCCCGCCGACCCGGACGTCGACGACCTGCTCGCCAAGCTCGACGCCCTGCGCGACACGGTCGACGAGGGCCACGAGCGCGAGAAGGTGCGACAGACGATCTCGCTCGTCGAGCGGATGCCCGGGACCGGCGCGCTCGCGGAGCGGATCACGAAGTACACCACCCGTGACCTCGCCGAGTCGTTCGTCGGCGCGGTGCTGTTCGCGCTCCCGCTGCTCGTCGAGGGGGGCGTCTTCGAGATCGCGGCCTGGTTCGCGGCGACGACCGTCGCGGGCGTCCCGGTCCTCCTGATCGGCCACCTCGGGTTCGTCTTCCTCGCGACCGCCGGACTCCTCTACTACGCCGACTTCCGGCAGATCGCGATCCGCCACCCGATCTTCGGCGTCATCCCCCGTCGGTACGCGGGCGTCCTCCTCGTCTCGCTTACGACCGCGTCGGTCATGCTGCTGTTCTGGGGACGGCTCCACGAGGGGGACCCCACCGCGCTCGAACGGGTCGGACGGATCGCGGTCGTCTGGGCCGCGGCCGCGTTCGGCGCGGGGCTCGGCGACATCCTTCCCGGCGAGTCGAAGGGGGAGGACCTCGGAAAGCTCGACCTCGAGATCGGCGACGACTGAGCGACCGCGCCGCCGGCGGCGTCCGCTTCCGGTCCCGCGGTCCGATCGGTCCTTTCCACAGGTTTTTCGCCGCGGCGGCCGTACCCACCGCTATGTCAGCGTTACGCGACGCGCTCCGGGACCTCCCGGACGCGGTATTTGCGGACTTACTTGAGTCGGACGACGGGTACGTGCTCGTCGTCGACCTCCCGGGCGCGACCGCCGAGACCACCGAGGTGCTCGTCGAGGACGGCCGCATCGACATCGAGGGACGCCGCGAGAAGGCCGTCCCCGACGGGTTCGAGTACGTCCGCGAGGACCGCCCGCTGTTCCTCGACGCGGAGCTCCCCCTCCCGAGCGACGCCGACGGCGCGGGGGCCGACGCCGAGATCGACCGCGGCGTCCTCGAGATCTCGCTCCCCAAGCGGGCGCGCGACGTCTCCAAGAGCATCCCCGTCGACGGCGCGGACGACGAGGGCGACGCCTGACGGGTGGTCACGCTGGTCAACCTTCGCGCCTACTGGCGGTTCGTCGTCGTTCTGCGGCAATTCTCGCCGCTGATCCTCGCCTACTGGCGTGACAGGCGGCGGTACTTCCTGTTCGGCGGGAGCCGCGAGGTCGACACGGAGACCCAGCGCGAGCGCGCCGCCGTCCTGCTCGACATCCTGCTCACGCTCGGGCCGACGTTCATCAAGCTCGGGCAGATCCTCTCGACGCGGCCGGACATCCTGCCGCCCGCGTACATCGAGGTGCTGGAGGGGCTCCAAGACGACGTGCCCCCGGCCCCGTGGGAGGAGTCGAAGGTCGTCCTCGAAGACGAGTTCGGTCCGGTCGACGAGACGTTCGACGACTTCGACCGCGACCCGATAAGCGGCGCGAGCCTCGGGCAGGTGTACACCGCCACCTACGAGGGCGACTCGGTCGCGGTGAAGGTTCGCCGGCCCGGGATCGAGTCGCTCGTGGAGGCCGACCTGCGCACGATCCGCTGGTCGATCCCGCTGGTCAAGCGGTTCACCGGCGCGGGGCGGGCGTTCTCGCTGGAGAATCTCGCCGACGAGTTCGCCAAGACGATCCGCGAGGAGATGGACTACGCCCGCGAGCGCACGATGCTCGAGGAGATCCGCGGCAACTTCGTGGACAACGACCGGATCCGGATCCCGGAGACGTATGAGTCGGTGTCGGGACCGCGAGTGCTCACGATGGAGTACGTTCCGGGGACGAAGATCAGCGACATCGACGCGCTCGACGAGGCGGGCCGTGACCGGACGGCGATCGCGGAGATCCTCCAGGAGGTGTACCTCCAGATGATCATCGATGACGGCGTGTTCCACGCCGACCCCCACCCGGGGAACCTCGCGGTCGCCGACGACGGGTCAGTGATCTTCTACGACTTCGGGATGGCGGGGCGCGTGGACCCGTTCGTCCAAGAGAAGATCGTCGAGTTCTACGTCGCGGTCGCGCGACAGGACATCGACGACATCCTCGACACGCTCATCTCGATGGGGACGCTCTCGCCCGAGGCCGACCGCGAGGTGATGGGCAACGTGATGGAGCTCGCCATCGCCGACGTCCGGGGCGAGGACGTCGAGCAGTACCAGGTGAACCAGATCATCGAGCAGGTGGAGTCGTCCATCTACGAGTTCCCGCTCCGGCTCCCGCCGAACCTCGCCTTGGTCCTCCGGGTCGCCACCGTCGTCGAGGGGGTCTGTGTCACTCTCGACCCAGAGTTCGACTTCATCTCGACGGCCACCGACTACCTCCGCGAGGAGGGGTACTACGAGCAGACGGCCCGCGACCTCGCCGAGGACGCCGGCCGGCAGGTCCAGGAGACGACGGAGGCGCTGTTCACGGTCCCGCCGAAGGCCGACGAGTTCCTCGACCGCGCCAACCGCGACGACCTGACGGTCAACGTCGTGCTGGAGGACGACACCAAGGTCCTAGAGAAGCTGGCGATGCGGATCGCCTACTCGGTGCTGCTCGCTGTCGGCGTCCTCTCGGCGACGATCCTCTACTCGTTCGCGAACAACTGGCGGCTCGCGCTCGTCGTCCTCGCGCTGGCCGCGCCGCTCGCGATCGCCTTGTACCGGTCGTTCCGGAAGAAGCGCGGCCTCCGCGCAACCCCCCAGTTCACCAGACAGGGGATGAAACAGCGGCGAGACGACTGACTCACTCCCCTGCGTCAGGCGCTTCGAATGGCCGGCAGATCCACACGTCTTCCGCCTCCTCGACCGCGTAGTCCCGCGCTTCCAGCCACTCGCGCAGGGCGACGGGCCCGGCGTCCGCCACTTCAGCTTCCGCCGATCCCTCCGCTTCGTGGACCTCGACAACGAGCAGCGGCCGGTGCGCGGCGAGCGTCGCCGCCGCGCCCCGCAACACCGCGGCCTCGTGCCCCTCGACGTCAACCTTGATCGCGTCCGGCGGTGGCACTGGGTCGACGTCGCGCGGCTTCTCGGCCACGCTCCCGACAGCTCCGTCGGTCCCCTCCACGAGGTCGTCGAGCCGCCGGATCGGCACCCGCTCGGTGCCCGCGACGCTCGCGCCCCACCGCGTGGCCAGATCGCGGTCGAACGCGGAGCACTTCGAGAACGTCGACCGGTAGAAAGTGAGGGTCTCGTTCGCGTCCCCGAGGCCGGCGCGCCTGCGGTCGATCCGGTCCCCGAGCCAGTTCCGATAGACGTTCCGCGCCAGCCGGTCCGCGCTCTCGCCATTCGGCTCGAACGCGACCACGCGGCGATCGGTCCCGCGGGCCAGTGGCACCGCGTGTTCGCCGACGTGCGCGCCCACGTCGACGATCACCGCGTCGGTCGGGAGGCGGTCGAGCGCCGCGAGCCCGGCGTCGTCGCCGTGAGGGTTCGTCGGCTCGTAGCTCCAGTACGTCCCCGCGACCGTCCGCTTCGGCGTCGCGACGCCGAACGCGTAGGTAAGATCGGCGAGCCGGTACAGCGCCCGGAAGCCGAGCCGTTCGACCCGCGCGCGCAGCCGCGGCAACGACCGGGTCATCGCGGCGTCACGCACCGATGACCTGGATCGGGACCAGGAGGAAACAGAGCGCGCCTACGGCGAACGTGAGCACGCCGACCGCGACCCGAGCCAGCCCCAGGCCTCCCTCGTCCGTCGGGTCTGCCGGGCCATTGTACGCGATCACCGTCGCGAACACGCCCCAGAACGCCCACAGGCCGACGGACTCGTTCAGTCCGAGCCCCCGCCAGAAGTAGAGGTAGGCGGCGATGGTGAACAGCGCGCCGGGGACGATCGCCGCCACCGTCTCCTGGCGCGGCCCGAGCATCGCCCGGACCATGTGGCCGCCGTCGAGCTGGCCCACCGGGAGGAGGTTCAGGAGGGTGAAGAACATCCCTACCCACCCGCCGATCACGACGGGATGCGCGGTGAGCCGCGGGTCGCCGTAGCTCGTCGGCTGCCCGAGGAAGCCGGCGATGAGGTCCAACAGCGGCGGGTTGTTGAATCGGATCATGGCTCCCGACGCGTTCGCGAGCTCCGCCGGCACCCGGATCGGGTCGAGCGAGAGGCCGATCGCGGTCACGACGACCGTCGCGACGAGCCCCGCGATCGGTCCGGCCGCGCCGATGTCGAAGAGCACCTTCCGGGAAGGCATCCGCCCGCGGATGCGGATAATCGCCCCGAGCGTCCCGAACGGGAAGATGAAGGGGATGACGTACGGCAGCGAGACGGGGACGCCGTGGTAGCGGCCGGCGGCGTAGTGGCCGAGCTCGTGGGTCATCAGAACCCCGAGGACGGCTGCGGTGAACGGCCACGCCTGGAGCAGCGTCAGCGGGTTCGACTGGATCTCCGCGAGCGGGACGTAGTACCAGCCGTACGCGCCGACGAACAGCGTCGACAGCACGGTGGCGGCGAACATGGCGACATTCACCCACGGAATCCCGTCTCGGCCGCGGTCGAACGGGGTCGCGACGACCACGTGACCGCCGTCGACGATCTCGACGTCGACCTCGTAGCCGGCCTCCCTGAAGTGCGGGGTCAGCTTCCGCAACAGCGTCCGCTCCGGGACGTACGACTCGCCGTGGTATCGCACGCGACCGTCCTCGCGGCGGACCTCGTCGATCCGAAAGAACGTTCGGAGCGGCTCCGGACGCGGCGCGCCGTCTCCGGCCGTCGCCGCGTCCTCGTGTTCTGGCATCGTCACGTCGTAGCTGGTCGGCGAGTATAAACCCCGCGTCGGCGGGTACGGGAGCCGCTACCGACGGACCCGTCGGTCCGTTCGGGCGTGGTCAGGAGTCGCGAAAAGCGCGGACGGGGACCGGACCGCGGGCGAAGTGCGGTGGTGTTGTGCCGGGGACGGTGCCGCAAGCGGTTCTCGGCGGAGCTTGGGGGGTTCAGGCGGGCTCGACGCGCCACGTGGTCGCGCCCGTGTACGACCACTTCTCGACGGTGAGCTCCGTCGCGGAGTCGCGGAGCTTCACCATCAGCGCGCCGATCTCCTTCGGCGAGAGGTCGACATCCTCGGAGATGAACTTTCCTTTGAAGTACATCTCGCCGTCTTGTGCGCGGTCGAGCAGGTACTGCTTCAGCCGCTCTTCCTTGCTGCGGTCATCGTTCGCGCTCGCGTTCGTGGAGGGGTTCGCAGTCGCGCTCATTGTGTACCTCACGCTTGCTCCCGGGGGGTGTTATAAACGTGAGACCGTTGGGTGACGTTCAGGGCGTTTCACCGAATCGGTCGGGCTAAAACGTGTCTGACGGACTCTTTATAAAAGTTTCAGAAACCCGTAGACATTTTATAATCTGTTCTGCGGTCGTTTTACCGCTCTGACTGTCGGTCGGGACTCCACCCTGCTGACGCCCATCCGAGCGCCGTTTAGCAGCAAAATACGCCGCGAAACCGGGTCCGGAACGGCTGCGCGTGTATTGCGCGACCCCTCCGCAGTCGCCTTGCGATCCGTGCGCCGGCGCGATCCGACGGTCGCTCCGGCCCGCCACGCCGCTCAGTCTCGCCGGTGGACCCAGAACGTCTCCGACTCCGTCGCCTCCTTCTTGAATATCGGTACCTCGTTCTTCAGCCGGTCGATCCCGTCTTCGACCGTCCGGAACGCCTCCCGACGGTGCCCGGCGAGCACCACGACGAAGACGATGTCCTCGCCCGCCTCGATCACGCCGGTACGGTGGTACATCCGCACGTCGAAGACCCCGTCGCGCGTCTCGAGCTCCCCGGCGATCGCCTCCATCCGCTCCTCGGCGACCCCCTCGTACTTCTCGAACGCGAGGTGCGTCGTCCGGTCGTCGTGCGGAGCGTCGCGGGCGCGAACCCGTCCGGTGAACGTGGCTATCGCGCCCGACCGCTCCGCGTCCGCCGACGCCTCGACGCGGCGCACCAGCGTCTCGCGGGTGACCCACGGCTCCGCGCCGTCGAGGTCGGCGACGAGCGCGTCGAGGTCGACCGCGTCGGGGGCGTCCGCGGTCGCGAGGACCGTCCCCGGTACGTCCTCCGGGTCCCGGTCCGGACCGAGGAGGATCGCGGGCACGCGCAGCCGTGACGTGTCGACCGCGATCAGATAGTCGTGGTCCGGCGCGACCCCGTCGAGGAGGTCGTCGAACCCGTCGACGTTCCCCCGGCCGGTCCAGTTCCCGTCGGCGTCGAACGCGATCTCGGTGTCGCCGTCGTGGCGCTGCGCCGAACCGACGACCCCTCCGTCGGCGGCCCAGTCACTCCCCCTCGGCTCGTCTCCGGGGACCGGGTCCGAGCCGTCGTTGCGCTCCACGACGGCGACCCGCCCGTCGAGACGGTCCGCGAGCCGCCGGGCCAGCCTCGACGCCCCGTCGCCGACGATCGATATCGGTCGCATACCCGAGAGCGGGCCGCGACCGGCTTAGGCGTTTCCCGGTCGGGCCGCGGGCCAGATCGGCGTCCCGTCCCCGCCGCGCCGCGTCCGGGCTTGACAATCCTTAAGACCGCGACAGGGGTACTCCTCGGCAATGAGAGTCGTCGTTTCTGTCGGCGGGAGCGTGCTCGCGCCGGACCTCGACCCTGAGCGCGTGGCCGCGTACGCCGAGGCGATCGAACGGCTGGCCGCCGACGGCTGCGAGGTCGGGGTCGTCGTCGGCGGGGGCGGTGTCGCCCGCGAGTACATCGAGACTGCGCGCAAGATCGGGGCCAACGAGGTTGAACTCGACCGGCTCGGGATCGGGACCACTCGGCTCAACGCCCGGCTGCTGATCGCCGCGCTCGGCGAGCGCGCGAGCCTCGCGCCCGCGACCGACACCGAGGAGGCGGCGGCGGCCCTCCGCCGCGACGAGGTGTCGGTGATGGGCGGCGTCACGCCGGGACAGACGACCGACGCCGTGGCCGCGGCGTTCGCGGAGTCCGTCGACGCCGACCTCCTCGTGTACGCCACCAGCGCCGACGGCGTGTACGACGCCGACCCCAACGGCGACCCTGACGCGGCCCAGTTCGCGGAGCTCTCGCCGGCCGACCTCGTCGAGGTCGTCCTCCCGATGAGCCGCGACGCGGGCGCGTCCGCCCCGGTCGACCTCCTCGCTGCGAAGCTGATCGACCGGGCCGGACTGCGGTCGATCGTCCTCGACGGGACCGACCCGAGCGCCGTCGTCGACGCCGTGCTGCGCGGCGACCACACGGGGACGGACGTCGTTCCCCTCGACGGCGACGAACCGAACCGCTGGACGGAGGGACGATGAGCGCGGACGACGCCGTAGACGAGACGGCCGACCCGGACGCCGACGCCCCGAACGCGGCCCCGGACGACTCGCCGCATATCCTCTCGGCGGGGTCCGCCGTCGACGGCGAGGACGCGGCCGAGGAGTCCGCCGAGACCTTCCACGCCTTCTGGGCCGACGTCGTCGCCGACGAGGTCGAGGCCCGCGACCCCGACGAACCGATCGTGATCAAGGGCGGCGTCTCGCCGTCCGGAGTGGCGCACCTCGGCAACTTCAACGAGATCATGCGCGGCTACTTCGTCGCCGAGGTGCTCCGCGACCGCGGCCACGAGGTCCGGCAGGTGTTCACCTCCGACGATAAGGACCCGCTGCGGAAGGTCCCGCGTAAGCTGGCGAACGCGGACGGGGAGATCGTCGGGCTCGGCGAGGTCGACGCGGGCGCGCTCGGCCGCAACCTCGGGAAGCCGTACACCGCGATTCCGGACCCGTTCGGCGAGGCCGAATCGTACGCGGCCCACTTCGCGGGCCTGCTGAAGGCCGACGCCGACCGCCTGGACGTCCCCGTCGAGATGCTCTCGAACACCGAGCTGTACGCCGACGGCGACTTCGACGACGCGGTCCGGACGGTCCTCGGCGACGTCGAGCGCGTCCGCGAGGTGCTCTCCCCGTATCAGGACAAGGTCGACGACGAGTACGTCCCCTTCAACCCGGTCTGTGCGGAGTGCGGCAAGGTCACCGAGACGGTGACCGGGATCGACCCGGCGGCCGAGACCGTCGACTACGTCTGTACCGACATGGACGCCGGCGACAACACCATCGAGGGCTGCGGCCACGAGGGGACCGCGACGTTCCGCGAGGGGAAGCTCCCGTGGCGGCTGGAGTGGCCCGCCCAGTGGGGAGTCCTCGGCGTCGACTTCGAGCCGTTCGGCAAGGACCACGCCGAGGGATCGTGGCCCTCCGGCGTCGACATTTCGCGGAACGTCTTCGACGAGGAGCCGCCCGTGCCGATGGTGTACGAGTGGTTCACGCTCAACGGCGACGCGTTCTCCTCCTCCGAGGGTAACGTCGTCACGGTCCAGGAGCTGCTGGAGCTGATCGAGCCCGAGGTGTTGCGCTACTTTTTTGCGCTCCACCCGAAGAAGGCCCGCGACCTCGACGTCGAGCGGCTCGACCAGCTGGTCGACCGGTTCGACCGGTTCGAGCGCGCCTACTTCGGCGAGGTCGACGACCCGGACCTCACCGCCTTCGCCGAGCGCGCCTACCCGTTCGTCGTCGGTCGGCCCGACGACCCGCCGACGGAGAAGCCGATCCGGCTCCCGTACACGTTCGCAGCGGTGCTCGGAATGGTCGACGATCCCGACTTCCGCGAGCGCCTCGCCCGCGACGAGGGCCACATTCCGGACGACGCCGACGCCGACGCCGTCGACGCCGCGCTCGCCCGCGTGGAGCAGGCGCGGAACTGGGCCAAGCGGACGGGCAACGAGTACGACTACCGGCTCCAGACCGACCTCCCCGCGGTCGAGTTCGACGAGGATGTCGTGGCCGCGCTCGACGACCTCGCGGCGTTCGTCGCGGCCGGTCACGACGGCGAGGAGATACAGGAGGCCATGTACGAGACCGCCCGCGACCACGACGTTGAGGTGAGCGACTTCTTCGCGGCGGGCTACCGCCTCTTCTTCGACGACACGCAGGGGCCGCGACTCGGCGAGTTCCTCGGCGAACTGGAGCAGGACTACGTCGTCGACCGGCTCCGGCGGGAGGCGTAGATGCCGGAGGACCGCTCGCTCGACGACTTCGCGGCGGCGGACACGGCGGAATCGCACGCCAGCGAGACCAACACGGATGACGACGAGACCGACACGGACGACGGGAAGTCGGAGTCGGCCGGCGGGGAGGCGGATCCCGACGACGCGCAGACTGACTCGGTCGACCCGGACGGCGTCGAGCCCGCGGTCGCCACCTCGACATGGCACGCCGACGGCGCGGCGTGCGACCGCTGCGGAACGCCGACCGAGCGCCGCTGGCACGACGGGGACGCGCTCGTCTGCGCCGACTGTGCCTCGTGGTAACAACGCTTACCTGCCGGTCAAAATTTAAGCCGTCGGCCGCCGACGTATCGTATACAGAGAAAATTCTTTCAAGAGAAAACTAAATATAAATGAAATATATTTCGGAACTACTCTACGGGCGGTCGGCCGCCGCCGTCACGGCGGTGTACATCTGTCTCGGAGCGCTCTCCGCGGTCGCGGTCAACTTCGCCCTCGCGTCCACAGGTAGAGTCGCGCCGACGCGTCTTGTCGGCGACTGGCTGATCGTGGTCGGATCCGGGGGGATCCTCTACGGTGCGGTCACGCACCACCGCCGCGAGGCGGAGACCGCGCGGCGGGACCTCGAGACCACCAACCAGCAGCTCCAGGTGTTGAGTCGCGTGTTCCGCCACAACGTTCGGAACGACCTCAACGTGATCCAGGGGTACACCGACCTGCTGGCCGACCGCGTCGAGGACGATCGGAGCCGGGAGTGCTTAGAGACCGTCCGCGAGACGACCGACGACATCGTCGCCATAAGCGAGAAGCTCCGCGTGATCGAGGACGCGTCGCCCGAGCGGCCCGACGGTCGCGTCGACCTCGTCGACGCGGTCCACGAGGCGATCGACGCTGTCGACGCCGGCGGGGCCGCCGTCACGGTGGAAACCCCTCCGGAGGCGTGGATCCGCGCCGACGACTCCGTCGAGTTCCCCATCGGTGAGGTGTTCGAGAACGCGATCACCCACAACGACGGCGAGACGCGGCGCGTGGAGGCGACGATCCGCGAGAACGGGACCACCACCTGTCTTGAGGTGACCGACAACGGACCGGGGATCCCGCCGGACGAGCGCGCGGTGTTACAGGCCGAAGAGGAGACGCCGCTCTCGCACGCGAGCAGCATCGGGCTGTGGCTCGTCAAGTGGATGTGCGAGACACAGGGCGGCACCGTCAGGTTCGACGCGACCAACGACGGCACGACGGTCCGGCTCCGGTTCGAGTCCGCGTCGCCGCCCGCTAATCCAGCTCGGTGATCGTCACGGCGTACACCGCGCCGCAGTTCCCGCATTCGACGTGGACTCCTCGGCTCGTCTCGCCGCGGGTGAACTCGGAGATCTCCTCCGAACACGAGCACTCGAACTGGACTTTCATCATCGTTATTTCTCCCTTCTCCTACTTAAATGAACCTGATGCGGAATCAGCGATGAGAACCGACGGCCGCGCGACCGCGGCGAGCCCCCGGTCGGCGCCTCAGTCGTCGTCGACGATCACTTCGTCCGGCCCGTCGTCGGCCTCGTCGGCCTCATCCCCGGCGGACAGGTCGCCCCCGGCGGACTGCTGCTGCTGGTAGTAGAGCCCGCCGGCCACCGCGAGCACGATCCACGACCGCCAGTTAGCGAGGTTCAGCGTGTAGCCGATGCCGAACGGCTTCTCGACGAGCATCCCCTTGCCGGGCTGCCAGTACGACGAGAGCAGCCGACCGAGGCTCGGCCGCTCGAAGTTGTACGGGATCCCGAGAACCTCTCCCGAAGACGGCTTGTCTGCCATACGAGCCCATCTGTCGGCCGACAACATAAATCGTGGCGACGCGGCCGGCCGATCGCGTCGGGGGGTGCGGCGGCCGTCGGCAAGCCGGCCGGACCGTCAGCGGTAACGGCCGCGGTCCGCCACGTCGCGGAGGCGGTCGAGGACGTCCCCGTCGCCGACCGCGTCGTACCCCACCTCGAACGCCGCCACCAGCGGGCCGGGGTCCGCCGCGGTCGCCCGGATCGACCCCTCGAACACGTGGAGGTCCATCGCGTGGTCCTCGACGTGCCCCGTGTGGTAGCCGAGGCCGAAGTCGATGAGGTACGTCTCCGGCGGCGCGCCCGCTCCCTCGTCGGCTTCAGCGCCCTCGCCACCGAGCGCGACCCGCACGTTCCGCGTCGTCGGATCACCGTGGACGACCCCCGCGCCGTGGAGCCGCGCGAGGTGGCGGCCGACCGCCTCGGCCGACCGCTTGTCGAGGGCGGCCGCGAGATCGCGGTCTCCGACGTGTTGGAGCGTCAGCGTCGCGCTCGCGAGGTCGACGTCATACACGAGCGGCGTCGGAACGCCGGCGCGCCGCGCCTCGCTTGTCAGCCGGGCCTCCGCGACGGTCCGGTCGCGCCTGAGCGTCCGGTCGAGCTCGGGGTGTCGGTACGAATTCGACACCCGCCGCTTGATCACTCGACGGTCGCCGCGGGCCCCGGTGATCTCGACGGTCGCCTCCGCGCCGCGACGGTCCGCGTCCGTGTCGGTCGCCGGACGCTCCGGTTCGCCCCGCCGCGCGACTGACTCGCCCGTGCGCCACATCACCGGCACCTGGTCCGGTCGGAAGTTCGGGTCGACCGCGGACTCCGCGATGGCGACGGTGTCCCCGGCGGCGGCCATCTTCGCGCCCAACACGGCGATCATCCCGGCGTTGTCGCGGAGGAACCGCGGCTCCGGCGCGTGGAACGCGGCGCCGCGGGCCTCGCACATCGCGGCCAGCATCTCCCTGAGGCGGTCGTTCTGCGCGACGCCGCCGCCCAACACGAGCTCGTCCGCGCCGGTCAGCGACAGCGCGCGCTCGGAGACCTCCGTCAGCATCGCAAACACGTGCTCCTGGAGCGAAAAGCAGATCTCCCCGACTGGGACCCCCTCGTCCGCGGCGTCGTTGGCCGCCGAGCTGATCCCGGAGAAAGAGAAGTCCATCCCCTTGACGACGTAGGGGAGATCGAGGAGGTCGGCTTCGGCGGCCCCTCGGGACGAACCCTCCTCGATGTCGGTCTCGCCCGCGGCCGCTGCGAACTCCGCGGCCGCCGCCTCCACCTTCGGCCCGCCGGGGTGGCTCCACCCGACGTGCCGCGTGAACTTGTCTATGGCGTTGCCCACCCCGGCGTCCATCGTCTCGCCGAGGACGCGGTACCGCCCGTCGTGGTAGCCGAGCAGGTGCGCGTTCGCGCCGGAAGCGTTCAGACAGACGGGGTTGTCGAAGCCGGATTGGTGGCGACCGATCTCGAGGTGCGCCACCATGTGGTTGACGCCGACGAGCGGGACGTCGAGCGTGCCGGCGAGCGACCGCGCGGCGGTCCCGACGATCCTGAGGCAGGGCCCCAGCCCAGGGCCGCGCGAGAAGGCGACCGCGTCGACCGCGTCCGGCCCGTGCCGGTCCTGGGCCGCGGTCAACACCTGGTCGACGACATCCGGGATCGCCTCCGACATGTGCTCGGCGGCCTCGCGCGGGTGAATGCCGCCGCTGTCCGGCTCGTAGGGATCGGATTCAATGAGAACTGAGTCGGTCTCGGCGTCGTACAGCGCGGCGCTCGCGCACCACGCGGTACCCTCGATGCCGAGAACGCGCATCCGGCGGGGTTACGCTTCCTCGGCGTCCGCCTCGTCGCCGCCGATCTTGTTGCGCTCGAGCATGTGGTCCTGCTCGACCTCCAGCGCGTCGGCCGCGGAGTCGTATACCTTCGCGTAGCCGATCGTCTTGCGCATGCCGAACTTCGTATCGAGCTCGTGGACGACGACCTCTTCGGAGTCCTTGTCGAGCTTGGCCGCTAGCGAGTCGCGGACCGACAGTCGCGAGGGCGTGGCCTCCTCGTGGGTCGTCTCGAAACGGATGTCCGTGCGGTGCAGCATCGGGTTCTCCTCTTCGGAGATGATATCGATGTCCATGGTTCAGTTGGGCGTATATCCCCTCGAAAGCTGTAAAAGGATTTCGAAGCGGGGGTGTCGCCGCCGAACTCCGCGCCGACCGCCGAGGAGCCACACTGTTCGGCGTCAGGGTTTCGGGCCTCCGGGCCGTGGGTCCTGTTACCACGCGGATGTCAGACGACACCCGATTCGACCCCACTGACCGGTCCCGGTACGAACTCGTTCGAGCGGCGAACATCGTCGTCCCGATGTCCCCGATCCGGAAAGCCCGGATCTGCGGGACGCTGGCTCTCTTCGGCGCGTTGACGGGCCCGCTCGTCGCGACTCTCCCCCCGGCCGTCCGCGAGGCGAACTTCGCCGGGCCGCCGCTCGCCGCCCACCTCGGCGTCGTGGCGGTCGTGTTGGCGGGGACGGTCGCCGCCGGCGGAGCCGGCCTCGGACTCGTCGCGCTCCAGCGCCGGCTCGCGCGCGGTCCCGAGCCCAGCGACGACCAAGTCTGGACGTTCCTCGCCCTCGAAGATGCGCTGACCGGGATCGGTTTCGTCACCGGGGGACTCGGCGTCGGCCTCGGCTTGGTCCTGTTGGCGAGCGGCCACTGGGGCGTCGAGGCCCTCGAAGCGCTCCGCCGCAACGGCGTCGAGCCGTACCTCTCTATGGGGGCGATTCCGACGACGCCCCTGCTGGCGACGGCGGCTGGACTGATCGCCGGTCTCGCGGTCCTCACGGCGACCGTCGTCGCGGTTGACGGCGAGTGATGCCGGTCGCGGACCGCGTCGCTCGGGCGGCCGTTACGCCGGATCCGTCCCGTCCGGGTCGCCCTCGTCGCTCTCACTCGGCTCGACGCCGAGCGCGTCGTAGGCGGCCGCGGTGTCGCCCGTCAGCCCCTCGAACAGTTCCCGCGCCCGTCGGCGGGCCTCGGGCGTGACCGCGACGCGGACCATCCCCTCGCCGGGCTGCCCGTAGACGACGGTCGACCCGAGCGGGGCTGCGAGCATCGCCGGCAGCGCAGCGAGGTCCTCCTCGCCGGTCACCTCGACTGTTACCGGCTCGGCCGCCGCGAGCGCCTCCGCGAGCGCGTCGAGCAGCGCCGCCGACAGCGCCGCGGCCGGATTCTCGACCGCGATCCGCCGCTCTTCCGTCGCCGCGAGCGCGGTCTCGATCTCCTCGCGGACCGCCTCGCGCTCCGTCTTCCCGTCGACCAGCGCCACGTCCGGGACGCGGCCGGCCTCCCGGAGGTGGTAGGTCACGACGTCTCCGACCGCGACCAGCCGCGGGGGCCCCTCGTCCGACGATCCGCGCCGCTCGCGTGTCTCTTCGGCGGCCTCCAACAGCGCCTCGGCGTCGGTCGTCACCGGTCCCAGCGGCTCCTTGAACGCGTCGCGCAGCGATTCGGGGAGGGTGAGAAGCGGGTCGGTCATCCTTGTCGGGCGTCCGCGCTGGCGGCTATCGGACCTTGAGCGCGTACGCGCCCGCCTCGGAGACGTTCATCTCCTCGGCGATATCGCTGTCCTCGGGCTTGCTGATGATGACGTAGCCCGCCCAGTCCTCCGTCAGCGACGACGACCCGCAGAGCGCGCAGGTCTGAGCGTCCGGGTCGTTGACGTGGTGGCACTCCCGGCACGCCAGGCGGTCCTCGGCCATCAGTCGGCCTCCTCACCGGTCTGTTCGCGGTGTTTCCGCTGGCCTTCGAGCCAGTCGTGCTTCCCGAGGCCGGGCTGTTTCGCCGTGAGCCCGATCTTCGAGTCCCGGGGGTTGCGCTCGTCGATGCTCTTGGTGACGACGCGGACGCGGACGGCGTCGTCGACGCCGAGCGTCTTGTCGGAGTCCGACGAGGCGAGCTGCTGGTTCGCGCCGTCGAACGTGAGGTACTCGTCGGTGATCTGCGAGACGTGGAGCAGCCCGTCTACCGGTCCGATCCCGACGAAGGCGCCGAACTCGACCGTCTCGACGACGGTGCCGTCGGCGACCTCCTGCATGTCGGGGTCGTAGGTGAGCGCGTCGAACTCCGCCTCGTAGTAGACGCCGGGCCGGTTGTGTAACACCGCCCCCTCGCCGATGTCGTGAACCTCGATGACGCTCACGACGCTGCCGACATCTTCGTCCATCCGTCCTTCCAGCTTGTCTTGGAGCAGGGCCTTCACCCGCTCGTCGGTGACGTCCGCCAGGTGCTTCGGCGGGACCTCGACCGTGTCCTTGAGTCGAACTCGTTTGTACATGTTGTTGGTTGTCCGCGGCCGCTAGGGTTCCGTTATCGCCAGTGTGTTCCGACCTCTTAAACCGATTACTGGTACGTCCGCCGCCAGCACCCGGTTCGCGAGGGGTCCGTCGTTGGTGACGACGGCGTCGACCCGGCCGGCCGCGGACAGGGCGACGAGCGCGTCGTCGGCGTACGATTCGTCCGTCTCCACCGTCTCCGCCCGATCCGCGAGGTCCGCGCCGACGCTCGCCGCGGTCGCCTCCGCGCCGTTCCCGCGCTGGAGCCCGTCGAGCTCTCCGCGTACCGCCGCCGGCACGACGGTCTCGTAACCGTCGAGGAGTCGATCCAACTCCTCGAACAGCCGCAGATCCGCCTCGACCGGCGCCATCAGCGCGCTCGCGTCGAGCGCGACGACGGGAACGCCGCTTCCCTCGAGCCCCGCCGCGCGGTCGCCGTCCGCGGGCGTCGCGTCGGGACCGCCCGCGGGGGCGTCGTCGGCCACGTTACGTGAGCGTCCCGACGCCGATGAGCCGCCAGCGCGCGCCGACGCGCCGGTTGATCGCGATCTGCGCGCCCTCCTCGGCGCAGACGGGCCGCTTGAGGCTCACCTCGCACTCCCCGTCGCGCGCGCTCGTCACCGCGCCGACCGTCGTCGCGGTGCCGACCGTGAGCATCAGGGGCTCGCCGGTGCTGATCTCCTCGATGTCGCTCTCGCCGCTCTCGTCGTCCTCCTTGCCGACGACGCGCTCGAGCAGGTCGACCTCCATCTCGAACTCCTCGCGCGTCGGCGGGAGCGTCCCCGGCTTGCCGGCGACCTGCCCGGCGAGGGCGTCGCCCTTCGTCAAGCTCGGGTCGAGCCCGGTGCCGACGCCGAGCAGGCCGCCCGGGTGGGCGGTGTCGACGTCGCGGTTGCCCGCTTGGAGCGACCGGACGGTCGTCTCGAGGGGGCGCCACTCGGTCTGGCCCTCCTCGTCGACCTCGCGGCCCGGCCGGATCTCCAGTCCGTCGCCGACGGACAGCTCGCCGCTGACGAGCGAGCCGCCGACGACGCCGCCCTTGAGGTCCTCGGCGGTCGCGCCGGGACGGTTGATGTCGAACGAGCGGGCCGCGTACATCCGGGCGCTCTCGCCAGGGTCGCGGTCCGGCGTCGGGATCTCGGACTCGATCGCGTCGATGAGCAGGTCGAGGTTGACCTCCTGTTGGGCCGAGACGGGGACGATCGGCGCGTCCTCCGCGACGGTCCCCTCGACGAACTCCTGGATCTGCTCGTAGTTGTCGACGGCGCGGTCGCGGCCGACCAGATCGACCTTGTTCTGCGCGATGACGATGTTCTCGATCCCGATGAGATCGAGCGCCATCAGGTGCTCTTCCGTCTGGGCCTGCGGAACGTCCTCGGTCGCGCTCACGACCAGGACCGCCCCGTCCATGATCGACGCGCCCGAGAGCATCGTCGCCATCAGCGTCTCGTGGCCCGGGGCGTCGACGAACGACACCGTTCGAATCGGCTCGCTCTCGGAGCCGTCCTCGCACTCCTCGTCGACGGTGTAACACTCGGGCTCGTCGACGCCGGGGCAGCGCCGGAACGTCGCGTCCGCGTACCCCAGCCGAATCGAGATGCCGCGTTTCATCTCCTCGCTGTGCTGGTCGGTCCACGAGCCGGACAACGCCTGTACCAGCGTCGTCTTCCCGTGGTCGACGTGACCGACGAGACCGATGTTCACCTCCGGTTGTGTGTTGGCTTCAGTCACTGTTGGACCTCCTAACGGAGTAGTCTTATCCGAAATTCGCCTCGTGCGAGTGATAAAGTTGCTGTTATAGTGGCGTCAGGACGCGCGACGACCCCGGCCGAGGACGCGAGCGGTCGCCGTCCGGCCCGGGTCGCTCCCCCTTCGACGCGGCTTTACGGCTCACCCACGAACCCGTGACCGACATGGGATACGCGTGCCCCGTCTGCGACACCCCGCAGCGCGACGGCGAACACCTCGCGCACCACCTCGCGTTCACGGCGATGCTCCACGGCGGCGACCACGAGGCGTGGCTCGACGATCGCGTCGCCGACTGGAGCGAGCGGGAGCCGGCGGGGCTCGCGGCCGAAGTGACGCCGCACGCCGACGACGCGGAGTACGAGGAGGTGTTCGAAGACACCGTGCCCCGCGGTCGCCCGGACGTCGGGATGGGCTCGGGGGGTGACGCGGGGGCGTCCAATCGCGACCACGACCACGCACCCGGCCACGATCACGGCCACGGGTCCGGCCACGACCACGGCGTCGACCCGGCCGCGTCCCGCGACGCCGGCGTCCCCGACCCCGAATCGGTCGACGACCCGACCGTCGCCGAGGCCCTCCGCGAGGCGCGCGAGCTGACGCGGCAGGGCGCTGCGGACGACGCGGACGAGGACGGGGGCTCCGCGGCCGACGAGTCGGACGACGGTGGCGACGCCGCGACCGACGACGCCGACCGCGACGCGTAGCGGAACGCCCTTGCCCGCCCCCGGCCAAGCAGGGCGCATGGAGACCAGAGGCACGTTCGCCCCCGAGACGCGCGCCGACGCGCTCGAACGCTACGAGGAGGTCGGCCCGGTCGCGCAGGTCGTCGTCCGCGAGGCGACGAAGGCGATGTCGTTCGGCGCCGACGAGTACGACGAGCGCGTCACCCCCGAGGTGATCCGGACGGCCCGCGACGCGACGTTCGCCGAGCTGCTCGCGGTCCACGTCGGCGAGGGCGACGAGTTCGACGCGTGGCTCGCCGACAGCGAGTTCGACGAGGACGCCGTCGTCCGCATCGGCTCCGACGACGTCGACAACGTCGTCTGGCACCCGGTCCCGTTCGCCGACACCGTGATCGCGGCGACGTACCAGGACGAGCCGGACGCGGCGGCCAGCACCCTCCGACGCAACGCCTTCGGGCGCGTCTACCGCGAGGAGTTCTACGAGTCGGGACGATAGATCGGTCGATCGTCGCGACCGATAGAACAGTCGCTCTCCGAGTGAAACGAAACCGCAAAATCCGGACCGCCGACGTCGCTCCCGCGGCGACCGGCGAGTACGGCCTTACAGGCGGCCGACGTTCTCGACGTTGACCGACTCGACGTCGTCGACCTGCGAGAAGGACTCCTCGACGGCCTCCGTGCCGCCCGCGCCGTCGGGGACGATGACGGTCGGCAGGAGCGCGACGAGCCCGAACGCGACGTCGTCGCGCTCGAACCCGCGGATCTTCGCGCCCTCGGGGAGCGCCTCCTCGAGGCGGTCCTGGAGCTCGTCGAGGTCGACCTCGGGGCTGTTCGGCATGACCTTGATCTTGGCAGCGACGTCGCCCATCTTACGGCCCCCGGAACCCGCAGTCGTGGCACTCGTAGAGGTTGCTCTGCTTCCGGCACTTCGAGCACCGGTAGATCGTGGCACCGCAGTCCGGACAGGAGAACTGTGCGGCGTTCATGCCGGACACCTGAATCCCACAGGAGACGCACTGCGGGGTCGCTTGAGAGTCGCTCTGGCTCATATGCGTACCTACCGGCGGCGACTTTTAACCGTTGTTCTTTTCGCCGGAACGGGTCGTGCGGGCCGGTACCGTGCCGCTCGCCGCCCGGGACCCGAACGCCTCGTCCGCTCGCGGCAGGCGGGCGGAGCAGCCAGACCCGCGGCTCACCCGACGATCAGCGGCCCGATCAGCACGCCCATCAGGTGGACGCGCCGCGCGCCGACCCGCGGCGGCACGAGGCCCAACGCGCCGGCGGCGAGGAGGACGCCGACGCCGTAGAGGCCGGCGAACGCGTACGAGAGCAGCGCGAGGAGCGCCAGGACTCCGATCGAGAGCCGGGTGTAGTCGGCGTTCCCGACTACCCGGAGGTATGGGTCGCCGACGCGGACGACGAGGGCGAAGCCGAAGCACGCGGCGGTCGCCGCCGCGACGAGCAGCATCGGCAGCGCGAACGGGACCCCGGCCCGGTCGATCGCGACGGTCACGCCCGTCCGCGGCGTTCCGAGCGCGACCAGCGCGAACAGCGCAAAAATAGTATTCGCCGTGTTCGCGCCGCTCGTCGCGACGACGAACCCGCGGTCGGCGGACTCGCGCGGCACCGCGGGCATCGCGGCGACGGCGGCGATGGCGGCCGACACGCCCGGCACGTATCCGACCACCGCGCCGGCGAGCGACCCGGCGGTGGCGCTCGTCCCGAGGTCGCGCGCCCGCATCGCGATCCGGGCGTCGGCCTGCGGCGGGACGCCGTCGCCGCCGAGCGCCTCGACGAGGACCGGTACGCCGAACAGCCCGGCGAACAGCGGCGCGAGGACACCCCCGGTCGACAGGGGTGCCGCGGGATCCGCGTCGAGCGTCGCGAGCCCGAGCGCGGCGCTCGCGAGGACGGCGAACAGCCCCCCGAGCGCGGCCCGCCGCGACGATTCGGTGAGGACGAGCAGCGCGACGACGGCCCCGAGCAGCAGCGGCAGGTGCGCCCGGATCGCCGGGTACCACCGCGTCATCAGCCACGTGATTGGGACCGCCAGCGGCACCGCGAGCGCGACTGCCAGCCCGGATCCCACTGCCGAGAGGCGGACCGCCTCTCGACCGCGGCCCGCGATCACCAACCGGTGTCCCGGCAGGGCCGCAACCGCGGTCGCGGCGTCGGGTACGCCGAGCGCGAGTGCGGGGACGATGTCAAGGAAGGAGTGGACCACGCCCGCGCCGAGCATCGCGACGCCGACGAACAGCGGGTCGGCCGGCACCGACGGGGCGAACCCGGCGAGGAGCAGCGCGAAGTTGTTGGCGTGGAGCCCGGGGACGAGTCCGCTCGCGGTCCCGAGGGCGACGCCGCCGAGCAGGAACGCGAGCGCGCCCGCCGCGAACGTCGGGTCGGTAACCGGCCGGACGAGCGCGTCCATCGAGTCGGGGTGGCCGCGGCTTCGGGGATAAACTCCCGGGGCCGGCCCTCGCGGCGTGGATCGTCCGTAGCGCCGACGAGGGCCGCGGCTCCCCGTCGCGCGAACAAGCCGTCAGAGAAATCGAACCCGCTTACGCGTGCTGTGCCGCCTGCGACTTCTTCTGCGTGACGTAGCCGGCGATCCGGTTGCGGACGCCCTTCGACTCGACGGTCGTCAGCGCCGTGACGCTCTCCTTGTTCGTCTCGAAGTCCGTGTTGAACGAGTCGGGATACTGCTCCAGCAGGAGGTTCCCGAGCTGCTTGATGTACTTGGGTTTGATAGCCATACCGAGCGATACCGGCGGCCCGAACTAAAAGGGTTCGTTCCGCCGCGAGCGGCCGCGAACCGGAGACGCGGCGGATCTCAGTCGGTCGCGTCCGCGTCAGTCACGGCTCGTCCGCGCGCTCTCGCCACCCGGTGGCCTCGTCGATCCGGGCGAACGCCTCCCGCTCGGCCGGGCCGCCGCAGCGCTCCACCACGTCGGCGAAGTAGCGCAGCCGATCGAGCAGCTCCCCGGTATCGAACGTCGGCACGTCGAGCCGCGAGGCGGCCACCGTGGCGTCGACGACCGCGCCGAACCCGCGGTTCACCGTCGGCACGCGCTCGGTCACCACCGCCGACTCGACCGGCTCCAGCTCCCACGTCCGGATCGTGGTGTCGCCCTCCGTCTCGGCCGAAACCGCCTCGGCTCGCACCTCGACCCACGCGTCAGCGCTCGGGAGCACCGGGTCGTCTTCCTCCCGGACCGTCAGCGCCGCGTCGACGAACGTCCGCGGGTCGACGGTGAACTGGACCACGCCGCCCCCGCGCTCGGCGAAGTTCCGCCACGTGCGAGTGCGGCCGTACGTCCGCGCCGTGACCGCCCCGTCCGGGTCGGCCGGCGCGTGGATCCCCAGCGCGGCGACGTTCCACCGGTCGTTCGGCCCGAGCGTCGCGACGACCGATTCGGTGACGCCCCGTAGCGGCACCGGCCAGCCGTCGGGCGCGACGCCTGCCGGGTCGGTCCGTTCCCCGGTCTCGCTTCCGGGTCGGTCCGCGGCCCCGTCGTCGGTCCGCTCCTCGGCGTCGTCGTCGGCCCCGTCCACGCCTTCGTCGTCGGAGCGGTCCGCGGTCACGGAGCCACCTCCGCGCCGCGCCGCAGCGCGACGAACAGCGCCGCGCAGGTGAGGTCGGCGGTCGTGCCGGGGTTGATCCCCTCGTCGACGAACGCCGCCGCCAGCGACTCCGCGGCGCCGAGGTCGGCGGCGTGGACGGTCTCGGCGTCGACCGCGTCGATGTCGCCGACCGGTCCGGTCGGATCGCCGCCGTCGGGCGTCAGGACCGCTCTCGCCCGTTCGCTCGCCTCGCGAGCCGTCTCGACGCCCCGCGTCGACGCGACGAGCGTGTCGGGCTCCGCGGCGAGCAGCCCGAGGAACGCCCGCGCGGCCCGGTCCGCGAGCGGCCCCTCGTCGGTCAGGATCCACTCTGCCCCTCGGAACGTCCGCGGGAACCCCTCGGTCCACTCGGCGGCGTTGCGGTCGGGAACCCGGTCCGAACTCCCGTCGTCGTCCGGACCGGTCGGTTCCGCGGACAGCGCCAGCACGTCTCGCAGCGTCGCCCCGCGCTCGCGGAGGGCCGGCTCGGCGGCGCTCCCGCGACGCACGTCGAGGTCGGCCGCGCCCTCCGGGGGGTCGTCGACCGCGACGTCGACGGCCTCGAACGCCCGGTAGAACGCGACGGCGTCGTCGACGGTCGTCCCCCGACATACCGCGTCGACGCCGGCCGGCGAGAGCTCCCGATCGGGGTCCGCGACCGCCCGAACCAGCGGGACGAGGAGGAGCAGACAGCCGAACTGCGTGTTCGTGCCGGCGCGCGCGGCCATCCCCTCGACCGCCCGCTCGAACGCGTCGCCGACGCCGGGGTGGCCGTCCGCTTCCGTCTCTCCCGCCACTCCGGCGGCCAGTTCGAGTCCCGGCCGCGCGCCGACGGCCCCGCCGAGGAACGCCTCGAACCGCAGGTCCTCGAGGTCCCGTCGACGGTCCACGTTCCCTGGCTTCGGCGTGCCCGCGACCTCCAGCAGGAGGGCGAGCGTCGCGTCGTCAATGGGGTCCGTCGCCGCCTTTCCCTCCACTGGCGGCGTCGCGTTCCCCAGCGGTGGCTCGTCGCCAGTCACGGTCGTACCCCCGGTTCGGAACCCGTTTCGCCGGCGCGGCTCCGCAGCGTCCCCGCCCGCCACTCCGCCACCGCGTCCGCGACGCGCGCGAGGACCGGCGGGTCCTCCGTCGGCCGCCCCACGCTCACCGCGTCGGCCCCGTGGGCCCCGTACTCGGCGACGGTCTCGCGGCCGCGGACGCCGTTGTTGGCGACGACCGTCAGGTCGGCGAGCGCGCCGCCGTCGCCGCTCTCCGCCGCGCCGTCGACCGCCGCCGCGACGTCGGCGACCACCGCCTCAGAGTCCATCGCGTCGACGTGGAGCCAGTCCGCGCCGGCCGCTGCGACGGTCTCCGCGACGGCCCGCAGATCGACGCCGGGCACCTCTGCGCGGACCTTCACGCTCGTCGTCGCGCCCGCCCCGCTCGCGGCGGCGACCGACCGCGCGAGCCGGTCCGAGTCGGCCAGCAGCGACTCGCCGCAGCCCACCGCGCGAAGCTCCGGCTGCCGGCAGTGGGCGTTGACCTCGCAGACTGCGCCGCGGTCGGCGCAGATCCGCGCGACGTCCCGGATCGGCTCCGTGGTCGCGCTCCGGACGTTGACGCCAGGTCGGACCGGCGCGTCGGCGAGGGCGTCGAGCTGGGCGGCGACGAACGCGAGCGGATCGGCCGGGAGGAACTCCGATCGCCCGCGCGCGACGAGGTCCCGCGCGGCCGCCCGGCTCGCCGGGTCGAGCGCCACGCCCCCGAGGAGCGCCACGTCGACGTGTTCGGCCGCGGCACGGGCCCACTCGGCGTCGGCGGCCCCGCTGAGGCTCGCGGCGACGAGGAACGGCTCTCGGATCACTCCGCCCCCTCCCGCGGCGGCCCCACGTCCGGCGCGTCGGACTCGACGGTGTCCAGCGCCCGTTCGCAGGCTCGGGCGACGCGCTCGGCGTCGTCCGCGTCGTCGATCCGCGTGTCGGTGCGCTCGACGTGCCGGTCCAGCGCGGTCGGGTCCGCGTCGTCGAGGACGAACGCGTCCGCGAACGGGTACGCCGCCGCCACGCCCGCTGTCGAGGGCTCGCGGCCGACGCCTGCCATCAGCTCCGCGGCCGGGCCGGAGAACACCTCGTCGCCGACGAACGGCGAGACGGCGACCACGGGCGTCTCCCGGAGCGCCCGCTCGAAGCCGGGGAGCGCCAGCATCGGACCGAGGCTCGTCACGGGGTTCGAGGGCCCGACGACGACGGGCTCCGCGAGCGCGTCCAACACCGCGTCGGTCGGCTCGGCGTCGGCGGCCCCCCGGAACTCCACGTCGGCCACCGGCGGCTCGCCGCGGCGCGCGACCCAGTACTCCTGAAAGTGGAGCGTCTCGCCGGCCTCGGTGTGGACCAGCGTCGAGACCGGATCGTCGGACATCGGGAGGAGGTCGACGTCGAGGTCGAACGCCGCCGCGAGGATCCGGATCGCTTCGGTGAGCGTCTTCCCCTCGTCGAGCAGGCTCGTGCGCGTGAGGTGGACCGCCCGGTCGCGGTCGCCGATCTCCATGAACTCGCCGACCGCGGAAAACCGCCGCCACCGGGCGATCTCGCGGCCCGCGGTCTGGGCGTCGTCGCCCAAGTAGCGCGGCGCGCCCGGCTCGCCCTCGATCGCGTCGCCCGCCGCGGCCGCGAGGCGAGAGAGCTCCTCGTGGGTCGCGGTCGTGTCGCCGTCGATCCCCCACCAGGTCTCGCGGTCGAGGACGCCGCCGCCCGCGAACAGCACGGTGTCGACGTCCGGGCAGACGAGGTGGCCGCCGAGCTCGACGTCGTCGCCCGTGTTGGCGACGACCGCGGTCTCGGCCGAATCGAACACCCGGGCCGCGCCGTCGAGGAGCTTCGGCGTGCCCGTCCCCCCGGCGAGGAAGGTTACCATACCGGCGCAAGGCGACGCCCGGATTTGTATCCTCGCCTCCGCGGGCGGCCGGGGCGGACCGGTCGCTCGTCGCGCGTCGGAAAAAGCGAGAGAGAAGTCGTCGACCGCGACGCGTGACGTCGGCCGTTACGCCAGCTCGTCGATCTTCTCGACGACGGCGTCGGCGAACTCGCTCGTCGCGAGCTTCTCGCCGCCCTCGATCTGCCGGTGGAGGTCGTAGGTGACCTTGGCGGAGGCGATGGTCTCCTCGACGGCGTCGCGCACGAGGTCCGCGGCGTCGCCCCAGCCGAGGTAGTCGAGCATCTCGCGGCCCGAGAGGATCATCGCGGTGGGGTTCACCTTGTCCTCGCCCGCGTACTTGGGCGCGGAGCCGTGGACCGGCTCGGCGAGACAGCGGCCGTGGCCGCGGTTGATGCCGGGCGCGATGCCGAGGCCGCCGATCTGCGCGCCGGCGGCGTCGGACATGTAGTCGCCGTTGAGGTTCATCGTCGCGATGACGGAGTACTCGTCGGTGCGGGTCAGCAGCTGCTGGAGCATGTTATCCGCGATGCGGTCCTTGACGACGAGGGTGCCCTCGGGCTGCTCGCCGTCGTGCTCCTCCCAGAGCTGGTCCTCGGTGATGACGTCGTCGCCGTACTCCTCCTCGGCGACCTCGTAGCCCCAGTCACGGAACGCGCCCTCGGTGAACTTCATGATGTTCCCCTTGTGGACGAGCGTGACCGAGTCACGGTCGTTCGCGAGCGCGTAGTCGACTGCCTCGCGGATGAGGCGCTTCGAGCCGAACTCGGAGATGGGCTTGACGCCGATGCCGACCGGGCCGTCGTGGATGACGTCCGCGATGTCCATGTCGTCCTCGAGGAAGTCGCGTACCTGCTCCGCGCCCTCGGTACCGGCCTCCCACTCGACGCCGGCGTAGACGTCCTCGGTGTTCTCGCGGAACGTGACCATGTCCATCTCTTCGGGGCTCTTGACGGGGGACGGGACGCCCTCGAGGTGGTAGGTGGGGCGGACGTTCGCGAACAGGTCGAGCGTCTTGCGGAGGGCGACGTTCAGCGAGCGGAAGCCGGCGCCGACGGGGGTCGTCAGCGGGCCCTTGATCGCGACGCGGTGGTCGCGGATGGCCGAGACGGTGTCCTCGGGGAGGTTCTCGTCGTACTTCTCGCGGGCGCTGGCGCCCGCGTAGACGCGCATCCACGAGATGGAGCGGCCCGTCGCCTCGGCTGCGGCGTCGAGCACCTGCTGTGCGGCCGGTCCGACGTCGGTGCCGATTCCGTCGCCGTGGATGATCGGAATGATGGGGTTCGACGGCACGTTCAGCTCGCCGGTCTCCTTGTCGGCGAGCGTGATCGCTTCGCCGTCGTCGGGGACGTCGACTTTATCGTAGCTCATGAACGTTCGAGGATTTCCGTGGCCCCCTAAAGTGGTTGCCGTTTTCGGCGTGAGCGTCGCGCTCGCAGCCTTTGCCGGTTCTCGCCGCCGCCGCGCTCGGCGTCTCCCCGCGGCGTCCCGTGGTCAGACCGGCTCGACCTCGACGTCGAAAAGCGACCGCCAGCGGTAGCGGCGGCCGCCCCAGACGAAGGTCCGCCGGGCGAGCGCGTACGCCAGCAGCGGCGGGGCGATCAGCACGCCCGGCGCGGCGAGGAGGAACGTCGCCCGACGGATCCCGAACTGGGCGTACGCGGCCCCCGCGAGGGCGGTGACGAGGGTCACGCCCGCGACCGGGGCGAACAGACAGAGGGCCGCCATCGCGACGCCGAGACAAACATTGAACGCGGTCGCCGCGGGGTCGTGGTACCGCGTGATCGTCAGGAAGCGGACGAACCGCTCCAGCGATCCCCGGAGCGACCCACCGGCCCGGACGTGCCGGGTCCGGTCGACCGACGCGACGTCGACGTGGTCGCTGAGCGTCCCGTCGTCGCTGACCGTCCGCCGGAGGTCCCGGCGGAACGCCGCCTCCCCGCCGCGGAGGTCGTCGCGCTCGAAGATCACGGCCCCGCCCCACGCGACGCCGGCCGCGGCCACCGCGAGCGTCCCGCCGATCACGTACGCGGGCTCGAACAGGCGCGCCAGCGGGTCGAGCCCGACGAACACCGGGACCTCCGTGGTGGGTCCCTGCCGGTCGTAGTCGGCGTCGAGCGTCGCCAGCCAGTCGGGCGGGTGGTGAAAGTCGTCGTCGGTCCAAGCGATCCGGTCGTTCGCGGCCGCCTCCATCCCGGTCGCGACGGCGTTCGCCTTCCCCGAACACCCCTCCGGCTCGCCGGCGATCACGATCCGGGTTCGGGCCGGCAGGTCCCCGCGTCGGTCCGCCACCGGGTCGTCCGCAGAGTCGCAGATCACGAGCAGTTCGTCGGTCTCCCCCGCCCCGCCGCCGAACGCCTCGGGGCCGCGGAGCTGTCCGGCCACCTCGTCGCAGGCGTCGGTCCAGCGGACGGTCGGCAGGAGGACCGAGACCGGCGTCGCGGACGCGGACGGTTCCGAAGCGGTCACAGGGTACGTATCGGGTGAGCCGAAAATAAACGCTCGCGATCGACTCCGGCGGTCCCGCTCGCGAACCCGGACGCCGCCCGCGGCCCCGTTCACGCCGCCCGACACGACCGCGTCCCGAGTTCGTCGACTCGCGTCTCTCCGTCCGCGACGTCGACGTCGACGGTCGACACCGTGACGGACCGGATCGGGCGGGCCTCGCCGTCCGCGAACCGCGCCGCGCGGTCGCAGAGGTGCGCGAGCACCGGCTCGACCCGGTCCGGGTCGGGGTCCTCCGCGAGCAGCGTCAGGAACTTCCGCCAGCGCGCGGTGGGGTACGCGCGGGCGTCCGACGGCGGGCGGTCGAGCGCGACGCGGTCGCCGTACAGGGCGTCGATCCGGCCACCGTCGGCGGTCGTCGCGGTCGCCGCGACGAGCGCGTCGGTCGACGGCGGATTCGGCGCGAACATGTCCCAGCCGCCCTCCGTCGGGTTGGCCACCGACGCGACCGGCTCCGGCGTCTCGACGAACCCGAGCGCCATCCCGTTCCACGCGACGAGCGCGACGAGGAGGACCACGGCGACGACCGGAACTGCGCCCGCGACGCGCTCGCGGACGGCCCCGAGCGCCACCTCGCCGTTCGACCTGCTCGCGGGCGCGCCCCGGCGGGCGGCGAGGGTCCGCAGCCGCTCGCCCGCCGCCGCGCCGCTCTCCGGAGCACGCGAGTCGATTGCGCGCTCGATCCGGTCCCAGACGAACGGGGGGAAGACGGGGAGCAGCGCGGTCGCGGAGACGAGCGAGAAGACGCCGATCTGGAGCGCGAACGCCATCGAGAGGTGCGCCGCGAGGAGCGTCCCCGCGAGCGCCGCCCGGACCCGGCCCGCCGCCGCGACGAGCAGCGGCGAGGCGACGACCAGCGCGAGCCAGCCGTACGTGGCCGCCGAGAGCAGCGCCGGCCACTCGGGGACGAGCCCGCCGAGCGGGCCGTGGAGGTAGGTGAGCCGGAAGACGCGCCCGACCGCCTCGCCGGCGGGCCACGCGGTCCCGCGGAGCTTCACGACCGCGTTCGAGAGGTACACCACGACGACGAGCGCCAGGAGGAGCACCGTGGCGGGGCCGGCGACGCGGTCGGCCGCGGCGTCCCCCGTCGAATCCGCTGCGTCCGCGGCTCGACGCCGGACTGCGTCCACCGACCAGCGCGCGCCGAGCGGGCACAGCAGTCCGGCGGCGAGCAGCTGGAGGAGGAGCGTGTCGCCGGCGTTGAGGACGAACGGGTTGCGCGCCTGAAGCGACGCGAGCAGGACCAGCGAGACCGCGGCCGCGAGGCGCGTCCGGTAGCCGACCGCGAGCGCGACGGCGGCGAGCGCGGCAGCGAGGAACAGCGCCGCGAGGGCCCGCGGCCCGCCGGCGAGGGCGTGGAGCGAGAACCGCGCGGCGAGGGGGTACGCCGCCGCCAGCGTCGCCCGCGGGAGGACCCCGGCGTCCGCGTAGAAGGCGACGAGGTTCCGGGCGCGGAGTGCGAGGTCGACGAGGAGCACGACGCCGAGCGCGACGCGGAACGCGGCCAGCGCGCGCGGGTCGACCCCGACGCGACGGCGGAGCGCGGCGCGGAGGCGCGGAGCGGGGCCGGTGGGCTCGGCGGTCGTCACGTTGCTACGGAGTCGCCCAGCGGCGGGAATATGTCTTGCGGCGGCGCCTCCCGGGCGCTTATGTGGCCCCCGCGGGTGTCTCCGGTATGCGAGTTATCGTCCACGGTGGGGCCGGCGGCGCCCCAGACGAGCCGGAGCCCAGACAGGCGGTCCTCGACGAGGCGGCCGGGCGCGGCGCCGACGCCGCGACCCCGCTCGACGCGGTGGCGGCCGCGGTCGGCGTCCTCGAGTCGGACCCCCGGTTCAACGCGGGCGTCGGCGGCGCGGTCCAGTCGGACGGCGTCGTCCGCACCGACGCCGGCGTGATGACGTCCGACCGCGCGGTCGGTGCCGCGTGCTCGATGCCCGGCGTCGAACACGCGGCGAGCGTCGCCCGCGTCGTCTGCGAGGAGACGCCGCACGTCTTCGTCTCGGGGGACCACGCGGTCGACCTCGCGGCGGAGTTCGGCGTCGAGACCGGCGTCGACCTCCTCACCGACGAGACGCGCGAGCGCTACGACGCGGAGGACCCGCCGCGGGGCGGTCCCCGCGAGCACCTCGACTGGCTCGCCTCGCGCTTCGGCTCCGGCGACGATCAGGCGGGCGGGGATTCGAGAAGTTCAGACGACGATGACCGCGAAAAAGGCGACGCCCCCGACCACGACACGGTCGGCGCGGTCGCGACCGACGGCGAGTCGTTCGCCGCGGTGACCTCCACGGGCGGTCGGTCGTTCGCGCTCGCCGGGCGCGTCGGCGACGTGCCGCAGGTCGGGTCCGGGTTCTTCTGTACCGAGGCCGGCGGCGCGAGCGCGACGGGAGCGGGCGAGGACATCGCGCGCGTCACGCTCTCGCGGCGCGCCGTCGACTTCCTCGACGACGGCCTCGACGCGCAGGCTGCGGCGGACCGGGCGATAGCCGAGTTCGAGACGGTCACGGGGTCCGGCGCGGGCGTGATCGTCCTCGGCGACGAGACCGCGGGGAGCGCGTTCAACACGGCGGGGATGCAGACGAGCGTCGCGCAGGAGTAGCGCCCGTGAGACCCGGAGCGGGGGGCGACGAACGACGGCCGAACGCGCTCAATCGTCTCCGACGGTGGGCTCCGGGTCGTCCGGTTCGGGGCCGCTCGGGCTCGACGTGCCGCGCACGTCGCCGTCGCGCCAGGTGCCGCGCCGGAACCACAGCCACGCGACGACCGCTCCGATGACGTTCGAGGCGAAGAACGCGATCCAGATGCCCCGGACGTCGGGCTGTCCGAGGAACCACAGGTCCGTCGGGAGGACGCCCCGCGAAGCCACGTACGAAACGGGCAGCCGGACGACGGCGAGCGCGGTGATGGAGACGGCGGCGGCGATCATCGTCTTCCCGGCACCGCGGAAGCCGCCGGTGAACGCCCGCTGGATCCCGATGAAGCCGAACGACAGCGCGACGTACCGCAGGAACTGCGCGCCGACGTCGAGCACGGCTGGGTCGTCGGTGAAGACCGAGACGATCGGCGTCGGGACGAAGAAGATGGCGACGCCGACGACGCCGAGCACTCCGAACAGCCCCTTCGCGGCGACGTAGTTCGCCTCCTGTGCGCGGTCGTACTTGCCGGCCCCGACGTTCTGCCCGGTCATCGTTTCGACGCCGCGCGCGACGGCGATTGCGGGGAGGAAGATGACGGAGAACACGCGCGTGCCAATGCCGAAGGCGGCGACGACCGACGTCGAGAACAGCCCCACCACGATCAGCAGGGCGTTGATCGAGAGCGCCCGCCCGGTCCCCTCGATCGACGCCGGCACGCCGATCCGGAGGATCTTCCGGAGGTACTGGAGGTCGGGCTTCATGTCGGCGACGTTGATCTGGATCCCTCGCGACCCCGACAGCATGATGTAGAGGCCGACGGCCATCGCCAGCGCTCGCGAGAAGATCGTGGCGATGGCGGCCCCCTGGATGCCCAGCTCCGGGAACGCGACCGGACCGATCGCCCAGCCGTTGATCAGGAACGGGTCGAGGATCACGTTGACGACGACCGTCCCGAACATGACGAGCATCGGCGTGATGGTGTCGCCCGCGCCCCGCATCAGCGAGATGAACACGAAGAAGCCGAACATGAACGGCAGCCCCAGCGCGACCACTTGCATGTACGCCGTCGCACCGGGGAGGACCTCGGGCGAGGCGCCGAGGAACGCGAGGAAATCCTCGACGAACGGGTAGCCGATCGTCCCGAAGACGACCGAGGCGATGATCGCGAACGAGACCGTCTGCGAGGCCGCGTACTCCGCCTTCTTCGTCTCCTCGGCCCCCGTGTGCTGTGCGACGAGGACGCTCCCGGCGACCGAGAGCCCGAGCCCGAGCGAGATGAGCAGGAACACCATCGGGAACGCGAAGGAGATGGCAGCCAGCGCCTCCGTCGAGTACTGGCCGAGCCAGAACGTGTCCGCCAGGTTGTAGGCGGTCTGCATCAGGTTCGTCACGACGATCGGGAGCGAGAGGTACAGGAGCGGCTTGACGATGCCGCCCTCCGTCAGGTTGAGCTCCTCTTGGCCCTTGAAGAAGCTCACGCGGCTACCCCCGACTCCGGCCGCCAGCCGAGCTGTCGTTCCAGCGCGTTCTCAAGCACCCGACGCGTCTCGTCGAGCGGCTCGCCGAGCGCCACGTGCCGCGCGTGTGCGCCGTTGATCGTCGTCGCGACGTGCCTGGCGACTTCGTCCGGATCAGTCTCGGCGAAGTGTCCGTCGTCGATGCCGTCGGCGACGATCTCCCCGACGACCTCGCGCACGACGCCGTCGAGTTCGCGGAACCGCTTCCGGAAGAGCTCTTGGAACGGCGCCTGGGCCTTCAGCTCCATCATCGCCACGGGGAAGCCGTCGGCGTCGGGGTTCGACGGCGTGAACACCTGATCGAGGAACGCCGCGAGCCGGTCCCGCGGATCTGTCGGCTCGAACGTGAGCTTCGACTCGAACCGCTCGATCAGGTCGTCGAGGAACGCGTCCAGCAGCTCCGCCTTCGTGTCGAAGTGGTAGTGGATCGCCGCGGTCGTCATCGACGCCTCGTCGGCGATCTTCTGTACGGTGAGGCCGGCGTACCCGTGTTCACAGAGCACCGAGTTCGTCGCGTCGATGATCGCTGACTTCGTCTCCGATCCCATTACTTCTCTGGACTTACTAACTAGTTAGTAAAGGGCCTTCTGATCGATCGGTAACCGGGTCGATCGCCGCGGCCGACCGCGCGCCCGGAACCGCTCGGACAACGCCCGAGAATCGGTCGCGGCCGGCCGTTTCCTCCGGCTCACCCCAGCCGCTCGTCGAGGATGAGCCGCGTCTTCGTCGACTTGACCTCGTCCATCTCGCGGGCCTGCGTGATCAGTTCGTTGACCGCGCGCGTGTCGACCGCGTCGACGACGAGGACGACGTCCTCCTCGCCCGATACCTGCCAGACGAAGTCGACCTCCTCCCACTCTACCATCCGCTGGCCGACCGCGTCGGTGTTGACGTTCATCTCCACCGAGATCTCGATCATCGCCTTCACGTTGCCGGTGCGGGTCGTGACGGTGAACCGCTCGATCACGCCCTCGTCTGTCATCCGGTCGACGCGGTTGCGCACGGTCCCCTCGGAGGTCCCCACCCGGTCCGCGATCTCCGTGTACGGGGTCCGCGCGTCCCGTCGCAGGATCGAGAGGATGCGTCGGTCGAGGTCGTCCATACCGATCCGTCTCGGTCCGTCGCCTTACCCGTTACGAATATCGTAACGAACCTTCGAACGACGCATTTATTAACCTTTGCGCGTACGTTTCTCGTAATGTCGGACGCCTACATCGCGCTGGCCGACGGTCGCGTGCTCGAAGCGCGCGCTCGTGCGCCGGGGCGGACCCGCGGCGAACTGGTGTTCACGACCGCGTACACCGGCTATGAGGAGTCGCTCACCGACCCCTCCTACGCCGAGCAGATCCTCACCTTCTCGTACCCCCTCATCGGGAACTACGGCGTCCGAACCGAGCGATTCGAGTCCGAGTCGGTCCAGCCCCGCGCGGCGGTCGCCCGCGAGCTGACCGACGACGTCGCCGACTGGCTCGCCGAGGGAGGCGTCCCGGCCGTCGACCACGTCGACACCCGCGAGATCGTCACTACCGTCCGCGAGGAGGGCGCGATGGCCTGCGGGATCGCCGCCGGGCCGGACGCGACCCCCGAGGACGCGGTCGAAGAGATGGAGGCGTGTAAGCCGATGAGCGACCACGTCGACATCGGCGCGCAGGTGTCCGTGACCGAGCCGACCGTCCACGAGGGCGGCGGCGGCGACGTCGACGTGGCCCTGCTCGACTGCGGCGCGAAGGGCTCGATCATCTCCTCGCTCACCGACCGCGGCGCGGACGTCCACGTCCTCCCGTACGACGCGACCGCCGAGGACGTGGCCGCCGTCGACCCGGACGTGCTCTTCGTCTCGAACGGCCCGGGCGACCCGGAGAACTTCGTCGCGGCCCAGGCGGTCGTCGACGAGTTCGCCGGCGAGCTGCCGATGGCCGGCATCTGCCTCGGCCAGCAGGTGATCACCAGCGCGCTCGGCGGCTCGACCGAGAAGATGGCGTTCGGCCACCGCGGCGTCAACCAGCCGGTGAAGGACCTCCGCACCGACAAGGTCGTGATGACAACCCAGAACCACGGCTACACGGTCGACGACACCGGCCCGCTCGAGGTGACGCAGGTGAACGTCAACGACGACACCGTCGAGGGGCTCGACAGCGAGGAGCTGGACGTGATCACCCGCCAGTACCACCCCGAGGCGAACCCCGGCCCGCACGACTCGCTCGGCTTCTTCGACGAGGTGCTCGACCTGGCGACCTCGTCGCGTCGAGTGGCGGCCGACTGACCCGGCGTCCCGCGGTCCCCGCACCGCCGCTCCCTCCAACTGACCACTCGGAGTACCACCCGGCCGGCGTCTGTGACGCTCGGCTCCCGCTCGCTTCTCTCTCCCCGTCCGGACTTCCCCCGTCGATCCGTACCGGCGACGTTTTCTCCTGTCACCTCGCACCGTGAGGCATGACAACCGAGATCCTGCTCACCAACGACGACGGGATCGACGCCGTCGGGCTCCGGGCCCTCGCGGACGCTCTCTCCCGCGACCACGACGTGACCGTCGTCGCGCCCGCGACGAACCAGTCCGGCGTGGGCGGCGCGCGCTCGTGGTGGGAGACGACGGTCGACTACACCGAGACGGACCGCGGCTACGCGGTGGAGGGGACCCCCGCGGACTGCGTCGCGGTCGCGGACGTGGCGCTCGGGCTCGACCCCGACGTGGTCGTCTCCGGCTGTAACCACGGGCCGAACATCGGCGCGCACATCCTCGGGCAGTCCGGCACGGTCGGGGCCGCCATGGAGGCGTCGTTCCTCGGGACGCCCGCCATCGCCGTCTCTCTGTACGACCGCGGGAACCTCCCCGTGCCGCCGACGCTCGACAACGGCGACTTCGCGGTCGCCGGGGAGGTCGTCGCCGACCTCCTCGGTCGGACGGACGACGGACGGCTCCCGTTCGGCGCGGACGTGCTCAACGTCAACGTCCCGGCCGCGGACGACGAGGCGGCGGCGGACCCCACCTACCGGCTGACCGAGCCGGCCCGCGGCTTCGACGTCATCGAGTTCCGGCCGGGCGAGGAGGGACCGGACGACGAGAACGTCCCCGAGGGATGGGAGTTCGGCGAGCGCCGCGGCGAGATGGGGATGGAGCTCCGCGACCGCTTCTGGCGGGAGTTCCTCCGCGGCGACGTCCAGGACGATCCGGGCTCGGACCGACGCGCCGCGGTCGAGGGCGAAGTGAGCATCTCGCCGCTGTCGAGCTCCCGCGCCGTCGCGGGCGACCGGGCGGGCGAGCTCGTCGAGTCGGTCCGGGGCGCGGAGACCGGGGCCGACTAGCGGTTCTTCGCAGGGGACCGACCGATCGACTCAGCGGCGACGGGATCGCACCTGGCTGCCGGCGAACTCCCCCGCGAGCCGGCCGAGGTACCACACGACCACGAGGCCGAGACAGAACCCGACCCCGGCCGCGGCCAGCAGCTCGACCGGCGACGGGTCCAACTGGAGGGCGATAAGCGGCGGCGAGGCCGTGACGATGGCGAGCAGGACGAGCTTGACCTTCCGGTTCCCGGCGTCCCGCTCCCTCTCGGAGATGGGTCCTACCACCGCGATCCCCCCGACTTCCTCTCGACGACCACCGACGCGTCGCTCATACCCGCTCCACGCCCCCGGCGACCATCAAGGCGACGAACCGAACTCGTTCGCTCGGGAGCGATAACGCGGCGCTGTGACGATAGATCCAACAATTCCGACCCGGGAGTTAAAAAGCGTCTCGACCGTTCACGGCCGTCTCGGGCCGATATCGCCGTGAACGGTCTGGGCCGTTTAAGCCCGTCCGACCGCTGGTGTTAGGTGCCCCTACCCGCTCTTCTGGGTCGTCGCGGCGCGTCGCCGGTCCGACGCCTCCGGGATCCGCCCCTCCCCGCCGTTTCGCGGCGTTTTTGACCCGACCCCGACAAGCCAGCGGTATGGACGACGAACTCCGCGAGCGCGTCGCGGCGGCCGGCGAGGTCGCGGCGCTGTTCAACGCGCTCAAGCACGGTAGCGACCCGGACGTGGGCGCGATCATGGGCCCGATCATGGGCGAGAACCCAGAGTTCCGCCCGCACGGCGACGAGATTCCGGGCGTCCTCGCGCCGGTCGTCGAGGAGGTCGGCGAGATGGACGAGGCGGCCCGCCGGGAGCGGCTCGGCGAGCTCGCCCCCGACAAGCTCGCGGAGCTGGAAGCCGACGACGAGGCGGACGAGCACGTCCTCCCCGACCTCCCGAACGCCGAGGACGGGGAGGTCGTGATGCGCGCCGCGCCGAACCCCAACGGCCCGTGGCACGTCGGCCACGCGCGGATGCCCGCCGTCATCGGGACGTACAAGGAGCGCTACGACGGCGAGTTCGTCTGCCGGTTCGACGACACCGACCCGGAGACGAAACGACCCGACCTGGACGCGTACGACGCCATCCTCGAGGACATCGAGTACCTCGGCTTCGAGCCCGACCGCGTGCTCCGCGCGTCGGACCGGCTGGAGACGTACTACGACCACGCCCGCGAGCTGATCGACGCCGGCGGCGCGTACACCTGCTCGTGTTCCGGCGACGAGTTCTCCGAGCTGAAGAACGCGGGCGAGCCGTGCCCGCACCGCGACAAGGAGGTCGAGACGGTCCGCGAGGAGTTCGCGGCGATGGTCGAGGGCGACTACTCGGCCGGCGAGATGGTCCTCCGCGTCCGCACCGACATCGGGTACAAGAACCCCGCGCTGCGCGACTGGGTCGCCTTCCGGATGATCGACACGCCCCACCCGCGCGAGGCGGCGGCCGACTACCGCTGCTGGCCCATGCTCGACTTCCAGTCCGGCGTCGACGACCACCTCACGGGCGTCACCCACATCATCCGCGGCATCGACCTCCAGGACTCCGCGAAGCGCCAGCGGTTCGTCTACGACTACTTCGACTGGGAGTATCCCGAAGTGCTCCACTGGGGTCACGTCCAGGTCGACGAGTACGACGTGAAACTGTCCACCTCAACGATCAAGGGACTCATCGAGGCCGGCGAGCTGACGGGCTGGGACGACCCGCGCGCGCCGACCATCCAGTCGATGCGCCGCCGCGGCATTCAAGGACGGGCGCTCGTCGACTCGATGACGGAGCTGGGGATGTCCACCTCCGACGTCGACCTCGCGATGTCCGCCGTCTACGCGAACAACCGCGACCTCGTCGACGACGCGGCGAACCGCTACTTCCTCGTGCGCGACCGCGACGACGCGCCCGCCGTGGAGCTCCCGGTCGTCGACGGCGACGCGCCCGCGCCCGAGGCCGGCCACCCGCCGCTCCACCCTGACCACGAGGACCGCGGCGACCGTGAGGTCCCCGCCGGGCGGGTCCTCGTCGAGTCCCCCGACCTCCCGAGCGAGGGCGAGCGCGTCTGGCTCAAGGGGTACGGCTGCGTCCGGTACGAGGGCGACGAGCTGGCCTTCGTCGACGCCGACATCGATGTCGTGCGCGAGGGCGACGTGGACGTGGTCCACTGGGTCCCGGCCGCGGAGGGGCTCGACACGCTCCTCCGGACCGTCGACGGCGACGTGCGAGGGGTCGCCGAGCCCGCGCTCGCCGACGTCGACCCCGACGCGGTCGTCCAGTTCGTGCGCGTCGGCTTCGCCCGCATCGACGGGTTCGACCCGGCGGCGACAGACGAGGCGGACGGCCCGAACGGCTCCGAGGACCTGCTGGCGTACTACGCGCACCCGTAGGTCGGTTCAGCGAACCGTGCTCGGTCCGGTGGGCGGGTCCTCGCCCGCCCGGCCGAATCCGTTCGTCGGGGAGTTTAAACCCGCGACCGGCGAAGCGGGGGCAACGATGGCCATCGACTCGAACTTCGAAGTGAACCGCGAGCGGGTCGGCGAGGAGGACGGCGTCGCCGTCTGGGGTCCCGTCGAGCCGCCGGAGAAGCAGGGGATCCGCGGCACCCACGTCGCGGTCGACTTCGACATCTGTCTCGCCGACGGCGCGTGTCTGGAGGACTGTCCGGTCGACGTGTTTGAGTGGACCGACACCCCCGGCCACTCCGAGTCCGAGCGGAAGGCGAACCCCGCCGACGAGGACCAGTGTATCGACTGTATGCTCTGCGTCGACGTCTGCCCGGTCGACGCGATCGACGTCGACCCCGGGCGCGAAAACCGGTTATAATCGGCTGTACGTGGTCGTTTTCGAGGCCGTATGGTCTCTGTCGACCGAGTTCCCGTGTTCTGGTTGATTCACATTGGATCGACTGTGAACCCCTCCGAAGCCCCAGCCGCGAGGCCGCCGGACGCTCGCTGTGCTCCTCGGTCGCTCACCGCGTTCGCTCCCTGTGGTGCTTGCGTCCCCTCCGGCGGCCTCGCGACTGCCCCTTCGAGCCCCGCCCCACACGGCACGGCACCTCACGCCTCCCCAGCCTCGCGGTTCGCGCTCTCCGAGCGCTCACCGCGTCCAGCGAGGGACCAGAGGTCCCTCTGGCAGCCGGCGCTACGCGCCGGCGACCTCGCGCGTGCTCCTCACGCCCTGCGGGCGTTCGGCGGCACGCGCCACCGCGGATCTGTGAACAAGTAGTCGTCGTCGATCGGCTCACTCGCCGGTGAACCGCTCCCGCTCCGCGAGCGCGAAGTCGGTCCCGTACCGCCCCACGAGCGGGACGTAGGCGTCGCCGAGCGCGCGCATACACGCGCTCGTCGAGACGAAGCCGAGGTCGTCGGCGACCTCCTCCCACGGCCGGCCTTGGAGGACCTTCCGAACGAGCAGGCGCTCCGCCCGGTCGCCGAGATCGGTCCCCTCGATCAGCGCCGCGAGCGCGAGGTCGCGGAACGCGCCGGGCGCGCTGTCGTACATCCCCGGGCCGACCGACGCCCCGACGACGGAGCGCCACTCGGTCTCGGCGAGATCGACCGGGACGGGCGCGGAACACGCGCCCAGCGCGCCGCGGATCACGTCCGGGTCGACGTCGCGGTGCGCGTCGGAGAGCCCGTCGCGCTCGCGGTCCCGAAACGCGACCGCGTGGCGGGCGAGCAGGTCGCGCCCGGCCGCGGTCTCCGGGCGCAGCATGATCGCGGAGTGCTCGCCCGAGGCGTCGTTGCGGCTCGTCGAGAGGTGGACGATCCGGTATCCCGCGCGCTTCCAGAAGCGGAGCAGGCGCAGCGTCGCGCCGTAGCCGACCGAGAAGTAGTCGATCTCCCCGCCGAACTCCGCGTGTATCTCGTCGAGAAGTCGCGAACCGAACTTAGCGTCCCGGAGCGCGTGGTGGGTCGCGATCCGGACCGTGCGCAGGCCGCGCGGCGCGGCGGCGTCCTCGTCGCGGAGCTGGCTGGTGAGCACGTCCGGCACCATGTTACCGCGGACGCGCTCGCCCTCATACATCTCCCGCCGCGTCTCGTTGTCGAGCCCGCCCTCCCGCGCGAGGAGCGCCACCGCGACGACCCGGTCGTCCGCGACGAGCGCCCGCGCGACGAGGTTTGGTGCGTCGAGCAGCCGCGCGAGGTCGTTCGGCTCGGTCCGGTAGTGCGCGGCGACGAGCAGCCCGAACGCCTCGCCGAGCAGCGTCTCGTCCGCGAGCAGGTCATCCGGATCGAGTACGCGGTACGACGCGTCGTCGACCGACGCGTCCGCGACCGCGGCGTCGACCGCGGGCCGGGCGTCCAGCAGGAGTGCCCGCGACGCCCACGCCTCCACCGGGTCGTTCCGCGCGTACCGGATCGGCTCGTCGAGCCGCACGTCCCGAACCGCGAACCGCGAGTCGAGCAGCCGCTCCCGGAACCGGACCGCGAACCCGCGGCCCGCCCCCTCGTAGCCGTGGACCGTCGTACAGAACGCGACCGCGGGCGCGTCGAGGAACCCCTCCAGCACGCGCACCGGGAGCGCCGCCGCCTCGTCGACGATCACGGCGTCCGCATCGCCCGCCTCCGCTGCCGCCGCCGCGGGCGACAGGAACCGGACGCGACCACCGGCCGGCGTTCGGAGGTCGCGCCCGTCCGGGTCGCTGCCCGCCTCCGCCGCGATCAGCTCCCGAGCGCGCGTGAACACCTCGGCGGCGTTCCGGAACGCGGGCGCGGTGACGAGCACGTCGTCGCCCCCCAGCGCGAGCGCGCCCGCCGCCAGCCCGGCCGCGCTCGACTTCCCGCGCCCCCGGTCGGACTCGACCACGACGGCGGAGTCAGGCTCGGAGAGCTCTTCGAACGCCCGCAGGGCTCGCGACTGGTCTGCCGTGAGGCAGGCGTCGTACGCGGCCGCGGGGAACGTCGCACCCGGCGGCGCGCCCCGCGGACCGACGGTGTCGACCGCCTCCGCGCGGTTTCCGTCGTCAGCGGGTGCCGCGCCCGTCAGGCCGTCCCGGACCACGGCGTCGCCCTCCGGGTCGTTGCCGAGCGTCGCCACCGCGACGCCGGGGTGCGTCCGGAGCGTTTCGACGAGGCGCTCGCGGAAGCGCCCCGTCACGTCGTCGACGCCGTACGGGGGCACGGCGAGCGAGTCGTCGAAGCGGTCGCGGACGGCCGGCCAGTCGTCGAGCGGGGGCGTCAGGAGGACCAGGAGCCCGCCGCCGTCGACCGCGCCGACCGCTCGACCGAGCGCGTTGGGGACGAACCGCTCGTGGCAGTCGAGGACCACCGCTTCCCGGGTGCGTCCGAGCAGCTCGTCGGCGCTCCGCGGGCGAAGTTCCTCGAACCGGAACCCCTCCCGGGTCGAGACGAGCGAGACCGACTCGTTGTCGACGCCGAGCGCTGCGACCGCGTCGTACGCGCCGTCGATGCCCCGGTCGCGGTCGCCCGCCAGCACGAGGACGCGGCGCTCGTTCGTCCGCTCGGCCTCGACGCGCAGTTCGCGCGCGACTCCCCCGATCATCTCCGCTCGTGGTTGCCGAGGCGCGGGGATGTGTCTTGTCCTCCGCGCGGCCGCCGCCACCCGTTCCGGGGGCGACCCGCCGACGCCCGCGGAGGCGGGAGGCTTACGGACGCTCGGCGCGTCGCTCCGGGCATGACCACGGTCACGCTCATTGGGACGCGGCTCGCGGACGTGGGCCGCGAGTTCGTCTACCAGGGGGAATCGGCCGACTGCGAGGGGTGTCCCTACCGGGGCCAGTGCCTCAACCTCTCCGAGGGCACTCGCTACCGGGTGACCGGGATCCGCGAGAACGCCCAGACGCTCGACTGCGCCGTCCACGACGAGGGAGTCCGCGCGGTCGAGGTCGAGCCCGCGTCGGTCCCCGCGAACGTCCCGTCGAAACGCGCCTACGCCGGGAGCAAGGCGTCGCTCGCCGGCCCCTGCCCGCACACCGAGTGTCCGAGCCACGGCTACTGCGTCCCAGACGGAGCCGACTTCGACGACGAGCGCGTCATCGATCAGGTGCTCGGCGAGCCCCCGCACGAGACGTGCGCGCTCGACCGCGACCTGACGCTCGTCGAGTTCCGCGCGGAGGAGTAGGACGGAAAACGGACCGGCCGCTTACAGCGACGTGACCGCGTTCAGCGTGATTCGAATCGCGCGCTCGACGTTGTCTTTCGCTTTCTCCGGCAGTTCGTCGTCGGAGTCCGCGCCCTTCTGCGTCCCCGCGACGAGGTTGCCGTCGACGGTACAGATCGCGCCCGCGGCGAGCCCCTTGCGCCGCGCGAGCGAGAAGACGGTCGCGGCCTCCATCTCGATCGCGAGCAGGTTCGCGTCGTTCCAGTTCTCGACGTACTCGTCGCTCTCGTTGTAGAACGCGTCGTCCGAGACGATCGGGCCGACGTGGATCTCTTCGTCGTTCGCCTCGGCCGCGTCGACGAGCCCCGTCAGCACGTCGTAGTCAGGGACGGCCGGGTAGTTGGCGGACTCGTACCGCTTGCTCGTCCCCTCCTCCTTGGCCGCGCCGGTCGCGACGACCATGTCGCCGACCTCCATCTCCGGCTGGAGCGCCCCGCAGGTGCCACAGCGGACGAACGTCTCGACGCCGACCCGTGAGAGCTCCTCGACGGCGATGGCGGCTGACGGGCAGCCGATGCCGGTCGAGCAGATGGTGAGGTCGACCCCGTCGTAGGTCGCGTTGACGAGCTTGTACTCGCGGTTCTGCGCGACGACCTCGCTGTCGTCGCACAGGTCGGCGATCCGGTCGACGCGGCCGGGGTCGCCGGGGATGATCGCGGTCTCGTGTACGTCGCCCTCCTCGACCAGCAGGTGCGGCTGTTTCGCCATACGCGCGGCAACACCCGCCGCGCGCAAAAACGGACCGGTCGACGGGCCGGGGTAGCGTCCCGAGTTGGATTTGATATCGCGTCATACGATTTACAGCGGCGGTCGAGTCGACGCGGCCCGCCGTCTAACGGGAGCGACGGCTCCGCCGAATCGGTCCGTTTTATCGCCCGAGGCCGCGACGTTCGGCCATGACTAACGCTGACGCCTCGGCAGACCTCGGATCGACGCTCGGTGCGCTCGTGGTCGCGTTCCTGCTCGTCACGACCGCCGCGGGGACGGTGCTCGGCTTCAACTGGACGCAGGCGGTGTTACTTGGCGGGCTCGCCGGCGTCGTTGCCGTCGCGTCGGCGTGGCTCACGGAGCGGCGGGCGACGGGCGGCTGACCCCGGACTCCGCCGTCGCCGTCGTCCAAGTATCGCGACTGAGAGACCGACGGAGGATTTTATACCCGCTCGGCGTCGACACCGGACAATGCGCTTCAGTCGCGACCGTCGGGGCCAGTCGGTCGTGGTCGGGACGGTGATCCTGTTCGGATTTCTTATTCTAGCCCTCTCGCTGTATCAGGTACAGATCGTGCCGCAACAGAACGCACAGGTCGAGTTCCAGCACTTCGAGGAGGCTCGCAACGACCTCGTCGAACTCAGGGCGGGGATCCTACAGGCGGGGAGTATCGACCGAACACAGTATCAGACGGTTCGGCTGGGCACCAGCTACTCGACCAGACTCTTCACGATCAATCCGCCAGCACCAGCCGGGGAGATACGCACGACAGAATCGTATCCGATCACGATATCCAACGGGAGCGACACGGTGACGATTCCGACGCGGTTCCTCCAGTATCGCCCGGGCTACAACGAGATCGACCGATCGCCGACGTGGTACGATGCTTCTGCGCTCTATCTCGATGCTAGGGACGACGGCGGCGGTATCGCAGTGATCGAGGGTCAGGAACTGGTTACCGATAGCGGGGAAGTCCGGGTGGTCGCGCTTCAAAACGAGTTCCGCCGAAGTGGGACAGGCGGAGTGACTCTCGAACTCCGCCCGGCCGAGAGCATCACTGGCTCGATTCCGGAAGGCGATCTCAACGTCACTGTCCCCACCCGACTGAGTGGTGATGAGTACTGGAACGAGACTGATATTCCAGCGGACACCTACGGGGGCGTCACGGGCGACGCGAACGGCGACGGCGTCCATAACCTGACGCTCGAAACGACCGCTACCAACCTGACCGTGGATACCGTCGGTGTTCAGAAAGCGCCCGAAGATCCGACGCAGAACGTCGATGGGGCGCTCGGTGGCGGCGGGGCCGGCGGTGGGGGAGACGGTGGGGGTGGCGCTGATAGCCTTCCAGCAGGAAAAGTCGCCTATGACGATGCAAACAACAACGGGGCCTACGATACTGGTGAGACGACGTACGAGGGACCGGATCTTCAGAGCTTCGACCGATCCGTGAATCTAGTGGTCGCTCGTGACGTTTCGGAGGCGTCATACGATATACAAGCCGACTCGATTACCGTCGATTCCGGCGTGACGCTGTCCGCGCAAAACGGACAAGTAGGCTTCACATCATCAGGGCAGATACGCGTCTCTGGTACGCTTGACACCACTCCCACTAACGGGAACGGGATCAGCTTGGATGGTGGTAACCTCGACCTCACTGACGGGACGCTGAGAGCATCCGCATCCGTTCAGTTGAGTTCACAGGGACAGACCGACCTCGACGGCTCTGTGATCGACACGACTACGCTCAACGGTGCCGGCGTCAGTGTCGTCTCGAATTCAGACCTCTCTGTCGGCGACGCGGAGATCGAATCTGGTGGAACAATCTCGCTCGAAAGCTCATCAGGACAAATAAGCGGAAGTAACGCTCTCTTCGATACCACACGAGTCAACTCTAACTCGATCTCTCTCACTGCGGGAACGGAAGTTCAGGTCGGTGAATCGGAGTTCCTCAGCGGAGGTTCAATATCGATCACGGGTAATGGTGGCCTCGTTGACCTCGCGGGATCCACGCTTGATGCGACGCAGGTAAACAGTGAATCGATCACTCTCGAATCTAACGGCAATATGATACTTGACCGCGCCTCTCTCCGGGTCGCCAGCGGCGGTGGCCTAACTGGTTCGCTCAATGGTGGCAACGAGGAACTCTTCGTTCAGGACGCCGAGTTCCTCCGCAGTGGTAGCGGTGCGACGTTCGACTACTCGCCCAACGGCGTCGATGTCATCGGAACGCCCGCTCGCGGCAGTACCGGATAGTCCTCCACACATCTACCACGATCGACGTAATACTCATCGACAAAGCCATATGCCAGTCTCGTGAACGACCGTGTATGACCGCAGTCGGGATCGACGGCATCGAGATCTGGACCGGGAAGCTCAAACTCGACCTGCCGGGCACGTTCGCGCCTGAGCAGGGCGACGACCCCGAGAAGTACACGAAGGGGCTCGGGCTCAACAACTCCTCGTTCCCCGACGTGTACGAGGACATCGTCACGATGGGTGCGAACGCCGCCAAGGGGCTGATGGACCGGAAAGGGCTCGAACCCGCGGACGTCGGGCGGATCGACGTCGCCACGGAGTCGGCGTTCGACCACTCGAAGCCGGTGTCGACGTACATCGCCGGCTGCCTCGAACAGGTGTACGACGGCGACTTCACCCACGCGAACAAGGGCGAGCGCAAGTTCGCCTGCCTCGCCGGCACGCAGGCGATAGACGACGCGTACAACTGGATCCGCGCGGGTCGGAACCGCGACCGCCCCGCGATCGTCATCACCACCGACACGGCGCTGTACGCCCGCGGTGATCCCGGCGAGGCGACGCAGGGGGCCGGCGCGGTGGCGATGCTGATCGACGAGAACCCCTCGGTCGTCGAGCTCTCGACCGACCAGGGGTACGGATCGAAAGACGAGACGGACTTCCTCAAGCCGAACCAGCAGTTCCCCAGCGTCGACGGGAAGCGCTCGGTCCAGGTGTACCTCTCCCGGATGCGGGAGGCCTTGGAGGACTACGAGTCCGTCACCGACGACATCGAACTGGAGGACTTCGCGTACGCCCCGTTCCACACGCCGTTCCCCGGGATGGTCCGGAAAGCGGCGCTCCTCGCCTACCGGCACGTCATCCGCGACACGGCTCACGAGGAGTCGCTGGCCGGCGAGATCGGTCGCCAGCCCCGCGAGGACGAGTACGACGACCGCGAGGGGTACGAGGAGGCGATCCGCGGGTACATGGACGACCTGAAGACGACCGAGCAGTACCAGACGTGGTACGACACGGCCGTCGAACCGACGCTCGGGCTCTCCCGAGAGGTCGGTAACTGGTACACCAGCTCTGTCCACATCGCCCGGGTGAGCGCGCTCCGCGACGCCCTGACCCGCGACCGCGACCTCGTCAACGAGACGCTGCTCGTCGCCTCCTACGGCTCCGGCGCGCAGGCCGAGATCCACGCCGAGACGGTCCGCGAGGGGTGGCAGGCCGAAGTCGAGGCGCTAGACATCGACGCGCAGCTCGACGCGCGCTACGACCTCTCGTGGGAGGAGTACGAGGACGTCCACGACGTCCACGAGTACGACGCCGACCTCGGCCGGGAGGTCGAGGAGTTCACCCAGCCCGACGGGGAGTTCGTCTTCACCGGCTGGGGCCGGATGAACGAGCGGCAGTACGAGTACGCCGAGTAACGCCGCCCCCGCCGTTCGACGTTCTTCGATCCGCGAGACGCCCGCAGCGGCCCGCAACCCCGTGAAAACGGCTCACACGGCCCGTACGCGATACGATGGTTTTAAACGACGCTGGCGTGAATCGAGACCTAATGGTAACCATCTACGACGTGCCGGCCGACGACCTCATCGAGGCCGTCGCCGCGCGACTCGAAGACCGGATCGACGAGCCCGACTGGGTCGAGTTCACCAAGACCGGCGCTGGCAAAGAGCTCCCGCCGGAGCAGGACGACTTTTGGTACGTCCGTTCCGCGAGCCTCCTGCGGAAGGTCGCACAGAACGAGCCGATCGGCATCGAACGGCTCGCGACCGAGTACGGGTCGAAGAAGCGCGGCTCGAACCGCTACGTCGTCCGCCCCGGCGAGCACGAGGGCGGCTCCCGTAAGCTCATCCGCTCGTCGCTCCAGTCACTCGAAGAGGAAGGTCTCGTCACGACCGCTTCCGGCGAGGGCCGCCGCCTCTCCGACGAGGGCGAGGCGTTCCTCTCCGAGGTCGCGACCGAGGTCTTCGAGGACCTCGACCGCCCGGAACTCGAGCGCTACGCGTAAGCCGATCTCTCTGCTTTCGTCCGTTTCGCTCCCGCAGCGACTGCTCTATCTCGGTTTCGCCCGTCTAAACCCCGTAGAGACGCGTTCTCCGCCGCCTTGACGCGTCTCGCTGGCGGCCGCTCCGTCTCCCGACTTCGCCCCGTTGCGTCCGTCGTAAATCTAATACCGCTATACGAAATTCGGATGCCGGTCGATCGACTCTCCACCTGGCGCCTCCGCGTCCTCGGACTCGCCTCGCCGGTCGCTACCCGGCGCTACCTTCTTGATCCCACGTCTCGGAATGCGGCCGTGAGTCGCGCATGACGGAGTCACGCGTCGGCACGGTCGAGCGGATTCACGTCGCCTCGGGGACCGGCGGCGACCCGGAGTCGCGGACGGCGGTCGAGGCGGTCGCGGACCGCGGGCTCCGGGGCGACCGCTACTTCGACGGGGACGGGATCTACAACGAGCAGTCGGACTTGGAGCCGAGCGACGTCACGCTGATCGAGGCGGAGGCGCTCGAAGCCGCGGCGGCGGAGTTCGACGTGACTCTCGAGGCGGGGGCGCACCGCCGCAACGTCACGACGCGCGGGGTCGACCTCGCCGCGCTCGTCGGCGAGCGGTTCCGGGTCGGCGAGGCCGTCGTCGAGGGGACGGGCCACTGCGAGCCCTGCGGCTACATGGCCGATCTCGCCGGAGAGTCGGACGCGGCGGACGCGCTCGACGGCCGCGGCGGGCTCGACGCCCGCATCGTCGCGACGGGGACGGTGGCGGTCGGCGACGAGATCGTCTGGTAGCCCGCCGGCGACGCGGACCGGCGCCGAGAGGGAACGGCGCGCGAGCGGGGGACCGGACCGGGCTATCCGGTGTTCTTCATCCCGGCGGCGATGCCGTTGACTGTGAGCCGCAGGGTCCGCTCTTCCTCGTCGGTCCGATGGGTGCGCCCAAGCAGGTTCGCCTGGAGCAGGTTCAGTGGGTCGACGTAGGGGTTCCGCCGGTCGAGGCTCTCCTCGAGCCACTCGCGGCGGAGCAGCTGGTCGCGGCCGCTGATCGACAAGACCAGCTCGCGGCCGCGCTCGTACTCGCCGACGAGTTCGGGGAAGAAGCGCTCGCGGAGCTCGTCGTCCGCGAGGTCGGCGTACTCGGCGGCGATCTCGGGCTCCGTGCGCGCGAGCGCCAGCGAGGCGTTGTCGAGCGTGGTCCGGAAGAAGGGCCACTCGTCGAACATCTCGCGGAGCGTCTCCATCCCCGCCTCCTCGCCGACCTCGTCGAGGTAGGCGTCGATGCCGGAGGCGATCGCGTACCAGCCGGGGAGGATGAGCCGCGTCTGCGTCCACGAGAACACCCACGGGATCGCTCGTAGGTCCTCGACGCTGCGCTCGCCGGACCGGGAGGCGGGCCGCGAGCCGAGGTTGAGGTCCTCGACGACACTGATCGGCGTCGCCTGCTCGAAGTAGGAGACAAACCCGTCGCTGTTCAGCAGGTCCCGGTACGTCTTCCGGGCGGCGGGCGCCATGATCTCCATCGCCTCGACCCAGCGGTCGGGCACGTCCTCCACGGGCTCCTCGTTCGCCTCCTTCCGGGCGCGGATCTGCGCGTCGAGCATCTGTTCCAGCTCGCGCTCGGCGATCCGCGGGTTGGCGTACTTCTCGGCGATCGCCTCGCCCTGCTCGGTGAACTTGACCTGTCCGGTGACGGTCTCGTTCGGGAGCGCGGTCAGCGCCTCGTTCATTGGGCCGCCGCCGCGCGAGATGGACCCGCCGCGGCCGTGGAACAGCCGCAGCGTGACCTCCTCCTCGCGGCAGAACCGGGCGATCCGGCGCTGGTTCTCGTAGAGGTCCCAGTTCGCGGCGAGGAACCCGTTCTCCTTGTTGGAGTCGGAGTAGCCGAGCATGACCTCCTGGACCTCGTCGCGGGCCTCCAGCGCGGCCGCGTAGGCCTCGTTCTCGAAGAGGGTGCCGAGGATGCGCTCGGCCCCGTTGAGCGCCGACTCGGTCTCGAGCAGCGGGACGACGTCGACCGCGCAGTGGTCGGGTAAGGAGACGACGCCGACCTGGTCGGTCAAGAAGAGCACCTCGAGCACGTGGCTCGGCTCCTCGGTCATCGAGATACAGTAGGTGTCTATCGCCTGCTGGCCGTACTCGTCCTGCCAGCCCGCGAACGACGCGAACCGGCGGAGCACGCGCTCCGTCGTCTCCGACACGTCGCCGGGTTCGTCGACGTCGACGACCGGATCTTCCTGGAGAATCGCCTCGGTGAGGAAGTCGACGCGCTCGTCCTCGTCCATCCCGGCGTAGTCGACGCCCTCGACGGCGACCGCCTCGGCGACGGCCTCGGTGTGGTTCTCGCGGTGGTCCCGCAGGTCGAGCGACGCCAGCGTGAGGCCGAACGTGTCGACCTGCCGGCGGAACGGCTCGACGAACGACTCCAGCACCGACTCCTGGTCGTCCTCGCGCAGCGACTCGGCGATGACATCGAGGTCGTCGAGGAAGGCGTCGCCGTCGGGGTACTCGCCCGGGCGGACGTCGTTGACGCGGTCGAGTCGCTCGCGCATCAGCCGGAGCTTCTGGCGGTACGGCTCGTCGGGGTAGCGCTCGCGCGCCTCCTCGACGACGGTCGGGAACCGCTCGGCGTCGGCCGCGAGGGACCGCGCCAGCGCGTCGCCGGCAGCGTACCGGTCGCCGTCCTGGCTCAGGACGGCCGAGAGCCGCTTACACCGGTCGCGGTACTTCTCGACGGCGACCTCGCGCTGGCGTTCGAGCGTCTCGTCGGTCACCTCGGGGGTGACGAAGGGGTTGCCGTCGCGGTCGGAGCCGGCCCACGAGCGGAACTCGAAGAGCTTGGGGCAGTCGACGTCGTCGTACTCCTTCGAGATGGTCTCCTCGAACTCCTCGTAGGCGTCGCCGACGACGTCGAACAGCGTGTTCTCGAGGTACCACTGGACGTTGCGCGCCTCGTCTTCCGGCTCGGGGGCGCGCTGGCGGACCTGCCGGGTCCCCCACAGGCTGGTGACCTCGGCGGTGACGTCACGCCAGATCGCGCGCCGCTCGCGATCGGTGAGGTTGCGCTCGTCCAACTCGCCGAGGTGGTTCGCGATGGAGCGGAGCTTGGACTTCACCGTCGACCGCCGGGCCTCCGTGGGGTGGGCGGTGAACGTCGGCTCGATGAGCACGTCGGCGAGCAGCGCCTCTAACTCGTCGGCGTCGACGTCCGCTTCGGCGAACTCGGCTATCGTCGCGTCGAAAGAGTCGTGGAGGGCGGTCCCGTCGTCGGCATTCCGGACGGCGCGGACCCGCTCGCGCTCTTCGGCGAGGTTGATGAGTTCGAAGTACGTCGTGAACGCGCGGGCGACGACCTCCTCGCGGGTCGTCGAGAGTTCGTCGACCGCCTGATGGAGGGCCGCCCGGTCCGCGGCGTCGCCCCGCCGGTAGTCGATCGCCGCGTTCCGAAGCGTCTCGACCGTCTCGTACGCGTCCGTCGACGCCTGCGCGGCCAGGACGTCTCCCACCAGCGCCCCGAGTTCTCGAACGTCTGTCCGCACGTCCCGATTATGCAACTTCATACCACAGACAGTTCGGACGGGATCGGTTAAATGCGTGGGCTAGACGAATGCTTGCCCCGGTTCCGAATTAATTCCTTCACGAACGTTCCTCGGCGACTACGCGCGTCCGGGTCTCCGCCGCTCTCGCGGTGCGGTCCCGAGCACGGCCCGGCGGTCCGGTGGACGCTCGGTTCCGAACCGCCGACGCGACCCGGCGACGCACCCGATTCCCGCCCTGGTAGAGGGTTCGTCACCCTTTTTACCGATCCAACCTCAGGAGCGAGTATGAGTGCGTCCGACAAGTATCCGTCTGAGTCCGGGCGGCGACGCTTCGTGAAGGGCGTCGTCGGCGGCGCGGCCCTCGCCGGGGTCGGCGCGATGGGGTCGGCGACCGTGAACACCCTGACGACCGCCGGCGGCGTCGGCGGTGGGTCGACGGTCGCGACGACCATCGCGCACACCGGCGGCCCCGCGCCGCGCGGCCTGCCGCAGATCCCGGTTCAGGTCACCGACGACGGGTACATCGAGGGTATCTGGCCCGAGACGACCACCGTCACCCAGGAGGGAAAAGAGATCGAGGTCGCCCAGCAGGAGCTCGGCGGCAAGACCTACTCCGGCGCGTGGTTCCAGTACTGCGGCGTCGAGTCCCAGGAGAACGTCCAGCCGGACTTCGAGTCTGACAACCTGTTCCGCGCCGCGAGCGGCCCGCCGTACGACTGGCAGTCGGAGGCGTACTCGGGCGGCGACCGCATCCACGTCGACGACTTCGACGACTACGAGGAGTGGGGCAACGGGATCGGCAGCGACGGCGTTGGCAAGCCCGCGCTGACCACGTGGCGCTCCGAGGACGCCGACACCAACCTCAACGCGGTCGTCATCCGCTCGCCGGAGATCGAGGAGGCTGCCCAGAACGACGAGTGGCTCCAGGCGTCGACCGATCAGGGGTTCATGGCGTACCTCAACGTCTGTACCCACTTCTGCTGTATCCCCGGCTACAAGGTGCTAGAGGAGTCCACCCGGTACGACGCCTCCGACGGGACGTACTGCGTCTGTCACCAGTCCGTGTACGACCCGTTCACCCTCGAAGAGGCGCTGTTCATCGCGCGGCCCCGTCCCGAGGAGTAACGTCGCGTCCGCGGTTCCGTTCAATTTTCCATCTCGACTTCCCCCCGACGGTCCCCGCCGCGCTTTTCACGCCGCTCGCCGGAGGGAGTGGTATGAGCGACGACATCTCCACGGACGGCGACGCGCCCGCAGACGGCGACACCTCCGACGGCGGGACCGCCACGGGGGACGACTTCGAAGCAGAACTCGCCAGCGCCCGCGACCTCCTCGACGGCGAGGACATCGACGCGGTCCACGTCGGCGTCGTCCGCGACGGCGAGGTCGACACCACGTTCGCCCAGCGCACCGAGGACGACCCCGAGGGGGCCGGCCTCCGGGCGCTCGCGCTGCTCGCCGCGCACGTCAGGCTGGTCGCGAGCGAGGCGGGCGTCGAGCCCTCCACGGTCGCCGGCGACGCCGCGACGCTCGCGGGACAGGTGGAACAGATCCCGGCCAGCACCGACCAGCTCCCCGACGAGTAGCGACGGGGCCTCGATCGGCAGCGATTTCCGCGGCGGTCAGCGCCCGTCGTCGCGGGGGTCCGCCGCGCGAATCCGGCGGAGCTGGTGGGTCACGCCGGCGAGCGCGACGAGCAGGACCGCGAGGTTGAAAACGGCCAGCGCAACGGACTGGTAGGCCGGGTCGAACCACGTCCGGATCGCGTTCCCGGACTGGCTGTAGAACCCCCAGCCGGCGACGACCGCGAGCAGCGACAGCGCCGCCAACCCGACGCGGTCGAGCAGCCCGCGGAGGTCGTCGGTCGAGAGGCCGCCGACCCCCGAGGAGTCGACCGGCTCCGTCCGGGAACTCTCGTCGGTCCGTTCGGCGTCCGTCTCTCGGCGGTCGGCGTCCGTGTGTTCGGCGTCGTCTGTCATTGGTTGGGGTGAGTCGCGGGTACGGTCGCTGTCGTCGGTCGGTCGAGTATCCGTCGCTCCGTCGTCGCGCGTCGGTTCGTCGGTCATCGTCGCCTCCGTGCGGTCAGCACCGCGGCGACGAGGGCCACGAGCGCGACCAGGGGGCCGAACCCGGGCGTCGAGTCGTCGCTCGCACCGCCGTCCCGCGCCGCGCCGTCGCCGCCATCGCCGCCGACGCCGCCCTCCCCGCGCTCGAAGTCCTCGACGGCGAACTGGACGTCGCGGACGGTCTCGTTCGCGGTGATGGTCTCTTGCGGGTTCAGGTTCGCGACGCCCTGCGTCTCGTCGACGAGCACGTCGTCGTCGAACAGCGCGGCGTCGATGTAGTAGTTGTAGCCGTTCGGGACCTCGACGGTCGCCCGCACGGTGTCGGTGCGGCCGGGGCGGACGGTGCCGACCGTCTCCGTCGCCTCCGCCGCGATCACGTTCGAGTCCGCCTGCCGGAGGTAGAGCCGGAGGTCGATGTCCTCGGAGTCGACGTCGCCGCGGTTCGTCACCGAGACCGACGCCGACAGCGTCGCCGTCTCGTTGTCGGCCTCGACGACGCTCACCGCGACCGTCGGCCAGACGGACCCCTCGGTGAAGCCGACCCGCGTGTCCGCGTAGTCGGGCGTGAGCGCCGCGACGCCGGCGACGCGGGTGGTCTGCTCCTCGCGGCGTTGGCCGTCCGCGAAGACGACCGTCTCGATGCGGTAGCCCCCCTCGCGCTCGACGTCGATCGTGCCGTTGACGGTCTGTTCGCCCTCGAAGTCGACGTCGCCGACGTCGACCGTGGTCTCGTCGACGAGGAGGCCCGACTCGCTGCCGATCGCGCGGTGGCGGACTGTGACGTTCTCGACCGTCCCGCCGTGGTGGCGGATGTCGGTGCCGAGCCGGAGCTCGGCGGTCTCGCCGCGCACCTCGCCGGGCGAGACGGTCGCGCCGGCGACGTCGATCCGGCCGGGCGGCTCGTTCGTCTCTCGCGGGTCGGTGATCGCGCCGGGGACGGCGACGGCGCCGACCGCGCTCGCGACGAGGAGCGCGGCCGCCGTCACTAGGAGGGCCGTGCGGGTGTCCATATCCGACCCGTCACGAGCGGCATATAAGTGCTTTGTCCAGTCGCCGGTTGAGTGGACGAAACCGGTGTCAGAGCACGCGATACCGCCCGTTCGACTCGGTGAGCTCGCCGCGGCGCGCGAGGCGGGTCAGGATATCGCGGGCCGCGTCGGCGGGGACGCCGTCGGTCGCGGCGCGTTCCACGACGGCCGCCTCTGTCGGGTCGTCGAGGGCGTCGACCGCGTCGCGGACGACCTCGGTGCGGCTCCGCGAGCCGCCCCCGCCGCCCTCGGCGCGCGAGGCGGCCTCGTCGACGGCGTCGACGTCGATGCCTGACGCCTCGAGGTACTCGCGGTCGTCGATGCCGGCGTCCTCGACCGCGGCCTCGAGGTCGGCGACGTGGTCCACCTCGGCGAACGCGGCGCTGTCGCCGCGCTTCTTGGCGAGCAGCGCGGACCGCGCCTGCCGGGCCGCCGCCCGCTCCTCGGACTCGAAGAAACGCTTGAGCTTGGCGGTCCGGTGGGTCTTGCCGCACCGCGAGCACTGCGCCGTCTCGCTCGTCTCCGGGTCCGTGACCAGCCACATGTTGGCGCACTCGTTACAGCCGACGACCGCGTACATGTGACGGGGTTCGCCGTCGCCCGATTTGAATCCTCGGCTCGCGGGTGCGATCATGTCCCATTCGATGCCGTGGCGCGTGCCGGTGAGCGGCCGGAGGCCGCGAACCGCACGCGTGAGGGAGTCAGTCGCCGGAGCGGAGCGACGGCGACTGACGAGGCTGGGGAGGCGTGAGGTGCTGTTGTTGTGCGGTGGGTGGGACCCAAAGGGGCAGTCGCGAGGGCGAAGCGCGGGACGCAAGGACCGCAGGAGGGAGCGAGCAAAGCGAGCGACTGACGAGGACCGCAGCGACCGCACCGAGCCCTCGCGACTGGGGCTTTGGAGGTGTTCTCCGGCGATTCGCCAGCGCCCGCCTCTCAGTCGTCCTATTCCTGTCCGTCGATCTCGTTCGCGGCCGCGAGCACCGCGTCGTGGAGGGCGCCGTTCGAGGCGACCAGCCCGGTCGAGTCGTGTCGCCAGGGGTGCCCGTCCAAGTCCGTCACGCGCCCGCCGGCCTGCCGGATCGCGAAGACGCCCGCCACCGTGTCCCAGGGGTTCGCCGAGACGTTCGTGATCGTCCCCTCTATCCCGCCCGCGGCGACGGTGGGCAGAACCACCTGCGCCGCGCCGAGGCGGCGCATGTCGCCGAAGCGCGTGACGATCGCCTCGCAGGCGCGGGCGTACTCGTCGCGGGCGTCGTATTCCCACCAGATCGTGGGGTCGACGGTCGCTTGCCGGGGCTCGGTCACGTCGCTCACCGCGATCGGCTCGCCGTTGCGGTACGCGCCCTCGGCGTCGGCGGTGTAGGTGTCGCCGAGCGCGGGGCAGACGATCGCCGACGCGACCGGCTCGCCGTCGACGACGGCCGCGACCGCGGTGCCCCACACGCGGATGTCGCGGACGTAGTTGTGCGTCCCGTCGATGGGATCGATCACCCACGCGGGGCCCGACTCGGGGACGGTCTTGCGCTCGTCCTCCTCCTCGCCGACGACCGCGTCGTCGGGGTAGTCCTCGCGGATCGACTCGATGACGGCGCGCTGCGCGGCGCGGTCGGCCTCGGTCACTACGTCGTCCTCGCCCTTCGTCTCCACGTCGATGTCGCTCCGGAAGTGCTCGTTCGCCACCGCGGCCCCGGCCCGCGCCGCGCGCTCCGCGACGGCCGCGCGTTCGTCGACATCCTCGGCGCGCTCCGCGACGGAAGGGGCGCGATCCGCGCCGCCGTCGTCTGCGTCGGTCATGGCGGCAGTCGGCGTTCGCGACGCGTATAAACGTCGGTTCGGCACGCGTCTCGCGTCGGGATTAACTCAGTTCCGAATCCGAGTACATTTAAGTAGGTCGGAGCTGATAGATCGAGTATGGAACCTGAGGAAGCGGTCCGGCAGCTCGAGTACACCATCGACGCCTCGCTCGACGAAATCGGTCAGCGCGCCGCCGCGGGGTACCGGCCCACCTTCGAGCGCGTCGCTGAGCGCGCGGACGGGGGCGCGGTGTACGACCTCGCGGGCGAGCTCTCGCAGGAGGTCGCCGACGGCTCCTGTCCGTCTCCGTCGGAGGCGAACGACGTCGCCGAGCGCGTGCTGGACGACTGGGCGTACACCGACGGCGGAGAGTAGAACCCCGTACTCGTCCGGCTCTCGTCCGGTCTACGCATCGGCTCTCGTCAGGTGGTGGATCGCGTATCAGCGTCTTAATTGCGAGAACTCGCGGCCACGGTTCTCAGATAGCCGATGGTGTCTCCCAGAGCGCCATTCAACGCTCTCGGCGTCGCGGTCGGCCCAGGTGTCTCTCGACTAACCACCGAAACGGGATACACAGCCGACTACTCTTCATCGGGTCTGTCCGACCGCTCGGCTTTCAACTGCCTGACCTCTCGTTCCACGTCGAGATCTTCGAGCTCGTCGAGAGTCACCATCACCGTCTGTGACCCCCCGTTGTCGCCGCCGGCGTGTACGTTCCGATTGTCCGAAGTTTCATTCGCTTGACGACTGGTCGCGGCCGACGACGTGAACGTTGAGCTCCGCGTCGAGTGTCCCGATAGCGACGATACGGTGACTATTGCCGAGGGGACACTGAGAGAGGTGTTCGACGGTCTGCGTGCGAACGCAGGCGAGCCGCTGCGCTGTTCCGGCGAAACCGCACGGTGTTTCGAACCGGGTGAGGCCGTCGAACTCGTGCTGGAGGTGAGCAGCTCCGGTACTACCGAGGACTCTGCCTCCGAACTCGAGTTTTACGCAGAACAGCGCCGGTACAATGCTGGGGCGACCACGCCGTCCGACTCGCTTGCTCAGTGCGACATGGGAGACGAGACGACGCCGTCCGAAGGTATCAGTTGGATCGCGTTCTGCTCCGGATCCGACGTGACGCTCGCTCTGACCATCCTCGATTTCGGTGACCTCGACGACGACGGCGCTCCGAGGTCGCTTACGTGGGAGACCGACGCCGGTGTGAAATACGTCGTCGTCAAATCCGGACAGAACCTCACGATATACGACTACTCCGGTGGCAGTACGACGACCGACACGGTAACGACGGGCGGTAACGACGACGCTGATTTCTACGGCAGCGCCCCGTCTGATAGCCGGTCCTCCGACCCGTGTGAAATGGCGGCTGAGAAGTTCGGGTCAGGTTCATTCTCTAGCAGCGGAACGTCAGTGAAACTGGAATGGGACGAAAAAAATGAAACATTCACCGAGAACTCATGACCGACGAAAACGCACAAAACACGGCGACTGAGGGCTCGTGGTCCGAGGACATCCCGTGGCGGAACATAGCGAACGCCGCCGGGGTGGTCCTCCTCGTTGCGGTCATGATTCCGTTCGTCGTCTTCGCGGTTCCGCAAGTCGTCGGCGCGGACCAGAGCTACGTCGTGCTCTTGGGAAGCATAGAGTCGGCGAGGAGTCCCGGCGACGTCATCATCGTGAACAGCGTCCCGGCTTCGGCGATCGAGCGAAACGACGTGATAACCTTCGGGGGACAAGACGGAGACACGCCGACGACCCACCGGTAATCGAGGTAGTCGAGCAGGCCGAGACCGGGGCGTTCCGGACGCAGGGCGACGCGACTCGGACCGCCGAGAGAGACGAGATCAGCGCAGCCGACACCTCTACACGAGTCGCGCTGACAAAACGCCTGACTGTCGGCAAAACGCAACTCGTCAGGCCGGTTGCCGGCACACGTGGCGATACGGGACCGAGCACGCGCCTCGATTGATTCTCGTTCGCACGCCGTTATCCCTCCAATACTCGGGACAAACGTCCTGTCTGTGAACTGCGAATTCGACGACACAAACGCGAACAGTACCTAAGCCAGTCTCACCTGTGCCGTCTCCTATACCTCGATCCGCTCCCCGATTTCCGGTGCGCTCGCGTCGAACCCGCCCTCCCGAAGCTCGGTCGCGAACGCCTCACAGCGGTCGCCGTGGTTCACGATCACCGTCGCGTCGCGGTAGGACCCGAGGAACCCGACCAGCCCGTCGCGGTCGGCGTGCGCGGAGAAGTCGTACTGCTCGACCCGAGCGCTCACGGGCATCACGCGCCCGTCAATCTCGGCGCGACCCGACTCCAGCAGGTCCCGCCCAGGCGTCCCTTCGACCTGATACCCGGTCATCGCGACCTTGTTCACCGGGTTGGCCCGGATCGCCGGGATGTACGTCATCGCGGGGCCGCCGGAGAGCATCCCGCTGGTGGTGACGATCGCCGCGTTCTCGTCGGCGATGCGCTCGCGCTGTCCGTCGCGGCCGGTGACGAAGCGCGCGTGCGACTTCGCGCGCCGAAGCGCCTCGGGATAGCGGACGAACTCGGGGTACCGCCGCAGCGTCTCGGTGACCTCTTTCCCCATCCCGTCGACGTAGCAAGGGATGTCGTGGGCCGCACAGACCAACAGCAGCTCTTGGGTGCGCCCGATGGCGAACGCCGGGACGACGACCGTTCCGCCCTCCCAGAGCGTCGTTTCGACGCTCTCCGCGAACCGCCGCTCGACTTCGCCCCGGTTGTCGTGTTCCACGTCGCTGTACGTGCTCTCGCAGATCACCACGTCGGCGTCGGGCCGCGCCGTCGTCCCCGCGACCAGCCGCTGGTCGTCGGTGTGGAAGTCGCCGGTGTACAGCAGCCGAGTGTCGCCGTCGTCGACGAGGACGTGCGCCGACCCGGGGATGTGCCCCGCCGCGAACAGCGTCACCTCGTAGCCGCCGCCGTCGATGCCGCCGGCGACCGGGAAGGGGTCGCTGTAGCCGTGCCGCCGCTCGACCTCGCCCAGCCGCGCGACGTGTTCCCGGCCGAACGGGCACAGTGGGCTGTTGCCGTGGAGCTTCAGCGTGTCCTCGGCGAGCGTCCGGGCGAGCTCGCCCGTCGGCGGCGTCCAATGGATCGGCGGCCGCCGGTCGCCTTTCAGCAGCGCGGGGATCGCCCCGACGTGGTCGAGGTGGCCGTGCGAGACGACGACCGCCTCCGGCTCGGGGTCGCGGACCGGATACTGCGGCGGCTCCGCGGCCATGAGTCCGTAGTCCACGAGCAGCGCGTCGTCGACGAGGAGCGCGCTCCGGCCGACCTCGCGGGCGCCGCCGAGGAACTCGATCTCCATCGAGCATTCGTAGCCGCCCGCGGCGTTAGTGTCCGTCGGTCGGCGGAGTGACTCTCCGGGCAGAAGAGTGGCTCTTCAGTCAATCGAGCGACGCCGCTGCCCGGCGTCAGTCGATTCGCTCGGCCGCGTCGCGCTGGACCAGCGGGTCGGCGTTCTCGACCGGGAGGGAGACGACGTCCTCGCTCGCGAGGTCGTACTCCCGCTCGTCGACGCCGAAGATGGCCCCCACGTCGCGGGTGATCCGGACCGTCGCCCGGTCGACAGAACGGCCCGTTTCCGCCCCGCCGCCGGCCGTCGGTTCCGGGATCGGGCCACCGTCCGTCGTCGCTCCGGACTCCGTCCCGTCGCTCGTGTCGCCCGCGGGACGGTCGGCCGCCGCGCTATCGCTCTCCTCGCCCCCGTCGTCGACGCCGACCGCTCCTGGCGGTGCCGGTTCGGGCGGGACCGGCGTCGGGTCATCTCCGCCGTCGCCCGCGGACCTGTCGGTCGGCTCCGGCGCGGCCGGCGTCGAGTCGTCGCCGGTCGCAATCGCCGGTTCCTCGGTCGAGGGGGACTCCCGTTCGGAGCTGCCCATCGCACCGGCCAAGGTGTCCGAGACTGCCGGTCCGTCGTCGGGGTCCGGCGGTCCGGCGTCCGCGTCGGTCGCGGTCGAACCGGTCGGTGCCGGATCGGTCGCAGTCGAATCGGCCGGCGTCGACTCGCCGCCGAGAGCGTCGGGGGCACGCGACGCGGGGGTGTCGTCGGGCGTCGGAGCCTCGTCGTCCGTCGGGACGCCCTCCGTCGCCGGCGACTCGCCGGCGAGCACGTCGAGCACCTCCGACTTGTTCGCGGTGATGCGATCGACGAGGTCGTCGAACAGCCGGCGCTCCTCCGTCGTCATCCCCTCCTCGTCGACCGACATGTCGGCCGCGGCGAAGGAGGCGAGCTTGACGACCTTCCCGACCCGGCGCTCGTAGAGCGCCTCCGCGACCTCCTCTGCGGTCTCCACCTCGTCGGAGAGCCGGCGGATGTCGTCGTCTGCGAACGGGTTCTCGACCTGCTCTGCGCGCCGGTCGCGCGCGGCGCGCAAGTCCGCGACGTACGCGCCGACGTCGTCATAAAACGAGTCCCGCAGGTGCTGGAGGCTGTCCTTCCGGCGCTCCTTCGCCTGCGCGGACCGGAGTTCGTCGAGGTTCATCTGTCGTCGGTCATCGTTCGGGGGCTTTCCGCGCCTCGCCGCGGGCCATCAGGAAGGCTCCCGCGAACTCGGGCACGGTGTTTCTACCGGATTCAACTCTGACGCGCTCGCCGTTTAATTCTACCGTCCGATCCGCATCGGTCTCGATCCGGATCTCGCGGCCGACGAACCGGTTCGGGACCGCGTCCCGGAGCGGGTCGAAGTCGGCGAGCTCGTCGCGGTCGAGCAGCGTGACGACGAGCGCGGAGCCGCCGTGGAGCGTCCCCGGCAGCCGGATGAGCCGCCGGGTGTCAGTCGTCACCGGCTCGTCGATCGGAGCCGCGTCCGCCGCGGTCACGCGCGAGGCGAGCGCGGAGACGAGCCGGCGGACGCCCGGCCCGCCGGCCTCGACGTTGCCCTCGCGCACCGCGGTCGGGTTCCGGTCGAACGCGCCGAGGATCGTCTCCGCGCGCCCCTCGCCGATCCCGTCGAGCTCCATCAGCTCCTCCCGGGCCGCGTCCTCGTCCATCTCGCGGAGGTTGTCGGCGTACCGCACCAGCTCGTCGTGGACGCGCGCGCCCCACCCGCCCTCGGTCCGGAGGACGCGCTTCGTCGTTCCGCGGTCGGAGACGGTGCGGATCAGGCCGTCGGTGTCGAGGTCGATCGCGCGCACGTAGTCGACGATCTCGCGCCGCGCGTCGCTGTCCAACTCCCGGACGCTCTCGTCGCGGACGTGGACGTGGTAGCCGCGCCCGCCCGAGAAGACGACGGTCACGTCGTCGAACGAGAAGTCGTCGTCGACGAAGTCCAGCAGTCGGAGGAGCGCCTCCTTACACGCTTCGAGCATCTCCGGGTACGCGGTGGTCTCGGGGTCGACGCCGGGCAGGTGGTCGGCGTCTAGGTCGAAGACGAGGTCGGCGTTCCGCCACCCCTTCTGCCCCATCGTCGCCGCCCCCGGATTGTCGTAGCGCGCGGCCGAGAAGTAGGCGTGCCGCGGCGCGTTGTCCGCGAAGAACGTGTCGACGTCGCCGAGTTCGGACAGCGCTTGGTGTCGGACCATTGTCGTCCCCGACCCGGGCGTCCACGGGATGTGACCCCACTCGCGGAGGTACGCGTCCGGCGGGAGCGACAGCGACACCGACCGGTAGTAGTCGCCGAATCGCCCCCGGAGGTACTCGCGGGTCCGGTCGTCCATTCGTCTCCTCTCGTACCCGCGGTCGACGTATCAACGTTACCGTTCGCGGGCGCCCGTCGGCAGTATTTAGTCCGGCAGCGTCGTTACCGGGACACGGCCGGTCCCCATGCTCGACGAGATACTCGGCCTGTTCATCGACGAGGTCGCCAAACTGGTCCCTGATGTCGTCTGGGGTGCGTTGTTCCTGCTCATCGGTCTCCTGACGGCGACGATCGGCGTGACGACGCTCCTCGGCGTGGCGACGCTCGGCCTGTCGCCGCGGTTCGGCGGGATCCTGACCGCCGTCGGCGCGGCGCTGGTACTCGGCGTGCTGGTCGCACGGTATCGGTGACCCTCGACCCCGGCGAGCTATCTCGGCCACAACACTATCCGGGACCGCTCCCTATCGTCCCGTATGCGCTCGGAAGAGGAGGTTAGAGAGCAGTACGAGTTCCTCCGCGAACAGTTGGACGACGAGGAGATGAACCACCGCGGCGTTGAGAAGCTGTTCGCGCACTACAAGCGCGCGCTCGGCTGGGTGTTAGAAGAGGAACACATGTGAGCGGCGTACAACACGTTTATTACGCTCTACCCGCTATCATTAAGTGACGCTTCGTCTGGAGGGCCGAAGCGTCAGCGGGGACCAATCGGCAGGCCTGACGCGGCTTTTTTCCGCGTCGGGCGTGCCTTCTTCGGAGCCACGACAGCTAGCGGCCGCTCTCGTCCCGGTCAGTACCGGCCGCGCGAGTCGGCCAGACGCACCCGGTCCGCGCCGTCAACTACGACACATATCAGACGCTGAAAACGACGCTCGACCGCCGACACGCGAACTCGCCCCGTGTGAGCGTTACGGAGTTGACAGAAACGAGGCGGCCGTTTCGGAGCGGTAGGAGCCGGTGATTGGTCGTACGAGGACTGATATAACGGTATATTTATTTATTATCGAAAAGTATGTATTGGCAGTTGTATGTACGACCTCACAGGTTTCCAGCGTGACCTGCTCTACGTGATCGCGGGACTCGACGAGCCGCACGGGTTGGCGATCAAGGAGGAACTCGAAGAGTACTACGAGAAAGAGATCCACCACGGCCGCCTCTACCCCAACCTCGACACGCTCGTCGAGAAGGGACTCGTCGAGAAGGGCCAGCGCGACCGCCGCACCAACTACTACACGCTGACCCGCCGCGGCCGCCGCGAGATCGAGGCCCGCACCGACTGGGAAGCCGAGTACATCGAGCACTGATCCGGCCGCCCGCCGCTCCCGCGATCGACCGACGACCGCCGTCGGCCGCCCGCGCCGACGCTCTCCTCTCTTCCCGAACGCTTCTGTCGCTCCCTCCACGTCGCTTCCCGATCGCCGGCGATCCGTCTCGGCAACCGGTAGACTCGTCTCGGTAGCCGTGGCCTCGTCCCGCCCGCCGCCCGCGCGCCTCGCTCAGCGCGCGTCGGACAGACCGGCGCGCGGCCGAGAACGGTTGGATTCAAGTCCGCCCCGGCGGAACCCGGTCGTATGCAACCGGGAGATCGCGTCCGCGTCAAGCGCGGAGGCGTCACCAACGAGGGCGTACTGCTCCCCTCCACGACGCGCGAGCACCTCGTCGTCAAGCTGGACGGCGGGTACAACGTCGGCATCGACCGCGAGGCGGCCGACGCCGAGGTGCTGGAGTCCGCCGTCCGCGAGGTCGACCCCGCGGCCGAGACCGACGACGGCGACGCCACCTCGGAGATCACGTTCGACGACGAGCTCCCGACCGTCTCGCTCATCTCCACCGGGGGGACGATCGCCTCCACCGTCGACTACCGGACCGGGGCCGTCACCGCGCAGTTCGACGCGGAGGACGTCCTCCGCGCGGTCCCCGAACTCGCCGGTCGCGCGAACTACCGAGGACGCGTCGTCGCCAACATCCTCTCGGAGAACATGGAGCCGTCCATCTGGCGGGAGCTCGCCGCGGCGGTCGCGGAGGAGATCGAGGCGGGCGCGGACGGCGTCGTCGTGATGCACGGCACCGACACGATGCAGTACTCCGCGTCCGCGCTCTCGTTCATGCTCGATTCGCCCGTCCCGGTCGTGTTCACGGGGAGCCAGCGCTCCGCGGACCGCCCCTCCTCGGACAACGTGATGAACGCGGTGTGCGCCGTCGAGGCCGCGAAGGCCGACCACGCGGAGACGCTGGTGTGTATGCACGCGACCCAGTCTGACGACGCCTGCGCGCTCCACCGCGGCACGCGCGTCCGCAAGAACCACACCTCCCGCCGGGACGCCTTCGAGACGGTCGGCGCCGCGCCGCTCGGCCTGATCGACTACGAGCGCGCCGCGGAGGCGGGCGCCGAGGGCGACGCGGCCGACGCCGCCGTCGAGTGGAACCGCGACCCGCGCCCGCGGGGCGGAACCGACGGGAGCGACGCGGCCGATGACGACGCGGTCGCGCTTGAGCCCGACCTCGACGGCGACGTCGAACTCGTCAAGTTCACGCCCGGGATGGACCCGGCCGCGTGGGCGTACCTCGACGACAAGGACGGCGTCGTGATCGAGGGGACAGGGCTCGGCCACGTCCACACCGACCTCATCCCGCGGATCGAGGAGTTAGTCGAAGGCGGGACCGTCGTCGCGATGACGAGCCAGTGCCTCGACGGGCGGGTCTGCGATCGCGTGTACGACACCGGCCGGGACCTCTTAGACGCCGGCGTCGTCGAGGCGGGCGACACCCTCCCCGGCACCGCGAAGGTGAAGCTGATGTGGGCGCTCGTGAACCGCTCGGACCCCGCCGACGCGATGACGCGCGATCTCTCGGGCGAGCTGACCGAGGAGTCGCGGCCCTGGCGATGAGCGAGGCCGCCGACGGCGACGCGTCCGAGTCTCCCCTCGTCGTCCGCGAGGCGCGGCCGGCCGACGCCGACGCGGTCGCGGCGTTCACCCGCGACACGTGGGGCGAGCGCCACGAGGACTACATCCCCCGCGTGTTCCCGGAGTGGGCCGCGTCTGACGACCCGGACCGCGGCACCTTCGTCGCGACGCTCCCTCCGGACGCCGCCGAGGCGGGAGGCCTCGACGGCCGGGAAGCCGGCGACACGCACGTCACGGGCGACGGGGACGGGGTCGCCGACGCGGGCGATCCCGAGGCCGTCGTCGGCTGTATCCAGGGTGCGCTCCTCAGCGAGTGGGAGGCGTGGGGACAGGGGATCCGCGTCGACCCCGCCGCGCGCGGCCACGGCGTCGGGACCGCCCTCTCGGAGGCGGTGCTCGACTGGGCGCGCGGGCGCGGTGCGACCGTCTGCCGCAACATGGTGTTCTCGTGGAACGTCATGGGGCTCGGCCAGTCGCGCGCGGTCGGCTTCGACCCCGCGACGGAGTTCCGGTTCGCGGAACCAGACCCCGACCCGGACGCGCTCGACCGCGACGCTCCCGGGTTCGAACGGCTCGCCGACCCCGACCCGAGCGCGGCGTGGGCGTTCTGGGCCGACAGCAACGCCCGCGACCGCCTGCGCGGCCTCGCGCTCGACCCGGGCGAGTCGTGGGCCTGCTCGCGGCTCACCCGCGAGGAGCTCGCGACTGCGGCCGCCGAGGACCGGCTGCTCGCGGTCGCCGACGCCGACGCGCTCGCCGGCTTCGCGGTCCGGACCCGCGTGACGGAGCGCGAGGTCGACGGCGAGACGACGCGGACCGCGGTCTACGGCGTCGCCGCGTGGCGCGACGTCGACGCGGCGGGCGCGCTGTACGACGCGATCGCCGCCGACGCCGCGGCGGTCGCGGCCGACGACGCCCGCGTGCTGATCCCCGAGACGGTTGAGCACGTGAGCGACACCGGCGCGAACCGGGTCCCGGTCGCGGCGGAGCCGGACTTCGTGATGTGCGCCGACCTCACCGGCGGGCCGTGAGCGGTCGCTCCCGCTGACCGGCGCGAGGGTACCGCCGGGACCGACGACTTCTCATCGGCTCCGGCCGAACGTCACGTCATGACGCTCTTCGGTCTCGCTCTCCCGTGGTCGCTCCCGCTCACGCTCGTGATCTACGGCGTCGTCGTCGCCGCCGCGGTGTGGATCTACCGCGACGCGAGGGCGCGTGGGAGCCGTTACGCGGTCGTCTGGGCCGTCTCGACGCTCCTCTTCACCATCGTCCCGGTGCTTGCGTACCTCTACCTCCACCGCGCCGCCGGCCCGGCGCGCTGAGCGGGGCGCGGCCGCGGCGCGGCCCCGGGCCGCCCCCTCGCAGCCGCCCTCCCGGCCGCTTATGTTATGCGGCCCGGAACGACCGACGGATGCCCTCCCTCCGCCCGCCCGACGGGCTGCGCGCGTTGGGTCGCGGTCACCGACTCCGCGCACTCTCCGTCGCCGTCGCCAACCTGCTCCCGCTCGTCGGCGTGATCGCGCTCGACTGGAACGCGGCCGCGCTGTTGACGCTGTACTGGTTCGAACTCGGGATCGCGTCCGGCTGGGCGCTCCTCCGCGCCCTGTTCGCGGGGCGGCCGTCGGAACTCGACCGCGACGGGCTGATCGTCGGCCCGCTCGGGGAGCGACGCGTTGGGGCCTCGGTGCCGTGGACCGGCGTCGAGGTGCGGCTCTCCTCGCTGCTCGTCCTCCCGGTCGCCGCGCCGATCCTCGGCGTCGTCTGGCTGGTCGTCGGCGTTGTCACCGTCGGGGTGACCGCGGACGGCGGACTGGGGCAGGAGGCGCTCGACACGGTCGCGCTGGCGACCATCGCCGTCTTCGTCAGCGAGGGAGCGACGACGCTCGTCGAGTACTTCGGCCGCGGCGAGTACCGGGAGCACAGCGCGCAGACGGCGATACGGGGCGTGTTCGTCCGGGGCGGGGCGATCTTCCTCGGCGCGCTGGTCACCGTCACCGTCGTCGCCGCAGGGACTCTTGAGAGCGACACGCCGATATCCGCCCTCGACCCCGACGCGATCGGCCTCCCGCTCCTGCTCGGTGTCGTCGGGGTGAAGTTCGCGGCCGACCTCGCCGGGCTGTACGGCGACCGGCTGGCGGCGTTCGACGAGTCGGCGGCGCTCGATCTGGGACTCTCCTACGACCCGCCGTCGACCGAACCGGTCGACGGATCGATCGCGGGGCCGGTCGAGACGGTCCGCCAGCCCCGACGCGCCCGCCTCGCCGGGGCGCTGACGACGCCGCTCGGCCATCCGGGGCTCTGGTACATCGGCGGGATCGTCGCACTCGTCGCGCTCCTGTTCGCGATCGGCGGGAACTTGGCGACCGCCCTCGCCCTCCTCGCGGCCGCGGTCGCGGTCCCGATCGCGCTCGCCGCGGTCGACCACGAGCTCCGGCACGGGCTCGTCGCGTACCGCGCCGGCGACGACGCGCTCGTCGCCCGCGACCGCCTGTTCGGGGTGACCCTGTGGCGCGTCGAGCCGTGGGAGGAGACGGATCTGCGAGTACGACGCGGGCGACTCGACCGGCGGCTGGACACGGAGACCGTCGTGATCGAACTGCGCGACGACGAGTACCGGGTTCCGGGGCTCGCCGACCCGGAGCCGGTCCTCGACGTGTTCGACCGGCGGCCGGACCGACCGGACGAGTGAGGGGGCGGCTCGCTCGCGTCACGTCAGTCGGTGGGTCTCGCCGCACGGTCACGACGCCGGGACTCCCCTCTCGGAGGCGGGCGGTATCGATCGCGATACGCGAACCCGAACGCCTAATTGGGCCGCCCCCGCCCGTGGAGACATGTTCGCGACGCTGCCGGACCTCCTCCGACTCGTCGTCGTCCCCGTGTTCGCGTGGGCGGCGATCCGGGACGTCCGGACCCGACGCCTCCCGAACCGGCTGTGGCCGCCGCTGTACCTGTTCGGCGCGCTGCTCCTGATCTGGGAGGCCGTCTCGCTGTGGCCGTTCGCGGGGTTCGACGGCCGGGTGTTCCTCCTCCGGGCCGCGATCAGCCTGCTGTTCGTCGCACCGCTCGGCTACGCGTTCTGGTACCTCGGCGCGTTCGGCGGGGCCGACGCGAAGGCGATGATCGCCTTAGCGGTGATCTTCCCGACGTTCCCGGCATACAAGCTGGGATCGCTCGTTTTCCCGCTCGTCGACACCGACATCGGCGTTTTCTCGCTGACGGTCCTCACGAACACGGTGCTGCTCGGCCTCGCGTACCCGTTCGGGCTCGCGGTCCTCAACCTCGCCCGCGGGGAGGCCTCCTCCAGTATGTTCTTCGCGCGGCCGGTCGCGACCGACTCGTTGCCCGACCGGCACGGCCGCCTGTTCGAAGATCCGGACGGGCCGACGCGAGGCGGCCTCGACCTGGACGCGCTCCGGATGTACCTCCGCTGGCGGGGCCTCACGCTCGCCGACCTCCGGAGCGAGCCGGGGCGGCTCCGCGACCCCGACTCGGTCGGGGAGACGTTCGAGCCGACGGACGGGGGAACCCACGTCGGCCCGCGGACCGACGGGGGACGCGCGGTCGACGACGGGGCCGGGTCGGCCGACTCGCCTCCCGACTTCGCGGACCCCTGGGCGGCCGAGCGGTTCCTCGACGAGATCGACCACGGCGCGTACGGCACGGACGCCGCGACGCTCCGCGACGGCCTCGAGGTCGTCGCCGGCGCGGACCGCGTGCTGGTCTCGCCGGGGATGCCGTTCGTCGTCCCGATGGCGGTCGGGCTCGTCGTCTCGCTGACGTACGGCGACGCGCTGTTCGCGGTGCTGGGCGCGGTCGGCCTGGTCTGACCTCGGTCGCCCGCCGCTCAGGCCTCGGCCCGCACGTCGGCGGCGGCGAGGACGCGCGTCCCGGCCGGCCGCTTCACGAACTCGCCGAGGTCGCGACCGATCAGGTCGCCGACGCCGCGCTGCGCCGCCACGTCGAGGAGCCGCTGGTCGACGATGCCGTCGACGACGACCGCCTGCGGCGCGGGGTCGGCGTCCTCGACCGCGTCGAACGCCTCGGCGGCGTCGACCTCGTCGACGACGTCGAACTCGTCGCCGAGGAGCCGCGCGTGGCCGGTCTCGCCGCCGACGACCGCGCTGACGTGCGCCGCGATCGACCGCGGCTCGTCGGATTGCTCCGCGGTCTCGTCGCTACTTTGGTCGGTCTCGTCGGCGACCTCGTCCGTTTCCTCGGCCTCGCCGCTCTCGGCACCCTCCCGATCGGCGGTCGGCGTCGGGTCCGTCTCCTCGGACGGGTCCGCGTCGCGGTCGTCGTCCGCTCGCGAGTCGCGCTCCGCGGCGACAGCATCCACGTCGACGCCGGCGCCGGATTCGATGCTCACCGTCTTCCCGGCGTCGTCGGGCGGCTGATCGCCGGTGTCGTCGGGGTCGTCCGCCGACCCCTCGGTCGCCGGTGCCGCGGGCTCGCCCCCCGTCTCGGAGTCGGGCGACGCGGTCGACTCGAGCGACGCGCCGGCCGCTCCGCCCCCCGACGGGTCGTCCGGCAGCGCGCCGCCGTCGCCGACGCGCGCGACCGATCCGGGGCGGTCGTCGCCCGCCGGGTCCCCGTCGTCGGTCGACTCCTCGTCGTCAGCGGCCGCGCGGAGGTCCGACGCGTCCGCGAGGCTCGCGTACGGGACCTTCCCGCGGAGCGCCTCGAAGACGGCGTCGCGGTCGAGGTCCTCGACGGACTCGCCCGGGGGCGCGAACGCGACGTAGTCGACCTCGCCGACCTGCGCGAGCTCGCGGAGGATGAGCTCGCCGCCGCGGTCGCCGTCGAGGAACGCGGTGACCGTCCGGTCGGCGGTCAGGTCGGCGACCGCCTCGGGGACGTTCGTCCCCTCGACGGCGACCGCGTTCTTGATCCCGCAGTCGAGCAGGGTGAGCACGTCCGCGCGCCCCTCAACGATGATGACGGCGTCGGAGTCGCCCACTCGCGGCCCGGCCGGGAGCCCCCGGTAGTCGACGATGCCCTCGACGCGCGCGGCGTCGCGCACCTCGTCTAACACGTCGCTGCTCGCGAGGCTCGTCTCCTCGAAGCCGCCGGCGATCAGTTCCTTGGCGCGCTCGACGACCTCGCGCCGCTTGGCCGCCCGCACGTCCTCGATGCTCGTCACCTCCACGGAGGCGTGACAGGGGCCGATGCGGTCGATGGTCTCCAAGGCGGCCGCCAGGATCGCGGTCTCGACCTTGTCGAGGCTCGACGCGACGGTGACCTCGCCGAACGACTGGCCGTTCTCGGACTCGACCGAGACGTCGATCCGGCCGACCCGCGAGGACTCCTGGAGGTCCCTGAGGTCGAGCTCGTCCCCGAGCAGTCCCTCGGTCTGGCCGAACACCGCGCCCACGACGTCGCTCCGCTCGACGACGCCGTCGGCCGCGATGGTGGCGTGTATCAGGTATTTCTCTGTGTCTTTCATGAGTGGTGAATGGTGATATCGGGCGTGAGAGCCCGTCCGTGTATCGTTGCGCTCCTCGCCGAAAATAGCTATCGCCACGTCCGTTCGCGGTTCGCCGTCTAATCGCCGTCGCTCGCCTCGCAGGGGCCGGAGCGTCTCCGGGTCGGGGCCGTCATCGTCCCGGTCCAGTATGGTCCCAAACGACTCGGCCCCATCTGCCGTCTCGTCGGGGGGCGTTCTCCACGGGCGATCGTCAACTCGGCCGCCGACGGCGGCCCGTTCCCGCAGCGTCGAACCCGGCGAAAGTCAAAAGCCGGTCTACCCCCGAAGAACGGTATGAACGAGGCCGGGACCGAGGGCGTGCTGTTGGACCAGGAGACGCTCCACGGTCGGCTCGACGATGCGTCGCCGTGGCTTCAGGAACACTACCGGACCTTCCGGGAGTCGATGCTCGGCGAGCGCGGCGGGTCGCCGTTCCCCTGCTACTTCGGCATCGAGGTCGAGCGCGAGGGCGACATGCTGTACGCCGCCTGCGAGTCGACCACGGATCCGGCCGCGCTGTTGCGGCTGCGCGACGTCCTCTTGGAGTACCTCGACACGTACCCGGACCACGCCGACCGCGCGCCGCTCGCGGTGTTCTTCAAGCCGCCCGCCGGCGACCGCGGCGAGGCGCACTACCACGAGCGGCTCTGGCACGTCTTGGAGTTCCTCCACGTCCACGACCCGGAGCCGTGGCCGGACGACATCCCGACCGATCCCGACACCCCGCGGTGGGAGTTCTGCTTCGGCGGGGAGGCGCTGTTCCCGACCTCGCGTGCCCCGTTCTACGACGACCGAAAGAGCCGGTACTCGCCGGTCGGCCTGGAGATCACGTTCCAGCCCCGCGCCGTCTTCGAGGGGATCACCGCCGACACCGAGGCGGGCGAGCGCGCCCGCGAGACCATCCGCGACCGGATGGGCGACTACGACGGGGTCTGCCCCCACGCCGACCTCGGCGACTGGGGCGCCGAGGGCGACCGCGAGTGGAAGCAGTACCTGTTCCGCGAGGACGACGACGCGAGCCCCGACGCCTGCCCGCTGGACCCGACGCGCGACCACCCGAAGGCCCCCGACGCGCTGCTCGAACCCGGCGCGTGGCGACGGTTCGCGGACGGGGTGGACGCCGACGCGGAGGCCCCCGGTGCCGCGGGGATCGGGGATGACTGACGCCGACGACGCGGTCCTCCTCCTCGTCGACTTCCAGACCGGCTTCGACGAACCGGACTGGGGCGAGCGCAACAACCCCGACGCCGAGGCCGCCGCCGCCGCCCTCCTCGACCGCTGGCGCGAGGCCGACCGTCCCGTCGCGCACGTCCGCCACGCCTCAACGGAGCCCGACTCCCCGCTCCGCCCGGACGCCCCCGGGTTCGCGTGGAAACCGGCGACCGCGCCGGTCGACGGGGAGCCGACGTTCGAGAAGTCGGTCAACGGCGCGTTCCTCGACTCCGGGCTCGACGAGTGGCTCCGCGAGGCGGGCCACGAGTCGCTCGTAGTCTGCGGGCTCACCACCGACCACTGCGTCTCGACGACGATCCGCGAGGCCGAGAACCGCGGCTACGACGTGCGCGTGGTCGCCGACGCGACCGCGGCGCACGCCCGCGAGGCCCCCGACGGCGAGCGGATCGACCCCGAGACCTCCCACCGCGTCGCGCTCGCGCACCTGAACGGCGAGTTCGCGACGGTCGTCGAGAGCGAGGCCCTGCTCGCGGACTGACCCAAATCACAAGTCTCCCGCGAGCGACATGCCCCCGTGTTCCTCCGCACGCCTCGGTGCCCGGAGTGTGAGAGCCGGTTCCTCGTGACGAAAGTCCGGATGGCGGGCGGGCACGTCCCGCCGCCGTCTGACTTGACCGTCTATCGCTGCTGGCGCTGTTTCGCGAAGTTCACCGACCAGGAAGTGACAGCCTCCGGAGACGGGGAGGTGACAGCCTCGGACGACAAAGGTGACGGTGGCGGTCGCGGTCGCTGAGTCCGACCGCCGTCAGTCGTCGTCCGCCGGCTCTGCGGCGCCGCTCCCGCCGCCGCTCGCGCGCTCCGCCGCGTTCGCGAACATCCCGCGCCGCGTCGTGTACAGGAAGTACGCACCGAGGCCGAGGAAGCCGACGACGTTGGAGGCCGCGACCGCCCAGAAGACGGCCTCGACCCCCCAGCCCAGCCCGGGCGCCACCGTGACGCCGAACGCGCCGAACGTCGTCGCGACGGGGACGGCCGCGACGGCGATGGGGAACCGGACCGCCCAGTACTTGACCAGGTCGGCGACGAAGGAGGTTCGGGTGCGGGAGGCGCCGTTGAACCCGGCGAGGAGGGTGTACGTTCCACCGAGCGCCCAGTAGGAGGCGGCGAGGATCCGGAGGTACGTCACCGCGAGGTCCCGTCCGCCGGCGGTGAGGTCGGGCGCGAGCAGGTCCGCGATCCCGCCGGCGAAGGCGAACTGGACCGCGCCGAGCGCGAGGAAGCCGACGACGATCATCCCCGTTCCGACCGTCGTCGTCCGGCGAGCGCGCGCCGGGGCGGCGGCGCCGAGGTTCTGTCCGATCATCGACTGCGCGGCCTGTTGGAGTCCGAGCGCCGGGACGATCGCGAGCGTCGCGACCCGCGCCCCGACCGTGTACGCCGCGACGCCCGCCGCGCCGCCGGCGATCGCGACGAGGCCGACGACGAGCACCCTGACGAGCTCGCTCACGCCGCGCTGGCCGCCGAGCGGGAGGCCGACCGAGACGACCTCGCGGAGGGTCGCCGCGTCGACCGCGAACGCCTCTCGGGTGAGCCGGAAGGTGTCGCGGCCGATCCCCGCGGCGTACCCGAGGATCCACAGGAGGCCGACGACGCTCGCGAGCGCGGTGCCGAGCGCGGCCCCGGCGACGCCGAGTTCCGGGGCGGGGCCGACCCCGAAGATGAGCGTCGGGGCGGCGACGAGGTTGACGAGGACGCTGACGAGGGTCACGTGGAACACCGCGCGGGTGTCGCCGTACGCGGTGAAGCAGTTCTCGACCGTGTCGCCGACCGCGCCGACGGGCAGGACCGCGACCACAACGGCGAGGTAGGTGGCGGTCGTCCCGGCGAGCGCGGGGTCGGCGCCGAGCAGCCCCACCAGCTCCTCGGCGTAGCGGACCACGGGAAGCGCGACCGCCGCGGTAACGAGGAGCGCGACGAGCGCGCCGTTGACCGCGACGCGGCGCGCGCCCGACTCGTCCTCGTCGCCGGCCCGCTGAGAGACGAGGATCTGGGTGCCGACCGCGCCGACCACCACCGTCGCGCCGAGCAGCGACTGAATCGGGAGGCTGAGGCCGACGGCGGCGACTGCGTCCTCGCCGACCCGCCCGAGCCAGAACGTGTCGATCAGCGCGTTGGCGACGTACACGACGTTCTGCGCGACGAGCGGCGCGGCGAGGACGAGGAGCACTCGCCCGACCGGCCCGTCGGTGATCGCTTCGTGGTCGACGTCTAACATCTAATCGTTCCGGTATTAGAAGGTGATAATAAAAGCGTGCTGGTCGTGAACACGAGTCTCGTTTCGCGTCGTCGACCGCGTCGGCGACGGACCGCCCGCGTCGACTCGGGGCCGCGGTTCCCGTTCCTTGATCTATTCCCCGGTGGCACCGCTCCTCGGCCCTTTCTCTCGGCCCCGCTCCTCCGCGCGTTGGCGGCGACGCCCGCGAAGGGAAACCTCTTAATGGACTACACACGGAGTTCGTGGTATATGAGCAACGGCGACGACGACCCGGCCGACGCCTCCGAGGAGGTCGACGCCGCGGACGACGGCGGGGACGCCGGCGAGTCGACGGAGACGGCCGCCCCGACGCTCCCCGACGACGCGACCGAGGAGTCCCTGACCGAGTACTTAGACGAGATCGCCGACCATCTCGAGGCCGCCGAGACGGAGGCCGACCTCGACGACGTCGAGGCCCTCCTCGACGACGCGGAGACCGGCATCGCGGAGGCGGACCTCCCCGAGCCGGACGAGGACGACGAGGACGCCGACGACCCCCGCGGCGACCTCGAAGACCGCGTGGCGGAGCTCCGCGACGGCGTCGCGGACGCCCGCGGCCCCTACGGCGAGGACGTCGTCGACGCGATCGAGACCGCCGCCGGGACGGTCGAAGACACCGAGTGGACCGCCGCCGGCCACGAGGACGTCGCGACCGCCGCGGAGTCGTTCGTCGACGCGGCCGCCGACGCGATCGACGACGCGATCGACGCGGCCGACGATGACCCCGAGGCCCTCCTCGACGACGCGGACGCCGCCGCGCCCCCAGTCGACCAGATCGTCGCCGCCCTCGACGCCGTCGCCGCCGCGGTCGCGGACGCCGACCTCGACGCGGACGACGACGCGGACGACATCGCGGCGCTGTTGACCACGACCGACGACCTCGAGGCCGGCCTCGACGACGCCGAGGAGTGGGACGACTTGGAGACCCACGAGCAGCTCCGCGCGCAGGGGTACTACGACGTGCTCGGCCACTACAAGGACTTCCCGGTCGAGTGGGCCGCGCTGAAGGAGCACGAGGCCCGGGGCAACGTCGACATGATCCTCCTCGCGCTCGACTCCCTACAGTCCGACTTCATGGAGCGCCACTGCCTGGAGGCGTTCGAGCGGATGGGCAAGCGCGGCAAGACCGAGGCGTCGGTCGAGGAGATCCTCGGCCGCGCCGAGAAGCGCGACCAGCCCGCGATCCGGATCCTCGGGAAGATGACGGCCGAGGAGGCGACCGACACCCTCGTCGAGTACGTCCCCGAGGACTCGAACCCGCAGCTCCAGAAGGTCGTGTTCAAGGCGCTCGGCGAGATCGGCGCGGCCGAGGCGGTCCAGCCGCTCGCCGACCGGCTCGACCCCGACGGCGACGACGACGAGCTCGTCCGCCCCCACGCCGCCCGCGCGCTCGGCCTGATCGGCGACACCCGCGCCGTCGACCCGCTCGCCGACGCGCTCGAAGCGCACCCGTCCGACGACGTCCGCGCGGCGGCCGGCTGGGCGCTCCGCCAGATCGGCACCCGCGAGGCGCTCGAGGCGGTCGCCGAGTACGCCGACGAGCACTCCTTCGTCGTCTCGACCGAGGGCGAGAAGGCGCGAGAGGCCCTCGACGGCGACGCGGAACCCGCGCCGACGGCTTGACACGGTCGAACCGCCGCACTCCGACTTCCCGCCACGACCGCGAACCCTTTTGTCCGATACCGGCGCCACGCTCGCCGTGCCACCGACTCGCCCGAGCCACTGGCCCCGCGCCGCCGCGATCGCACTCCTCCTCGCCGCGGCGAGCGTCGCCTGCGTCCCTCCGGCGGCGGCCGCCCCGGTCGACGGGGCCGAGGCGGGGACGGCCAACGGCTCCGCCGCCCCCGAGCCGCGGATCGTCGAGCTGTACCCGAACCCGGCGACCCCCGAGAACCGCGGCGAGTACCTCGTCGTCTCCCTCCCGGAGCGCGGGAACTGGTCGCTCTCCGACGGCTACTACGACGCCGACCTCCCGCCGAACGCGAGCGGGACGGTGGCGCTGTCGATGGCGCCGAACCGGACCGCGGCGATCCGCGGCGAGTTCGTGCGGCCCTCGCTGAGTACGAAGGACGGCGCGACCGACGCCCCCGAGATACGACGGCTGACGGACTACTTCCCGCTGTCCGCCTCCGGCGATCGGATCGAACTCCGGCGGAACGGGAGCCGGGTCGACGTCGTCGCCTACGACCGCGCCCGCGAGGGGTACCGCTGGCGCGCCTCGTGGGGCGAGTGGCGGCCGCGCGGCTACGAGCCGCGCTCGCCGCGCCGGACCGCTGGCGCGAACGCGACGCCGTTCGTCCTCCCCGACAGCCCCGGCCTCCCGGTCGAACCGCTCCTCGGCGCGGACGACCGCCTGCTCGTCGCGGGCTACACGCTGACCTCCGAGCGGGTGGCGGACGCGCTCGTCGCGGCCGCCGACCGCGGGGTCCGCGTCCGCGTCCTGCTGGAGGGGTCGACGGTCGGTGGCTTCTCGGCGCGGAGCGCGCGGCTGCTCGATCGGCTGACGGCCGCTGGCGTCGAAGTCCGGATCCTCGACGGCGAAGTCGAGCGGTTCCGGTTCCACCACCCGAAGTACGCGGTCGCGGACGACCGCGCCGTCGTCCTCACGGAGAACTGGAAGCCCTCGGGCACGGGCGGGCGGAGCAACCGGGGATGGGGTGTCGTCGCGGAGCCGTCCGCCGGCGCCGCGCCGACCGACGGGACCGTCGCGGCCGAGCTGGCGGCGCTGTTCGCCGCCGACTTCGCCGCCCGCGACGCGCGCTCCTGGCGCGCCTTCCGCGCCGACGCCGAGTTCCACGAGGGCGCCCGCGCGAACGGCTCGTACCCGACGCGGTTCGACGCGCCGCCGGAGCCGACGGCGGCGAACGTCACCGTGCTCACCGCCCCGGGGAACGCCGCCGACCGGATCGTCGCGCGGATCGACGCCGCTGACGACCGCGTCCTCGCGGTCGCCCCGCGGGTGGGCGGTTCCGACGACCGGATCGTCCTCGCGCTCCGGCGCGCGGCCGACCGCGGGGTCGACGTCCACCTGCTGCTCTCGGACGCGTGGTACGACCGGGAGGCGAACCGCAACCTCTCGGAACGGCTCGCGGACGAGCCGATCGCGGTCGACCTCGCCGAGCCGCGCGGGCGGTTCGGCACGGTCCACGCGAAGGGGCTCGTCGTCGACGACGCGGCGGTCGTCGGCAGCCTCAACTGGAACCCGAGCGCGGAGACCCGCAATCGGGAGGTGCTGCTCGCGGTCGAGGACGAGTCGGTCGCGGAGTTCTACGCCCGCGCCTACGCCGCCGACTGGCGTGGCGGCGGCGTCTTCATCCCGGTCACGTTCGTCGGCGGGTTCGGGGTCGCGCTCGCGGGAGCCGTCGCCGTCGCTCGGTGCGAGGTCGAAATCGAGTAAAAACCGCCGCCGCGTGTGTCTTCCGCCGTTTCAGTCGTCGAGCGCGATCGTCGACGAGAGCGCCTCGTCGATCTCCGCGCTCGCCATCTTCTCGACGAGCGCCTCGATCACCTCGCTGCGGCGGCCCTTCACGAACTTGATCGAGCCGACGACGAGGTGGCCGCCGCCGGAGACGCCGGCCTCGGGGAACTCCTCGTTCAGCTCGGTCACCATGTTCGGGATGTCGAGCCGGACCCCGTCCGAGCGGAGGACGCAGAAGTCGGGGCCGTAGCCGATGGTGATCACGGGGTCGCCGGTCTCCTTCACCCGTGCGTCGTGGAGCTCGCCGGTGGTCTTGCCCGGGGCGGGGTAGGTGAAGCGATGCGCGTACTCGTCGAGGTCGATCCGGTAGAGGTGCGCGCCGGAGGCGAGCCGCTCGTGCTCGACGTGGTCGTCGACGGCGTCGAGCTGGCGCTCCACGTCGCGCTCGGCGCGCTCGGAGAGGAACTCGACGAGCTCCTCGTGGCGGGCCTCGTCGTCGCAGCCGACGTTGAGCGCGTCGTTGACCAGCGTCTTCCCCTCGGAGTAGCGCAGCCAGTGGGCGGCGTAGTCGAGGGCCTCACCGATGTCGAGGAGGTCGGACTCGTCGTACCCGGCGTCCTCGGCGAGCGCGACGTAGTCGTCCATCGCCTCCGCCTTCGAGCGGTCGGAGAGCCCGGCGACCGCCGGCACGTGTTCGAGCTCCTCGGTGAGCGAGGGGTCGACGAGGCGGGCGAGCTCGACGCACATCATCCCGGTGGTGACCCGGTAGTCCTCGCCGTGGAGGTACGGGTTCACGTGGGCGTCGAGCAGCGGGTCGACCGCCTCGGGGTCGGGGTGGTGGTGGTCGACGGCCGCGATGGGGATGTCGTAGTGCGCGAGGTTCTCGTAGGCCGGCACGTCCTCCTCGGTCGACCCGTTGTCGAGCATCAGCAGGAAGGGGAGCTTCTGTCCGTGGCGGGCGCGGCCCTCCAAGGCGAAGTTGAGGTCGCGGGTGACGTCCTCCATCTCGTAGTACGGGGCCTTGCTCGGGAGGCGCTTGAACAGGTGCCGGGACGCGTCGGGGTCCTCGTGGACCGCCTCGACGAAGTTCTCGACCGCGAGCTGGATCGGGATCGCGGCGCACATCCCGTCACCGTCGGCGTGGTGGCGGACGCGGATCGGGCGGCCGGCGAGGACGGTCTGCCGGATCAGCCGCGCGAGGTCGCGGAGGTCCTCGTGGATCGGCTCGAACGCCTCCCACTCGACGAGCGGGTCGACGTCGGCCGGCTCCGCGCGCTCGTCGAGCGCGGCCTCGAACCGTTCGCGCGCCTCGGCGGCGCGCTCGTCGGGGAGTCGCTTCAGCGAGTCGACCTCGAGCTGGAGCGCGTTCTCGCGGCTCTCGATCGTGCCGGAGACGTGGACCATGTCGCCGACCTCGACCTCGGGGTACGCCCGGACGCCGGCGGACTCGAAGGCGGCACAGGAGACGACGCCGGAGGCGTCCGCGACGGCGAATATGGTGGGGCCGCCGGTCTGTTTCGCCTGGACGACCTCGCCCTCGACGGTCACCTCGTCGCCCGGGGCGAGGCCGCGGACCCGCGACACCGTCGGCTCGTGCGCGACGGTCTCGGTGCGGTAGTCGTCGGGGTCGACGTCGTCGAACGCGACGTCGCCGTTCTCCTTCACCTCGGTGAGCCGGACGATCAGCCGGTCGCCGACCGCGTAGTCGCCGTTGAGGTTCGACTCGTGGACCAGCCCGCTCACGGCGTCCGAGAGGTCGACGAACACGCCGTAGTCGACGACGCCGTTGACCTCGGCGTGGTACAGTTCGTCGACCGCGGCGTCTTCGAGGGTACAGTCCGGCGCCAGATCGTAGACGACCGGGCGGCTGTCGGTCGCCCCCTCGGCCACGTCGGCGTCGGGTTCGGGGCTCGAATCGCCCCGCGTGCCGGAATCCCCGGCGGTGTTTTCGCTCATAGACAGTTCTCGGGAACGGCCGATGTTAAGCCTGTTCTCTCGGGGCTCGACGGGGGAGACGCCCCGCGTCGCGCGGTCCGGAACCCCTATGAGGCGACGGCGACTTATCTCGTTCATGCGACTGTTCCGCTCGGACGAGCTCCTCGGTATCGCCCGAGAGACCCTCGATTTCGTCCTCGAGGCGAGCGAGGAGACGCACCCCAACGAGTACATGGGGTTCCTCCGCGCGGACGACGCCCGGAAGCTCGATCTCGACCGGGAGGGGCAGGTGATCACCGACGTGCTCGTCATCCCCGGGACGGAGTCGAGCCCGACGAGCGCCAGCGTCCAGACCCACATGAAGCCGAACGACATGCGCGCGGTCGGGTCGGTCCACTCCCACCCGAACGGCGCGCTGCGGCCGAGCGACGCCGACCTCGCGACGTTCGGGCAGGGGAAAGTCCACATCATCGTGGGCGCCCCCTACGGCTGGGGCGACTGGAAGGCGTTCGACAACGAGGGGCGACAGACCACCCTCGACGTCCTCGACGTGGAGGTGCCCGACGAGCACTTCTTCGATTTCACTCAGGAGGACATCGACCGAGAGCTCGACGAGCGCGACCGCGGCGGCTTCCTCTCGTGGTTCCGATGACGCGGGTCGTCGCGCAGGGGACGTTCGACCTGCTCCACCCCGGCCACGTTCACTACTTGGAAGACGCGGCGACGTACGGCGACGAGCTCCACGCCATCGTCGCCCGCCGCCCCAACGTCACGCACAAGCCCGCACCGGTGCTCTGCGCCCGCCAGCGACGCGACATGGTCGCGTCGCTCGACGCGGTCGACGAGGCGCACCTCGGCGACCCGGCGGACGTGTTCGTCCCCATCGAGCGGCTCGACCCCGACGTGATCGTGCTCGGGTTCGACCAGCACCACGAGGAGGCCGACATCGCCGCCGCGCTCGCGGACCGCGGCATCGACTGCCGAGTCGAGCGCGCTTCCGGCCGCGAGCCGAAGTACGAGGACGAGCTACTCTCCAGCGGCGACATCGTCGACCGGATCCTCCGCGAGCGCGGCGGCGACGCGGACGCGAACCGGGACTGATCGGCCCCGCTCGGGCTCGCGTCTTCCCCCCGCGCTCGCCTTCGTTTTGTCGAAGCGCGGAACATATATGGGTCCGATTCGTAATCCACGCCACGTGACGCTCCCAGACAGATTCCCCGCGGTGTTGGCCGCGGCCGCGATGGGCGTGTACCTCCTCGTCGTCGTTGGCGCGACCACCTCCCTCACGGGGGCGGCGTCGGCGTGCGGCGGGTGGCCCGCCTGCGGGACCGGGGTGGCCCTCCCGACGGCGACCGAGGGGTGGATCGCCCTCGGCCACCGGGCGCTCGCGGTCGTCGTCGGCCTCCTCGTCGCCCTCTCCGCCGTGCTCGCGTGGCGCGACGGCGCCGACCGCCGGGTCCGGGTCGCGCTCGCCGCCGCCCTCGTCGTCTATCCGGCCCAGGCCGGGGTCGGCGCGCTCGTCGCGCTCGGCGACCTGCCGGCCGCGCTCGGCTCCGCGCACCTCCTCCTCGGCATCGGGATCTTCGGCGCGGTCCTCGCGGCGCTCGCCTGGTGGCTCGAGGCAGCGACCGGCGACCCGGACGACGCGCCCGACGAGTTCGAACCCGGGACCGACGACCTGCCGCCGGTGGAGGAGGCCCCGGAGCCGGAGATCCCGTCCGCGACGCTCCCGCGGCTGAAGGCGACGGCGGCCGCCTACTTCCGGCTGATGAAGCCGCGCCTGATGTGGCTGCTCTGTCTCGTCGCCGCCGCCGCGATGGCGCTGGCGGGCGGCATCGGTTTCACCCCGTCTGTGGTGACGGCGACGCTCGCCGGCGGCGCGCTCTCGATCGGCGCGTCCGGGACGTTCAACCACGTCCTCGAGCGCGACGTCGACAAGCGGATGCAACGCACCAGCGATCGCCCGCTCGCGACGGACCTCGTCCCGGTCTCCCACGCCCTCGCGTTCGGCGGCCTGCTGACGGTCGTCTCGCTCGGGCTGTTCTGGACGGTGAACGCGCTGACGGCCGCGCTCGGCCTCGTCGCGATCCTGTTCTACAGCGTCGTCTACACGCTCGTCCTCAAGCCGAATACGGTCCAGAACACCGTCATCGGCGGCGCGGCCGGCGCGCTCCCCGCGCTCATCGGGTGGGCCGCGGTCACGGGCGAGGTCGGCGGCGGCGGACTGCTGCTCGCCGCGGTCATCTTCCTGTGGACGCCGGCGCACTTCTACAACCTCGCGCTGGCGTACAAGGACGACTACGAGCGCGGCGGCTTCCCGATGATGCCCGTCGTCCGCGGCGAGACCGCGACGCGCCGGCACATCCTCTGGTATCTCGGCGCGACGCTGGTCGCCGCGGTCGCGCTCGCCGCCGCCGCTGACCCGCTCGGCGTCCTGTACGCGGTCGTCGGCGTCGGCGTCGGCGGCGTCTTCCTCTGGATGGTCGTCCGCCTCCACTACGAGCAGACCGAGGGGGCCGCGTTCCGCGCGTTCCACGCCTCGAACGCCTACCTCGGCCTGCTCCTCTTCGCCGTCGTCTTCGACGCGCTGGTCGTCTGACCGCGGCACTCGCCCGTCGGCGCGGCCGGGTCGCCGACCCGCCATTTTAATCCGGTCCGCCGCGTACTACGGCGCATGACACGAGTCGAAGTCGAGTACTGCGTCCCGTGCGGCATGTTGAACCGCGCCCAAGATGTCTCCGAGGCGATCCTCAAGCAGTTCGGCGAGGGCGTCGACGAGGTGGCGCTGGTGACCGGCGACGACGGCGTCTTCGTCGTCCGTGCCGACGACGAGGTCGTTTTCGACAAGACCGAAGATGAGTATGACGTCGACGCCATCGTCCGCGCGGTCAAGCCGCACGTCGGCGCGACGGCGTAGTCCGTCACTCCGGGGCGCGTCTCCGTCGACTTCCGCCTCCGGACGGTATCGATCCGGACCCTCGCGGCTCCGTGCTATTCTCCGACGACGCGTCGGCGACGACCGACGCTCCGCCGCGCGCCGGCTCAGTCGGGGTCGAACACCGCCCGCGCGGAGTTCGTCACCACGAGGATGCTGCTCGACGCCATCGCGAGCGCGGCCAACAGCGGGTTGAGGACGCCGGACAACGCCAGCGGGATCGCGACCGCGTTGTAGACGAACGCCCAGCCGAGGTTCTGTTTCAGCCGCCGGTTCGTCCCGCGCGTGACGGCGAACAGCTCGGGGACCGCCGAGAGCCGGTCCTCCAGGAGGACGGCGTCGGCCGCGTCCGCGGCGAGGTCCGTCCCCGAGGCGATCGAGACGCCAAGGTCGGCCGCGGCGAGCGCCGGCGCGTCGTTGCTCCCGTCGCCGACCATCGCGACCGAGCTGTCGGCCCCGAGCCGCCTGACCGTCTCGGCTTTGGCCTCGGGCGGGACCTCGGCGAACACCTCGTCGATCGCGGGGTGGTCCGCGAACCGCCTCGCGGCCGCGGGCGCGTCGCCGGTGAGCACGACCACGCGGCGGCCGTCCGCATCGAGGTCGGCGACCACATCCTCCCACCCGTCGCGGACCTCGTCGCCGACGGCGAGGACGCCGCGCACGCGCCCGCCCCAGCCGACGTAGACGGGGACGTTCCCGCGGTCGCGGGCGGCGGTCCCCGCCTCGCGCAGCCGGTCCGGAGCCGGCCAGTCGCGCTCGTCGAACAGGTCCGGGTGGCCGACGACGACCTCGTCGCTGTCGACCCGGCCGGCGACCCCGCGGTCGAAGACGTCCACGCCGGTCGCGGCCGCGTCGCCGAGCGCGTCGACTCCGGCGGGTCCGCCCTCCGTCGAGTCCGCCGCGGTCGCGCCGCCGTCGGCCGCCGGTCGCCCGCCGGTCGGGTCGTCCGCCTCGCCCAGCACGCCCGCGACGATCGCCTCGGCGACCGGGTGGACCGAGGCGCGCTCGACGGCGGCCGCGCGCTCCCGGACGCGCTCGACCGGGGTGTCCGCCTCGGCGGTCGCGTCGAGCAGCCGCATCTCGCCGTCGGTGAGCGTCCCGGTCTTGTCGAGCACGACGGTGTCGATGTCGGCGGCCGCCTCGAACACCGCGTCGGAGACGACGACGATGCCGCGCTCGGCGGCGTCACGGATCCCGGCGGCGACCGCGAGCGGCGTCGCCAGCCCCAGCGCGCACGGGCAGGAGACGATCAGCACCGTCAGTCCGACGAGCGCGGCGTCGACCGGCGGCGACCCGAACGCCAGGGTCGCGGTCGCCCCGACGGCCGCGACCGCGACGACGAGGGGGACAAACACGGTCGCGAGCCGGTCGACGAGCCGCTGGATCCCGGACCGGGAGCTCTGTATCTCCCAGAGCAGGCGGACGAGCGTGTCGAGGGTGTTCGCCGCGTCCTCGCCGACCTCGACGACGACGGGCGAGTCGGTGACGACGGTCCCCCCGCGGACCGCGTCCCCCTCGCGCTTCGTCGCCGGCAGCGACTCGCCGGTGACGAGCGCCTCGTCGACCGCGGCGGTCCCCTCGGCGACGACCCCGTCGAAGGGGACGCGCTCGCCGGGCCGGACGAGGAGGCGGTCGCCGGGGGCCACCTCGTCGGCCGCGACGGTCTCGCCCACCTCCCTCCGGACGGTGCGGTCCTCGGTCGTCGTCAGGTCGGCGAGCATGCCGGTCGCCCGCCGCTTGATGATCGACTCGTAGTGGTTGCCGGCGGTGACGACCAGGATGACGGCGATGGTCACATCGAAGTAGAGGTCGGTCCGTCCGACGAACAGCGCGAGCGTGCTGTACGCGTACGAGCTCGTCGCCGCGAGCGACACGAGGAGGTCCATGTTCGGCTGTCGCGCCCGGAGGCTCACGTACGCGCCCCGCAGGATCGGATACCCGGTGTAGAACAGCACGATGGAGGCGAACACCCAGATCTGCGCGAAGAGGTAGGTCCCCGAGACGCCGCCCAGGTCGAGGAGCGGCTCGGAGCCGAAGTAGGTCGGGTACAGGAAGACGACGTACCACAGCATCGCCATCATCCCGAAGAAGCCGCCGCCGATCAGGAACCGGACGACCGCGTCGTCGTCGTCCGTCTCCGGGTCCGCGCGGTCGCTCGCAGAGTAGCCCGCGACGGAGAGCCGGTCGGGGAGCTCGTCCGGGCTCACGGCGTCGGGGTCGTAGTCGACCCGGATGGTGTCCGTGGCGTAGCTCGCCTCGGCGGCCGCGACCCCCTCCTGCTCGCCGGCCGTCATCTCGAGGAACGACTCGCAGGTCGCGCAGTGCATCCCGTCGACGTGGAGGAACGTCGTCTCGCCGTCGAACTCGTCGGCGGGGGTCGCGTCCGGCCGCCGCTCGTCGAGGTCGTCGAGGTCCTCCACGTCGTCGAGCGAGCGCGCGACCGTCAGGCACCCGCGGCAGCAGAACTCGCCGTCGACGTCTGGCGCGGTGTGCGGGTCGTCCCCCGTCGGGAGGTCACAGAGCGTACAGCCTGTCATTGGTGGTCCGTTCGCGGTCGGCCGGGGCGTTCGCGGATCGGGGGCGGCCCCCGCGGTTCGGGTCGGTTACGCGTGTTCGGAGTCGGCCGAGTCCCCGGCGAACCCCGGGAGGCTCCCGCCGGTCGCGACCCGGAGGCTCGCCCAGATCAGGAACACGTTCACCAGCGTGATCGCGACGAAGACCTCTGCTCGGTCCGCGATGAACACCGCCGCGGGGACGACCCCGCCGAGAACGAGGAGCACGGCCCGTTGGATCGAGAAGTCCATACCGGAGTCAAGCGCCCGCCGGAAATATATAACACCCGTGTTTTCAGGGTGCGAGAACTGATGGATCTTATTTGCCCTTCTGTTGTCAAGGCCGCCCATGGGCCAACACGAGACAGCAAACGCGCCGACGGACGACGTGGGCGGTGACACGGAGGAGTTCGATCCGATCGGGACCCTCACGCTCATCGCGATATACTTCGCGATTCTGGTTCTTTCGTGGGTGTACATCTATTACATCGAGTTCCTCGGTCGCGACCTGATCGTCGTGGGGTGATCACGAGATGCACATTCACGCCTACGAGAAAATCTGGCTGGCGGCGTCCGTGCTGTTGATTCTGTTTCTGCTCGGGTCGGTCACCTACGGCGCCGTGGGGCCGGGGGTCGCCATGGTGACCGACAGCGAACCGGCGATCGATCCCGGCGGCTTGGACGACGACGACCGGTTCACAGAGCCCCGAGTCGAGCAGGTCGGCGAAAACGAGTACGCGGCGTACGTCGTCGCCTACCAGTTCGGATTCCAACCCGACCCGATCGTCGTCCCAGAAAACAGTACGGTGACGTTCTACGTCACCTCTCGGGACGTGATACACGGGTTCGAGGTCGCCGGGACGAACGCCAACACCATGGTCGTCCCCGGAGAGGTGTCCGAGATCACCGTCGAGACCGACGAGCCGCAGGAGTACGGACTCATCTGTAACGAGTACTGCGGCGCCGGCCACCACGTGATGGAAGGGAAGGTGAACGTCGTCAGCCAAGCGGAGTTCGAGCAGCGGAACGACGGGGGTGACGGCGCATGAGCGAGGCCATCGAGACGGAGCAGACGTTCGCCGACAAGTTCCCGGAAGAGGCACGGGTCGTCCGGGCCGCCCTGCTCAGCTCGTTCCTCGCGCTGGTGATCGGAGCGATCCTCGGAATCATCCAGACGCTCCATCGGACCGACGTGGCGCGGATCATCCCGTCGACCGACTACTACACGGTCCTGACCGCGCACGGCGTGTTCCTCGCGATCAGCTTCACGACGTTCTTCCTCGTCGGCCTGTTCACGTGGGCGGTCGTCCGGAGCCTCGACCGGCCACTGTTGAACACCAAGATCACGTGGACGTGGTACGCGCTCATGGCCGTCGGGATGACGATGACCGGCGTGTCGATCCTCGCCGGCTTCGTGGACGCGGTCGACATGAGCGCCGACGTCCTCTTCACGTTCTACGCGCCGCTACAGGCCCACCCCATGTTCTACGCCGGACTCGCGGTGTTCATCGTCGGCTCGTGGATCGCCGGGGCCGACTACTTCCGGACGTGGCTCGCGTGGAAGCGCGAGAACCCCGACGAGCGGATCCCTCTCCAGACGTTCATGGTGTTGACGACGATGGCGATGTGGTACATCGCCTCCTCGGCCGTGGCCATCTCGGTGCTGGTCTTCCTCCTCCCGTGGTCGCTTGGCCTGATCGGTCAGGTGAATCCGACGCTGACCCGGACGCTGTTCTGGTTCTTCGGCCACCCAGTCGTGTACTTCTGGCTGATGCCGGCGTACCTACTGTGGTACACGGTCCTGCCCAAGATCGCCGGCGGACGCCTGTTCAGCGACCCGCTCGCCCGCGTCGTGTTCGTGCTGTTCCTCCTGCTTTCGACGCCGGTCGGGATCCACCACCAGTACCTCGATCCGGGGATCGCGGAGGGGTTCAAGTTCATCTCGATGACGAACACGATGTTCCTGCTGCTGCCGAGCCTGCTCACCGCCTTCACGGTCGTCGCCAGCGTCGAGTACGGGGCCCGCCAGCGGGGCGGGTCCGGGCTCCTCGGCTGGCTCACTGACCTCCCGTGGCGGAACCCCGCGTTCACGGGCATGATGCTCGCGGGCCTGATGTTCGCCGCCGGCGGCTTCTCCGGCATGGTGAACGCCGGGATGAACATCAACTACATGGTCCACAACACGATCTGGGTGCCGGGCCACTTCCACCTCACCGTGGGGACCGCCGTCGCGCTCACCTTCATGGCGGCGACCTACTGGATCTGGCCGCAGATCAGTAACAAGCCCATCTACAGCCGGACGATCGGACTGGTTCAGGTCGTCGTCTGGTTCATCGGCATGGCGCTGATGTCGAACGCCATGCACGCGCAGGGTATCATGGGCGTCCCGCGGCGGACCGCCGAACCCGAATACTCCGGGTTCGACTACGCCACCATGTTCGGCGGCTTCGAGGAGCTGAACATCCAGATCGCGATCGGCGGGACGCTGCTGTTCGTCTCGACGATCCTGTTCATCGGGAACCTCCTCCTGACGATGGGGAACCCGAAGGTCTCGGGACTCGCCGATCCGCTGCCGCCGGCGCTCTCCGGGCCCACCGACTCGCCGCAGGTGCTCGACAACCTCCGCCTCTGGGTCGGGATCGCGCTCACGCTCGTCGTCCTCGCGTACGCGCTTCCGCTGGCGGCGATCATCAACCGCGGCGGGCTGCTCGGGCCGGGCGTCGGCACGTACCCGGTCTGGGTCGCGCCGCTGTTCGACGCGCTGGCCGACGCGGCGACGCCGCTCCTCGCCGCGATCACCGACGCGTCGGGATCGCTCCTCGAGGTGGTCCAATGAGCGTCGACATCTCCCGCGGCGGGCTGCTCGTGACGCTCGCCATCTTCGGGGTGATAATCTACGAGATGCGGACGGTGCTCGACTTCGTCGGCGTCGAGTTGCCGATCATCCCGTACATGGCCGCCGTCTTCGCCCTCGCCGGACTCTCGATCTGGTACGTCACGCTGAAGGGCGGGTGGCGGACCGAACCCGAATCCGACGAGCCCGCGTAACCGCGCCGGTCCCCTGCTCGGCCCGGCGGTCGCCGCTCTTCTCTGCGACCGAGTTCGCTTCGACCGCGGCAGTTATGTTTTCTCGCCACAAGACACCGGTATGAACGGAACGCACGTGACGGTCCGGTGTCGCGACTGTTCGCTCGCGACGGTCCACGAGACCCTCCGCAACGCTCGGGTCGCCCTGAACGACCACGAGTCGTCGACGGACCACCGGGTCGACTGGACCATCGAAGCGGTCGATTCGGGCGTCTCGCAGGCCGGCGCCGACGCCGGCGTCTGCGGTCGACCCGAGTGCGCGAACGCAGACTCCCCGCTCGTCGACCCCAGTCCCCCGGAGTCGGACTCGTAGCGCCTCCTAGGGCCGGCGCGACCCTCCGCGCCGCCGCGGAGGCGGTCGTAACGCGCGCGACGGACGCCTCGTATATATAGCCTCGCACGGAATACCAGAATATTGGGATTAGCAACCAATATTATCTCCGCGGCGGTCGAACGATCGCCTGTACCCATGTCACCAATCGATATCGAACCCACCGACACGGTCGACGCCCGCGGGGCGGCCTGCCCAGGACCGTTGATGGACCTCATCGGCCGCGTGCGGTCGGCGTCCCCCGGAGACGTCGTCCTCCTGTTGAGCGACAGCGACCGGTCGATGACCGACGTCCCGGAGTGGGTCGACGAGACCGACAACGAACTGGTCGCGGTCGACGAGTCGGGCGACGACTACGGCTTCTACGTGGAGGTCGCATGAGATGACACACCGGATCGCGATCCTCGGAGGCGGCACGGGCGGCACGGTGCTCGCGAACGACCTCGCGGAGCGGCTGGCGCCCGAGATCGACGCCGGCGACGTCGAGGTCGCGCTGATCAACGACGACCCGGACCACGTGTACAAGCCGGTGTGGCTGTACGTCGCGTTCGGGCAGCGCGAGCCCGCGGACGGGCGGCGGCCGCTCGCCGAGCTGGTCGACGACCGGGTCGACCTCGTCATCGACCGGGTGACCGAGATCGACACGGACGACAAGGCGCTCGCGCTCCGCGACGCCGGTGGCCCCCTCGCCTACGACCACCTCGTCGTGGCGACCGGCTCGACGCTCGCCGCCGACGAGGTGTCGGGGCTCGCCGAGGGGAGCCACGACTACTACTCCGAGTCCGGCGCGCTGGCGCTCAGGGACGAGCTGCTCTCGATGACGGAGGGGCACCTCGTGCTCAGCGTCGTCGGGACGCCGCACATGTGCCCCGCCGCGCCGCTGGAGTTCGTGTTCATGGCCGACGACTGGCTCCGCGAGCGCGGGCTCCGCGAGGATATCGACATCACCTACACGTACCCGATCAACCGCGTCCACGGCAACCCCCACATCGCCGAGTGGGCGGAGCCGATCATGAGCGACCGCGACATCGGGGTGGAGACGTTCTTCAACGCCGACTCGGTCGACCCCGACGCAAAGACGCTCACCTCGATGGAGGGGACGGAGATCGACTACGACCTGCTGGCGGCGATCCCGCCGCACCGCGGCGTCGACGTGGTCGAGGCGGCCGGGCTCGGCGACCGCGGCTGGGTCGACGTCGACAAGCACACACTGGCGGCCGAGCGCGCCGAGGACGTGTACGCGCTCGGCGACGCCGCGACGACCGGCGTCCCGAAGGCTGGCAGCGTCGCGCACTACCAGGCCGGCGTCGTGGCGCAGCGGCTCGCGAGCGAGGTCCGCGACCGCCCCGCGACCGCGACCTACGACGGGAAGACGCTCTGCTTCATCGAGACCGGCACGGACGCCGCCTCGTTCGTCGAGTTCGACTACGAGAATCCGCCGTCGCCCGCGCCGCCCTCGGAGAAACTCCACTGGTCGAAGCTGGCGTACAACGAGTCGTACTGGCTCACCGCACGGGGGTTGCTCTGAGATGCCGGGCGACGACGTGGCCGCGGGCGAGCCCGAGGCCGACGGCGCAGGTAGTGTGGGAGCCGACGCGGCGGGCGACGCCCGGCCCGACGAGTTCGACCGCGACGACCTCAAAGCGGTCGTCGCCGAGAACCCGGAGGCGGTCGCCGCCTTCGTCGACCGGCTCGACGCGGTCAACGAGCTGCTCGACGTGGTCGCGCTCGGCGAGGGCGCGCTCACCGACGAGATGGCCGTCGAACTCGCCGGCACCGCCTCCACGCTCGCGGAGTCGGCGGACGGCATCGCGACCGACGAGACGGTCCGGCTCGCCGCCTCGGTCGGCGAGAACGGCGACGAGCTCCGCGAGGCGATGGAGACGCTCGTCGAGCTCCAGCGGAGCGGCACGCTCGACGAGCTCGCGGAGCTGGGCGGCGTCGGCTCGCTCGCGGCCGCGGCGCTCGACGACGAGATGGTCCGCTCGCTCGCCGCCACCGGGTCGTCGCTTGGCGAGGTGGCCGACACCGCCGCGAACGACGACACCCGCGAGGGGCTGACGACGCTACTCCAGGGCGTCGGCGCGGCCCAGCGGAGCGACCCGCAGCCGGTCGGCGCGGTCGGGCTCGCACGCAGCGTCCGCGATCCCGAGGTCAAACACGGGCTCGGCTACCTGCTCGCGGTCGCCAAGGCCATCGGTCGCGAGCGCGGCGCGGCCGCCGAGGAGTGAGCGGGGTCGGCGGCCGGTCCGCGGCCCGGCTCCGGACGCTCCGGCGACGCGAGTGCTTATCAGTCTCCGGCGACAATAGTGTGTATGACAGTCAATACTACTTCGGAGGGCGCGGGCGGCTCAGACGCCCCGGGCGGCGAGGACGCGGCGGCAGCGGCGCGGCCGATGTCCCTGGCCGACGAAGACGACCTCGACGCATTCCTCGCCGACGCGGACGCCGCGCTCGTAGAGTTCTACACCGACGGCTGCGGCATCTGCGCGAGCATGGAGCCGGTGATCGGGAACGTCGCCCGCGGCGTGGAGGCCGACCTAGCGGTCGGACTCGTGAACCCCCGCGACGACCCGCCCTTAGTCGAGCGGTTCGACGTGCGCAGCGTCCCGCTGTTCGTCCTCTTCGTCGACGGCGAGCCCGTCGCGCGGCGCGCGGAGGGGTTCATCCCGGGCGAGGACCTCGCGGCGTGGGTCGACGAGCACGCGGCGTAACGCGGCCCCGCTCCCGCGGTGAACCGTCACCGATTGCGGTCGGCGTTCGGACCGACGGAACCCTTTTGAGCCGCACCGGCCTATTCCGAGCCAGTATGGGACTGGGCTCGGACATGTACCGACAGCAGATCCTCGACCACTACAAGAACCCGCGCAACTACGGGGAACTCGAGGATCCGGACTTCACGCACGTCGGCGAGAACCCCTCCTGCGGGGACACTATCCAGATGGAGGTCCAACTCGACGACGCCGGCGAGACCGTCGAAGCAGTGCGGTTCACCGGCGACGGCTGCGCCATCTCGATGGCTTCCGCGAGCATGCTCTCCGAGCGGCTCCACGGGATGGGCGTCGACGAGCTCGACGCGCTCGACACCGACGATGTCACCGAGATGCTCGGCGTCGACATCTCGCCGATGCGCGTGAAGTGCGCGGTGCTGGGGCGACAGGTCGCACAGGACGGCGCGAAGATCCACCGCGGCGAGCTCGACCCGGACGACCGCACGGTCACCGAGGAGTAGCCGGCCGCGGGCCGACGGCGGTCGTCGGCTCCCGCTCGTCCCGAGCCCACCGGACTTTTGACCGCGAACCACGTTCGTCCGCCCATGAGCGACGGCTTCGACAAGGAGGCGGAACGAGAGAAGCTCCGCGAGAAGTACGCGGACGACGAGCAGAAGCGCGAGCACACCCAGCGGATGTCCGAGCTCCTCCTGAAGGGCGCGACGATGACGAACCGCCACTGCGAGGAGTGCGGCGATCCGATCTTCCGCCACGACGGCCGCGAGTTCTGTCCCACCTGCGGGAACGAAGCCGGCGGGGCGGCGGGCGGCGACGCGGGCGCGGAGGCGGCCGGTGCGGACGAGACCGCGGGGGTCGCGACCGCGACTGCCGAGAGCGGTGGTGACGCTCCGCCCGAGAACGGAGTCACCGGTTCCGATGCGGCCGACTCCGGAGCGGTCGAAGGTCGACAGCCGCAGTCACCGCCGTCGGCGACCGTGCCCCCACAGGGGTCGTCGCCGCAGGAGCCGCGGTCGCCGCCGGAGTCGCCTCCGCAGGCGTCGGGTCCGACGCGGGACTCCGCCCCGCAGCGATCCGGGCGCGGGGCGGCCGAGTCTTCGCAGTCGAACCCGTCGCGGTCGGCGACCGACGCCGACGGCCTCGGAGCCGCCCGCGCGTCGTTGACGCGCACGCTGACGCGGTTCGCCCGTGCGGCCGAGGAGACCGACGATCCCCGGCGCGCCCGCGACCACCTCGAAGCGGCCCGCGAGGCAGCTGAGGCGCTTGCGGCGCTGGACTGATCCGGTCGCTGCGAAACAGGGCCGAACGCCGGGGAGTGCTCGCGTGTGCGGCTGCTATCACGCTTCACTACGAGTATTTATGCTCGATTGGCGTACTGCCCTCATGAACCCGACCCGCTTACTTCGCCTCGAAGGCGCCGGGATCGCCGCCGCGGCGGCCGCGGCGTACTTCGCGATCGGCGGCCCGGCGTGGCTGTTCGTTCTCCTCGCGCTTGCCCCGGACGTCTCCATGCTCGCCTACCTCGCCGGCCCCCGGATCGGAAGCGCCGTCTACAACGCGTTCCACACGTCTCTCGCGCCGCTCGCGCTCGGAGCGTCTGGCCTGTGGCTCGGCGCAACGCCGGTCGTCTGGATCGCGCTCGTCTGGGGCGCCCACGTCGGCGTCGACCGCGCCGTCGGTTACGGCCTGAAGTACCCGACCGGCTTCGGACACACGCACCTCTCACCCGAGCGCATCGATCCGACGGACGATACCGCACCGACTGCCTCCGACGCCACCGGCACCGGCGGCGACTGACCGTCCCCGCTACCGCCCGCTCTCGACGGCGACGCGCATGTCTTTCGCCAGCCGCTCGGCGCGGTCGGCGTCGGCGGACTCGGCGTAGATCCGGATTTTTGGCTCCGTGCCCGACGGACGGACGAGCACCCACGCGTCGCCGTAGTCGAGCCGGTAGCCGTCGGTCGTGTTCGGCTCCGCGTCGGCGGTCTCGACGTAGGCGCGGGCGGCCGAGAGCAGCTCGTCGCGCTCGGCGTCGTCCTCGTACTCGACGTTCACGCGTACGAAGTGGTAGTCGCTGTACGGGGCGACGATCTCGCTGACCGACGCGCCGTCCGCGGCCGCGAGCAGTTCGAGGAACCGCGCGCCGATGTACGCGCCGTCCCGGGAGAGCCGGTACGGCGGGAAGAACACCCCGCCGTTCCCCTCGCCCGCGATGGGGACGTTCGTCCCCGCCTCGTGGAGTTCGCGCGTCCGGGTGATGATGTTCGTCGCGCCGATGGGCGTGAGCTCGAGGTCGGCGTCGTTGGCGGCACAGACGTCGACGAGCCGCTGGGAGACGTTGACCGCGCTGACGACGGCGTCGTCCGGTTCGAGGCAGGCGTCCGCCAGCGCCGCGAAGGAGGTGTCGCCGTCGACGAACGACCCGTCCTCGTCGACGAAGACGGCCCGGTCCGCGTCGCCGTCGTGGGCGATCCCCACGTCGGCGTCGGAGGTCGCGACCAGCCGCGAGAGGTCCGCGAGGTTCTCGGGGACCGGCTCGGAGTCGCGGCCCGGGAAGTGGCCGTCGGGCGTCGCGTTCACGGTCAGCACCTCGCAGCCCAGCTCGCGGTAGATCCGCGGCGAGGCCACCGAGGCCGCGCCGTGGCCGGGATCGACCGCGACCGTGAGGTCCGCGTCGGCGACCGCCTCGCGGTCGACGGCGGCGGTCAGCTGGTCGACGTAGTCGTCGACAGCCCCCTCGATCGGCGTCGTCGCGCCGGCCGACCGCCAGTCGGCGTGGTCGTACTCGTCGTCGAGGACGCGGCGCTCGATGCGCTCTAACACGTCGACGGAGAGCTCCACGCCGTCGTCGCCGACGAGCTTGATCCCGTTGAACTTGGGCGGGTTGTGGGACGCGGTGACGAGAACGGCCGGGACCTCGGCCGCCTCGCAGTAGTTGCCGACCGCGGGGGTGGGGACGACCCCGAGGCGGTCGACGTCGCAGCCGACCGCGGCGAGCCCGCTCGCGGCCGCGTTCGCGAACAGCTCGCCGGTCGTTCGCGTGTCGCGGGCGACGGCGACGCGGTCGGCGTCCCACACCGTCCCGGCCGCCTTCGCGATGTCGAGGACGAGTGCGGGGGTGAGGTACCGCAGCGCGACCCCGCGGATACCGCTCGATCCGAACAGCTCCATGCGAGGCCATGCGCCGGCCGAGGGGAAAGCGGTTCCGAACCGCCGCTGCCGCGGCGTCCGCCGAGCGCGACGGCTCCGGTGCTCCCCCGCCGCGACGACGCGTGCGGTTCATGCCGGTGGCGTCCGTTCGTCCCGTATGGAATTCACGCGACGCGACGCGCTCGCCGGGAGCGCGATCGCCCTGTCAGTCGCCGCGGCGGGCTGTCTTGACTTCGCGGCGGGCGACGGGCCGCAGGGCCCCGAGGGGACGCCGGCGACGCTGACCTGCGACGACGACGCGTTCGTTCGCCTCGACCAGCCGTTCGAGGCGCCGGTCGCCGGCACGCCGGTCGAGACGGACCGGACCTCGCTGGAGCTCTCCGTCGAGGGGACGGCCGAGACGTACGGCCAGTCGCTCCGGCTCGTCCTCCGCAACACCGGCGACGCCCCGGCGGCCACCCTCGGCGAGCCCGCGTACTCGATCCAGCGCGAGACCGAGGCGGGCTGGCTGGACGTCCGCGGTTCGACTACCGGCGAGGCGGTCAAGCTCCCCAGAAGCGAGTCGTCGCTCGACACGAGCACGGCGTACTCGTGGGACCTCACGCTGACGGAGCGGGGTCTCGCCACGGCGGTCAACGGGGTCGACCTCGATGTCTGTCCCCCGCTCGGGACGGGGACCCACCGCTTCGTCTACTGGGGGCTCGTCGACGGGCCGCCAGTCGGCGTCGAGTTCGAACTGATCGGGTGAGGGGCCGACGCCCGTCGCGGGCTCCGGTCAGAAGGGCTGCCAGTCGGACGGCTGCCCGACGCGGCCGCGGACGCGGAACTCCCGCGCGTCGTCGTCGACGCGCGTCTCGACGACGACCTCGAACGGCTCGTGGAGCGTGTGGACGACCTGCTCGTCGTGTGCGGTCGAGCCGACGACGCCGACGAACGGCCACTCCTCGCCGGAGGTCTGCGAGGTCATCACCCGCGTGAACCGGTAGATACGCTCCGGGTCCCAGTACATCAACAGCTGGGAGAGCGAGTAGATTCCGACCGCACGCTCGCGGCCAGTGGAGGACTCCACAACGTCGGTGAACTTGATCCCGATGTCGGTGAGGTTGCCCGCGCTGGCGACGTACTTCGTCGTGGGCGTGTCGTCGCGCTTGTCGCCCTGCTCATGGGTGACGCAGTCGATGACGACCACGTCGTCGCCGTCCGCCCCCGTCAGCTCCTCGTAGTCGCCGCGGACCTTCTCCGCGGTCCGCCCCGTCGATATCACGACCGGCCCGTCGGACCACGACGCGAGCAGCTTGTTGAACAGGTCGTACTTCCCGCTCATCGGCGGACCGCTGATGAGGACGCTGTCGGCACCGCGGACAGCGTCGGGAAGCACAGTCATTTGATGAATGTGAGAGAGTGTTCGGTAAAACCCTTCCGAGGGATCACTTTCGGAGCATGGAGGGGAGGTCGAGCGAGGACGGCGGGCCCTCTCCCGGCTCCTCGGTGAGTGTCAGTTCACGTATCGCACCGGGGAGCGCGGCGGAGACCGGCGCGTCGCGCGGTGCCCCTGCGTCGTCGACGAGCGACTCCCAGACGTCCTCGTCGTCGGGATCGTCCTCCTCGGCTTTCGCCTCCAGCGCCTTCGTCCGCCCCTCGTCGTACGCCAGCTCGATGATGCTCCGGTCGTAGCTGCCCGGGAACGCCGCCAGCACCCGGTCCAACTCCTCCGGGCGGGCGCTGTCCATCCCGGCGGCGACGCCGAGCGCGAACGCGCGCTCGACCGCCTCCTCGCGGGAGATGTCGTTCCACTCCGTGCCGAACGTGCGCTCGTACATTAGTGGGTCACCGTCGCTGCCGGGCCGACGCGGAGGCCGCCATCGGTGAACTCCACGTCCTGGATGTCCGTATCGACGTCCGTCCCCCGCATCTTCAGCACTTGGACGCCACGACGCATCCCCTCGTCCTCGAGGTAGTTGTGCATGAAGACGACGCCGTGGGCGAGGTAGTGCTCCTCTGAGTAGGCGCTCGGGTCGGTCATCTCGGAGATCAGCAGCGTGGTGGCGTCGGTCCGCTTCAGCGAGGAGAGCAACTGGATCATCGTGTCCTCGTCGTCGTCTAAGAGGAACCGCAACAGCATCGTCGAGTCGAAGACGACGCGGTCGATGTCGCGGGAGTTGATGAACCCGGTGAGGCGGTTGGTGACGCCGGAGCGGTCGCGACGGTCGCCTGGCAGGCCGAAGAAGCGCCGGCCGTCCGACGAGAAGGAGTCGAGGAAGGTGACGCGGTCGGAGTCGAGCGCGCGGTCGAACCCGAAGTCGTAGCCGCTCATGTCCTCGCGGATCCCCGCCTTGGTCTCGTGCATGCTGATGTACAGGACATCCTCGCCGTTACGGGCACCCTGGGCCGCGAACTGCGAACAGAACGTCGTTTTGCCGCTTCCCGGCGGACCGCTCACCACGTAGAGACGCTCCTCGGGGAACCCACCGTCGACGACATCGTCGAACCCCGGAACGCCACTTGAGACGCGCATACGTAAGGACCCGTTGGACGGCTGATAAGCGTTGGCTCCCGGTTCTCACGGGTGAGAACCGATCGCCGAACGGCGCCGACGCAGTCGCCCGGCCGTCGGCCGATCCTCTCGTTACGCTTCCGCGGCGTCGACGTCGTCGAGGTCGGCGGCGAGCGCGTCGTCGACGTCCGGCGAGACCCACACCACGAACCGGTCGTCGGACTTGACGATCCCGCGGACGCCCTCGTCCTCGACCGTCGTACCCTGGTCGACGTCCTGCGGCGCGACGTCGCGGACCTGGAACACCTCGTCGACCATCCAGCCGACGGTCCCGCCCTCGTCGATCTCGTCGTCGTCGAACACGACGATCCGCTCGCGCGGCCCGTCCTCGTCGATGTCGTACAGCGTCTTCGGGTCGACGATCGTCGTCGTCCGCCCCCGGAGGTCCATCACGCCCTCGACGTGGTCCGGCGAGTTGGGGATCCGCGTGAGCTCGCCCGCGTCGACGATCTCGTCGATGACGCCGATGTCCAGACAGTACGTCCCGTCGCCTAGGCCGAACTCCAACACCTTGGTCGGCTCGGCTTCCGCTTCTGTGGCTGCCATACCTCTGCTGCGGTCAACTGACAGATAATCGTGTCCCCTGAATTATCAGGGGTGATTCCTGGGTCCGTGGATTTATGCTGATTCTGGGCGCGCTGTGGTACATGAGCAGGACGACGGATCGGCGCGGCGGTCGGGACGGGTCGCCGCGGGTTGTGGTCGTCGACGACTCCCCGTTCATGCGGGGACTGATAAGCGACCTCTTGAGCGACGCCGGGGTCGCGGTCGTCGGCGAGGCGGGGGACGGAGAAGAGGCGCTCTCGGTGGTGGCCGAGACGCGCCCCGACGTCGTGACGATGGACGTCGAGATGCCCGGAATGGGCGGGCTCGAAGCCGTCGAGCGACTGATGGAGGAGACGCCGACGCCGGTGTTGATGCTGTCCGCGCACACGGACGAGGGCGCGGAGGTCACCTTCGAGGCGCTGGACCGCGGCGCGGTCGACTTCTTCGCGAAGCCCGGCGGCGAGGTGTCGACGGGCGTCTCGCGGGAGTCCGACCGGCTCGTCGAGGCGGTGCGCTCGGTCGCGGACGCCGACCTCGACGCCGCGACCCGCGAGCGCGACGACCCGACCGGCGCGGCGACGCGCTCGCCCGACACGGGGACCGACGCGGACGCGACCGATGTCGACGGGCCGCTGACCGTGGTGATCGCGGCCTCGACCGGTGGACCGAACGCCGTCGAGCGCGTGCTGTCGGCGCTCCCGATGGCGGACTGTCGCGTCGTGATCGTCCAGCACATGCCGGAGGCGTTCACCTCGCGGTTCGCGGACCGGCTCGACGCCGCCTCCGCGTACGACGTGCGGGAGGCCAGCGACGGCGCACGGATCGGGGCCGGCGAGGCGCTGGTCGCCCGCGGCGGCAGTCACACGCTCATCGACAGCTACCGCTCGGGGCGGCTCCGGGTGAAGCTCGACGAGGACGACGACTCGCACACGGTCACCCCCGCGGCGGACGTGACGATGCGCTCCGCGGCCGAGGTGGTCGACGACCCGCTCGTCGGCGTCGTGCTGACCGGGATGGGCTCGGACGCGGCAGCGGGGATCCGCGCGATGGCCGACGCCGGGGCGCGGACGCTGGCGCAGAGCGAGGACACCTGCGTCATCTACGGCATGCCGAAGCGCGCGGTCGAAACGGGCGGGGTCGACGCGGTGTACGACCTCGACGACGTCGCCGGCGCGATCGTGGGGGGTGAGGCCTGATGGACTCCCACCGCGCCGCGTTCGTCGCCGAGGCCGAAGACGGGATCACCGACCTCAACAACGCCTTACTCGCGCTCGAGGCAGACCCCGAGGACGCCGAGGCGATGGACGACGTGTTCCGCGTCGCTCACACCCTGAAGGGGAACGCCGCGGCGATGGGGTACGAGGACGTCTCCGACTTCGGGCACGCCCTCGAGGACCTGCTGGACGCGGTCCGGCAGGGCGACCGCGAGGTGACGCCCGAGCTGATGGACCTCCTCTTCGAGGGGGTCGACGCCGTCGAGGCGATGGTCTCGGAGATCGCCGACACCGGCGAGGTGTCGACCGACCCCTCCGACCTCGAGTCGCGCCTGCGCGAGATGGAGGAACACGGCACCGTCGGTGGCGACGCCGACGGGGACGACGCCGGAGCGGACGACTCGGCCGACGCGGACGCCGACGCCGCAGACGACACGGAGGACGACGCCGAGGACGGATCCGAATCCGACACGGACGAGGACGCCCCCGACGTCTCAGTGCCGGAGCCGCCTGCGGCCGCGACGGACCTCCCGGAGCCGGTCGCGTACGCCGACGTGACGATCGGCGACGCACAGATGCCGGGCGTCGACGCCGCGCTCGTCCTCCAGGCGCTCGACGAGCAGTTCGACGGGCACGTCACCGACCCCGCGCCCGAGGCGCTGGAGGACGGCGAGTACGACCAGTCGTTCGACGCCTTCGTCGGCGGCGACGACCCCGAGGTCGTTGCCGAGGGGCTCCGAGCCCTCACGCAGGTCGAGGCCGTCACCGCGGTCACCGTCGGCGGCGAGGACGCCGCTGAATCGGACGATTCTGCCGCCGAATCTACCGACGCAGACGCAGAAGCGGACGCCGCCGAGCCCGTCGCCGACGAACCGGCCGACGCCGAGCCGGTCGAGGAGGACGCCGAAGACGCGCCGGAGCCCGCCGCGGCGGACGCGGACGAGGAGACAGAACAGTCCGACGACGACGCCGAGCAGCCCGACGATGACGCCGAGCAGTCCGACGACGACGCCGAGTCGTCGTCGGACGACTCCGGGTCCTCGGGCGGCTCCGACTCGAAGTCCGGCGACGAGATCAAGTCGATCCGGGTCGATGTCGACCAGGTCGACGAGCTGTACGGGCTCGTCGAGCAACTGGTGACGAGCCGGATCAAGCTCCGCCGCGAGATCGAGGGGACCGACGCCGAGTCGGACGCCTTAGACGAGCTCGACAAGCTCGCCTCCAGCCTCCAGGACACGGCGATGGACATGCGGCTCATCCCGTTCTCGCAGGTCTCCGACTCGTTCCCGCGCCTCGTGCGCGACATCTCGCGGGACCTCGACAAGCGGATCGACTTCGAGATCGAGGGCGACGATGTCGAACTGGACCGCACGATCCTCACGGAGATGCGCGACCCGCTCGTCCACGTCCTGCGGAACGCGGTCGACCACGGGATCGAGTCGCCGGAGGAGCGTGAGGCGGCCGGGAAGGACCCGACCGGCCACGTGTCGCTCACGGCGGAGCGCGAGCGCGACCACGTGATCATCGAGGTGTCGGACGACGGCGGCGGGCTCGACCCCGACCAGCTCCGCGAGAAGGCGGTCGACGAGGACGTCAAGAGCCGCGAGGCGGTCGAGGCGATGGAGGACGACGAGGTGTACGACCTCGTCTTCCACCCCGGCTTCTCCACCGCGGAGGAGGTCACAGACGTCTCCGGCCGCGGCGTCGGGATGGACGTGGTCCGGACGACCGCGCGCGACCTCGACGGCTCCGTCTCGATCGAGAGCGAGCCCGGCGAGGGGAGCACGGTCCGGTTCCGGCTCCCGGTCACCGTCGCGATCGTGAAGGTGATGTTCGTCGATGTCGGCGGTACGGAGTACGGCATCCCGATCAAGTCGATCGCGGAGGTCGCCCGGGCCGACGACGTCGAGGAGGTCCACGGCGACGAGGTCGTCAGGCACGAGGACGACCTCTACCCGGTCGTCCGGCTGAACGAGCGCCTCGGCGAGATCGACCCGACCGCGGCGGAGCGGCCGACCGAGACGCCCGCCGCCGACGGGGGCGTCGCGGCCGACGACCCCGGCGACGACGGGTTCGTGCCGGCGGATCCGACGACAGACTCCGGTCCCGACGACGATGGGGGGCCGGCCGACGACGGAATGCTCGTCCGCATCCGCGAGGAGACGCGACAGGTTGCGCTCCACTGTGACGCGGTGTTGGATCAAGAGGAAGTCGTGGTGAAACCCCTCGACGGGCCGCTCTCGGGGACGCCGGGGCTCAGCGGGACGGCGGTCCTCGGCGACGGGGACGTCGTGGCCGTGCTCGACGTGGTGAGCCTATGAGCCGCCGGAGAGACGACGCCGAGACGGCGTTCGAAGGCGTCCTCCGGCAGATCGACGACACGGTGCCGTTCGAGCCGGGGTACTACAACGAGTCGTATCTCGACCGTCGGATCACCGCGCGGATGCGCCGGCGCGACACCGAGTCGCACGCCGAGTACGAGCGCATCCTCCGCGAAGACGCCGACGAGCGGCAGGCGCTGATGGACGCGCTCACGATCAACGTGACCGAGTTCTTCCGGAACCCGGAGATGTGGGACGTCCTCCGCGACGTGCTACGCGAGCGGACCGCGACCCAGCGGCGTGTCCGCGTCTGGTCCGCACCTTCCGCCGACGGCCGGGAGCCGTACTCCGTCGCAATGCTGGCCTACGACGACCCGGAGATCGATGAGTCGCGCGTCGAGGTCCTCGGCTCCGACATCAGCGAGGAGGCGCTCGAGAACGCCCGCGAGGGCGTCTATCACACGACGCGCACGACGGACATCGCCGAGGAGCTGGAGCCGCTCTCCGACCCCGACGCGTACGTCGAGCGCGACGAGGACACGTTTCAGGTGCGCCCGGCGGTCCAGCGGCTCGTCGACTTCGAGACGCACGACCTGATCCGCGACGGCGCTCGCGACCCGTTCGACGTGGTGCTGTGCCGGAACCTGCTGATCTACATCGACGTCGACCACAAGTCGGCGCTGTTCGACACGCTGGAGGCGTCGCTGGCGGAGGACGGCGTCCTCGTGTTGGGGATGACGGAGAGCGTCCCCCCGGACCGGAGCGACCGCTACGAACCGATCGACAAGCGGCGCCGGGTGTTCGGGAGGCGCTGATGTCGCTGTACCAGCACGCCCGGGACGGGAACGCGGAGCGCCTCCGGGACGCGCTCGGTAGCGACAGCGCGGCCGTCAGGCGGCGCGCGGCAGAGTTCCTCGGTGAGGTCGGCGAGGAGAGCGACCAGGCGACCGTCGAGGGGCTGCTCCGCACCGCGACCACCGACGACGACCCCGAGGTCCGGGGCGCGGCGGTCGACGCGCTCGACGCGCTCGGCGAGGGGGCGCTCCAGCAGCTCCTCGAAGAGCTCACCGGCGGCGGCAGCGACTCGGAGGCCGAGTGGGTGACCGCGCGCAAGTTCGCTCGCGCACTCGAGGCCGACCGCCCGGAGCTCCGGATGGCGGCGGCGAACGCGCTTGGGCGGCTCGACGACGCGAGCGGTCTCCAGCCGCTGGTCGGGGCGCTCGACGACGGGGACCCCCGCGTCCGGCTCCGCGCGGCGCAGGCCTGCGGGACCTTCGTCGACGCGCGGGCGGTCCCCGGCCTCCGGGAGCGACTGGAGGACGAGGAGCCGCGCGTCCGCCGCGCCGCGGCTAACGCGCTGGGTGCGATCGGCACGGACGAGGCACTGTCGCCGCTGCTGGAGCTGCTCAACGACGGGGACGAGTCGATCCGCCGGATCGCGGCGGGCGCGCTCGGTAAGGCGAGCACCCCGGAGCCCGTTGAACCGCTCGCGCGGGCGCTCGGCGACGAGAGCGCGGTCGTGCGCAACGCCGCGGTGTATTCGGTAATCGAGCTGCTCTCGAACGTGCCGACCGGGCAGAGCCACGCGGTCCGCGACCAGGTGGTCTCGGAGCTGAAGGCGGCCGACGATGCGACCGTCGTCGAGCCGCTCGCCGAGATCCTCGCCGACGGCCAGCAGCCGCGCCAGCGGCGGAACGCGGCGTGGATCCTCGGCCGCGTGGCGGACCCGGACACGTCGACCGCGGTGGAGGCGCTGGCGGACGCGCTCGCGGACGAGGACCCGCAGACCGCGCAGTTCGCGGCCACGAGCCTCAAGACCCTCGGCGGGCCGGTCGTCGAGGACCGCTTGCTCGACAAACTCGGCCCGGAACACCCGGAGGACGCCCGCGCGAAGGCGGTGTTCGTCCTCGGACAGATCGGCGGGCAGGAGACGCTGAACCGCCTCGAAGAGTACGCCGACGACGACAGCCAGGCCGTTAGGAAGCGCGTGTTCTCGGCGGTCTCGAAGCTCCGCGCGGGGGGTCCCTAAATGGCGCAGCAGGGCGACGAGTACAAGATCACCGACACGCAGGCGAAGTTCGCGGTTGCGGTCCGCGAGGGGCGCAAGGTGAGCGACGTCTCGTGGACGCCGGGCCGCGTCCTCCTCTCGAACCGCCGGCTGATCCTGGCCGGCAACGACGGGAAGCGGACCGTCCCGCTGTCGAAGCTGGAGCGGCTCGGCGGCCGCCACGACGCGAACCAGTCGGTCGCGCGCGTCTCCAACTACGTGAGCTTCGACCTGGGCGAGCAGGTGCTGCTCGTCGCCGCCTCGGACCACGAGCCGTTCGAGCGCGACGTCTACCGCGCGCTGCTCGACCAGAAGACGGTGATGGCGAAACACCCCGCCATCGAGGGCGGCGTCGTCCAGGACACCGAGTGGGAGCAGGCCCGCGTGAAGATCGACGACAACGGGCTCAACGCCGCCTTGGAGCGCGGCGCGTTCGTGAAGTTCGACCTCGACGACATCAGCGGGCTCGACGCGGCGAAGCGCACGGTGAACGGCGAGAAGAAGCCCGTCATCGAGGTGTCACACACCGACGACGAGGGGACGAGCATTGAGACCCACGTCGCGGGCGACCCGAACCGGATGCGGTTCGTCGAGTCGTGGCTCCGCAAGGGCGAGGAGCGGAGCTCGACCAACGTCGACCTCTCCAGCCGCGACCGCGAGGTGCTGATGGCGCTGTACTCTGGGGTCTCGCCGTTCGAGATCCCCTCGTTCCTCGGGATGGACGTCGACGACGTCGAGGAGACGTTCGAGCGGCTGGTCGAGCTCGAGGTCGTCGAGGAGGTGCGGATCCGCCGCGAGGTCGCGCTCAACTCCCGCGGGCGCAACATCGCCAGCGAGGCGATGAACGAGCAGTAGCGGCGCATTCGTCTCCCCCGACCGCTTCCCCTCATCGCGTCGAATCACGCTTAAGTCGGTGCCGCGCCGAATCGGTCCATGAGCTACGAGGCGGTGCTCTTCGACCTCGACAACACGCTGTACCCGTACGCCCCGTGTAACGAGGCGGGCAAGCGCGCCGCGCTCGACGTCCTCCGCGAGCGCGGATACGACCTCGACCGCGCGGCGTTCGACGACCTGTACGAGGCTGGTCGGCGGGCGGCCAAGCGCGAGACGCGCACCACCGCCGCCTCCCACGACCGCCACGTCTACTTCAAGCGCGGGCTGTCCCGCTACGCCGGCGCGTCCGACCCCGCGAGCGCGCTGGCGGCCGGCGACGCCTACTGGGACGGCTACCTCGACGCCATGTCGCTCTGTGACGGCGTCGAAACCGTCCTCGACGCGCTCGACGCGGCCGGGACGGACGTCGCGGTCGTGACAAACCTCACGACTCGGGTCCAACTGCGGAAGCTCACTCGCCTCGGGCTCGACGACCGGATCGACCTGCTCGTCACCTCCGAGGAGGTGGGCCGCGAGAAGCCGAGCGCGCTCCCGTTCACGACCGCGCTTGCCGAGCTCGACCGCCGCCCGAGCGAGGCGCTCGCTGTCGGCGACAACGTCGAGACGGACGTGGCCGGCGCCAACGCCCTCGGGATCGACTCGGCGCTGTTCGTCGCCGACGGCGACGCGCCCGCGGCGGCGGACCTGCCCGCGGGGCAGCGCCCGGACCACCGCCTCGACGCGCTCGCCGACCTGACGGAGGTGGCGACGTGACTCGCGACGGCTCCGACCCGGGCGCCGGCCCGGAGGCGAACCCGGACCTCCTGCGCGAGGCGCGGGCGGCGGTCGTCGAACACGCGCCGGCGCTTGCCGAGCTGACGCCCGGGCGGACCGGCAACCTGAGCGTCCGTGACGGCGACAGGGTGGCGGTCACGCCTACCGGCGTCCCCTACGACTCCTTCCACGCGGGGGACGTGCCCGTGGTGTCGCTGGACGGGGAGCGGCTCGCCGGGCGCATGGCGCCGTCGAGCGAGGTCCCGATGCACACGGGCATCTACCAGCACGACCGGCCGGGCGCGATCGTCCACACGCACTCGCCGTGGGCGACGACGATGGCGACGCTCGGCCGGAAGCTCCCGCCGGTCCACTACATGATCGCCGCGGTCGGCCGCGAGGTCCCCCTGGCAGACTACGCCCCGTACGGGACCGAGGAGCTGGCCGCGAACGTCGTCGCCGCGATGGCGGAGGCCGGCTCCGACGCCGCGATCCTCGCGAACCACGGCCTCGTCGTCACCGGGCCGGACGTCGAGACGGCGGTCGAGAACACCCGTCACGTCGAGGACATCTGCCGGCTCTACCTGCGCGCGTCCGCCGTCGGCGAGCCGCACGTCCTCAGCGACGAGCAGATGGCGACGGTCGAGGAGCGGTTCGAGAGCTACGGCCAGCAGCCGGACGCGGAGTAGCGCGGGCCGCCGACAGTCGGCCGGTTTTATAAATACACGGGCGGCTACCGGATCGATATGACAGACACGGAGCCGGCACCGGCGGTCGGCGACACCGCCGAGTCGATCGCGACGATGGAGATCCGCGGGGCGGCGACCATCGCCTCCGCGGCCGCCGAGGCGCTCGCTGAGCAGGCGGAGGCGGCGGCCGAGGCGGACGCGACCGCGACCGACCCCGCGGCGTTCCGCGCCTCGATGCGCGCCGCGGCCCGGACCCTCCGCGAGACGCGCCCGACGGCGGTGTCCCTGCCGAACGCGCTCCGGTACGTGCTCCAGCGGATGGAAGGCGACTCGGTCGACCGGCTCCGCCGGAGCGTCGTCGACGCGAGCGAGGCGTTCGTCCGGCAGCTCGACCGCGCCCAGGAGGACCTCGGGCGGGTCGGGGCGAACCGCCTCGCCGACGGCGACACGGTGATGACCCACTGCCACTCCACGGACGCGCTCGCGTGTATCGAGGCGGCCGTCGAGCAGGGGAAGTCGATCTCGGCGGTCGTCAAGGAGACGCGCCCGCGCCAGCAGGGCCACATCACCGCCGAGCAGCTCCGCGACGCGGGCGTCCCCGTGACGCTCATCGTCGACTCCGCGGCGCGGCGGTACCTCGACGAGGTCGACCACGTCGTCGTCGGCGCGGACTCGATCGCCGCCGACGGCGGCGTGATAAACAAGATCGGCACGTCGGGGCTCGCGGTCAACGCCCGCGAGCGCGGCGTCCCGATCATGACCGCGGCACAGACGATCAAGCTCCACCCGGAGACGCTGACGGGTCACACCGTCGAAATCGAGATGCGCGACGAGGGCGAGGTGATTGCGCCGGAGAGCCGCGACGAGATCGGCGAGATCGCGGTGGAGAACCCCGCGTTCGACGTGACGCCGCCGCGGTACATGGACGCGATCGTCACCGAGCACGGCCAGTTCCCGCCGGAGAGCATCGTGACGCTGATGCGTGAGCTGTTCGGCGAGGGCGCCGCCGAGCCGTGGGCGGAACCATGACCGAGGGCGGCGACCCCGCGGGCGACTCGGCCGCCCCCGACGAGGGCGGAGCGGACGGTTCGGGCTACGCCTCGGACGACGACGCGGTCGACGACTGGGACGAGACCGTCGCGGAGTGGGACCGCGAGGTCGACGAGTGGGAGGGCGACGCGCCCGACGACGCGGGCGCCGGGAACGCCGCCGACTCCCCGGAGGCCGGAGACGCCGCGGACGCCGCCGGCGGAGGCTCCGAAGGCGACGACGTGGACCCCGCGGTCGACCGCGACCCCGACCTCGGCCCCGACGAGGAGGCCCGCGTGCCGAAGGTCGTCGCCGCGGGCCACATCAACTGGGACGTGACGATCCACGTCGACCGGCTCCCCGAACCGGACGGCGAGACGCGGATCGACCGGCTCGAACAGTCCGGCGGGGGCAGCGCCGCCAACGTCGCGGTCGGGCTCGTCGACTTAGGCGGCCAGTCGGTCGTCTACGGCAGCGTCGGCGGCGACGAGTCTGGCGCGCTGGCGCTCCGCGAACTCGCCAGCGCCGGCGTCGACCCCGGACAGGTGCTCGTCGACGCCGCCGAGCCGACCTCGGTGAAGTACGTCATCGTCGACGGCGACGGCGAGTTGCTCATGCTCGCGAACGACGGCGCCAACGAGTCGTTCTCCGCGGCCGGGCTCGACCGCGACACGCTCGCGGCCGCCGACCACCTCCACCTCACCGGCCAGCAGCCGGAGACCGCGGCGGCGCTCGCGACTGCCGCCGCCGAGGCGGGCGCGACCCGGAGCTTCGACCCCGGGCGGCGCGTCGCGGACCGCGAGTTCGACGCCGCGCTCCACGCCAGCGACGTGCTCTTTTTAAACGACCGGGAGGCCGACGCGCTCGCGGCGGCGACCGACGTGGACCCGTGGGAGCCGGACGACCGCGTCGTCGCGATCAAGCTGGGCGACGAGGGCGCGACGGTGCGGACGCCGCACGGCAGCGTCTCGCACCCGGGTTTCGATGTCGACCCCGTCGATACGACCGGCGCGGGCGACGCCTTCGCCGCCGGGTTCCTCGGGGCCGCGCTCAGGGAGCCCGAGATCACCGGCGACGGGTTCTCGCACGACCCGCGCGACTACCAAGTGCCGATACTGGTCGGCAACGCCTGCGGCGCGGTCGCGACCGAGTCCGTGACGGCGCGGACCGACCTCTCGTGGGACCGCGTCCACGAGACGATGGGCGAGTCGCCGGAGACGGACCTCCTCATCGAGGTCCGCGGCTGAGACGCCGGCGGTCCGACGCCGAACCGCCGTGTCAGTCCTCATAGTCGAACGCGACCGCGAGGTCGGCGGCACCGAAGAAGACGAACCGATACCGGCCGGGGACGAGGTCCGGGCAGACCCGGAAGGCGTCCGCGTGCGGGCCATCCTCGACGAGCCCCGTCTCGGTCATCTCGAACTCCCACTCCAGCGTCCCGCCGGGCGGGACGCCGATCGCCAGGTCGTTGTAGCCGACGGTGGGGTCGCCGTCGGTGCCGCGGAGCTCGGTCCAGCCGCTCTCGGTGCGGACCTCTAGGTTGTACTTCGCCTGGCTCCCGACGGACGCCGGCTCGCCGGAGACGTTGGTCAGTTCGATCCGGAACTGGGTACCCCGACCGATTGCGAGCGGGTCGGACCCGGGCGCATCGTCGCCGGGGATCACAACGCGGAGCGCGAGCGGGCCGTCGCCCCCAGCGTCGCTGCCGGCGCCGCCCCCGCCGCCCCAGTTGACCTCGCCGTCGTACACCTGCGGGTGGCGCGCGAAGCCGTCGGCGTCGCACTCGAAGGCGGCGGGGACGTTCGCCGGGTCGTGTTCGGGGCGGACCTCGCCCGCGAGACTCTCCGGGTCGCGGACCCAGTCGTCGCTCCGCACCGCGCCCGTCTCGCCCCAGCCGTCGGTGACGGAGAGCTCCGCCGCGTCTGGCAGGGGGTCGCTCGTGACGCGGAGCAGCGCGGCCGGGTAGGTGATCGCCTCGCCGCAGGCCACCCCCTCGTCCTGTGCCCCCAGGACCGTCGCGTCCGCGACGAGGGTCCCCTCCTCGACCTCGACGCCGCCGAACGCGATCTCGTCGTGGCAGGTGGTCGGGCCGACGGACTCGGCGTAGACGAGGGCCGACGCCGTGAAGTCGGTCTCCTCGACGAACGCCGCGGTCTCCGCCGGCGCGTCGCGGCGCAGCCACGCGGCGTCGTTCTCATCGGTCAGGAGAGCGCAGAAGCCGCGGCGCTCGGTCCGGCTCCACGCCGGTCCGGACAGCGCCGCGCCGACCTGATGGACGTCGGTCCTGGGGTCGGCGTCGCTCCCGGCGTCGCCGTCGGTTCCGTCTCCGCCGTCGGTTCCGTCTCCCCCGTCGGTTCCGTCTCCGCCGTCGGTTCCGTCTCCCCCGTCCGTGCCGTCGCCGCCCGGAACCGGATCGCCGGTACTGGTACACCCGGCGAGGGCGGCGGCGCTACCGGTCGCGATGCCGTAGAGGGCCCTCCGTCGCGTGAGGTCGGTCATACCATCGGGTTGGCGACCGATACATAAGGATTTCGTGTAGACGTAAACGTGCGTCTCACCTACCGAGTCGGGAGATTTCGGTTGGTCGCCGCGATCGACTACGCCGGCTCGAACAGCGCCTCGATCTCCTCGCGGTCGAGGTTGGCGGCGAGGCCGAGCGCGAGCGCGACGCGCGCCTTCGCGGCCGGGAGGTCGCCGGCGAACGTCACGCCGTGGTCCGCGAGCGTGACCGCACCGCCGCGGGTGCCGTACACCGGTTCCGTCGGCCCCGCCGGCGGACGCCCTGCGACGACGACAGGCACGGCATCGACCGCCTCGCCGAGCGCGTCGCCGACCGCGCCGGTGACGTTCCCGAGGCCGGTCCCCTCGACGACGATCCCGCCCACGTCTGCGTCGAGCGCGCGACCGACCGCGCCCGCGCCGACGCCCGTTCCCGAGTGGATCACCGGCACCTCCGGGACGTCCTCGGCGCCGTCGATCGCGTCCGCGAGCGGATCGACCGGGACGCCGCGATCAGGCGCGCGGACGAGGCGCGAGGCGGCGCGGGTGAACGTCGCGACCGGTCCCGTCCCGGGCGAGGTCATCGTCGACAGCGCGTTGCTGTGGCCCTTCACCACGTCGCGGGCGGCGTGGAGCTCGTCGTCGAAAGCGACGTGGACGCCCGGCGCGAACCGGTCGTCCGTGGCCGCCCGAACTGCGAGCGCGAGGTTCGCGGGCACGTCGCTGGCGGGCTCGTCGAGCCGGCGCTGCGCGCCGGTGACGACGACCGGCGCGTCGAGGTCCGTGAGGAGGTCCAGCGCGAACGCGGTGTCCGCGAGGGTGTCCGTCCCGTGCGTGACGACGACGCCGTCCGCGGGCTCGCGGCCGGTCCCGTCGACCGCCTCGCGTGCGGCGGTCGCGGTCGCGAGCATGTCTCGCCACCGAACGTCGAACCCGGGCTGTGAGCACACCTCCCGGGTCGTCACCCGCGCGTGGTCGGAGACGGCCGGCACCGCCGCCACGAGGTCGTCGCCGGTCTTCTCCGGGGCCGCGCCGTCGTCGCTCGGCTCCGAGGCGATGGTGCCGCCGCAGGCGACGACCGCCACCCGCGGGCGGCCGCCGTCGGTGCGTGCGCCGGGACGGTCGCGGTCGCTTCGGTCCTCGCGTCGGTCGCGGCTGTCGGGGTCGGTCATGATCGCACTTCTCCTCCCAACGGACAAAGCGGTTGGTGACGCGGCAGTCGCTTGACCCCGTGTTCGCCGCGCCGCGGCGGCCGGACCGCGCCGAAGTCGGCGGATCGGGCGGAATCCCGAAGAAAAGTGTTAGATGCTCCGATAAACGGTTAAAACGTCTCTAAGACGTTTGTAAAACGACTCGGACGGGCGAGAAACGCCGTGAAATTCGTCGAACCCTCGTCGGGGTATATGTGGTCCCCTGTTCTACGGAAAAGTGTCCATGTCAACCCCCGCTCCCACGCAGATCGCCTCCGGCGAACGACTCGCCGGGCTGATGACCGGTACCGTCAAAGCCGCCGCCTTCTGGGCGGCCATCGCCATCCCGGCCGCGTACCCCGTCCTGCTGTACTCGGGGCTCGACGGCGGCACCGGGCAGCTGTTCGTCGCCCTCCTGTTCGCGAACACCCTCGCGCTCGCGCTGGGGCACGACCACAAGCGCTGAGACCGACGCCGACCCGACCGCTCGCCGACCGCCGAGGCGTCGCGTGGACACCGACGCCGCGCCCTCCCGCCCTCCTTCGACCCGTTCTCGCGCGCCCTCCAGCCCTCCTCCGGGCTGTCTCCACGCCGCTCTTCCGGCCCGTCCTCGGGCCGCTCCGTTCCGCTCTCGAAGCGCTTACCCCCGCCCCGGACCGACGACGGGTATGAGCGACGAGACCCGCGTCGAGTGGCGCGACTGGGGCCCGGCGGCGTTCGCCGAGGCCGACGAGCGCGACCGCCCGGTGCTGCTCTCGCTGTCGGCCACTTGGTGCGAGGGCTGTCACGAGATGGACGCGATCACCTACGCGGAGCCGCGCATCGCCGCCAACGTCAACGAGGGGTTCGTCCCCGTCCGCGTCGACGTCGACCGTCACCCGCGGGTGCGCGAGCGCTACAACATGGGCGGCTTCCCGACCACCGCCTTTCTCGCCCCCGACGGGACGCTGCTGACGGGCGCGGGCTACCTCGACATCGACGGGATGCGGCAGGTCCTCGAATCGGTCCGCGAGATGTGGGCCGACAAGGGCCGCGACGCGGGGCGCGTCCCGCGCGCACTCGACGCCGACCTGCCGCCCCGCGGCGAGCTGACCGACGAGATAGAGAGCCACCTGGCCGGGCAGTTGGAAGTGAAGTACGACGCGAAGCACGCCGGCTGGGGGACGGACGCGAAGTTCCCCTTGCCCCGCACCGTCGAGTTCGCGTTGAAGCGCGACCGGAACCGCGCGCTCCGGACGCTCGACGCGGTCCGCGACCACCTCACTGACGACGTCGACGGCGGCTTCTTCCGCTACGCGGGGACCCGCGACTGGGGGGACGTCGCCTACGAGAAGCCCCTCGACACGAACGCCGCCGTGACCCGCGCGTTCGCGAACGCCTTCCTCTACACCGGTGACGAGGCGTACCTCGACCCCGCGCTCGACGCGGTCGGCTTCCTCACCGACGACCTCTGGACCGGCTACGGCGTCGGCGGCAGCCTCGGCCCCGGGCTCGGCCGCGCCTACTACGCCGCGCCCGCCGCGGACCGCGCGGACCTCGACGAGCCCCGCCGCGACCTGACGGTGTTCGCCGGCGGCAACGCGCTCGCCGCGGACGCGCTGCTCGCGGTGGCCGCCTACACCGATGACGGGGGGGCCCGCGAGTACGCGGACCGGATCCTCGACGGGCTCGAACGCGACCTGATCGACGCCGAGAGCGGCGCGGTGACCCACTACCGCGGCAGCGACGACGCCGGCGAGGCCGACCTGCTGGAGGACGCCGCCCGCGTCGTCGGGGCGTACGTCCGCGCCGCCGGCGTCCGCGGCGAGGGCGCCGACGTCGCCCGCGCGGTCGCGGACCGGGCGATCGACCGCCTCCACGTCGACGGTTCGTTCGTCGACGGCCCGCGCTCGGGGCCGGGACTGCTCGACCGGTCGTTCCGTCCGCTCGACGCCAACGTCGAGATGGCGACGGCGCTCCTTGACCTGGCGGCGCTCACCGGCGAGGACCGCTACCGCGAGATCGCGCGCGAGACGGCCGAGGCGTTCGCCGGCGCGACCGAGCGGCTCGGCGTCCAGGTCGCCGCCTACGGGAGCCTCGTCGGCCGGCTCCGGCGGGACGCCACCGTCATCGCGGTCGGGGCCGAGCCCGGCAGCGACCTCCACCGCGCCGCGTGGCGAGTCGCCGACCACGAGAAGGTGGTTGCGCCGAACGCCCACGAGGCCGACGCGCCCGCCCCGCGGACGGTCCCCGAGGGGACCGCCGTCGTCCTCGCTGGTGACGGGGCCTCCGACCCGGCGGAAACGCCCGCCGAGTTGATGGACCGGGTCGGCGACGCGCTGTCGTAGGGTCTGCGAGGGCGCTCCGTCGACCCGCAGGGCCTCGTCGTCGAACGGCCGGCCGCCCGACACGTGCCGGCTCGGTTCGTAAACGGACGACGCGTTTATACCGGTGCCGGGGCATCCCCGTGTATGGCATCTCTCCGCGACCTGGGACTCTCCGAGTACGAGGCCCGGGCGTACCGCGCGCTCCTCCGGACCGGCCCGACGACGGCCAAGGACCTCTCGCGGGCCAGCGAGGTCCCGATGGGGCGGATATACGACGTACTCAACAGCTTAGAGCAGCACAACCTCGTCCGCAGTCAGGCCGCGAGCCGGCCGAAGAAGTACGTCGCGGTCGAGCCGGACGCCGCGCTCGACCGGCTGCTCGACGAGAAGAAGCAGGAGCTCCAGACGCAGGCCGACCAGTACGAGTCGGTTGTCGACGAGCTGTCGTCCGAACTCGACGCCGGCGAGCCCGTCGACGGCCAGTTCTGGACCGCGGCGGTCGGCGCGGAGGAGGCGACGGACCTCCTCTTAGAGCGGATCGCCGCGGCGGAGCGTCGGGTGGTCGTGGTCGCGGGCGCGCCGGCGACCGGCTTCGACCTCGGGACGATCGGCGAGCGCGTGACCGCCGAGCTGGAGTCCGCGCTCGAACGCGGCGTGGAGATCCGGGTGTTGCTGTCCCCGGCGACGGTCGACGAGCTCCCGCGGAGCGTCGGCCGCCGGTACACCGCGGAGCTGGCCGAGGTGGACGGGTTCGAGGTCCGCACGTCGCCGGGCGTCGACGGGACGTTCAACGTGTTCGACGAGATCGAGGTGTGTATCGAGGTCCCGCACCCGCTGTCCGCGGACGAGCCGTTCGCGATGATCGACGTGAAAGACGTCGAGTTCGCAACGAGCGTGAAAGAGCAGTTCGAACCGCGGTGGACCGAGGCGGAGCCGCTGACGTTCGGGTAGCCGGGCGGAAACGCGAGTCGCCCGCGGCTTCGGCGCCTACCGGTGGAGTTCGTCGCGGAGGTCGCCCAGCGTGACCTCGCGCTCCGCGTGGGCGTTGTGTTGGTGGATCGACTCGTCGTTCGACTGCTTCATGTGGACCACGGCGTCGTCCGAGAGGTGGCCGAACTCCCTGATGGTTCCCTCGGCGAGCGCGCGGACGCAGTCCTCGACGAACTTCGCGTCGGCGTGGGCCTCGTAGGTCATGTGGTCCTCGTCGGGCCGCTTCGCCATGTTGTAGATGCGCGCGCTCATCGAGTCGCGGGCGACGTCGATCACGTCCCTGAGGTCGACGTCCGGGTGCCCGTCGGTCGTGATCGTCAGCGTCGCGTGGCCGCGCTGGGAGTGACCCGGCTGCGGGACGGCGTCTAAGAATTCTTCGGTCGTCTCCTCGTCAACGCCGAGCTCGGCGAGCTTGTCGCGGGCCCGCGACTCGCTCATCCCCTGCGAGCAGGGGCAGACGGTCATGCCGGTGACCTCGGCGCCGATCTCCTCTCGCGTGCCGTCCTCGGTGGCGGTCGCGCTGGCGACGATGGTCGCCGTGCTCTGTGTCTCGATGTCCGACGCCGGCGTGCTCTCGCGGGTGACGAGCTCCGCCGCCATCGACACCTCGGCGGTGGTCGTGTAGTCGTGCTTCTCCAGGAGGCGCTCTGCGGCGTCGCCGCAGACGTCCTCGACGCGGTACGCCTCCTCGCGGGTGATGTCTTCGAGGATCTCGTCGACGGTCGCGAGGTTCCGCGACATGTCGATCCCCTTGCGGCCGCTCGGGAGGTCGACGAACACCTCGAACTCCGCCATGAGGACGATGGGTCGCTTGTCGCCGCGCGCGAGCTTCACGAGTTTCTCCACGCCGGTGACGCCAACCTGCGAGAGCCCGACCGTGACGTCGGGTGACGACGCCTGTACGTCCGGCAGCTGATGACTCATTACGAACATGATAGGGACTCCCGGGATTAGCCCTTTCGGAAGGGGGAGGTGCGTCTGGTAGTCGCGCGCGTGCGCTCCGATCGCGCGTGCGAGTCGGGCGCACCGCCGGTTCCCGCGTGTGAGACGCCCACGTCCCGCGGGTCGTAACGCACGATTTATAACGGCGGCAGCGGAAGGTATCCCAAGACCATGCCGAGTTCCAATGGGCCACAGAAGGCGACTCGCGACAAGCTCTCGAACAAACCCCGCAACCGCGGCACCTCCCCGCCGCAGCGAGCGATCCAGGAGTTCGACGAGGGGTCGCAGGTCCACCTCAAGATCGACCCGAGCGTCCCTAAGGGCCGCTTCCACCCGCGCTTCGACGGCCGGACGGGCACCGTCGTCGGCAAGCAGGGGTCGGCGTTCAAGGTGGAGATCCCGGACGGCGGCAAGACGAAGACCCTCATCGTCACCGCCGCCCACATGCGGGCCCAACAGAACTGAGATGACGATCTTCAAAGAGAAGCTCGACGAGGAGTACGTCACCACCTCCGAGGCGAAGGAGATCCTCGTGGAGATCGAAGACGAGCGCGCGGCCGACGAGGAGCGCGATCTCCGCTACGAGCTGGCCCGCGCGATCGAGCACGTCAACCGCTTCGCGGAGCTCGACGCCGACGAGTCCCGCGAGCTCGTCGAGGAGCTGACCGACCTTGACCAGGTCGACGTGCCGACCGCGGTGAAGATCACCGACCTGCTCCCCGAGGACCGCACGGAGCTCCGCTCGGTGTTCGCCCAGGAGCGCTACTCGCTCGACGGCGAGGAGCTCGACGAGATCCTCGACGTTGTCGCGAAGTACGCCTGAACGCGGGTTCTCTCTGGCCCGGCGGGGCGGTCCGGCGACACGTTTTTTCAGATTTCCGCACGTACGTCCAGCCGCATGTACCAAACAACCCTCGTGCCGACCGGCGAGGGCGACGCCGCCCTCGACGCGGTCAACGACGCGGCCGAGATCACGGCGGCGGACGGAACGGTACACGTCCTCGGCGTCGTCGAGGACATCCCGATGTACGACCGCTCCGGGAAGCCGGAGAAGTTCGACGGCGACGACGACGACCGCCGCGAGCGGCTTGAGGCGGCGGTCGACCGGGTCGCGACGGCCGTCGCAGACGCGGGTATCGACAGCGAGACCGCGGTCGAGGCCGGCGTCCCGGCCCACGAGATCGCCGCGTATGCCGACGCCGTCGACGCGGACGCGGTCGTGATGGGCAAACGCGGCCTCGACGCGGCCGCCGGCGACCTGCTCGGCAGTACAACCGAGCGCGTCATCCGGAACGCCGACGCGACGGTCGTCTCCGTCCCCGTCTCCGAGTGAGTCCCCGCGGCCGGCTCCTTACCGGTCGCGGCCGGCCTCAATGGCGATCGTCCCGAAGACGCGTCGCTCGCGCTCGCGGACCGCGGTCTTATCGTCGAGCGCGCGCCGCGCCGCGGCGGTCCGCTCAGTCAGCCTGCCGAGCGGGTCGCCACTCCGCGCGTCGAACAGTCGCCCGTTGAGCCGCACGAACGCCCGGAGCGCCGCGTTCGCAGCCCGGTTGCCCTCCGGGACGAACGCCGCGACGACGACGGCGTCCGCGAGATCGCACCAGCGGCTCACGACCCGGTACGGGTCGGCGAACAGTGACGTGACGAACGTCGCGAGGACGCCGTCCGCGGCCGCGACCGGCGGGCGCTCCGCGTCGGCCTCGACGAGCGAGACGTTCCCCCAGCCGCGCCGCTCGACGAGCCCCGCCGCGCGGTCGAGCATCCGCGGCGAGACATCGACGCCGACGACGCGCCCGCCCCGGCCCACGGCGTCGCGGAGCACGGGGAGGTTCACCCCCGGCCCGCAGCCGAACTCGACGACCGTGTCGCCGGGCGCGAGGTCGAGCGCGCGGACGCAGGCGGCTCTGACGCCGCCGACGGACGCCGTGGCCCGCGCGAACCAGTCGTAGATTCGCGCCCACGCGTCGTAGCCGCGGCGGATCCGACGCAGCCGACGCGGGTCGGCCGCCTCGACGTTGTCCGCTGCCGCGGGGCCGCTCCCGTCCGCCGCCGCGGTGCCGGCTCCGTCGTCGTCCCGGGTCACGAGTCGACGCCCACGGCCGCCGGTGGGGTCTTCGGCCACCACCGATCAGGCCCGTCGCGGGCGACCGTCGAGCGACACTGCTCCGAGTCCGTACAGCCGCGCGGCCGCTGGTAGGCGATCCCCCGCTCGCCCAGGTACGACACGTACCCGTCGTCGACGCGATCCAGCTTCTCGTGGCACACCCACCGGTCGCCGCACGTTCCGGCGGCCACGTTCCGGTACGGGCAGGTGAACGTCGTCTCCTCGATGCCCGCCTCGGACGCGGTGTCATCGATCCGCACGCCGACGGAGCGGTACGCCAGCCGAAGCCGCCGCACGACCGCGCTCGGCGACGACGCGCCGAGGAACAGCCCGTGTGCGAGCGCGTACCCGAAGTCGTGGAGCAGCCGCTCGCCCAGTGTCAGCGACGCACGGTCCCCTTCCAACCGTGACCGGAGGGTGCCGTACCACTCCGCGACCTCGCGGACGTCGTCGCGCAGCGCCGCGGCCTCCGCGAGGGCCTCCCGTCGTTCGGTCAGGAGCGTCGGGCCGTCCGAGAGGCGGAACGACGGCACCGCCTCGACGTGTTCGAGCACGCGCTCGCGGAGGCAGTCGCCGTCGGCGTGCGCCGCGGCGCGCCGGCGGAGCTCGGGGTACCAGTCCCGCGTCAGCGCGCCGTACGCGCCGTCGAGGAGGTCGTCGAACCGCCCGAATTCCGCCACTTCCTCCGTCTCGCCGCGGTCCGCTCCCGGGAACGCCTCGACGAGTCGCACCACCTCCGCCGGCTCCGGTTTTGCCATGGTACCACGTGTTACTCGACGCTCTTGAATCCGCCCGTCGGTGGTCGCGGTCGCCTCGGCCTCGCCAGCGGCTTTTTCACCGCTCGGAGCGTTACACGATATATGAACCACGCCGACGGCGACGGGACGCCGGAGGACGACCGAACGGGCGGTGACGCCGCCGCGGACGCCGGGGAGACGCCGGACGAAGACGCCGGCGGCGAAGCCGACGACGGGCCGACCGCCGTCCTGCTCGACGTGTTGGTCAACGGCCGCCCCGACGACGACCGCCCGCAGTCCCGCAAGTCGCCGGTGGCGTACGGGCTCGGCGCCGACTCGTTTGCGCTGTACGAACTGATGCTCGCCGACGACGCGGACGTCTCGGTCGGCGACCGGATCGGGCTGGACGGCCCCGATGTCGGCCGGTACCGCGAGGTGTCGTTCGACGACCTCACGCGGAACGCGGCCGCGGAGATCGAGTACGCGGCCGAGGCGATCGTCGAGGCCGACGAGGAGCGGTTCGTCGACTTCTACAACGAGGCGGGGCCGATCACCCTCCGGCTCCACCAGCTGAACCTGTTGCCGGGGATCGGGAAGAAGCTGCGGAACGACCTGCTGGACGAGCGGAAGCGCGGCCCGTTCGAGAGCTTCGCGGACGTCGAGGAGCGCATCAACGGGCTCCACCGGCCCCGAGAAGTAATCCTCGAACGGATCGTCGAGGAGATCCGCGAGTCCGACCTGAAGTACCGGACGTTCGTCGGCCGCGAGGAGTGAGCGGCGGCGGCGCCCCCGAAACGAGACTTTTACCCGAACACCGCGTGTATCCCGGCCATGACCGACTCACCGACGGGTGAAGCCGCCGGCTACGGGAGCCGCGATCCCGACGCGCTCGCGCGGCGGGCCGGCGCGCGGGCGGACCCCGACCGCGACCAGCACTTCCTCGTCGACGACCGGGTCCTCGACCGCATCCCCGGCTACCTCCCGGCCGACGCCGACGGGAGCCACCTCCTCGAGATCGGCGGCGGCGCGGGCGCGCTCACGGACCGCCTGCTGGCGGCGGCGACGGCCGACGCGACCGCGGACTCCGGCCGCGTCACCGTGATCGAGCGCGACGGAACGTTCGCCGACTTCCTCCGCGAGGAGTTCGCCGCCGCGGTCGACGGCGGCCTCCTCGACGTGGTCGAGGGCGACGCGCTCGACGTCGACCTTCCCCCGTTCTCGGCCTGCGTCGCCAACCTCCCCTACGGCGTCTCCTCGGAGATCGCCTTCCGCCTGCTCCCCGAGAAGAAGCCGCTCGTGTTGATGTTCCAGGCGGAGTTCGCCGACCGGATGGTGGCGTCTGCGGGCGAGTCCGAGTACGGCCGCCTCTCGGTGTCGGCGCAGCACTACGCCGACGTGGAGGTCGTCGAGCGCGTCCCGAAGGAGGCGTTCGACCCGCAGCCGGCCGTCGAGAGCGCCGTCGTGCGCTGTACGCCGCGCGACCCCGACTACGTCGTCGGCGACGAGGCGTTCTTCCTCCGATTCGTGAAGGCGCTGTTCACCCAGCGGCGCAAGACGGTGCGGAACGCGGTGCGGAACACGGCGCACATCTCCGGGCTCGACGAGCCGGAGGCCGTCGTCGACGCGGCCGACGAGGAGCTGCTGAGCAGTCGCCCGGGGAAACTGGACCCGGCGGTGTTCGCCGCGCTGGCGGAGCTGGCCCGCGAGCGCGGCTCCCCCACGGAGGCGTGACGATGACGGGGTGGATCGGCCTCGTGACGGCGATTCAGCGCGCGCTCACGGGCAACACGGAGCGGTTCGCCGCCTCCGCGGGCGTCCTTGCGGCCGTGCTGCTCGTCCGGTACCTCACGCGGCGGCTGCGCCACGGCGACCGGGACCTGTCCTCCACTCAGCGGCTCCTGCTGTCCGCGGGGGTCGGCGTCGCCACCGCCGCAGGGGCGATCACGCTGATCGCGGTGTGGGACCGGAGCGGTACCCTCTTCGAGACGGCGCAGTCGGCGCTCAGCGCCGACCAGGTGTCGAACATCGTCCTCACCGTGATCCTCCTGGCGATCGCGTACGCGCTCACCGACTTTCTCGGGGGCGTCATCCGCGAGATCGGCGCGGAAAGCGCGTCGATCTCGCAACACCAGCAGGAAGTGATACTGCGGATCACGCAGCTGACAGTCTACACGTCGGCGATCCTCGCTGTCGTCGGGCTGTTCACCGACAACATCGGCAGCCTCCTCGTCGGCGCGGGGTTCCTCGGCATCGTGGTCGGCATGGCGGCCCGCCAGACGCTCGGCGCGATACTGGCCGGGTTCGTGCTGATGTTCTCCCGGCCGTTCGAGGTCGGCGACTGGGTTGAGGTCGGCGACCACGAGGGGACGGTGACCGAGATATCGATCATGAGCACGCGGCTGCGGTCGTTCGACGGCGAGGTGATCACGATGCCGAACGACGAGGTCCGCTCGGGGTCGATCGTCGACCGCTCGCGGCGGAACCGGCTACGGGTCGAGGTGGAGGTCGGCGTCGACTACGACACCGACGTTGAGCGCGCGGCCGCGGCCGTTGAGGCGGCCGCCGCGGGCGTCGAGGACGTCGCCGAGATGCCCGAGCCGAACGCCGTGACGAAGCGCTTCGACGACTCCGCGATCGTGTTGGGGCTGCGGTACTGGATCCGCAACCCGAGCATGCGGAAGCGCTGGCGGACCCGGACCGCCGCGATGAACGCGATGAAGGGGGCGCTCGAGGACGAGGGGATCGTCATCCCGTTCCCGCAGCAGACGCTCTCCGCCCGCGCCGAGGGGGCATCCGGGCCGCAGTTGGACGCGTCGGTCGAGGGCCGTGCGGCGACGCGGTCCGGTTCCGTCGGCGCGGACGGCGACGGTAAGCCGTCGACCGACGGGTCCGGCGACGGCGACGCGGGCGACGCGGAGGAGGCCGACCGATGACCGGCGACGCGAGCGAGAGCGACCTCGCGGCGCGCCGCGGCCTCGACGACGCCGTCGTCTACCAGCCGGCCGAGGACTCCGGGCTGCTCGCGGAGGCGGCGGTCGCGGAGGCACACGGGCGCGTGCTGGAGGTCGGCACGGGGTCGGGGTGGGTCGCCGCGCGGGTGGGCAGCGAGCGCGACCTCGACGTGGTCGGCAGCGACCTCAACCCCCACGCCGCGCGGCAGGCGCGCGACCGCGGCGTCGAGGCCGCGGTCGCCGACCTCCTCTCCCCGTTCCGCGTGGACGCGTTCGACACGGTGTGTTTCAACCCGCCGTACCTGCCGACCGACCCCGACAACGAGTGGGGCGACTGGATGGAGCACGCGCTCTCGGGCGGCGAGTCCGGCCGGGCGCTCATCGAGCCGTTCCTCGCCGACGTCGGTCGCGTCCTCGCGCCCGACGGGGTCGTCCTCCTGCTCGTCTCCTCGCTCACCGGGTACGACGAGGTGTTGGACCTGATCGACGAGGCCGGCTTCGCAGCCGACCCCGTCGTCGAGGAGTCGTTCCCCTTCGAGACGCTCACGGTGCTGGCGCTGCGCCGGGCGTAGCGAGGCCGCTCGGCGCCGGATTACCACAGAGCATAGAACGCATTAGCAAATATTATACGACGGCATATCTAACGGACGGTGATGACCGAACGTGTCGCGGCGACGCCGGGGCTGTATCCGCTCCCGGACCGGGCGAAAGAGACGCTCTCGGACCTGAAGGGCCACCAGAAGGGGGACCTCCTGAGCGGCGACGAGAGCGAGGCGATCGTGGCGGAGTACGACGAGGTGCGCGCCGAGTACGTCGACGACCAGCTGGACGCCGGCCTCGACCTGATCACCGAGGGACAGGGCCGCTGGGACGACATGATCGCGCACCCGCTGACCGTCAGCGACGCCGTCGAGACCGGCGGCATCGTCCGGTACTACGACAACAACAACTTCTACCGCGACCCGCGAGTCGTCGACGACCTCGGCTTCTCCGGCGACGTGACGGACGAGCTGGCGGACGCGACCGACCTGCTCGCCGACGCCGCCGGGGGCGACGACGCCTCGCTCGCGGCGACGCTCCCCGGGCCCTACTCGCTCGCCGACCTCGCGACCGACGAACACTACGGCGACGCGGCCGATTTCCAGGCCGCCATCGCCGAGTTCCTCGCGGGCGAGGTCGAGGCGTTCCCCGACCACGAGACGCTGTTCCTGCTCGAACCGTCGCTCGTCACGAACCCGCCCGCCGAGGGCGACGAGTCGAGCGCGACCGACGCGATCGCGACCGTGGCCGACGCCACCGACGCCGACGTGATCGTCCAGACGTTCTACGGCGCGCTCGGCGAGAAGCTGTACGCCCACCTCGTCGACGAGGCGGGCGCGGACGCGCTCGGCCTCGACTTAGTTGCCGGCGACCGCGACGACACCGTCTACAACGTCCAGGAGTTCGGCTCCACGGACTCGCTGTCGCTCGGCCTCGTCGACGGGCAGAACACGCTCGTCGAGGAGCCGGAGACGATCGCGGAGCGCGTCGAGTGGTTCGAGTCGCAGATCCCGCTGGAGGGGTTCGACCGGACCTACCTCACGCCGAACACCGAGCTGTTCTACCTGCCGACCAACAAGTACCGCGAGAAGCTGAACGCGCTCGCCGCCGCCGCGGAGGTGCTTGACTGATGGCCCGCAATCCAGCCGCCAACCGCGACCAGTTCCGCCCGGACGACCACCCGAACGACACGTTCCTCCTGTCGACCGTCGTCGGCTCGTACCCGAAGCCCAAGTGGCTCAACCGCGCCGACGAGCTCGTTGACGACCCCGACTCGAAGTTCGACGAGTCCGACCTCGAGGAGGCGCACGACGACGCCTGCCGGCTCATCACGCACGAGCACGAGCGCGCCGGCCTCGACACGGTCGTCGACGGTGAGATGCGCCGCAACGAGATGGTGGAGTTCTTCGCCGACCGCATCGACGGCTACGAGTTCAACGGCCCGGTGAAGGTGTGGGGCCACAACTACTTCGACAAGCCGAGCGTGGTCGAGGAGGTCGAGTACGACGAGCCGTGGCTCGTCGACGAGTTCGAGTTCACCTCGGACGTCGCCGAGCGCCCGGTGAAGGTCCCGATCACGGGGCCGTACACCCTCGGCTTCTGGGCGTTCAACGAGGCGTACCCCTCCACCGAGGAGCTCGTGTACGACCTCGCCGACCTCGTCAACGAGGAGATCGAGAAGCTGGTCGAGGCGGGCGCGCGCTACATCCAGATCGACGAGCCCGCGCTGGCGACGACGCCGGAGGACCACGCCATCGTCGGTGAGGCGCTCGAACGGATCGCCGCGGGCATCCCCGAGGAGGTCCGGATCGGTCTCCACGTCTGCTACGGCGACTACTCGCGGGTGTACCCGGAGGTCAACGACTACCCGATCGACGAGTTCGACATCGAGCTCTCGAACGGGAACTACGAGCAGATCCCCGTCTTCGAGGAGCCGGCGCTCGAACCCGACCTCGCGCTCGGCGTCGTCGACGCCCACACGGCTGAGGTGGAGTCCGTTAAGGAGATCAAGCGGAACATCCGGCAGGGGCTTCGCGTCGCCCCGCCGGAGAAGCTCACGATCTCGCCCGACTGCGGCCTGAAGCTCCTCCCCCGCGACATCGCGTACGGCAAGACGGAGAACATGGTGACGGCGGTCCGCGAGATCGAAGCCGAGATCGACGCCGGCGAGATCGACCTCGATAACCCGCTCGCCGACGACTGAGTCCGAATCGTCGGCACGCCGAGCCGTCGACACGCGGGGGGCCGATCCGCGAGTCCGCCGCGCCGACGGGACCGATCGCGGTCAGTTGACCGCTTTGGACAACTCGGCGCCAGCCTTGAACTTCACGACGCGCTTGGCGCCCCTCGCGCTCTCCTTGCCGGTCTGCGGATTGCGTCCCGTCCGCGCGGAGCGCTTCGAGATGCTGACCGAGCCGAAGCCGATGAGCGAGAGCCGGTCGCCCTTCTTCAGCGCCTTCGTCGCCGCGACGCTGAATCCCTCAAGCGCCTTCTTCGCGTCGGCCTTCGACAGCCCCTCGCGTCGCTCGCTCCGTGTCTCCCGCGCGAGCCGCTCCGCGTCGATCACGACGTCCGCCTTGCGGCACCGGGAGCCGGCCTCGGCGCGACGCCCCTCACCGCGGACGAGCCCGAGCGCCGCGGCGAACTCCGGGCACGCGTCGAAGTCGACCGGCGACCGTTCGACGACGTCGTTGCCCTTCCCGTCGAAGACGTTCACTCGGCCCTGGCTCACGCGCTTCGGAACGCTGAAGCTGCCGAAGCCGGCCACGGCGACGCTCTCACCGCCCGCGAGCGCCGCCGTCGCCGCGCGGACGATTCCGTCGACGGCCGCCTGCGCGTCGTCGCCCGACAGTCTGGCCTCGCTCGCCATCGCCTCGATCAGCTCCGCCTTGTTCATCGCCGCCGCTCCGCCGGTCGACGTCGCCAGCCCCAGCCCGAGGCACGTCGAGAGGACGGCGCCTCGCACCAGCACGTTTCGCCGCGAGAGCCCGTTTTCGGCCGAGGTATCGGTATTCACAGGCCAGTAACGCGCCGCGTAAGAATAAAGATAGTTGTAATACCAGATCTAGCATCTTTTCGCTCGTCGGACGCGCAGCGAAGCGCGAGATTCAGCCGCTCGAACGGTCCGCGCCCGCGCGGGCGTCGCGATCGGTCCCGATCGAACCGACGGGAGTCGACGGCACCATTTATACAAGCCCGCCGCCCTCACCGCCGACATGGACCTCGGCGTGACCGTCGGCGACGACCTCGACCGCCTCGCGGCGTCGCCCGCGCGGTTCGACTTCTGCGAGCTCGGCGTCGGCGAGCCGACGCTCGTCCCCGGCGAGATCGACCCCGGCCGCCTGACCGACGCGCTCGCCGGCCGCGACCTCATCGTCCACCTGCCGTACAGCCAACGGCTGGCCAGCTACGTCCCCGAGGTGAACGACGCCATCGTCGACTACCAGCGACGGCTGCTCGAGGCAGCGGGCGATCTGGGCGCTGAAAAGGCAGTCCTTCACGCCACCTCCGCCGACCGCGACGACGTGGACTTCCGGGAGACGGCCGCCGCCCAGCTCCGCCGGGTCGCGGACGCCGGCCGCGAGGCGGGCGTCGAGGTCGTCGTCGAGAACGTCGGCCACCAGCACGCGGGGCTCCAGCTCTCGGTCCTCGGCGACCTCGCGCGCGAGACCGACACGCCGGTCTGTTTCGACGTGGGCCACGCGTACATGGAGGGCGGCAACAAGGCGATACGGCGGTTCCTCCGGAGCCACAGCGACCGGGTCTCGCACCTTCACTGCCACGACGTGCGCCGCCGCGGCGACACGCACCTCCCGGTCGGGGCCGGAGAGGTCGACTACGAGGCCGTGGCGTCCGAACTCGACGGCTTCGACGGGACGGCCGCCTTGGAGGTGTTCACCGACGACGGGGCGCTGCTCCTCGACTCGGCCGAGCGCGTCGCCGACCGGCTCGGCGTCGAATTTTAAACTCGCGTTCGGGCCGGCCGACGGTCCGCGTTCAGGCCGACCGGTCGTCCGCGTCCTCGTCGCCCGCGTCGCTGTCGTCCGCTCCATCCGCGTCGCCGCCGTCCGCGCCGTCCGCTTCGTGCGCGTTGTCGCCCGCGTCGACCTCGTCGCCGTCGATCTGTCGCTTTATTGACTCCAGCTCGGACTCGACGTCGACCTCCGGGGGCTCGTCGGCCGCGTCGTCGCTCGTATCGTCTTCCCCGTCCGCGTCGCCCTCGCCCGGCTCCGTCACGTCGATCTGGACGGGACTCGCGCCGCCGTCGCGGTCGGACCGGCTCTCGGCGTCGTCCGGACTCTGCGCGTCTCGGTCGCCGTCGCGGTCGCCGCCCACGCGCCGGTCGCGCGCCGCGTCCGCCTCACGGCGCCCCTCGTCGATCCGGGACTCGATCTCCGCGGTGAGGTCGCGCGCGTCGGCGATGATCGATCGAGAGGCGGCGTCCTCGGGCAGGTCGGCCTCCGAGAGCGCGGTGCGGAGCTCCGAGAGCGACCGCGAGAGCCCGGTGGCCGCGCCGTCGCGCACGTCCGCGAGGCGGTCGCCCGCCCCCTCCCCGCTCTCGGCGACGCTCCGGCCGGGGTCCGCGAGCCGGAGCGTCCCCTGTAGTAGTTCGAGCGACTTGATCGTCGTCTCCAGTAGTGCGATGACCGTCGGGATGGTGTACTGCTCGGTGAACCGCACGAGCTCCGAGAGCCGCGGCGGCCGCGGTGGCCCCCGGCGGTCGCGCTCGTTCTTCCGGAGGTCGGCCCGGAGCTCGCCCAGCACGTCCTCGAGCTCGTCGAGCCGCTCCTCGAGGTCGTCGTCGCGTCGGTCGCGGGAACTCATGACGCACGCTACGGCGCGCGAAGATAAAAAGCCCGGCAGCGGTCGCGCCCGCCCCCGTCCGGCCGCACCGCCGCCGGTCAGAAGGCCTCGCGCAGGAACGTCCGCCGCGGCGGGAAGAGCGGGGCGAGGTCGGCGGCGAGGCCCTCCCCGTTCCCGACGTCCAGCGCGGCGTTCGTCCGGAGGTCGTCGACGTCGCGGTACCCGGCGTACAACTGCGAGAGCGCGCCGATCCCCGCGGTCACGTCCGCCTCGCCCGCGGGCTCTCCGGCCTCGTCGCCGCCGCCGACCCGCTCGGCGTCGACCTCGCCGTCCGCGACGGTCACTTGGACCGGGCGGTCGTGCCAGTCGACGAGCGGGTCGTCGACCGCGAGCGTGAACGCGGCGTCGAGGGCCGGATCGGGAGCGAGGCCTCGTAGCGCCGCGGGGACGTCGACGAGCCGGAACATCGGCCCGGGGCGGACCTCCTCCGTCACCGCCCGCGGGTCGTCGACGCGGTCGAGGAGGCTCACGTCCGCGGGAAGGCGGAGCCGGACGCGCTCGACCTGCGAGTCGTGGTCCCGACAGAAGCGGAACACGTCGTCCCACGCGGCCGGGTCGGCGACGAGCGCGTCAGAGACGACCATCGCCTTCCCGTCCCCGTCGTCGCGCTCGGTGAATGTGTACGACAGCAGCGCGCGGAGGTCGCCGTCGCGTTCGAGGCCGTAGACGAAGGGGTCGGTCTGCCACCCGCGGAGGGTGCGCTCGCGCCACCACGCCGCCGTCCGCGCCATCGTGAAGTCGTACCGGTCCGCGGTCGCGGCGAGGAGGTCGGCGGCCTGGCCGTGGTCGTCTGCGTCGAGCCGCCGGAACTCGCCCACCTCGTCGCCGCCGGTCGCGTCGGCCGCGAACGCCAGCTGTTCGGGCGGCGTCTTCACCCACCGATACCGGTTCACCGTCGCCCAGCCGTACCGACGGTAAAACGCGTGCTCGAAGGGCCACAGCACGGAGTACCGGACGTCGTCGCCCCGGTACTCGGTCAGCGACTCGCGGAGGAGCCGCTCGATGTGTCCCTGGCGTCGGTGTTCCGGCGGGGACGCGACGGCGGAGAGGCCGGCCGCGCCGCGGTCGCGTCCGCGGATCCGGAGCGTGAAGTCGTGGTGGCCGCACACCGCGACCGCCTCCTCGCCGTCGAACAGCCCGCGGTACTCGGCGAGGTGTTCGCGGTCGTCGTCGTCGGCCTCGGGGTCGTACGGCCCCTGTTCGGGAGAGAAGGCGTACCGCATGAAAGCGCTGAACTCGTCCTCGCGCTCTTCCGGGAAGGGTCGGTAGTCGAGGTCGCCCATACGCCGACGGCAGCCGGGAGCCGCATAAGTGTTCCCGGCCCCTGCGTGTGGTTCCCACGCCATCGCCGGCCGCGATGGACCGCGCGGCCCGCTCAGTCGAAGCGGCCGCGGCGGTACTGGACCGGCCACTCGACGTCCGCGCCGAGTTCGTGGGCGGCCTCCAGCGGCCAGTGGGGGTGCCGGAGCAGTTCGCGGCCCAGCGCAACGAGGTCGGCCCGCCCGTTCTCCACGAGCGCGTCGGCGTGGGTCGGCTCCGTGATCCCGCCGACCGCGGCGACGGGCACGTCGGTCCCCTCCCGGATCGCCTCGGCGTACGGCACCTGGTATCCGGGGCCCGCGCCCGGGAGCTCCTGGGCCGGGTGGATGCCGCCGCCGGAGACGTCGATCAGGTCCGCCCCGGCGTCGGCGAGGAGCGGGGCCAGCCGCACCGAGTCGTCCACGTCCCACGAGTCGCGGTCCGGGAGCCAGTCGGTCGCCGAGATGCGGACGAACACGGGTTTCCCGTCTGGCCAGACGTCGCGGACGGCGGCGACGACCTCGCGCAGGAGCCGCGTGCGATTCTCGAAGCTCCCGCCGTACTCGTCGTCGCGGTCGTTGGTGACAGGCGAGCAGAACTGGTGGAGGAGGTAGCCGTGGGCCGCGTGGACTTCCGCGACCTCGAACCCGACGTCGCGCGAGCGCTCCGCGGCGGCCGCGAACGCGTCGATCACGTCTGCGATCCCGTCGGCGTCGAGCCGTCGAGTGGTCGCCGGGTCGCCGCCCTCGCCGTCGCCCCGGTCGCCGCTCGGATACGGCTCGTCGGTCGCGGCGACGGTCTCCCACCCGTCCGGCTCGTCCGCGGGGATGGGGGCGCTCCCCTCGGCGGGCGGTCGATGGGACGCCTTCCGACCGGCGTGGGCCAGCTGGATCCCCGGCGTCGCGCCCTGCGACCGGACGAACTCGACGATCGACTCGATCGCCTCGGCGTGCTCGTCGGACCAGATTCCGAGACAGTCCGGCGTGATCCGCCCGCGGGGCTCGACCGCGGTCGCCTCCGTCATCACGACCCCGGCTCCCCCGGCGGCGCGCGAGCCGAGGTGGACCCGGTGCCAGTCGGTCGCCAGCCCGTCCTCGGCGGAGTACTGGCACATCGGCGACAGCATCACCCGGTTTCGGATCTCGGTGTCGCGGAGCGTGAGCGGTGTGAACAGCGTGTCGGTCACGGGTCGGCGAACGACCGCCGCGACGTAAGGCCCTCCGATTCCCCGCGCGGATCGCCGCCGATGGTTTAGGCCGACCGAAATCTATAACACCGCCGCCCTCTGAGCGAAGTGTAATGACAACGGGAGACCGAATCGAGCGGGACGCCGAGCCGGCGGCCGACGACCGACCGACCGTCGCCGCGACCCGCTGCTCGCAGGAGCGGACTGTCTTCGCCGAACAGGGTAACACCGACGCGTGGATCGCGACCGACCTCACGGTCGATCTGAAACGGTAACTGACTGTCGTCGACGCTCAGGGTGTCGGGCCGTCCCTCGCCTCTGCCGCCGCCGTCACTCTTCTGAACGCAGCGACGCCAGCGTCGAATCCGGCGTCCGCGGCGTCGCTACGGTCGCTCCCCTCGCGTCGCCCGCGCGCCCCCGGCGCTCTTCGACGAGCGCACGAATTCGGTCGAGGATCGCGTCGTACCGACCGCGGTCGGCCCCCTTCTCGAAGTACGCGTCCGCGCCGGCTCCGAACGCCGCCGCCTCGCGCTCGTCTCCCGGACACGTCGTGTGGAAGACGACCGGTAGCCCGCTGCCCGCTCCCCGTAATCGTTCGGTGAGGTCGAGCCCGTCGCCGTCGGGGAGCAGCTGTTCCGTCACGACGCAGTCGACCGCGACCCGCTCGCCGGCGACCTCGACACCCGCTTCGAGCGCGTCGAGCGCGGCCGCCAGGCTCTCGACGGAGCGAACGCGGACGCGGTCGGTGTGCCGCGACGCGAACGCCTCTAAGAGCTCGGCGGAGCGCTTGTCCGGCTCGACCTGGAGAACGGCGATCGGGGCCTCACTGGATTTCTCGGGTCCGTCCGGGCTCGTTTCGGTTCGATCGGCGGCTGCGGTCGTGTCTGCGCGCGTGTCGGCTGGCGGTGGTCTGTGGTCGGTCATGCGTTGTAGAGGGGGCGACGACTCGGCAGGGAACAACTTACTACGGTGGTTGTAATTCTTCTTCGAACAGTAGTTACCACGGCGACGACATAATAATTCCGCGATCACCGTTGTCACACCCTCAAACGCTATTATCCGGTAGTATTCGGGAAAAATACACGGACGTGCGCGGATCGTCACCGGTCGGCACGCGGAACGCGACGAACGGTGCGCGGCTCGACGCGGACGCCAGCACGCGGAGTCGACCGTAGCGCGAAAGCGGAGCCGAACGCCGCCGCCCGAGGGCCCTCAGGCGAACAGGTCGCGCGCCTCGCGGACCGCGTCAACGAGCGCGTCGACCTCCTCGACGGTGTTGTAGAAGTAGAAGGAGGCGCGCGCGGAGGCGGCGACACCCATCTCGTCGTGGAGCGGCTGGGTACAGTGGTCGCCGGCGCGGATCGCGACGCCGTAGTCGTTGAGGATACTGGAGAGGTCGTGGGCGTGGACGCCCTCGACGTTGAACGCGACGAGCCCCCCGCGGTCGTCGCCGGGCGGGCCGTAGATCTCGACGCCGCCGAGCGACTCGAGTTCGTCGTAGGCGTACTCGGCCAGCAGGTCCTCGTGGGCCTTGACCCGATCCATCCCGAGATCCTCGAGATACTCGATCGCGGCCGCGAGGCCGACCCCCTGCGCGATGGAGGGTGTCCCGGCCTCGAACTTCCACGGCAGGTCCTCCCAGGTGGAGTCCTCGAAGGAGACCCGGCGGATCATGTCGCCGCCGTAGAGGTACGGCTGCATGTCCTCGAGGATCTCCTCGCGGCCGTAGAGGACGCCGATCCCGGTCGGGCCGCACATCTTGTGGCCGGAGAAGGCGAGGAAGTCGACGCCCAACTCCTCGACGTCGACCGGGCGCGTCGGCACCGACTGCGCGGCGTCGGCGAACATGTATCCGTCGTGTTCGTGGACCAGGTCCGACAGCTCGCCGATCGGGTTGATCGTCCCGAGCGTGTTCGACACGTGGACGACCGACACCATCTCGGTGTCGTCGTCGATCAGCTCCGCCGCGTGGTCCATGTCTAGCCGCCCCCCGTCGGTGACGTCGATGAAGCGCACGTCGGCGCCCGTCCGCTTGCCGATCTGCTGCCAGGTGACGAGCGAGGCGTGGTGCTCCATCTCCGAGAGGACGACGTTGTCGCCGGGCCCGAGCTCCTCGAGCCCCCAGGCGTACGCGACGAGGTTCATCGCCTCCGTCGTGTTCTTCGTGAAGACGATCTCCTCGCGGCCCGCCGCGCCGATGAACTCGGCGACCGCGTCGTGGGCCTCCTCGTACGCGACCGAGGCCTCCTGGCTCAGCTGATGGATCCCCCGGTGGACGTTCGCGTTGTAGCTTCGGTAGTAGTCGGAGATGTCGTCGACGACCGGGTCGGGCGTGTGCGAGGTGGCCGCGTTATCGAGGTAGACGAGCGGGGTGTCGTCGCCCTCGCCCTCTCCCGCCGTCTCCGGGTCGCCGCCGACCCGTCGATCGAGGATCGGGAAGTCGGCGCGGAGCGCCTCCACGTCGAACGGGTACTGTTCGTGAACTCCCATTATCCGGTATCAGGCCCCGAGCACTAACACACCTTCGGTCCGGTACGTCTTGCGGGTATCGCGGACGCGCGGAATCGACCGATCCGCGGCGGGGTACGCCCCGGATCCGCCCCGCGGCGACGCGGGCTCCGGGCCGCCCCGTGCCCCCCGGATTCGCTCCCCGCCGACGACTCCCGCGGGCGCCTACTCCTCCCAGTCCGGGTTCGCCCGCGGCGGCGAGAAGATGTCGTAGCCGACGACGCGCTCGTCGCCGCGGTTCTCGGGCGCGTGCGGTTCGTCGCCGGGAATCACGTACGTGTCGCCGGCCGCGACGACGCGCTCCTCGCCGTCGACCACGAATGTCAGGCTCCCGGCCGTGACCAGCCCGATCTGCTCGTGCGGGTGGTCGTGTTCGGGCACCGTCTCGTCGGATTCGATCTCGAACCGCTGGATGCTCACGTCCTCGCCGACGGCCCCCTGCGTGAGGAACACGCCGTCGACCGCCTCGATCGCCTCCACGTCCGCGTCGGGTACGACGTCCATACGGACCTCCGCGACCCCGAGCCACCTAAATCCGCGGGCACGGGCAGCCGACGCCGGGGCCGGCGCGCACCGCCCGCGTCACCGGGCGCGCGCCGTCACGGGAACGGGTGGTACGGGCGGTCGAGCGCGGGCTCGAACCCCATCGAGCGCGGCACCGCGCTCGCGCGCTCGCCGAAGAACGGGTCGCCGGTGAACAGCGGCTGCGCGCCCGGGACGAGCACTCGCACGGCCTCGAACCCCAGCGCCGCGAGGTCGCGGCTCGTCACCCGGGCGGCGTACGGGTCGAGGCCGACGCCCTCGACGTGGTCGACGACGGCCGCTAGCTCCTCGGCCCCCGAAAGATCCGGCTCCCCGAGCCCCTCGGCCGAGACGGTCGCGTCCGGGTCGAAGAACGCCGCCGTCTCCGCGGGCAGGTCGGCGTGGTGGCCGATCGCGGCCCCCTGCTCGTCGGCCGCCTCACGGCCCATCGAGCTGAGCTCGGTCCAGTTCTGGAGCGCCTCCGCGAGCGCGCTCCGCGCCGCCGCGGTCGGGTCGAGGTCGGCCCCTGACCCCGCGGCGAACCGCGGCCAGTCGCCCTCGCGGCTGACGCCGACCGCGACGACGGGCACGTCCACGTCGGTCGTGACGAGCAGCGGCGTCACCGACAGCGACTCCGCCCGCGCCCGCTTCTCCAGTTCGGCGAACGCGGGGTCGTCGATGTCGAGCCCGAGCGGCTCCGTCGTGGAGTACCAGCTGGTCATCGTCGCGTCGCGCTCGACCGTCTCGCACAGCCCGGAGAGCGCGGCGTCCGGCCCCGAACTCCCGAGGCCGAGCCCGGTGGTGATCGGCGGGCGGTATCGCCGCTCCGGCGGCGGGAAGCCGACGAACTCCGCCGGGAGGCTCGCCGGCTCGCCCGTCCCGAGACGCTCGCCACGGACCCACGGGAGCCGGTCGTCGCGGTCGTACGCCTCGGCGCTGTCGGGCCGGACGAACGCGTCCGGCGTGACCGGGTTCGGGACGTTCGCGGCCGGTGCGCGCGTGAACGACGCCTCGCGGTAGACCCCCGCCGCGTACCGCTCTAACCCCTCGCCAAGCGCCTTCATGAACGCGGCGTCCCAGTCGGCCGCCGCGCCGCCGCCGAAGTCGGCCGCGTCGGCGTCTGAGAAGGGCGTCGTGTCGGCGACCCGCGCGACGTAGTACGGCACGGGGAACGACTCCTGCTCGCCAACCTCGCTCAGCGCGCCGATCCGGGGATCGACGGCGCGCTCCGCCCGGTCGAGCGTCTCGTCGAGCCCGCGGTCGACGTGCTCGCGCGGCAGCGCGTCGCCGGGGTCGACGCCGCAGCCGCAGCCGGGCGCGGGCAGGAGGTGTCGCTCGCCGCCGGGCACCTCGACGACGGTGTCAGCCACCGGGTCGCCGGCGAGCAGCCGGATGATCCGGCGCCCGGCCACCGCACCGGCGTAACGCACGGCGGACCGGCGGCCGGTCGGCGCGTCGGCCGGTTCCGCCCCGCCGCTCTCAACGCGGGCGCGGAGGCAGTTGTAGCAGGCGTCGTCGAAGACGGTCACGGCGGCGTCGAGGTCGGCGAGCGGGACCCCGCCGAGCCCGCCCACCTCGATGGCGACCCACCGGTCGAGCAGTTCGGTCACGGCCGCGAACGTCGGCGAGCCGGCGGTGTCGACGACGACCGCGGCGTCGAACCCGTCGAGCAGGTCCGCCTCGACGGGCATCGCGTTCACGTCGACGTCGGCGAGCGCGGCCTCGACGGCCTCGGCCGCGGGACCGTCGCCGACAACTCCGATATCCATACCCGGTCGACGCGAGGGGGCGAAAAAAAGCCGCGGGTCCGCGGCGGGCGGGGCGCGACGGGCGGCGAAGCGAGACGTGTGCGGCGAGAAGTGCGGGCCGTGGAGAGAGAAGAGACGGCGAAGCGGAGCGGGCGCGGGAGAGACGGGGACGCCGAGCGCGGGCGGTCAGGCGGGCGTCGCGGCCATCATCGCGGCCGCCTCGGCGGCGAGCGCCTCGGGGTCGATGCCGCGGAGCCGCTCGTCGCCGAGCTTCAGGCGGAGCCGCGGTCGCCCGACGTCGATCGGGACCTTCTCCGTGTCGATGATCCCGAGGTCTTCGAGCCGCGTCTTCGTCCGGGAGAACGTCGCCTTCGACGCGATGCCGACGTCCTCGCCCCACTTCGAGATGTCGTAGAGGAGCACGTCGTTCTTCGCGGCGACGAGCAGCGAGACGGTCACCTCGTCGAGGTCCGCCCCGTCGTCGCGCTCGGTGGCGTCGAGGACGGCGTCGAAGTCGTCGCGGGCCGCGGCGCCGATCTCGGACTCGAGCGTCTCGCGGACCCGGCTGATCGCCGGCGTGCGGAGCGTGTACGGCTCCGCGTCCTCGAACGCGCTTCGGTGCGTCTCGTACACCTCGCCGACGAACTCGCCGTCGTCCGTCGAGAGCGCGGCCACGCCGTCGCCCGCCGTGACGAGCGCGACCACCCGGGACGGCGAGACGAACAGCGCGTTGTCGACGGCCCCGTCCAGCACCCGGAGGTCCAGGGCCCCGTCCGCGACGAGGTCCGCGGCCCGGGACGCGACGACGAAATCGTCCAGTACGTCCTTGAGTGTGCGCTCGTCCGCGAGCACGGACAGCTCCGGGAGGTCGTCCCGCCCGACGGCCGTCTCGATAAGCGATACGATCGTCTCCGCGGAGGGGTCCACGACGAGCAGCTCGTCGTCATCCCCGGCGAACGCCGCGTCGAGCGCCGCCTCGACGTCGGCCGCGAGTAAATTCGATACCATTTGTCTCTCGGTATAAAAGCCGGTTGCGTATTTAATATTAACGGGGTTATCGGCCCGAACAACTCACGTAGAGGGTCTCAAACCGTCGAAAACGAGCGATGCGCTCCGTCAGCGATCGCGGGCAGCAGCGCGGCGATTCCGCCCGCGGGTCGCGGCGCGGGGCCGTCGGCGGGAGGCGCGCCGGCGGGCGCGGCAGCGGCACTTCCCGACGGCGACAGAAGGATTAATGCGCGGTCGTGCCCCCGTTTCTACATGGACAACGAGCACGTCCGGGAGGTCGACCCGGCGGTCGCCGACGCGCTGGCGGGCGAGCGCGACAGACAGGAGCAGACGCTCGCGATGATCGCGAGCGAGAACCACGTGAGCGAGGCGGTACTGGAGGCGCAGGGAAGCGTCCTCACCAACAAGTACGCCGAGGGCTACCCCGGCTCGCGCTACTACGCCGGCTGCGAGTACGCCGACGAGGTCGAGGAGCTGGCGATCGAGCGCGCGAAGGAGCTGTGGGGTGCCGACCACGTCAACGTCCAGCCGCACTCCGGCACGCAGGCGAATCAGGCGGTGTACTACTCCGTCCTCGAACCGGGCGACAAGATCCTCTCGCTGAAACTCAACGACGGCGGCCACCTCTCGCACGGCCACCCCGCGAACTTCACCGGGCAGCTGTACGACGTCGAGCAGTACGAGGTCGACCCCGAGACGGGGTACATCGACTACGAGGGGCTCCGCGAGGTCGCCGAGGAGTTCGACCCCGACATCGTCGTCTCGGGCTACTCTGCGTACCCGCGCGCCGTCGAGTGGGAGCGGATCCAGGCGGCGGCCGACGCGGTCGACGCCTACCACCTCGCGGATATCGCCCACATCACCGGGCTCGTCGCGGCGGGCGTCCATCCCTCGCCGGTCGGCGTCGCCGACTTCGTCACGGGCTCGACCCACAAGACCATCCGCGCCGGCCGCGGCGGGATCGTGATGTGTGACGCGGAGTTCGCGGACGACATCGACGCGGCCGTCTTCCCCGGCGGGCAGGGCGGCCCGCTGATGCACAACGTCGCCGGCAAGGCGGTCGGGTTCAAAGAGGCGCTCGACCCCTCCTTCGAGGAGTACGCCCAACAGGTTGTCGACAACGCCGAGGTGCTCGCCGAGACGCTCCAAGAGCACGGCCTCTCCTTAGTCTCCGGCGGGACCGACAACCACCTCGTGCTGGCCGACCTGCGCGACTCGCACCCCGACCTCTCGGGCGGGGACGCCGAGGACGCGCTCGCGGCCGCGAACATCGTCCTCAACGGGAACACGGTCCCCGGCGAGACGCGCTCGCCGTTCGACCCCTCGGGGATCCGCGCCGGCACCGCCGGGCTCACCACCCGCGGCTTCGACGCCGACGCGATCGAGGAGGTCGGCGAGCTGATCTACCGCGTCGTCGATAACGTCGACAGCGACGATGTCATCTACGAGGTCGGCGAGCGCGTCGTTGAGCTCTGCGAGGCGCACCCGCTGTACGAGTAACCGACCGCTCCGTCGCGGGACCGCGCCGGCGCGGACGAATCCGTGCGTAAAAGTGGGGGCGGCTCGCAGGGGTCGGTATGGACGCTCCGCCGTTTCTCGCCGCCCGCCTCGACCGCGGCGCCGTACCGTTCGCCGTCGGGGACCTGATCGCGTTGATCCTGTTACTGACCGTCGGGACGCTCAACCACACCACCGTCGAGTTCCTCACGGCGAACCCGCTGTACCTCCCGGGCGTGTACGCGCCCTTCCTGATCGGTTGGGTCGCGATCGCCCCCCTCGTGGGCGCCTACTCCGCCGGCGCGGTCGAGACCGCGAAGTCCTCGGTGCCGCTCGTGGTCCGGTCGTGGCTCCCGGCTGCGGCCGTCGGCCTCGCGCTGCGCGCGTTCGTCTTCCGCGGCGGGGCCGAACTCGCCTTCGCCGCCGTCATGCTCGTGTTGGGTTCCGTCGCCCTCGGCGGCTGGCGGGCCCTCTACTTCCGGCTCCGCTAAGCGTTCTCCCGCCGCCGTTTCCGACGCGGACCGCTCCCGTCTCCTCCTCAGCGCGACCTTGACCCGCGCCGGTGCGGGCGTGGCTCGCTCATAAGTTACGAGTTACTTCGCCGTGTTCACGTGAGAACTACCTCCGAACCACGGGAAAGATTTAATATCGATTTTCGACTAGTATTCAACGAGAGCATGACTGGATACTACGACTACGTCCTCGGGCTCATCCCGGCAGCGTTGATCGGCGTGACCGCCCTCTTCACCCTGGTCGGACTGTCGTTGACGGCGGCGTTGCCCGCGGGCGCGGTGGCCGCCGCCACCGTCATGGCCCACGCGATGTTCGTCAGGGCCCCAGTCGACGACGGCGACGCGCAGGCGGACGCGCCGCGCTCCGGCCGCGGCGAGGGCGGGCGGGGCGGCCGGTCGTCCGTCTGATCCCCGACGGGTCGCCGCGTCCTGTACCGTTTAGTCCCCGCGCCCCGAGTGGCCGGGTATGACCGACGCTCTGTTCCTCTCGAGTTCCGAGGTCGACGACCTCGCGGAGCCGGCCGACTACGTCGCCGCCGTGCGCGACGCGTACCAACAGGTCGGCGAAGGAGCGCCCGCCGAGCCGCGGACGAAGCTGTTCAACCGCGAGCCGCCAGGGATGTTCACCACCTACGCCGCGGTCCTCCCGGAGACGGGCGCGATGGGCGGCTACGCTTACTCCGCCGGCTTCGGTGCGGGCGACGCGTGGTTCATGACGCCGCTGTTCGACGCCGAGTCGGGCGCGCCGCTCGCGCTGCTCGACGGCGCGTCGATGAACCCGTTCAAGACCGGCGCCGCGGGCGCGGTCGCGGTCGACGCGCTCGCCCGCGACGACGCGACCGAACTCGCCGTGATCGGCAGCGGCGCGCAGGCGCGCGGGCAGGTCGCGACGACCGCCACGGTCCGCGAGTTCGAGGCGGTCCGCGTCTTCTCGCCGACCCCGGAGAACCGCGAGGCGTTCGCCGCCGACTTCGACGGCCGACTCGCCGCCGACGTCGCCGCGGTCGAGAGCGCGAGCGCCGCGCTCGCCGGGGCGGACGTGGTCATCACCGCGACGACCGCGAGCGAGCCCGTGATCGCCGACGCCGACGTGGAGCCGGGGACGCACGTCACAGCGATGGGACAGTACGACCCGGCGAAGAACGAGCTCCCCCCCGAACTCGTCGCGCGGGCGACGTACGTCCCCGACCTCCGAGCGCGCGCGACGCAGGACGCCGGGTCGTACCTCGCCGCCGTCGAGGCCGGCCTGATCGAGGAGGGGGCGGGGATCGCCGCCGACCTCGGCGCGGTCGTGGCGGGCGACCACCCGGGCCGGACGAGCGACGACGAGGTGACCGTCTTCGACTCGGGCGGCACCGGCGTCGAGACGGTGGCCGCCGCGCACATGCTGTACGAGCGCGCGAGCGAGGCGGGCCGCGGGCAGCCCATCGACCTCGCGCCCGCGAGCGAGGCGCTGACGGGCGAGTAGCCGGGGGTTGAAGTAGTGCGACGGCGACCGGTCGGTATGCTGATCGGCATCGTCTCCGACACGCACGACGACTTGGCCGCGGTCGAGGCGGCCGTCTCGCTGTTCGAGCGCGAGGGAGTCGACGCGGTCGTCCACTGCGGCGACTTCGTCGCGCCCTTCTCCGTGACGCCGTTCGACGCCGACTTCGCGTTCCACGCGGTCCGCGGGAACAACGACGGGGAGTGGGCGGTCGAGTCGACCGTCGACTCGTTCGGCACCTACCACGGCGAGGCCGCCGCGCTCTCGTTCGGCGATGGCGACGGGGCGGGCGACGCCGTCGATGTCGCGGTCACCCACGGCACGAGCGCGGTCCTCGTCGACGCGCTCGTCGACTGCGGCGACTACGACTACGTCTTCCACGGGCACACCCACGCGCACGGCGTCGAGGCGCGCGGCGGGACCGTCCGCGTGAACCCCGGCGGGCTTCCGATCCCGGTCGACGGTGCGGACGACGCGTTCCGCGTCGCGACGCTCGACACGGCGGCGTCCGGCGTCGACGCCGTGACGCACTACGCCCTCGACGGCTGACGGCCCGCGACCGCGGGCGTCGGATCCCACCCCGAGTTTTATCGCCGCTCGCGCGCTCCGTACGCGCATGAGACACGCACAGGGCCCGCTCCTCACGATCGACCTGACGGAGCGGACCGCGTCGACGACCCGTATCGACGACCGGCTGGCGTCGTTCGTCGGCGGCCGCGGGCTCAACACGTCGCTCGCGTACGACCGGATCCCGTTCGACGCCGACCCGCTCGGCCCGGAGAACCGGCTCTTCCTCTCGACGGGGCCGATGCAGTACTCGACGACCTCCTACACCGGGCGGATGGCCGCCACGGGCCTCTCGCCGCTCACGAACGGCCTCTGCTCGTCGAACGCCGGGGGGTTTCTCTCGCGAAACTTCACCGGCGCGGGGTACGCCGCCGTCGAGATAGTGGGCACGAGCGACGAGCTGCTCGCGGTCCACGTCCGCGAGATCGGCCCGGACGGCGAGCCGGACGTGACCTTCGAGGCGGTCGACGACCTGGCGGAGACCGAGGTGTCGGCGGTCTCCGACCGGTTCGCCGAGACGCACGATCTGGAGCCCGAACACGTCGCCTGCGTCGGGCCCGCGGGCGAGAACGAGGTGCGGTTCGCGTCGATCATGACCTCCGACACGCGGGCGTTCGGGCGCGGCGGGCTCGGCGCGGTGCTCGGTTCGAAGGGCGTGAAGTCGCTCACGTTCGCCGGCGACGCGGCCCCCGAGATCGACCTCGAATGGCCGGACGAGGCGGGGGAGGTCCACCGGGAGGCGGCCACCTCCGACTCGATCATGAAACGGCAGGGGACGACGAGCGTGACGGAGCTCGCGAACGAGGTCGACGCGCTCCCGTCGTACTACTTCGCGGAGACCTCCTTCGAGGGCGCCGAGGGGATCTCCGGCGACCGCGTCGAGGAGAAGAAGTACAAGAAGGGGACCTGCTCGCAGTGCGCGTTCGCCTGTAAGCTCCCCACCCGCGACGAGGCGACCGGCGTCGAGACGGAGGGGCCGGAGTTCGAGACGGTGATGGCGTTCGGCTCGAACGCGGGCGTCGACGACGTGGTCGACGTGATGCGCGCCAACGAGCTGTGCGACGAGCTCGGGATGGACACCATCTCCTGTGGCGACGTCGTCTCGATGTTCCTCGAGAGCGAAGACGAGTTCGGCAACGCCGCCCTCGTCCGGTCGCTCGTGGAGCAGATCGCCTACCGCGAGGGGGTCGGCGACAAGCTCGCGGAGGGGGTCCACCGCGCCCACGAGGAGTTCGGCGCTGACGACTGGACGGTCAAGGGGATGGCGTTCTCCGGCCACGACGGCCGCGCGCTGAACGGCCAGGGGCTCGCGTTCGCGACCGCGAACCGCGGCGCGGACCACATGTACGGGGAGTTCTACCCGTACGAGTACCCGCTCGTCGACCCCGACGAGGCGTTCGACCCGCAGGGGCTCGACGGGAAGCCGCCGAAGCTCGTCGCGAAGGAGAACCGCAACGCGGTCCTCGACTCCGCGGTCGTCTGTAAGTTCTCGCGGGGCACGGTGACCGACGACCGGCTCGCCGCCCTCCTCGACGCCGACTACGACGACCTCCAGGCGCTCGGCGCCCGAGTCGTCGAGTTGGAGCGCGCGTTCAACAACGCCCGCGGCTTCGACCGGCGCGACGACACCCTCCCGTACGCCGACGCGATCGAAGGGTTCGACGCGGCGCTGTCGGAGTACTACGCGCTCCGCGGCTGGAACGACGACGGTACGGTCCCCGACCACGGCGACGGACTGGACCCGGCGAGCGCGGCGACCGCCGACGACTGACGGGGCGCTCGGCGCGTGGTCGCCCCTCGCCCGCCTACTCGTCGCTCGCGTCGCTCGGGTCGAGGTCGACGCCGCGGAACTCGAACCGCGCGCCGCCGCCCTCGCTCTCGACGAGCGCGACCGTCCACCCGTGCGCCTCCGCGACCTCGGCGACGATCTTCAGTCCGAAGCCGGTGCCCTCCGGATCGGTCGTCATCCCCGCCTCGAACACCTCGTCGCGCCGCGCCGGATCGACCCCCGGGCCGTCGTCCGCGACGTAGAACCCGTCGCCGTCGTCGAGCGCGCCGATCGCGACCGCGACGTCGGGGCCCGCGTGCTCGACCGCGTTGCCGAAGAGGTTCTCCAGCGCCTGCCGGAGGCGGCTGCGGTCCGCGGCGACGACGGTCTCCGTCTCGACCGACAGGGTCGCCGACTCGGTGTCGACGGTCGTCCAGCACTGGGCGGCGAGGTCGGCCAGGGCCACGGGCTCCGTCTCGTCGATGCCCGCGCCCTGCCGCGCCAGCGCGAGCAGGTCTTCGATGAGCGCGTCCATCCGGTCCAGCGAGCGCTTCACCGCCTTCAGCTCCGCGGCGTCTATCGACTCCTCGGCGAGCCGGTCGGTGACGATCTCGAGGTTCCCGGCGGCGACGTTGAGCGGGCTGCGCAGGTCGTGCGAGACGAGGCTGGCGAACTCCTCCAACCGGTCGCGCTCGCGCGACACCTCCGCCTCGCGGCGCTTGAGTTGGCGCTCCCGCTCGATCCGGACGAGCACCATCGTCACCGTCGCCGCCCAGATGCGCGCGATCGCCAGGTCCGAGTCGTCGAAGGCTTCGGCGGTCGTGGCGCCGACGTTCAACACTCCGTAGCGGCCCAGCGGGACGACGAGCTCGCTCCGGATCGCCGCGTCGTCGCTGTACCGGTCGGGCTCGTCGTGGACGTCCGCCACGTACGTCGGCTCGCCGCTCTCGAAGACGTCCCAGGTGATGCTCGACCCGTCGGCCGTGAACGTCGGATGGTCCCCGACGACCGCCTCGGCGCTGTCGGTCCAGACGACCGGTTCGAGGGCGTCCCCATCCTCGTTGTGGAGCCAGATCGCGGCGAGCGGGTGGCCTAACACGTCTTCGACGTACGACACCGCCGCCTCGGCGGCCGCCCGCTTGTCGGTCGTCTTCAGCAGCTCCCGGGTCGCCTCGTGGAGGGATTCGAGCGTCTCCGTGCGGCGCTGGAGCGCTAGCCTTCGCGTCCGCTCGTTCGAAACGTCTATCGCCGTGACGACCGCGTACGGATCGCCGTCGAGCTCGAACGGCCCGACGCTGACCCGCACCGGCACGAGGACGTCGTCGCCGCGGCGCACGGCCAGCTCGAACCCGTCGGCCAGCGACCGCGCCTCGCCGGCCCGCGTCGTCTCGATCAGCGCCGCGACGTCGTGCCGGAGCCCGGACCCCGCCGCGCCTTCCGGTTCGTCGGTCCGGTCGGCCTCCTCGCCGTCGCGATCGTCGCTTTCGCCGCCCTCGAAGGGCGCCATCGACGGGGCGCTCCCCCAGTCCAGCTCGGTCGGATCCTCGAACACCTCGTCGATCGACCGGCCCGCAAGCTCCGCCGGGTCGAGCCCGAACACCGACTCGACGCTCGGCGTCCCGGCGTGGACGACGCCGTCGCCATCGACGACAAGCGTCGGGTCCGGCGTCGCCTCGATCGCCCCCGGGAAACGGTTCATTGTCACTCTTCCGTCGGCTCGTGGACGTGACCGCACTCGGGGCACCTGACCTCCTCGCCGCGGAGGTCCGCGGAGGAGGCCCGCACGTCGCGCATCACCTCGCTGATCTTGTCTTCGGCCTCCAGCTCGTCGGCGACCGCGAGGTCGACGCCCTCGACCTCCAAGAGGAACTTCGCGACCTCCGTCACCTCGTACATCATCTCGTCTAAGTCCTCGGCGGTGAAGAACCCGGACATCGCGCCGTAGAGGAACGTTGCGCCCGCCTTCGTCACCTTCTCCTCGAAGGAGTAGCGCGCCTGATTGACCGCCTGCGGCGTGTACGTGTCCGTCATGAACGGGACGAGCTCGGGGAGGTTCTCGCCGATCTTCGTCATTTCGACGCCGGTCTCGGTGCGGAAGTCGGCGCAGAGCCGCGCGATCGCCCACTCGCGGGCCGTGATGTACGTCCGGTCGCGGAGGAACTCGTTGACGCGCTCGTAGCGCGCCCCGTCCATCTTCTGGAACCGCTCGTACTTTTGGACGTCTCGGGGGACATCATCGTCGGCCGCAGACCGCTCCTCATCGCCGGTCGCGGTCTGGTCTGAATCGGCCGCGGACCGCTCCTCGCCGTCGGTCGCGTCCGGATCCGTGGTCGTCGGCTCCTCGGTCGCGTCGTCACCCCGGGGGGCGTCGGCCGGTCCGTCCCCGTCCGGTCCGCCCTCTTCGGGCGGTGCTCGGTCCGCGGCGGGGTCGTCCGATCCACCGGCCGGGTCGGTCGGCGGATCGGTGTGATCGCTCATACGTCTGAAACCCCACGGGCGAACAAAAGACTTGTTGGTGGCCGCCCGCTCGGAGATCCACTTTTGTATCGTCGCGTGGAGGGGTGGCACATGAAGGTGCTCTGCGGGATCGGCGGCAGCGACGACTCGTTCCGCGCGCTCGACCGGACGGTCGAGCGGGCGGCGGTCGCGAACGACGACCTGACGATCGCCGTTGTGGACAACGACGACTCGTCGGTCGCCTCGGAGACGGTCGCCGACCGCGCCGAGGCGGCCGTCGACGAGGCGGGGATCGGCGCCGAGGTGCGGCGCGTCGAGGGCGACCCTGGCAGCCGACTGGTGGAGATCGCCGAGACCGAGGCGTTCGAGGAGATCGTCCTCGGCGGCGGACACACGAGCCCGATGGGGAAGATCACGATCGGGCCGATCGCGGAGTTCGTCCTGTTGAATGCGAAGACGTCGGTCACGCTGGTCAGATGAGCGACCGACGTTACCCTGACGCGGTGGCGGACGAGTTCCCGCCGCCGCCGACCGCGTTCACCGACCGCGAGGACCGCGAGATCGAGATCCGTCCGTACGAGGGGACGGAGGCCGACCACGAGACGCTCGTGGTGATGTACGACACCTTCGACCCGGCCGACCGCGCGCAGGGGATCCCGCCGGGCGGCGAAAAGCGCATCCGCGAGTGGCTCGACGCGATCCTCGCCGACGACTGCTACAACGTGATCGCTTGGTGCGGCGACGACGCGGCCGGGCACGCGACGCTCGTCCCCGACGGCGACGCCTACGAGCTGGCGATCTTCGTCCACCAGGAGTACCAGCGCGCCGGGATCGGGACGAACCTCATCCGCGGCCTGCTCGGCCACGGGCAGGCGAACGGGGTCCGGAAGGTGTGGCTCACCGTCGAGCGGTGGAACCGCGCCGCCGTCTCACTGTACAAGAAGATCGGCTTCGAGACCTCAGACGCCGAGAGCTTCGAGCTGGAGATGGGGCTCCGGCTCCACGCCGACGACGAGGCGACGGAGGAGTCCGCCGCGGCCGACGGCGACGAGTAGGGTTGGCCGGAATCTTCAAGCCTTTACGCGCGGCCCGCGACCGCTCCGATATGAGTCACCGAATCCTGCTGTTGGGGGCCCCCGGAGCCGGGAAGGGCACGCAGAGCGCGAAGCTGGCCGACGAGTACGGCGTCGAGCACGTCACGACGGGCGACGCGCTCCGCGCGAACAAGGAAATGGAGACGGAGTACGGGACGCCGAAGTCGTTCATGGACGCCGGCGAGCTGGTCCCCAACCCGGTCGTCAACGAGATCGTTGAGGCCGCGCTCGACGATGCCGACGGGTTCGTGCTGGACGGCTACCCGCGCAACCTCGAGCAGGCGGAGTTCCTCTCTTCGATTACGGTCCTCGACGCCGTGATCCTCCTCGACGTCGACGAGGAGGTGCTCGTCGACCGGCTCACCGGCCGCCGGGTCTGCGACGACTGCGGCGCGAACTTCCACGTCGACTTCCAGCCGCCCGAAGAACCCGGGGTCTGCGACGAGTGCGGCGGCGAACTGGTCCAGCGCGAGGACGACACCGAGGAGACGGCCCGCGAGCGCCTCGAGGTGTTCTACGAGAACACCGAGCCCGTGGTCGACCACTTCCGCGACGAGGGCGTGCTCGTCGAGGTCGACGGCGAGGCGACCCCAGACGAGGTCTTCGACCGGATCCGCGACGTCGTCGAGAACTGATCGGCATCGCCGCCGCGAACCGATCCGCGACGCCGCCACGGATCGATCCCCGTCGTCGCCGAGCGACGATCCTACAAGGTTCTTAACCGTCGACCGCTAACCAGTCGCTAATGAGTAAAGTCGAACGGCGAGTCCGCTCGCTTGTCCGGGAGGACGGCGAGATGCGGGACGCCATCCAAGTGGTCCTCGACAACGCCAGCGGCGGCGAGGTGCGCTGGGTCGACGTCCGCGACAAGATAACCAGCGGGCAGTGGGGCCGGCTCATCGAGAAGGAGATCCTCGTCGACGGCGACGAGGGGTTCGCGCTGGCCGACCGCGACGAGATCGAGGCCGGGATGGAGGACGACTCGGGCGGTAGCGACGTGGAGACGCCGGAGACGACCACCTGGTCGAAGTGGGACAAGCTCGCCGGCGTGGCGACGCTCGGCGCGTTCGTCGGCTACGCGGTCGGCCCGGTCCGGAACGCCATCGCCGGCGGGATAGACGTCGTCCTCGGCCCCCTCCTGAACGTCGTCCCGTTCTACGTGGTGATCATGGTCATCGCGCTCGGCACCGGGCTGTACTCGACGCTCCTGCGCGCCGGGCTCATGGACATGGAGAAGATGGGCGCGTACCAGGAGCGGATGAAGGACATCCAGGAGCGCCGGAAGGCGGCGGAGGAGCGTGACGACGACGAGGCGCTCGACGAGATCCAGGAGGAGCAGATGGAGGCGATGGGCGACCAGCTCGGCATGTTCAAAGAGCAGTTCCGCCCGATGGTGTGGATCATGTTCCTCACCATCCCCGCGTTCCTCTGGATGTTCTGGGTGATCGGCTACCGCGGCTCGGAGGCCGCGTACCCGGCCGTCGCCGCCCAGGAGCTCGTTGTCCCGCTCGCGGGCACCGTCACGTGGGACACAGGGATCGTCGGCCCGATCCAGATGTGGATCCTCTGGTACTTCCTGTGCTCGATGGCGTTCACCCAGCTCGTCCAGAAGAGCCTCAACATCGAGATGTCGCCGTCCGCCTCGTAGGCGGCGCGGCGCTCTTCGACCCCGCCGTTTTCTCACTCCCGCTCCGCGAGGAACGCCGCCACCTCGTCGCGCGACGGCAGCGATCCCATGCCGCCCACCGACCGGACCGACAGCGCGGCGGTCGCGTTCCCGAACGCGAGCGCGTCGCGGAGCGGCTCTCCCTCGCGGTCGGCTCCGGATCCTCCGGCGAGCCGCGAGAGCAGCCCCGCGGCAAACGCGTCGCCCGCGCCGGTCGCGTCGACGGCCTCCACCGGGTATCCCTCGTGCCGAACCGTCGCGGCGCCCCACGGCGCGTCGTCGGTACTGACCGCCAGCGCGCCGTCGCTCCCCAGCGTGACGACGGCGGTGTGGGGGCCGAACCCGAGCAGGTCACGGGCCAACTCTTCCCCCTCGTTCGTCGACAGCCCGGCCGCCGCGACGTCCTCGTCGCTACACAGCACGACGTCGCTCTCGGCGACCGCTTCGCGGACCGCGGCCGACGCCGACTCCGTCGCGTCGTCCGGGACGAGGTCGGGGCGGTAGTTCACGTCGAACGACACCAGGCAGTCGGCGGCGGCCGCCGCCGCGAGGATCTCGCGGGTTGCCGCCCGCCCCCGCGGGTGCGTCAGCACCACGCCGCCGAGGTGGACCCACGGCGGCCCGCTCGTTCCCGCCGGTGACGCCGCGGCGCCGTCGTCCCGCAGCGCCTCGGTCGGCACCGCGTTCGGGTCGAACCCAAACGTCGCCTCGCGGGGCCCGTAGAAGGAGAACCGCGGCCCGTCTTCGCCGGGCGGCGACACTACCGCGAGCGTCGTCTTCCCCGCGACACGCTCGACGTAGGTCTCGGGGATCCCTTCGTCCGCGAGCCTCTCGGCGAGGAACGCGCCGAACGCGTCGTCGCCGAGGCGCGTCCAGAACGCGGGCGGCGGGCCGAGCCGGGCGAGCCCCACCGCGACGTTGGCTGGCGCGCCGCCGGGGCGGTGGGCGTACCCGTCCACCTCGCCCGGCGTCTCGCCGGGGTCGGGCACGAAGTCGACGAGCGTCTCCCCGGCCACGAAGACATCGGCCATCGGCCTACTCGGCCGCTTCGGCCTCTTGGGCGTCGCGCTCCTCGGACGCGACCTCCTCGGCGACGGCCTCGAACGCCGCGAGGATGACCCGCTGACACGCCTGTCCCTCGGTGCTCCAGTGGTGGGCGTAGTCCAGCATGTCGTCGTAGATGTCGGGCTTACAGCCCGCCGCCTGCGGGTGCCCGCCGCCGTTCACGCGCCCGGCGACCTCGTGGGCGTGGCGGAAGTCGTCGGAGCCGCGGATCGAGGCCGACCCCGCGGGCTTGACGATCACGGCGGCGTCCGCGCCAGCCTCGCGGAGCCGCTCCGCGACCTCGTTCTGCGAGCAGCGGCCGTAGGTGACCGCGACGCGCCAGTCGCCGACCTCGTGGGTGACCGCGCGGTCGACCGCGAGGTCGATGCGCGCCTCCTTCTCGACCCGGCGCTCCGAGACGAAAGACCGGACCGCCTCGGGGAGGTCGACGCCGTACGCGCCGACGACGGCGGCGTACTCCTCGGCGCCCGCCCAGTAGGAGTAGTCCGCGAGGTCGTCCGAGCGCGGGTCCTCTTTGAGCCAGAGGTCGTGGTCGCGCGTGACCGCGGCGAGCTCGGCCCAGCGGTCGTCGAACGCGTGGTCCAGCGAGCGGAGCGTCACGTCGGCGGTACACTCCTCGTCCGACTCGCCGACGACGAGGTCGACGCCGGCCTCGCGGACCGCGCTCGCGGTCTCGTCGTCCCACTGATGGTGGTCGAACCAGCGGATCGCGTCGGTCGAGTCCGCCAGCTCTTCGAGCGGCTCCGCGATCCACTCGTAGTCGTCGGGACAGAGGTCGCAGACGAACAGGTCGATGCCGTCGTCGGCGTGCGCGGCGACGCGTTCGAGCGCGGTGTCGATCGAGTACGGGCCCGCGGAGAGCAGCCCGACCGGAGACTGCGCGTGGGCGTCGTCGAGCGGGTCCTCGTCGGCCGCCTCGTCGCCCGCGGTCTCGGCCGCCTCGTCGCTCTCGCCCTCGTCCTCCAGCCGGGCCGCGATGGCGTCCTCGAAGGGCGCGACGTCCAGGGCGGCGCCGTACGCCTCCCGGATCATCGCGGCGCAGGCGAGGCCGTCGGCGTCGCCGTCGGCGATCACGACCGCCTCGCTCCCCTCGATCGTCTCCCGCGCTCGCCGCTCCGCGCGCTCGTCGTCCAGCGAGTCCGGGTAGAAGAACCCCTTCCCCGGCAGCTTCGTGTACCGCGATCGGGGGGCGTCCCCCGTCTCGATGAGGTCGTCGTCCATACCGTCGTGCCGGGCGGCAGCCGGAAAACTCCGCCGCTCTCGCGGGCGCTCAGATCGTCGTCCGCTGCGGGTCCTCCTCGGTCAGCTGCCGCACCGTCAACACCGGGACCGGGCAGGTCCGGACGACACGCTCCGCGACGGAGCCGATGAGGAAGCGGTTCTCGCCGTGGCGGCCGCGGGTGCCCATCGCGACGAGGTCGGCGTCGACCGATCGGGCGTACGTGCCGATCTCCGAGGCCGGCCGCCCCTCGCGGACCTCGATCGTCACGTCGAGGGCGGCGTCGCGGTCGTGCGCCGCGCCGGACACGCGGTCGAGGGCGTCGCGTCCCTCGTCGTCGAGTGCGTCGCGGAGGTCCTCGCGGACCGTGTCGGGCGACGACTCCACTTCGCCGGCGTCGACGACGTACACCGCGTGGACCTCGGCGTCGAACCGCGCCGCCACGTCGACCGCGACCGAGACGGCCCGCCGAACGCTGTCAGAGCCGTCGGTCGCGACCACGATGGTGTCGAACATGGCCGGTCGTTCGCCGCAACGACACCTAAAACCCGGCGGTCGGCGGAGGGGGGTCGGGCGGCGGGCGGACGGCGACGGTCGACCGGTCTCTGCCGAGCGGTCAACCGGTCTACGCTAAGAAGACGTGGCGCGGGCGGTCAGCGAGCACGTCGCGGCCCCACTGGACGGTCTCGGAGAACTCGTCGGAGCGGAAGAAGCCCATCGCGTCCTCCTTCGCGTTCCACTGGCTGGCGATGAACATGTCGTTCTCGTCTTCGGTGTTCACCATCAGGTCCGTCTCGACGTGGCCGTCCATCTCGGCGAGCAGGTCGCCGACGTCGTCGAAGGTCTCGACGAACTCCGTCTGGTAGTCCGGCTTGACGGTGTAGAACATTCCCATCGTGCCGAAGCCGGACTCCTCGCCGGCGCGGGCGACGATGTCGGGCAGCTCCGAGAGGAAGCCGCCCGCGGTCTCGGCCGCCGACGCGGTGTCCCAGATGGAGACGACGGCAGCGCGGTCGGTGTGGCGCCCCTCGTACACCGCCGTCTTGACGTGCGTGCCGTAGTGGTCGAAGTTGCCGCGGAGCCCCTCGACCTCGTCGAACAGCTCGTCCACGTCGGCCTCGCTGTACAGCACCGTGGCGTACACGTCCTCGCCGTGGGGCGTCCCGGCGTAGATATCGAGGTCGGCGAGCTCGCCGCGGATCTCCTCGTCCGAGGTTCCGTCGCCGGCCTCCTCGCCGCCATGGGGGTGGTCGCCCTCGCTGCCGCCGTCCTCGCCGTGTGGGTGGTCGCCGTGGGCGGAGCCGCCGCCCGCACCCGAGCGCTCGTGGCCCTCGCCGCGGCCGTGGCCGTCGTCGCCGTGGTGACCGCCCTCGCCGTGGGCGCTCTCCTCCCCGTGGGGGTGACCGGCGCTGTCCTGCCCCGGGACGCGGCCGGTCGGCACCGTCTCGCCCGCGAGGAAGGCGTCGAGGTCGTGCGGCGGGAACCGACGGCCGACGTAGAAGTCGCCGAACTCGCCGTAGCGCGAGGAGGCCGGATCGAACCGCATCTCGTAGACGATGTCCTTGATGTCGGTCGGGTCCGCGCCGAACAGCGTGACGCCCCACTCGTGGTCGTCGAAGCCGACGGAGGAGGCGATCACCTGCTTGATCTTCCCCGCGTACTCCTTGCCGACCTCGCCGTGGCCCGCCATCAGGTCGGCGCGCTCCTCGAAATCGAGGTCGTACCAGTTGTGCTCCTCGCCGCGGCGCTTGCTCATCGGGTAGAAGCTGACGTACTCGTCGTCGGGGATCTCGGGCTTCAGCTTCCCCTCGATGTAGCGGCGCAGCCCGTCGTCGACGGCGTCGGCGCCCTCCTCAAAGTAGTCGTCCGAGACGTACCCCGACACCTCGGTGACGGAGACGCAGGAGGTCTCGCGCTCGGTGAACTTCGCGAGCGCGGTGTCCTCGAACCGGCGCTCGATCGCGGAGAGGTCGTCGAGCGACGGGCGGAAGTGAAGACAGAGGAAGTCCGCCTTGTGTCCCAGCACGGAGAACAGCGCCGACTCCCCGTCCTCGGCGTCGGCGATCAGCTCGTGGTGTTTCAGGAAGGCCTCGCCCTCCTCGATCGCCCGCCGTCGCTCGGACTCGGGCGCGTCGCGCCAGGCGTCCCAGTCGATCGAGCGGAAGTCGTGAAGCGAGAACCACCCTTCGGCGGTCTGTGGAGCCTCGACCATACCTCGGGTTGGAGCCCCGCGACTTAGGGGTTTGCGGGTCGTCCCGGGAAGCGGAAATCGAGGGCGGGGTCGCGGGCAGTCCTGCCGGTGTCGCCGTGATCGAAACCCTTTCGACGCGACCGCGAAAAGCCGAGACAATGCGGAAAAGCGGCCCGCCGAAAGGACTGATATCGTATCTCGTCTTGGAGCTGCTCGACGAACGCCCGCGATACGGGTACGAGCTGCTCGGCGAGATAACCGAGATCAGCGGCGGCCACTGGGAGCCCTCCTACGGCTCCGTCTACCCGATCCTCTACAAGTTCGAGGAGGAGGGCGTCGCCGAGCGCGTCGAGCGCGAGGAGGAGCCCGACCGCAAGTACTTCGCGCTCACCGACGCGGGCCGCGAGGAGCTCGCGGAGAAGCGCCGCGAGATCGGCGGCGAGGCCCGGGACTTCGGCGACGTCGTCCTCGGCTTCTACCACCTGTACGCCGCGCTCGCCACGGACGACCGGTTCGAGGTGGCCGACGCGGACGCCGAGTGGGGGTACTCCGAGCGGGACAGCGCGTGGATCGTCGAGCAGATGATCCGGCACCACGAGCGCGACTTCGGCGAGTTTGAGCGGATCGACGCCTCGCCGGAGGAGTTCCACGCCGAGACGGGAGCGACCGACGCGGACGCCGCCGACTCGGACGGTGCCGGACCGGAGGGTACCGAGCCGGACCGGACGGAGCCCGGATCGTCCGAATCGGTGCCCGCGGACGACGCGGAGGAGTCCTCTTCCGGGGCCGCGGACGACTGAGGCCGGCCAGCGTTCTCTCGGCCGCCGGACTCCTCACCGATGGAGCAGCCGCCACAGGACGCCGCCCGGCAGGCCGGCGCGGACGAGCCGGTCGTAGATCCGGTCGGGCAAAACGCGCGCGAGCCGCGGCAGCCACCGCGCCCGGCGGCTCACCCGGTAGCGCGTCCGCGGCCGGTCGTCGGTGGCCGCCGCCACCACGCGCTCGACGACCGACTCGATGTCCGTGGCGGCCGGCGAGTACCCCTCGAACTCGCGGTATGCGTCGGCGTATGGCCCCTCGCCGCCCGCGCCCTCGACCGCCGCGGCGGCCCGCTCGTTGAAGCCGGTCGGGACGGGACCGGGTTCGACCAGCGCCACGTCGACTCCGCGGTGGCCGACCTCCCTGCGGAGTGCGTCGACGTACCCGTCGAGCCCGGCCTTTGCGGCGCTGTACGCGCCGTGGTACGACAACGCAACCGAGCCGACCATGGAGCCGACGACCACGACTCGGCCGCCGCGCTCGCGGAGCGTCGGGAGCGCCGCGGCCACGGTGACGTGGACCGCGGTCAGGTTCGTCTCCACCTGTCGGCGGAACGCCGCCGCCGAGGTGTCCTCGACCGCCGCGATCTCGTACCCGCCGACGCAGGAGACGAGCGCGTCGAGCGGGCGGTCCGCGAGCAGGTCGCGGACGGCCGCCTCGTCCCGGAGGTCGACGACCGCGGTCTCGACTGCGTCCGGCAACCGCGCGAGCCCCTCCGCGTCGCGGTCGACGCCGAGGACGTCGTGGCCGGCGGCCGCCAGCGTGCGCGCGACGCTCCCGCCGATCCCGCCGGCGGCCCCCGTCACGAGAACGTACATGCCGGAGCGTCGCGGTGGGGGCAGTAGACGGTGACGGTTCGTCGCGGCGGGGGTCGCGGACGGCGACGGTCCGCCCGAAGGTGTTCGGTCGAGAGTTGCCGGCGGACGCGCCGACGCCCGAAGGCATATATCCGACACGGGCGATCATCGGGGTAATGTCCACCGAAGAGCTGTCCGTCCCGATCGTGTGCGACGAGTGCGAGACGGAGACCCGCGTGCCGCTCGACGACCTCGCGGACGCGCTCGAGAGACACAACGCGGAGAAACATGGCGGCGAGTCCGTCGCGGAGGTCAACCCGGCGATCAAAGATCGGCTCGCCGACCTCGTCGCCGAGGACCTGGGGCTGTTCGACGAGGACGCGGCGGAACGACCCTGACCCGGCGCTCGTGATCGCTCGTCGGAACGACTCTGCGGACCGCGGCAGCAATATTTGCGCCATTCGGTGACGAGCCTCGATCTTCTTATCTGTCCTAGAAACGCTCTGAACCGCTAAATCGGCCGATGCCGTTTGTCGACTGCGTCACCGGAACACGCTTCGGTTGCTGGTGACGCGAGGGTGTTGCCCGCGGGACCACTTTGACAGGTATGTACGAACTAACGCGGACAGCGTCGCGGCGGTCGTTCCTCGCGGCGGCGGGCGGAACTGCGACGGTCGGACTCGCCGGCTGCCTCGGCGGCTCCGGCGGCGGCCTCGACGAACTGACGGTCGCGCACATGCCGATTTACCCCGACCTCCAGTGGTACGTGATGGAGGGCGAGGGGTACTTCTCCGAGATCGACGCCGAGGTCACCGGCCAGGAGTTCGGTAACGGCCCCGACATCGTTCAGGCGCTCGGCGGCAGCGACATCGACGTCGCGATGTTCGGGATCGTGCCCGCGATGATCGCGATCGACCGGGGCATCGCTGCGCAGGTGACCGCGGCGAACATCCGGGAGCCGATGGGGATCATGGCCGAGTCCTCGTTCCACGAGACGTTCGAACAGCAGGGCGCCGACGCGTTCGCGACGTGGGCCGAAGAGCAGGGCGAGCCGTTCACCTTCGGCACGTTCCCGCAGGGGAGCGTCCCTGACGTGCTGCTCCGCTACTGGCTCCGCGACGTGGGCGTCGACCCCGCCGCGAACGACAGCGTGGAGATCATCGAGATCAGCGGCGCGAGCTCCGTCTGGCAGGCGATCGCCAACGACGAGATCGACGGCACCTCGATCATGGAGCCGGTCCCGACCATCGCGCAGGCGGAGGAGTCGTCGGTGACGATGCTGCGGACCGCCGCAGACGTCCTCCCCGGCCAGCCCGCCGCGGTCACCCTGATGAGCGACGAGGTCCGGGACTCCCCGATCGCGGCGCAGTTCCTCGAACAGCACGTCCGGGCGACCGACTTCATCGAGGAGAACCCCGACGCGACCGCCGGCCACGTCGAGGAGGGGATCGGGATGCCGGTCGACCGCGCGCGGAAGGCGCTCGACTCGCCGCTGTCGAACTTCATTACCGACCCCAGCGAGATCACGGAGGCGACGCAGGTGTTCTCCGAGTTCGCGGCCGGGAACGACCAGATCGACGAGCAGCTGTCGACCGACGCGATATTCGACCTCGAGGTGTACGACTCGCTCTGATGGCGACCGAAACCGGATCGCGCGTCGGCGGGGACGAGGGGTTCGCGAGCGTCGGGCTCGGCGACGGCCGACGCCTGCGTCGCGGGGCGGTCGGCGTCGCGGCGTTCCTCCTGATCTGGCACGCCGCCTCGCTCACGCAGGACCCGTTCGTCCTCCCCTCGCCAATCGCCGTCGGCGAGGCGTTCGCCGGCGAACTCGCGTCGGGCGACATGACCGCGGCGCTCTCGCAGAGCGTCCGTCACTGGATCCCGGGCACCGCCGTCGGGACCGGGCTCGGCGTCGCCGCGGGAGTCGCGTTCGCCTGGAGCCGGGTGTTGGACGACCTGACCGCGCCGCTCGTCCGGACACTGCGCCCCGTGCCGCCGCTCGCGCTGATCAGCTTCGCGATCGCGTGGTTCGGGATCAACGACGCCGGCGCGGCGTTCATCATCGCCATCGGCGCGTTCTGGATCAACTTCTACGCGGCGTACGGGGCGGTGGAGGGCGTCCCCGAAGACCTGCTCGATGTGGGTCGGACGCTCGGGGTCCGCAGCGACCTCGACGCGGTCCGGTCGATCGTGTTGCCGGCCTCGATGCCGGGGATCATGACCGGGATCCGGACCGGACTCGGCCGGTGTTGGATGCTCGTCGTCGCCTCGGAGATATTCGGCGTCCCCGGGGTCGGCCGCGAGATCATCCGCGCCAGCAACAACCTGCGCACCAGTAAAGCGATCGCGTACATTCTGGTGTTGAGCCTGATGTTCCTGCTCGTCGACGTCGCGTTCCGTGCGGTCGAACGGAGGGTGTTAACGTGGCGGGCGTGAACGAAGACGGGACCGCGGGTGACGCCAAAACCGCCGGTCCCCCCGGCGCACCCCGCTCTCCTGCGGTGGCGAGCGTCGCCCTCGACGGCGTCGGAAAGACGTACGCGGCCGACGGCGACGGCGACCCGGTGCGCGCGCTCGACGACGTGTTCTTCTCGGTCGCGGACGGCGAGTTCGTCTGCCTCGTCGGGCCGTCCGGCTGCGGGAAGACGACGCTCTTCCGGGTCGTGGCCGGGCTGACCGAGGCGACGGACGGCCGGGTCCTGCTCGACGGCACCGAGGTCACGGCCCCGACGACGGACATGGGCGTGGTGTTCCAGGAGTACCACCTGTTCCCGTGGCTGACCGTCGAGGAGAACGTCGGGTTCGGGCTCGAACGGAGCGACCGGCCCGCCGCCGAGCGCGACCGACGGGTCGACGAGATGCTGGACCTCGTCGGCCTGACGGAGTTCCGGGACGCTTACCCGAAGTCGCTGTCGGGCGGAATGAAACAGCGCGTCGCCATCGCGCGGGCGCTCGCGGTGGACCCGGACCTGCTGCTGATGGACGAACCGTTCGGCGCGGTGGACGCACAGACCCGCGAGATGCTCCAGCGGGAGCTGCTCGACGTGTGGGCCTCGACGGGGAAGACCGTCCTCTTCGTCACGCACGACGTGGCGGAGGCGGTGACGCTCGCCGATCGGATCGTGGTGATGGCCGCGGAGCCCGGCCGGGTCCGGGAGGTCGTCGACGTCGACGTCGAGCGCCCGCGCGAGCGCGGCGACGCCGCCTTCGCTGAGTACGTGGGCCGCGTCAGAGAGCTGATCGGTGCGCATCCGTAGCCGGGCGCCTCCCACTTCGAGCCCGGCCCTTCACGGGCTCACTCTCACGCGGCAGAATCGTTCTCGTCGTCGGAACCGTCGTCCTCGGAGTCCTCCGCGGCGGACTCCTCGACGCCCGCCGCCAGCTCGTCGACGTGGGTGCGGAGCGTCGCCAGCGTCGCGTCCGCGTCGGCGTACCCCTGATCGTAGCTGTCGAGCGCGCTCTCGGCTCGGTCGAGGAAGCGCTCCACCGCCGTGTCGCTCGGGTCGTCAGTCATACGAATCTGTCCGCCCGCGAGCGGTTTATGTCTCCCGGCGGTATCGCCGGTCGGCGCCGGACCGTGCCCGGTCAGCGCCGGCGGAGCGCGTACGTCGTGTAGCCGACCGCGACGACGAGCACGCCCGAGAGCACGGTGCCGAAGAGGGCGGGCGACGCGGTGACGTACTCGCCGAACGGGTCGGTCAGCGCGAACACGGCGAGGACGAGGGCGACGGAGATGGCGATTCCGACGGCGCCGAACGTCTTGAACGCCGCGTCGAGGTCGAACCGAGACGATCCCTGTTGATGACTCATACACTTGCGTACGCGCTCGAGTTATAAATCCGACCAGTCGGATTCTCAGGCTCGGGGAACGGTGACGGCCGTGCGTGAGATGCGCTCACAAATTTTTACTATTGGTAGTGATAATTCCCCCACAGGGGTTTTGTGACTCGTCCGTTCAATCCGATTCGATGACCAAAGAGAGGCGTATTACGACCTCACGCCGGCGGTTCGCCGTCTCCCTAGGAACGGGAACGGCGGCCGCCGTCGCGGGGTGTCTGGGTGCGGATCCGCGGGGGACCGCATCGATGGACGACGGGGGTAGTGACGACGGAGCTGGCGGCGACGCAGCCGGCGGCGACACAATCAGCGACGCGGCCGACGCCGGCGCGACGGTCGGGATGATCTACGCGCTCGGTGGCCTCGACGACCGGTCGTTCAACGACGCGGCGAACAGGGGTATCCAGCGCGCGCGGCTCGATTACGACGTGGCGTTCGCGAACGAGGAGCCGACGTCGATTCCCGAATTCGAGACCACACAGTCCGCCCTCTCGGCGTCGAGCGATCCCGCGTACGACCTGATCTGCTGTATCGGATTCCTCCAAGCGGACGCGCTCTCGACTGTCGCTGGCGAGCACCCCGACCAGCAGTACGCCATCGTCGACTCCGTCGTCGACAGCGATAACGTGGCGAGCTACGTGTTCCGCGAGCACGAGGGGTCGTTCCAGGCCGGCCACCTCGCCGGGTTGGTGACCGCCCGCGACGTGTCTGTCGGCGCGGGGGCGACCGTTCCCGACGAGCGGACCGTCGGCTACGTGGGCGGCGTCGACTCGCCGCTCGTTCGTAAGTTCGAGGCCGGCTACCGCGCCGGCGTCGACTACGCGACCGCGGACGTGTCGGTGCTGTCCACCTACCTCGGCGCGTTCGACGACCCCGAGGGCGGCTACGCCGCCGCCGCGGAGATGTTCGAACAGGGGGCCGACGTGGTGTACCACGCGGCCGGCGGCAGCGGGCTCGGCGTGTTCCAGGCGGCCCAGGAGTACGGCCGGTACGCGATCGGCGTCGACTCCGACCAGTCACGGAGCAATCCGCGGTACGCGGACGTGATTCTGGCGTCGATGGTGAAGCGCGTCGGCACCGCGGTGTACGATGCCGTCGAGGAGACGATAGACGACGACCTCGACACCGGTTCCACGACGGCGCTCGGGCTCGCAGAGGACGGCGTCGCGCTCGTCTACGGCACGACGCTCGGGCCGGTGATCCCCGACGACGTGCGCGACGCGATCGCCGACTCCGGCGAGCGGATCGTCGCCGGCGAGCTGTCGGTCCCGACGGACCCGGAGGCGGTGAACTGATGGGCCCGGACTCGTTCGAGCGCGCGGTGCGCGCCGTCGGGCGGCTCCTCCCGAACGCGGTGCGCCGCCGGTACGCCGCGAAGTTCGCGCTGGCGTTCCTCGTGGTCGCGGCCGTCGTCGTCGCCGGGGGCGCGTTCACCTACCTCCAGACCGAACAGACGGTGGAGACGGACGCGACGACGCAGCTCGCCGAGACCGGCGGCCTCCAGGCCGACGCGATCGGCTCGTGGACCGAGCGGATGACCACGCAGACCAGATCAATGTCGACGGCCGACGCGCTCCGGTCCGACCGGCGCGCGCCGGCGTACGTGCTGTTGAAAGACCAGCTGCTCTCCGAGGACATCGTCAGCATCCACCTCGTCGACGCGCGCCAAGACCGCGTCGTCGCCAGCACCGAGCGGCCCCTGGAGGGGCGCGCGCCGAGCGACCTCGACGCGCCGTGGAGCGACGCGGACGTCCCCGAGGGGGTTGGCGAGGACGACCGCGTCTGGCGGTCGGACCGCTCGTACCGGTCCCCCGTGCTCAACGACCGACCGGTGATGGCGTTCGCCAGTTCGGTCCCCCGGGCCGACGGCCGGTACCTCGTCGTGGTCACTCGCATCCAGCCGCAGCTCGAACGCATCCAGAACAGCGACACCGGCGAGGAGACGATGATCCTCAACGCCGCCGGGCAGACCGTCCTCGACATCGACGGCACGGTCGACGAGGCGGCACACGCCGACGGGATCGAGACGATCCGCGAGGGCAACGCCACGACCACGACCCAGATCGGCGACGGGCAGGTCCACGCGTACGCCGCCGTCCCCGAGACCGACTGGGTGGCGGTCACGAGCGTCGACCAGTCGACGGCCTTCGCCGTCCGCAACGACGTGGGGAACTCCGTGCTGCTCCTCATCCTCCTCACGCTCGCGTCGCTGGGCGTCGTGGGCGCGGTGCTCGGCACCCGCACGGTGGTCCCCCTCTCGCGGCTCCGCAGCCGCGCCGAGCGGATCGAGTCGGGCGACCTCGACGTCGACCTGTCGACCGGGCGGATCGACGAGATCGGTCGCCTGTTCACGAGCTTCGGCGAGATGCGGGACGCGCTCCGGAACCGGATCGCTGAGGCGGAGACCGCCGCCGACGAGGCCGAGGCGGCCCGTGAGGAGGCGGAGGCCGTGACGCGGGACTTGGAGGCGCGCGCCGCCGACTACAGCGAGGTGATGGGCGCTGTCGCGGACGGCGACCTCACGCGTCGGATGGACCCGGACGCGGACCGCGAGGCGATGCGCGAGATCGCCGAGGAGTTCAACGACATGGTGGCGCAGCTGGAGCGGACCACCGCGCGGGTCGCGGTCTTCGCCGGCGAGGTCGACTCGGCGAGCGCGGAGCTCGCGGCCGGCGCCGACGAGGTCGAGACCGCGAGCGGGACCGTCAGCGAGCAGATACAGGAGATCGCGGACGGCGCGATCAGCCAGGACGAGCGCCTCGACGAGGTGAGCGACGAGATGAGCGACCTCTCCGCGAGCATCGAGGAGGTCGCCTCGTCCGCCGCGTCGGTCGCGGAGACCGCCCAGGCGGCCTCGGAGCGCGGCGAGACCGGCCGCGAGGCCGCCTCGGAGGCGCTCGACGAGATGGACGCGATCGAGGCGCGCTCCGCCGCCGCGGTCGAGCAGATGGAATCGCTCGACGAGCGCATGGACGAGATCGACGAGGTGGTCGAGTTCATCACCGACGTGGCCGAGCAGACGAACATTCTCGCGCTCAACGCCTCGATCGAGGCCGCCCGCGCCGGCGAGGCCGGCGAGGGCTTCGCGGTGGTCGCCGACGAGGTCAAGGACCTCGCGGAGGAGACGCAGGAGGCCGCCGCCGAGATCGAGTCGCAGATCGCCACGGTCCGCGACGAGACCGACGAGACCGTCGCGGACATCCGCGAGACGAATGAGCGGATCGACGAGGGGGCTGACACCGTCCGCGAGGCCTCGTCGTCGCTCGAAGCCGTCGTCGACGCCGTCGAGGAGACGAACCACGGCGTCCAGGAGATCAGCGAGGCGGCCGAGGACCAGGCCCGGTCGACCCAGCGCGCGGTCGAGGGTGTCGAGGACGTTGCCGAGGTGAGCGGGGAGGTCGCCGCCGGCTCCGAGCAGGTGTCCGCGGCCGCCGAGGAGCAGACCGCGACCGTCGCCACCATCGCGGAGAACGCCGACCGGCTCCGCGGACAGGCCGAGTCGCTCTCCGAGTCGGTCTCGGCCTTCGAGGTCGACGTGGACCCTGAGGAGATCGAGGCCGCGGAGTCCGACGGCGTCGGTGCGGCTGAGGGCGACGAGGCGGTCGGAGGCAACGAGAGGACCGACATAGAAGGCGAGATCGCCGGCGACGCCGACGAGTCGCTCTCCGGTGACGGGCTTGCCGCCGACGGCGACGGGCGGTCCTCGTCGGCGGACGAGTAGCCTCCCTTTCTGGCTCTCCTCCGACGCGGGCGTCTACTCTTCGCTCCCCGGTTGCCCCTCGACGATGGCGACGCCGGAGGACGCGCCGATCCGCACCGCGCCCGCGTCGAGCATGGCCGTCGCCTCGTCGTAGGAGCCGACCCCGCCAGAGGCCTTCACGGGCAGGTACTCGCTCATCAGCTCCACGTCGGGGACGGTCGCGCCGCCGTCGGCGAAGCCCGTAGACGTCTTCACCATGTCGGCGTCCGCGTCGACCGCGGCCTCGCACGCGCGGCGCTTCTCGGCGTCGTCGAGGAGGGCGGTCTCGATTATCACCTTCACGGGGACGGGCACGGCCGCGACGACATCGGCGAGCTCGTCCGCGACCGCGCCGTCGTCGCCGGCCTTCAGCCGGCCGACGTTGATCACGAGGTCGATCTCGTCCGCCCCGTCCTCCCACGCCGCGACCGCCTCGTCGCGCTTGACCGCGGGGTCGTGCTGCCCGTGGGGGAAGCCGACCACGGTGGCGATCGCCTCGGGCTCGGCGTCGTACTCGGCCGCCTCGGCGACGTAACACGGCGGGATACAGGCGTTCATCCCGTGGGCCACGGCCTCGTCGAGGACGGTCCGCACGTCGGCCCAAGTCGTCTCCGGACCGAGGACGGTGTGGTCGATGCTGGCGGCGAACTCGTCGCGGTTCATGCGTCGTTCGTCGCGCGCGGAACTAAAAGACGTGCGGGGTCGACGCGACCGGCCCGGAGCCGGTCGGCCACGACGGTGGTACGGAGACCGTGGGGGTCTCAGACCGAGCGCGTCGGCGTCAGCTCTCGATCTCGATCTCCGTGCCGCTGACGGCGTTCTCGACCGTCACCGGAAGCCGGACGCTCAGGATGCCGTTCCGGTACGTGGCCTCGATGCCGTCCTCGTCGATCGTCTTCGGGAAGCGGAACCGTCGGTGGTACGTGCGCCGCGTTCCGCGGCTCTCGTCCTCGTGCTCACCGGCGACGTTGAGCACGCCGTCGTTCCACGAGGCAGTGATCTCCGACGGGTCGAACCCCGGAAGCTCGACCGACAGGACGAATTCGCCGTCCTCCTCGTACAGTTCGTAGTCGTTGCTACCGGATTCGAACAGTCTGCTCGGGAAGTCGAGTCCTTGCGTCCACGCGTTCGCTGGCTCGAGCATGGGCATTGCTGACCACCTCGAACTCGTCTAACAGTAGGGTTGCGATTCTATAAAAATCTGACGCATCTTGGCGATAGGTACCATACCACGATTGACGGCGCGTCAGAACCGATCTCACCTCCGCGCCGCCGCGCCGCCGAGTCCGGTCGTCGTGGCGGACGCCGCCGGGCGAACGAGAGTTGGAGAATTCTCCAACGTTCTCGCGTCCGCCCCGGATTTATTTCGTCCGCGTGCCACCGCGACGCATGGATCGCGACACCGCCGTGCCTGCGGTCGACGACCTGCCGGGCGAGCGCGCTCGCGAGTGGGTCGAGTACCACCACGAGTCCGCCGCGCCGAGCACCTACGTCTACGAGTTCGTCTGGGACCGCACCGCCCCGGCCGAGGGCCCGTTCTGTACCGACGTCGACGGCAACGTCCTCCTCGATTTCACCAGCCACGTCGCCGCCGCGCCGCTCGGGTACAACAACCCGCTGATCATGGACCGGCTCGCGGAGTTCGACCTCGTCGACCCGCTGAAGATCGCCGGACAGGACTTCTACGCCGCTGGCGGCCCCGCTCCCGACGACGGGATCCCCGGTGCCTCCGGGCTCATGGACCGACTGACGGACCTGACGAGCCACTACGACATGGACACCGTCTTCCTCTCGAACTCCGGGGCGGAGGCGGTCGAGAACGCCATCAAGATCGCCTACGACGCTTCGGATGGCGCGAAGTACGCGATCACCTTCGACGGAGCGTTCCACGGGCGGACGCTCGGCGCGCTCTCGCTCAACCGCTCGAAGTCCGTCTACCGCCGCGAGTTCCCGGAGGTCAGCGGCGTGATGGACGTCCCGTACTGCGACGACCGGACCTGCTCGCCAGAGACCTGCTCGTGCGGCTTCTTCGCCGACGGCGTCTCCCGCCTCCGCCGGAAGCTCGATCCGAAGCGGGGGAACGTCCACCCGGACGACGTCGCCTACCTGATCATGGAGCCGATCCAGGGCGAGGGCGGCTACCGGTTCCCCTCGGACGCGTTCACCGACGAGATCGCGGCGATCGCCGACGAGCACGACATCACGCTGATCGCCGACGAGATCCAGTCGGGCGTCGGCCGCACCGGCGAGATGTGGGGCTCGGACCACTACGCGTACGACCCCGACGTGATCACGAGCGCGAAGGGGCTCCGCGTGGGGGCGACGGTCTCGCGGAGCGACGTGTTCCCCGAGGAGACCGGCCGCCTCTCGTCGACGTGGGGGGCCGGCGACCTGATCGCCTCCGCGCAGGGGGCGCTCACGCTCGACGCCATCGAGGAGGCGGACCTCATGGACAACGCCGTCACCCGCGGGCGGCAGTTCAAGGAGACGATGCGCGACGCCGCCCTCGACGGCGTCGAGGATGTCCGCGGGAAGGGGCTGCTGCTCGCCGTCGAGTTCGACACCGAGGAGCGCCGCGACGCGGTCGTGAAGCACGCGTTCGACCGCGGCCTGCTGACGCTCGCGTGCGGCAACGAGGTCGTCCGGATCCTCCCGCCGCTCGACGTCACCGAGCGCGAGATCGACCTCGGCTGCGACCTCCTCACCGACGCGATCGCGGCCGCCGCCTGAGTCGCCGGTCTCGGATCTGACCGAGATTTCGATCCGATCGACTCGCGGGCCTCAGCGGTCCGCGTACCACTCCGCGAACTTCTCCAACGCCCGCCCGCGGTGCGACACCGCGTTCTTCCGGTCGGTGTCCATCTCCGCGAACGTCTCGCCGTCGTGTTCGAAGATCGGGTCGTAGCCGAAGCCGCCGTCGCCCCGTGGCGCGACGATCCGCCCCGGGACGTACCCCTCGAACAGCTTCACCGGGAGCGGGTCCGCGCCGCCTCCGGCCGCGCCGTCCTCGTCGTCGCTTTCGCCGCCCGCCTCCGCGTCCGGCCCCGCCGCCGCGGCCGCGTCGCGGTCGCCCCGGTCGACGGGGTCGGGGCTCGCGGCGAACCCCTCGCCGTCGCAGTAGCCGAGCGTACACCGGAAGGCGGCGCGGCGGTCGTCGAGCTCGCTCGCGATGTCGTGGACGCGCTCGATCCCGAGCGTCTCCTCGACGTACGAGGAGTACGGGCCCGGGAACCCGTCGAGCCCCTCGACGAACAGCCCCGCGTCGTCGACGAGGACCGGGGCGTCCGCGTGGCGGTACGCCTCGCGGGCCCCCTGGGCCGCGATCGGTCCGAGGTCGCCGGCCTGGACCTCCGTGTAGTCGAAGTCGAGTCGCTCCACCGAGCCGTCCGGGAGGTACCGCTCCGCCTCGCGGACCTTCCCCGGGTTCGTCGTCACGTACCTGAGCACGGATCGACGTGGGCGCGCCCGCGAGGAATAGCCGTCGGTCGCGGTCGCCCAGCCGCCGTGGCAGTACGTTTTTGTCGGCCCGACGACACCGGTCGCGCATGGCCCTCCCCACGTTCGAGAAGAAGCGGCTGATCGGCCTCATCGCCATCCTCTCGTTCGGGCTCACCTCGCTGTTCGCGGTCCTCCTGCCGACCGCGCTGGGCCCGCTGATCCCCGCCACGTTCATCACCGGCTTCTTCATCCTGATCCCGCTGGTATTGGTCCTCGGCGAGGACTTCCCGCTCGTCGCCGCGGACGATGCCGACGCGGAGGCGGCGTCTCCCGCCGCCGAACGGCCGGTGGCGGCGCTCCGCGAGCGGTACGCGACCGGCGAGATCGACGAGGCTGAGTTCGAGCGAAGGCTCGACCGGCTGCTGGCGACCGAGGACCTCGACGAGCGCTTCGACCGGACGGACGCCGAGGTCGCCCGCGGGTCCGACGAGCACAGCGGGCACGAGTACGAACTGGAGTGAGTCGCCCGTCGTCGCTCAGGGGTCGACGCGGGCGATCCACGCGTCCGGGTCGTCCAGCTCATCACCGGTCGGGAGGTTCTCGGCGCGCTCCCAGACCGCGCCCGCGGCCTCGATGCCGCGCTCGTCCGCGACGTGCCGGAAGAAGGCGGCTCCGCGCTCGTACTGCCGCCGCTTGAGGCCCAGTCCGAGGAGCCGCTGCGCGAGCCGCCGCACCGGGCCGCCGCCGCCGCGCCGGTCGTCGAGCTTCCGCCGGAGGTCCGCGTACTCGCCGTCGAACGCGCGGTCCATCAGCACCTCTGCGTACCCCTCGACCGCCGTCATCGCGGCCTGGAGCTCCGCGAACGCGTCGGGGTCGAGCCCGCCGGCGGTCATCCCCTCGACGCCGCGCTCGACGCGCGATTCGAGGTACTCCGGAAGCCACGGGGCCGCGCCGAACTCGGCGGCGTGAGTCACCTCGTGGAACGCGATCCACCGCCGGAAGCGGGGGTAGTCCACGTCGAGCGTCCGCGCGACCGCGACGATGTTCGGGTGGACGAAGTAGAGGCCGTGGTCGGCGTCCGGCTCGTCGGCGAGGAGGAGGGGGTCGTACTGGCCGAGGACGTTCCGCGAGAGGAACCCTAACGCGAACGCCATCGACCCCGTGTTGGCGACTCGGCTGATGTCCTGCGCGAACGCGGGACCGCGCGTCGCGGGCGTCGCATCGAACGTCCCGTCTGGCTCGCCGGGGGCTGCTGCGGCCGCCTCGATCGGGTCCATCACGCGCCGGAACGTGCCAACGCTCGCGTCGATCCAGTGGTGGCGGTTCTGTACTTCGACGGTGTCGGGCACGTCGAACTCGATCCCGGCGACCTCGGCGAGCCGCGAGCGGGCGTCGCGGACGTCGGCGGCGTACCCCGCGCGCTCCGCGTCGGAGAGCGCGATCGACCCGGGCTCCGTGGCGCCCTTCGCGGCCGCCGCGGCCCGGTCCCAGTCGACGACGCCCGGTCCCTCGGCCTCGGCGACGGCCCGGACGCTTCGGAGGATGTCCATACCGATCGGACGAGCGGCCGCCTCAAAGCGCTTGTGTCGGTCGGTGCGTCGGGAGACCGCGACCGACTCCGGTGTCTTCTTGCCCGACGCCGCACAGCCTCGCGCATGGACGAGACGCGCCGCGCGTTCCTCGACGACCTGCTCGCGACGCCGAGCCCCTCGGGCTTTGAGACCGCCGCACAGCGGGTGTGGACCGACTACGTCGGCGAGTTCGCCGACCGGGTCGACACCGACGCGTACGGCAACGCGGTCGGGGTCCACGAGGGCGACCCCGACGCACCGACGGTCGCCGTCACCGGCCACGCCGATGAGATCGGATTCATCGTCCGGGACGTGCTCGACGACGGCTTCCTCCGGATTGGGCGGATCGGCGGCGCCGACCGCACCGTCTCGAAGGGCCAACACGTCACGGTCCACGCCGACGAACCCGTCCAGGGCGTCATCGGCCAGACCGCGATCCACCTCCGGGATGGCGACGAGGAGTACGAGGACGTCACCGGGCAGTTCGTCGACATCGGCGCCGCCGACGCCGACGAGGCGCGCGACCACGTCGAGGTCGGCGACCCCGTCACGTTCTCGTCGGGGCTCCGCGACCTCGTCGGGGACCGGATCGCCGCGCGGGGGGTCGACAACCGGGCCGGCGCGTGGGCGGCCGCGGAGGGGCTCCGGCGCGCCGTCGAAGCCGACGTCGACGCCACCGTGTACGCCGTCTCCACCGTCCAAGAGGAGGTCGGGCTCAAGGGGGCGCGGATGGTCGGCGTCGACCTCGACGACGTCGACGCGTTCGTCGCGGTCGACGTCACGCACGCCACCGACAACCCGGACGTCGACCGCGAGCGGCGCGGCCCGGTCGAGCTCGGCGCCGGCCCGGTGATCGGCCGCGGGAGCGCGAACCACCCGGTCCTCGTCGACCTGGCGCGCGACGCGGCCGCGGACGCCGACCTCGACGTCCAGCTCCAGGCGGCCGGCACCCGCACCGGCACCGACGCGGACGCGTTCTACACGACCCGCGGCGGGACCCCCGCGCTCAACGTCTCGATCCCGAACCGGTACATGCACACGCCGGTCGAGGTGATCGACACCGCGGACCTCGACGGTGTCGCCGACCTCCTCGCGGCGATCGCCGCGGCGGCGGGCGACCGCGAGGGAGCGTCGGATCCGTTCGCCGTCGACGTCTGAGCCGGCCGCCGCGGGTCGGCGAGCCACGACAAACCGGGGCACGGCGGCGTCGAAACGGAACTGTTTTACTATCGTCTTTCCTACTGTGAAACGCGACGAACGGACGTGCTCTGGTGGTGTAGTCCGGCCAATCATATCACCCTCTCACGGTGATGACCTGGGTTCAAATCCCAGCCGGAGCATCTCTCTTTCCGTCTCGACGCGTACTGTCTCCGCGTAGCGACCCGTCTCGGTCGAACGCGTATTCTTGCGACCGTCAGCCGCAGTAACAGTGGTCGCCCATACAGAACGTCGCCTCCATGCCGCCGAGCGGCAGCCCGAGCGAGGCGAGCGTGGCCCGGACGTCGTTGACGGCGCTTCCGGCCGGCCTGACGGTGCCCGCCGCCGCTCCCGTCGGCGCCTCGCCGGCCTCGATCGTCGCGACCACCGACCGGGAGGCGTGCTCCACCACGGCGACGTGGTTCGCGTCCTGGACCGGCACGTACAGCTTCTCGCGGTCGGGTCCCCACGCGGCGGCGATGGCGCTCCCGCCGACATCGATGGTCGTCTCGTACGCGAACGTCTCCAGGTCGATCACGCCGACGCCCTCGCCCGGGATGAGGAGGTACGCCGCCTCGCTGTCTGGGTCGACCTCGCTCGTAATCGGCGCGCCCGGGAGCCCGTCGTCGCGGGTGACCTTCGCCACCTCCGCCGGGGCCTCGGGGTCGGAGACATCCCAGACACTCTCGGAGCCCTCGCGCGGGACCGCGGGGTCGCTCCCGAGGGTCCCCTGGCCGTTCTCGACGAGGAGGTACTCCCCGTCGAACGTCGCGGTACACATGAACGGGAGCACCTTCCCGTTGGTAACCGGCTCGCCCGCGTCGACGCGCGCGACCGTCTCGAAGGGGTCGACGCGCACCACGCGGAGCGACTCGTCGGCGATGTCGGCGACGAAGCCGTACTCGCCGTCCGGGCCGAGCGTCGCGTCGCAGGGGCCGACGTAGCCGGTCCGCATCTCGCCCGTCACCTCGCCGAAGGGGCCACTCTCGCGGTCGGCGTCGACGCGGAAGATAGCGTGGTCGGCAGGGTCGTCCGGGTCGGGGTCGAGCCCTGTCGTGCCGCCGGACGCGATCAGGAGGTGATCGCCGTCCGGGGTCACGTTCGGGTAGTTCGGGCCGAAGCCCGTCTCGACGAAGGTGAGCTCTTCCAGGGTCCCCTGGTCGAACGCGTGGACGCCGCCGGCGACGTTGAGCCACAGCACGTCGTACGCGCCGTCCGGCCCGGTCGAGTACTGGTTGGCCGGGAACGACGCCGTGGTGTCGAGGAACGCGGTCGCGACCGCCTCGTCGCGCTCGGGATCGATGACGCTCACCGTCCGGTCGCCGTTGTTGAACGCGAACACCGTGGGGCGCGCTTCGCCGCCCCCATCGCCGGCTCCGCCCCCGCCGCCCGAACAGCCGGCGAGCGCCGCCGCGGCGACCCCGCCCGAGGCGCGGAGCAGCCGGCGCCGGTCGACGCCCTCGGCGAACGGGTTCGTTCGATCGTCGTTGGCGAGCGCGGCCCCCTTCGACGGTCGCGGCTCGGCCGCGGTGGAACGGGCGTCGTCTCTCTCTCTGGGTCCCGAGGCGCCCCTCCTCGGTGAGCCCTCGCGCGTCGCCAGCGACGGCGGTCGTCGGTCATGGTACTGACCTCGGGCTCGCCGGCTAAAGCCCCGCCGGCCGTCGCGGCGACGTTCGAGGTAGCGGCAGGTGTTGAGGCGGCGAAACGGATTTACCGCGGTGGGGTGTGAGCGGTTCCCATGAGCGACGCCGCACACCCCGCCCCCACCGCTGACGAGGCGCTCCACACGACCGTCGACCTGACTTTCGAGGACGCGGTGCCGTTCGTCCAGCTCGAACACGAGCTCGCCGACTTCGAGACGGTGCGCGTCACGCGGCTCGACGAGATGATCGAGGGGATGCTCGGTCACGACGACGCAGAGCGGACGGCGCTGATCGTCGTCTGTCACCCCGAGATCGCGTACGACGCGCTGCGGATCGACCCCACGCTCGCCGGCATGCTCCCCTGTACCACCGTCGTGTACGAGCGCGCCGGCGACGACCGCGTCCACGTCCACCACGTGTCGGCCACGAAGGCGATCCGCGACCTCGGCTGCGCGTCGGCCGCCGGCGTCGACGAGGCCGCTGTCGAGGACCTCGTGGCGAAGACCGGCGAGCTGATGGCCGTCGTCTGGGAGAACATTGAGAGGCACAGTCAGGAGTAGTCGCCGACGGCCCGCTAGCCGTCACCGGTTCAGCCGCCAGCGGATCACCGCGGCGGCGAGGAGGACCGTCCCGAACGTGACGCCCCCGGAGATGAGCGCGCCGCGGGCGCTCGTCGCGCCCGTCGCGAACGCGCTCACCGAGGCGGAGCCGCCGACCAGCGCCGCGCCGCCGGCCAGTCCGCCGAAGCCGATACAACAGAGGCTCAGCAGGCCCACGACGGACAGCGACCCGAGGATCCCGTCGTCGCTCATCGCTCTGGGTCCCCATCGTTCCTCCGCCCACCAATAGCTACTGGGGTCTGGCGCGGCGGACGCGCGACCGTCGGCGCGACGCGACCCTCGCCGCGGGTCGGGCTCGACCCCGCGACGGTGCCGCGTCTGACCGCCAAGCGAGGATTTAATTCCGCCAGCGCGCGAGGGCGTCGTGTGGACCCGACCCGGATCCCCGCCGAGTTCCCCGCGCCGAGCTTCCGCGGCGCGCAGGAGCGGGCGCTCGCCGACATCCGCGACGCCTTCGCGGCGGGCAACGAGGTCGTGCTGGTGCGCGCACCGACGGGTAGCGGGAAGTCGCTGCTGGCCCGCGCCATCATGGGCGCGGCGGCGACCGCGGGCGAGGCGGCCCCCAGCGAGGCGACCGGCGCGTACTACACGACCCCGCAGGTGTCGCAGATCGACGACGTCGAGGCCGACGACCTCCTCGACGACTTGGCGGTGATCCGCGGGAAGTCGAACTACGACTGCGTGCTCCCCGGCGAGCACGACACGCCCGTAAACCGCGCCCCCTGCGCGCGCCAGCAGGGGTTTGACTGCTCGATCCGGCACCGCTGCCCGTACTTCTCCGACCGCGCCATCGCCTCCGGGAACCGCTTCGCGGCGATGACCCTCGCGTACTTCATGCGCACCGCCGGCTCCGAGGTGTTCCGGAAGCGCGACGCGGTCGTGATCGACGAGGCGCACGGGCTCGCCGAGTGGGCCGAGATGTACGCGACGATCGAGATCTCGCCGGAGCGCGTCCCGGTGTGGGACGACGTCGGCGTCCCCGACGTCGCGGCCGACGCGGGCCCCGAGGAGGACGCGCTCGATCGGACCGCGCGGTTCCTCGAGGCGCTCCGCGACGTGGCGATCCGCGCGAAAGACGAGCTGGTCGGCCGGGAACTCGACCGCGAGGAGGTCGCGCGCCGCGACCGGCTCCAGGAGCTGATAAGCGAACTCGGCTGGTTCCTCGAAGACTACCGCGACCCCCAGTCGCCGACCTCGTGGGTTGTCGACCAGCCGGGCGGCGAGGGGTCGACGATCGAGATCAAGCCGCTTGACCCCGCGCGATACCTGCGACACACCGTGTGGGACCGCGGGAACCGGTTCGCGCTGCTGTCGGCGACCATCCTCTCGAAGGAGGCGTTCTGCCGCGGCGTCGGCCTCGACCCCGCGGACGTCGCCCTCGTCGACGTCGAGCACACCTTCCCGCTCGCGAACCGCCCGCTGTACGACGTGACGCAGGGGTCGATGACCTACGAGCACCGCGACGAAACGGTCCCGAAGATCGCCCGCCTGATCGTCCGGCTGATGGCCGAGCATCCTGACGAGAAAGGGCTGATCCACGCGCACTCGTACGACATCGCGGAGCGGCTCACCGAGCGCCTCGGCGAGTTCGGCGTCGCGGCGCGCGTTCGCCGTCACGACAGGCGCAATCGCGACACCGAGCTGGAGGCGTGGAAGGCGAGCACGGACCCGGAGGTGTTCGTCTCCGTGAAGATGGAGGAGGCGCTGGACCTGAAGGGCGACCTGTGCCGGTGGCAGGTGGTGTGTAAGGCCCCGTACCGGAACACGAACGACTCGCGGGTGGCCCGCCGGCTCGAGGACGGCCAGTGGGCGTGGTACCACCGGACGGCGCTGCGCACCGTGATCCAGGCGTGCGGTCGGGTCGTCCGCGCCCCGGACGACTACGGCGCGACGTACCTCGCCGACGACTCGCTGCTCGACCTCTTCGAGCGCGCCGCGGCCGACACCCCGTCGTGGTTCCGCGACCAGATCGACGCGATGTCGACCCTGTCGCTGCCGGCGTTCGACCCCGGCGCCGCGCTGGCGGGCATCGACGCGTCCCCGTCGGCTACGGCCGGCTCCGGACGGCGGCGGGACCGGCGCTCCGGGAAGGCCGACGGTGGCGGCGCGACTACTCCGTCACGCGGCGTCGGCGGCGGCGAGGACGGTGACACGACCGCCGACGGCCCGGGAGGGAGCGACGACTCGGTCCGCACCCGCTCCGAGCGGGACGCGGAGCGCCGTCAGGACCACCCGCTCTCCGACGTGTGGGGCGACGGCTGACGGACCGCACGACGCTCTCGCGGAGAGCAGAGAGGGACCACAGACGAGGAGCGACGGCTGCCGGGCGGCGCGAGCGCGCTCTCGGCGAGGCGGCCGCGGCGCCGGCCACTTACAGCAGCGAGACGCCCCAGGCGAACATCGAGCTCACCATGAGGAGCGCGAAGAACAGCGCCATGAGCTGTTGTCTGTCCATACCCGCGTGTCTGCCACAGGGCGGTATAACTCCTGCGGGCGAGCGGAGCGCGCCGACCGACGTATTACAATCCCGGTTCCGATCGGCTGCTAATATATATCGTATAAGGTGTATCAGGTCCCTCAATGAAGTAGTAACCTTCATAATCCCTCACGCGACTACTGGGTGTATGGCCACGAACGGGCTGTCGAGTGCGCTGACGCTGTACGGTGCGCGAACCCTGACGCTGTCGCAGGCGGCCGCACAGGCAGGGCTCAGCGAGGCCGAATTCATCGAGCAACTCGAACGCCGCGGCATCGAGGTAACGGAGTCCGAGCGCGCCGCCGCGCTCGGCCAGGAGCAGCCCGCTCGCGCCGACTGAGCGGCGCTCCCCCGCTTCCGGGGACGCCGCCTCGCCGACCGCTTTCGCGACCGCTCTCAACGAACGATCAGTTCTGCCGCCGTTCGCTCGCTTCCGAACCGCGCTCGGCTAAGTCCTCCGAGCCGCCTCAGTCGCCGCTCCGAGCCGACTCCGCGGTCCGCGCCGCCCCCTCGTCGGGCACGAGGTGGACGTCGCCGCCGTGTTCGAAGGCGAGCACCGCGTCCGTGTCGTCGTCGACGAACGTCGGGTTCGGGACGGTCTTCGCCTCGTAGGTGACCGGGTCGAGCACCTGGATCGCGTTCTCGTCTTCTACGGTCACCACGGTCGTCTCCGCGGCGTCCTCGCGGGTACCGAGCCGGGTCGCGTCGGGGGCCTCCGCGTCCGCGAACGCGGAGGTGTACTCGGCGCCCGTAGCGAGCCGGACCCCCTGGAGCCGGCCGGAGACGCCCGTGACGAGGACCGGCCCGTCGCCGTCCTCGGGGTCGACGATCTCGCCTTCCGCGTACTTCGGAAGCCGCACCGCGAACGTGACGCGGTACACCTCGTTGCCGTCGCCGTCCTCGGTGACGAGCGTCGGGTACGACTCGAAGCTCCCGCCGAGCGAGTCGGTGATCCGCGTCGCCACGTTCTGCGCGAGCCGGTTCGAGGAGAGCTTGATATTCGGCCCGTCGTCCGTCTCGTTCACCTCGGTGATGAACGCCTCGCGGTCGCCGTCGGCCTCCTGGTCGGCCACGTACGACTCCGCGATGTCGAGCGCTTCGGCGCGCTCCCCCGGGGTGAGGTCGCGCTCGTCCGCGCGGACCTGGACGATCCCGGCGTAGTACCCGCCGGCGATGCGCCCGCAGCGGTCGCAGGTCCCCCGCGAGATCTTCACGGGGACCGTCACCTCCGCCGAGCGGAGGGTGCCGCGCACCACGCCGGAGAACCGGCAATGCATCCGGACCGTGTTCTCGTCGACCTGCTCGGGCTCGACCCCCCACTCGACCTCCTCGGCGTCGACGTGGACGCCGAGCGCCTCCGCGACCTCGTCGACGGCGACATCGGTGTAGTCGCGCGCGCCGACGTCGCGCCACGACTCGCCGCGCCTGACCGCGCCGCAGCCGGAACAGACCAGCACCTCGATCCGGTCGGGCGCGTCGACCAGGTCGAAGTCCTCGAAGTAGCAGTCGTCGCAGAGCAGCGCGTCTCGCCCGCGCGGCTCGCCCGGAAGGGGGTCGCGCCGCTCGGGGACCGGGTCGCCGCAGCGCGGACAGAACTCCCGCGAGTCGCTCATTGGACGCGGCTACGCCGAGGATCCGTTTAAACGGCGCGGACCGCCCCCGCGGCGCCCGACGAGTGCGAGGCCGAATCCGGCCGTTCCGCGCGGGTCGCGACCTCCGAAATGGTTTTTCGCACGGACCGAGAACGGGAGCGTATGAGCGGGAACCCCGACGACGAACGGCTCGAGGAACTGCGCGAACAGAAGATGGAGGAGCTCCGCGAGCGCCAGGGCGGCGAGGGCGACGCCGCCGAGGCCCAACAGCAGGCCCAAGAGCGCGCCGAGGCACAGCAGGAGGCGGTGCTGAAACAGTACCTGACCGACGGCGCGCGCCAGCGGCTCAACGCGGTCGAGATGTCGAAGCCGCAGTTCGGCGAGAAGGTGAAAAAGCAGGTCGCCGCGCTGGCGCAGAGCGGACGCATTCAGGGACAGATCGACGAGGACCAGATGCGGGACCTGCTCAAAGAGCTCCAGCCCGAGCAGAAGAGCTTCGACATCCGCCGCCGGTAAATGGAGCTCGCGCTGCTGTACAGCGGGGGGAAAGACTCCTCGCTGGCCGCCCACCTGCTCGACCGGTTCTACGACGTCCGCTGTGTCACCGGGAGCTTCGGGCTCACGGACGACTGGGAGCACGCCGAGCGGGCGGCCACCGAGCTCGGCTTCTCGTTCGAGCGCGTCAACCTCGACGGTGAGGTGGCCGAGAGCGCCGCCGAGACGATGGTCGCGGACGGCTACCCCCGGAACGGGATCCAGCGCGTCCACGAGCACGCGCTAGAGGCCATCGCCGCCCTCGACGTCAACGCCATCGCGGACGGGACCCGCCGCGACGACCGCGTCCCCACGGTGTCGCGGGCGCAGGCGCAGAGCCTCGAAGATCGCAACGACATCGACTACATCTCTCCTCTCTCCGGGTTCGGCCGCCACGCGGTCGACCAGCTCGTCGACGCCACCTTCGACGTCCAGCAGGGACCGAGCGAGGAGGTGCCGAAGGCTGACTACGAGGACGAGCTCCGGACGCTCATCGCCGACGAGTACGGCGAAGGGACCGTCGGCGAGGTGTTCCCGGACCACGACCAGACGTACGTCCACGGGCGGACCGACTGACCGGCGGTCCCAGTTAAAGGCCCTCGCTACTGTGCGATTCCCGTTTCCCGCGTTCGGACACACGGATCGAACGCGATGGCCGAAGACCGACGCGACGCCCCGACAGACCGCCTCGACGCACTCGACGAACAGGCCGAGTCCTCCGCCGCTCGCCCGATAGCGACCCGGACTCGAGTCCCGGAGTCGCCCGCCGACCCCGACGCGGAGGCTCCAGACGAACCGACCGGCGACCGAACAGCACCCGTCGACGACGACCCCATCTACCCGCGGACGCGGGTCCCCTAACCGGCCTCTCGGTCCCGCGACCGCTCCCGGGCGGCCCGAAGGGATGCTTTCAAGCGGGCGCTCGCCGAACCGGCGGTCATGTACGACGGCCTCAAAGGCTTCCGCGACTTCTACCCCGGCGAGCAGTCCGCCCGCCGCGAGGTGACCGACGCGATCGAGGGCGCGGCGGCCAGGCACGGCTTCCGCGAGATCGCCACGCCCGCCTTGGAGCGGACGGAGATGTACGTGGACAAGTCCGGCGAGGAGATCGTCGAAGAGCTGTACGCCTTCGACGACAAGGGCGGCCGCGGCGTCTCGATGACCCCGGAGCTCACGCCGACGGTCGCGCGGATGGTCGTCGAGAAGGGTCAGGAGCTGTCGAAGCCGATCAAGTGGGTCTCCACCCGGCCGTTCTGGCGCTACGAGCAGGTCCAGCAGGGCCGGTTCCGCGAGTTCTACCAGACCAACATCGACGTGTTCGGCTCCTCGGCTCCAGAGGCCGACGCCGAAGTGCTCGCGACCGCCGCCGACGCCCTGACCGACCTCGGGCTCACCGGCGACGACTTCGAGTTCCGCGTCTCGCACCGCGACATCCTCGGCGGCCTCGTCCGGTCGCTCGCCGCTGACCCCGACGCGGTCGACACCGCCGCCGCGATCCGCGCGGTCGACAAGCGCGCGAAGGTCGACGACGCCGAGTACGTCGGACTCCTCTCGGACGCGGGTCTCGCCCGCGACACGGCGCGCGACTTCGACGACCTCATCTCCGACGTGGACACCGTCGACGACCTCGACGCGGTCGCCGACGCGGGCGACGAGTCGGTCGAGGACGCGGTCGAGAACCTCCGGAACGTCCTCGCCGCGGCCGACGACTTCGGTGCGGGCGAGTTCTGCGAGGTGTCGCTGACCACCGCCCGCGGGCTCGACTACTACACCGGGGTCGTCTTCGAGTGCTTCGACTCCACCGGCGAGGTGTCCCGCTCCGTCTTCGGCGGCGGGCGCTACGACGACCTCATCGAGAGCTTCGGCGGCCAGCCCACGCCCGCGGTCGGCGTCGCCCCCGGCCACGCGACGCTCAAGCTCCTGTGTCAGCGCGCCGGCGTCTGGCCCGACGAGGAGCTTTCGACCGACTACTACGTGCTCAGCGTGGGCGACACGCGGGGCGAGGCGGCCGCGCTCGCGAGCGACCTCCGTGCGCTCGGGGACAACGTGGTGGTCGAACAGGACGTCTCCGACCGCTCGTTCGGCTCGCAGCTGGGCTACGCCGACTCGATCAACGCCGAGACGGTCGTGGTCGTCGGCGAGCGCGACTTAGAGAACGGCAAGTACACGGTGAAGGACATGGCGAGCGGCGACGAGACGACGGTCCCGGTCGAGGAGTTCCCGCCCGAGGACGGGCTGCCGACGTACGAGGACTACGAGTAAGCTCGGCCGGTCGCGGCCTGAACCCTTTTCACGGTCGGACGGGGACCGGGAGACGATGATCCCGCTCGCGACCGCGATGCCCCCGACCGAGATCGCCCTCCGCGTGGCCGCTGGCGTCCTCCTCATCCTGATCAACGCCTACTTCGTCGCCGTCGAGTTCGGCCTGACGCGCCTCCGTCAGTACCCCGAGTCGGAGATGGACACCCCTGGACTCCGGCGCGCCTGGGATATGACCGACGACCTGGAGTTCTACCTCACCACCTGCCAGGTGTGGATATCCGGCACGAGCATCGCGCTCGGCATCGTCGCCGAGCCGGGGCTCGCGGCGCTTTTCGCCCCGCTGTTTGAGAACACGACCCTCGCGTCGGCCGGCGCGGGCTCGCTGCTGGGATTCCTCCTCATCAACACGGTCCACCTGACCCACGGCGAGCAGACGCCGACGTACCTCGGCGTCGAGCGCTCGAAGCAGGTCGCGAACTACGGCGCGCGACCGTTGTACTGGTTCGCGTGGGCCATCTCCCCGCTGATCAAGTTCGGCGACTGGGTCGCGAAGGCGACGCTCGCCCTCTTCGGCGTCGAGATGACCGGGTCGTGGACCGAGGCCGAAGGAGAGGTATTGGAGACGCGCGCGCAGCTCCGCACCCGCCTCGGCTCGATGATGGAAGATATCGAGCTCCCGGAGGAGCGCCGCGAGGAGGTCCTCAGCGCGCTCGACGTGGACCGGGTCACCGTCGCCGACGTGATGACCCCGCCCGACGAGATCGTCTCGCTGACGACGACGGCGGCGGTCGAGGAGAACCTCGACCGGATCCGGGACACGCCGCACACACGCTTCCCGCTCGTCGGCGAGGACCGGGCCGACTTCGAGGGGATCGTGTACGCGCCCTCGATCGTGAGCCGCTTCGACGCGCTCCGCGACGGCGACCTGACGTTCGCGGACGTCGCGGCCCCGCCAGTGACGGTTCCCCCCGACGCGAGCGTCAGCGACGCCTACGACCGGTTCCAGGCAGAGTCGCAGGAGCTCGCCCTCGTCGTCGCGGACGGCGAAGTTGTCGGGCTGCTCACGGCGACCGACGCCATGGAGGCGGTGATGGGCCAGCTGGAGGACCCGCTGGACGCCGGCGAGCTGTAAATCGCGGCGCGCCCGGTCAGTTCTTGTACGCCTCGCGCAGGAACACCACGGCTCCGCCCAGCATCGCGAGGTTGCCGAAGAAGGCGAGTCGCTCGCCGCTCTTGTCGCCCTCGTCGGCGTTCCAGAAGTCGTGCATCGTCGCGGTCACGACCGTCAGGAACGCGACCGCCGCACCGGTCGCGATCCGGGGGAGCCGCCAGAGCGCGATGCCGACGCCGGCGACTATCATCATGCCCGAAGCGAACGGTGCGGCGACGTCCGGCAGCGGGACGCCCGCCGACTCGGCGTACTCGATCGTGTCCTCCATGTCGCGGAAGTCCTCGGAGGCCTGCGCGGCGAGGCCGGCCCCGAGCAGGACGCGCCCGAGCCGCGACGGCGCGGCGCGGCCGGTCCCCTCGTCGCTCTCGTCCATTGGTTCGTCGTCGCTCATGAGCCGTATAACGCGGCCGCGCCTCATAAATCGCGGTGGCGAGGGGAACGGGCACCCGCGTCGGGCCCCGTCACGCTCGCTCGACCCGCGCCAGCAGCTCCGCGGTCGCCGCCTCGTCGAAGGCCATGGGTCGACGCCACCACGGACCCTTCCCCGAGTCGCTCGACAGGTCGGTCACGATCGGGTTCGCGTCCGCGCCGGCGTCCGGCGCGCTCAGCGGCACGACCCGGTCGAACGGGCCCGACGCGTCCGAGTCGCCGACCGCGACGACGCGGGCGTCGAACGGGTCCCGCTTCAGGTGCGCGTTGGTCGGCGCGGCCGCGGCGGCGGCCGCGCGGTCGACGACACCGTCGCCGGCCGCCGGCGAGAGCACGCGTTCGACCCGGATCCCCGCGAAGAGGTACGCGCCCCAGTCGGGGGCGAGGTCGTCGTCGACGGCCACGCCGCGGTCTCGGAGCCACGCGCCGCCGCGGTCGTCGGCCCCCTCGTCCCCGGGTCGCTCCGCGCCCGGTCCGGCCCAGTCGCGCGGCCGCAGCGACAGCGTCGCGTAGAACAGGAGCCAGTTGCCGGGGTCGAGGTCCGCGATCCGCCCGGCCTTCACGCCGTGCGGGTCGCCGTACGTCGCGCGTTTGCGGCCGTGGACGCCCGGGAACTCGGGGTCGGCGTGGACGGGCGTCTCGCGCAGGGCCGTCGGGACCGCGAACGGGAGGTCGAGGTCGCCATAGGTCGGAACTGGTTCGTCGACCGGGGCCTGCCCGCGCGGCAGCGTCGCCGCCGACTCGGGGATCGGGACATACGCGAAGGAGCCGTCGGGGTAGACGGGGCCGCGGAACCCTGGCTCGTTCGTGTTGGCGGCGACGTTGACGGCGACGGCGCGGGGGTCCGACATCGAAAAAGCGCGGGCTCAGTCCGCCGTCGCGGCGGGCTGTTCGTGGTCGATCTCCGTCCCGAGGAGATCGAGGAACTGCGCGATCCACTCGGGGTGGTCGGGCCACGCCTGCCCCGTGACGAGGTTCCCGTCGGTCGTCACGCCGTCGACCCACGAGCAGCCGGCGGCCTCGACCTCGGCCCTGACGGCGGGGTACGCCGTCATCTCGTAGCCGTCGAGCACGCCCGCGGCGGCGAGGATCTGCGGGCCGTGACAGATCGATGCGACCGGCTTGTCGGCCTCGAAGAAGTGCCGTACCGCGTCGAGCACCTCGTCGTAGCCCCGCAGGTACTCGGGGGCGCGCCCGCCGGGGACGACGAGCGCGTCGTAGTCGGTCGGATCGACCGCGTCGAACCCGTGGGTGAGTTCGAAGTCGTGGCCCCGGGTCTCTAGGTACGTCTGGTCGCCGCGGAAGTCGTGGATCGCGGTCTTGACCGACTCGCCGCCCTCGCGCTCCGGGCAGACGGCGTGGACCTCGTGGCCGACCGCCTGGAGCGCCTGGAACGGGACCATGATCTCGTAGTCCTCGCCGAAGTCGCCGACGATCATCAGTATCCGTTGTCCTGTCATGTGTTAGACACCACTCGCGCGTACGCACCGCTGGCAAATAATGATACTGGCGTGCGGTGACATACCACGGGAGAAGTCGTCTGCGGTCGCGGCGGAGCCGGCCGCACGGCGCCCTCAGCGCGGCGGGCTCGGCGGCTGGAGATCCCGCTGGAACTCGTCGAACTGTTCGAGGTCGTCCGGGAGGTCGTACTCGATCTCGCGGGCGTCCTGGTTGTCGGGGAGCCGGCCGTCCTCCAACTCGTCTGCGGCCTCCTCCCAGCCGGGCTTTATACGGACACTGCGGGCCGGGGACCCGACGACGACGTGGTGGGCCGGCACGTCCCCCTGGACCACGGAGCGCGCGCCGACGACGCTGTTCTCGCCGATCCGACAGCCGGCCCGGACCATCGCGTCGTAGGTGACGCGGGCGTCGTCCTCGACGATCGTGTGGAAGTTCCGGACCTCCGTCTGGTCGACGATGTCGTGGTCGTGGCTGTACAGGTGGACGCCGTCGGAGATGGAGGCGCGGTCGCCGATCGTCAGCTTCCCGCGGTCGTCGAGGTGGACGTCGTCGTGGATCACGACATTGTCGCCGACCTTGATGTTGTGGCCGTAGGTGACGGAGATCCCTTTGAAGAAGCGGCAGTCGTCGCCGCACTCGGCGAACAGGTGATTGCCGAGCATCTGGCGGAAGCGGAGCGCGAACTCGACGTTGTCGGCCATCGGCGTGGCGTCGAACTGCCGCCAGAGCCACTGGAGGTGTTTCGAGCGCTGGAAGCGGTCCTCGTCCTTCTCGGCGTAGTACTCCGACTCCAGCGTCGCGTTACAGGGGTCGTACCCCTGAAGACGGACGCGCTCGGCGCGCGACACCGACTCGCCATCCTGCCACGCCTCCCACGCCTCGCGGTCGCCGTGGAGGTCGATCAGCACGTCGCGGACGACCTCACAGGTGTCCTCGTCCGAGGAAAGCCGCTCGTCCACCTCGTCGATGAACCCTCGGACCCCGGCCTCGGCACCGTCGGGCAGGGACACGTGTCGCTTTGTCATCGGACCCCTTTCGTCGCCGTCATTCAAATGGATTCGGTTGTGCGAACGCGGCGCCTCAGCCGGTCAGTACAGCTCGGCATCGACGAAAATGGAGATGAGAGCGCCCGTGAAAGCGATCACGAACGCCGGGGCGATCGCGGCCGCGCCGAAGGAGAGCAACAGCGCGGTGACCGCGACGACGGCGATGATCCCGAGCAGGGCGACGATGATGTCGAGCCGACGACGGAGGGAGTCGTCCATGGGGGCGGACTGGCCGCGAGCGAGTAATAGCCGGCGGTACGTGCGGCGACTCGCGAACCCGACCGCCGGCCGTTCCACCGCGCCGAGACCGACCGCGCCCGATAAGTGTCCAGACCGCCAATTGAGACGTATGGAACACCGCGAACTCGGTAACTCGGGCGTCGAGGTCTCGGAGATCGGCTTCGGCGCGTGGGTCGTGGGCACGGACTGGTGGGGCGACCGCTCGGATGAGCAGGCGGTCGGGATGGTCGAGGGGGCGCTCGACGCGGGCGTCACCTACGTCGACACCGGCGACGTGTACGGCCACGGCGACAGCGAGACGATCATCGGGAAGGCGATCGACGGCCGCCGCGACGAGGTGACGCTGTCGACGAAGATCGGCTACGACTTCTACGACAACCCGCAGGCCGGCCACGGCGAGCTGCCGAAGGAGCTGAACGAGGAGTACCTCACCGAGGCGTTCGAGGCCTCGCTGGACCGCCTCGACACGGACTACGTCGACGTGCTCCAGCTCCACAACGCGAACGTCGACGAGGTGACGCCGGAGGTGCGCGACCTCCTCCGCGAGTGGAAGGCGGACGGGCGCGTCCGCGCGCTCGGCTGGGCGCTCGGTCCCTCGATCGGCTGGCTCGCCGAGGGCGACGCCGCCGTCGAGTACGAGGAGTTCGACGCGGTCCAGACCGTGTTCAACCTCTTCGAGCAGGAGCCCGGCCGCCACTTCGTGGACGCGATCCGGGAGAGCGACTCGGACACCTCCGTCATCGCCCGCGTCCCGCACTCCTCCGGCCTGCTCAACGAGCAGGTGACGCCCGACACCGTCCTCGAGGACGGCGACCACCGCTCGCACCGTCCGAAGGAGTGGTACGAGACCGGGTGGGAGAAGGTCGATGCGATCCGCTTCCTCGAGGACCCGGACGGAGCCGGGGGGACGCGCACGATGGCGCAGGCCGCGATCCGCTGGCTGCTCGCCCACGACGAGGTCGCCTCCGTCACGCCGACGTTCCGCGACGGCGACGACATCGCCGAGTGGAGCGCCGCGAGCGACGTGCCGCCGATCTCCGACGCCGAGTACGAGCGGTTGGACGACCTGTACGCGCGCAACTTCGACGTCGACCGCGACGACGGGATGGATGTCCTCCGCACCTCCGTCGACGGCGAGGACATCGAGGCCGCCGGCCTCGACAAGCGCGCCGCCTCGTACTGAGCGCTCGACGCACCCTGGTTCGACCGCCCCGGTCCGACCCGCTCTTTTCGCCTCGAAACCGCCCGACAGCGGGCGGACGTCACGTCGTTGAACAACTTTCACCGCGCTCCGCGGGCGACGCCGCTTTGCGTCGGGTCGACGCACATTCAGATCGCCGAACGGTCGCGTCGCTGGCGCGGGTGGGAACGGCTCGGTCGAAACCTGTCGTCACAAGCAGCTCGGTGGGAGAGAGTCCAGAACTACTAATAGAATTTGCTTGATTACCAACCGCACCTGTCGCTCAGTGCTTAGAGGTGGTGGCTCGGTGGAAGGTCTTCATCACAAGGGGCTAAGAGGGGGTAACGGATCGTCATGGCCACCACATCCGGATTACCGCATTGGGGGTTATAAACTGACCGTGATGTGAGTCGCGTTAAATTCTATCGTGAGGACTAACGCTATACACTTAGATAGAGAAGCGGCAGCTGGGCGGAGTCAATAGTTCGGACGTTCGGACTACCCGAGCTGATCTTTAAGCTCAATATCTCTCGCATAGATCAAATACCAAAGAACCCCGAGGAACGTGAATACAACACCCAAGATCTGTGAGAGCGGCTGCATGAACCCAATCAGCGCAAAGCTGGCTACACCACCCACCGCTGGAACGACGGGATATCCGGGAGACCTGAACGCGGGATCGTACCAGGTCGGTTCCCTCCGTCGGATCACGATAAGCGCGACGCAGATGAGTCCGTACATAATGAGATGGAGAAACGAGGCTACCTCGGCGAGTACCTCTGTCCGGCCGGTGGCAACCAGTGCGACAGTCACTCCACCAACGAACGAAAGCGCGAAGTGAGGCGTTCCATACTCCCGGTTGACGCGCGCGGCTGCCTTCGGAACGAGCGCATCAGAGCTTAACCCGTACAACGCACGTGACGCACTCAAGATCGATGCGTTTGCCGAGGAGATGGTCGCCAGTAACCCGGCAATGAGGATGACAACGACGCCGGGAAATCCGAGGTACTCGCGAGCCACTTCGACAATAGCTGTCTCGCCCATTGGCCCGATCACACTCGGCTCGAACGTGCTGCCGGCAATTAGCAACGTCACGATATAGAGAACCCCGACCAGCACGACCGACCCAACCATTGAGAGTGGGAGGTTGCGATCCGGATCGACGATATCTTCTGCGACTGTGGCGATCTGAGCGAAGCCGAGATACGAGGTGAACACGAGCGCAGCAGTCGAAAGGATCGGGGCAAAGCCCTCCGGTGCGAACTCCGCAGGGATTCGTGACGACCCTCGGACGCCGAGGAGGTCGAGACCACTAACAGAGAGAAAAACTGCGAGGATTGCTAGGAGAAAGCCGACAACAGCATTTTGGAGTGATTCGGTGTTTTCAGTCCCGAAGATACTTAATCCAGCCAACAAGAGTCCAGCGACGACTCCGATCAGGAGAACTAGGTTGATTGGACCAATTGAGACAGAGGTTGTACTGACGATACCTGCCTCAACAAGAATTTCAGCGGCATACTCACCGAGCCCGACGAGATAAAACGCCGAGGCAAACATGAGTCCAAACGTGAGGCCGATTCCAACGATCGCTCCCGGGAGCGTTCCAAGCCCTCGGGAGATGAAGTAGTACCCGCCGCCGCTCTGGGGCATCGCAGTCGCGAGTTCAGACGTTGGGAGAGCGACTAGCAGCGCAATCACAGCCCCAATCCCGAACGAGATTGCCGCAGCCGGTCCGGCCCGCCCTGCGGCGAGGCCGGGAAAAACGAAGATCCCCGCACCGATCATCGTCCCGGTCCCGATCGTTACTGCGCCTGCGAGGCCAATCGTCCGGTCGAGTTCTCCCTGGCTACCGGAATCCGACGTCTCTGACACTATCAGCAAACACAGTGGAAATAATGATAAATCATTTGTTTCGAACATTCGACATTCTTTGTCGTTCGAACAGTAGATTCGATTGAATTACCGGCTGTTACTCGCAACGGGTTGTTTCATATTGGTGTTTGTCGCTTGACTCTGTTCCATATCTGATAACTTATGTTATGCGCATCTATAGCAACAACAAACAGACATCAATTCAGTGGGCCACCTTACAAGAAATAGAACCAACTATCAGATCCGATCACGCGAGCGTCCAATCTCCGAAATTTCCCTACAGAAGGGATATCACTAACTTCCCTGGTGATGTACTGCCCCGTTACGTGAACACCAATGTCTAAGCAAATCTCGGAACCGACGATTCTCGTTCCTCTTGACGCCAGTGACGTGGGGGAACCGCCGCGTGCGCTTGTGGATTTGTTGAGTCCGCATCAATTGGTCGTCCTCGGTTATTATACCATCCCCGATCAGACGGCGGCGGACCAAGCGCGAGACCAATTCGGCGAGGAAGCGACTGATGCCGTCGACGCGGTAGCGGACCGGTTCGCGGAGCGTGGTGCCGGAGTAGACTCTGTAGTCGTATTCACTCACGACCGATCAGAAACGATCGATAATATCGCTGCTGAGTATCAGGTCGATGCCGTCCTCACCCCGGGCGACGTCGGGGATACACTCAATCGCATTCTCGTTCCCCTCCGCGGTGACGGTAATCTCGACCGAATCCTTGGATTTGTCGGCGTACTGCTCCGCGAAAGCGATGCCTCGGTGACCCTGTTCAATGTCGCAGGGTCAGATGACGAGGCTTCTCGCGGCGAACTGCTGGTCCGCGGAGCCTGCGATCGGGTTGGAGAGACTGAAGGAATCGATCCCTCGCGTGTTGACTGGCGCTTGGAGCGTGATACCTCGACCGCGACCGCTATCGTGGACGCCTCTGAGGACTACGATCTCCTGATCGTCGGTGAATCGCAACCGTCACTGACCGATCGTATTCTCGGTGATGTGACAGATGAAGTCATAGATAGATCGACAGATCCACTGCTGATCGTCCGCGAAAAGTAACCCCCCGGCCCGGCCTTTATATCACAGCTTTCGACTCTGCCGGGTTAGAAGAACCCCGTCGGGAGAGAATTGCTTTCGAGCGACACTCTCACGCGTTACTGATGTACCGACAGATGACCCAATGGCTCGGCGGAATGGGGATTATCGTGTTCATGCTCGCTATTCTGTCTGAACTCGCGGTCAGCGGGGCTCAACTAATTGACGTGGAGGCCCCTGGCCCGGAACGCAAGAAGTTGACGCCGAAAATAGCCGAGACAGCGCGTATTCTGTGGTCAATCTACACTGGAATCACGCTGCTGTGTATCGGGTTGCTATACGGGCTTCATCTCGGTGGCCTCGCTCCGAATATGAACTTGTACAACGCGATTGCTCACGGACTCACAACGCTCCCAACTGACGGATTTTCGCCACAGGCCGCGAGTATTGCCGCATTTTCGCCGGCAGTCCAGTGGCTCGTGATTCCGTTCATTACTCACGTGCCTATTAGTAGAAGTCTGCTTTCGGTGGGGGAACCGACTCGTCATCGCCACCACGGGTCGATATACTCGCTCGCAGTTATGAACTGATTGCGATGGGACCCGGTAACTCCTCGGTCACCCCGACGGACCGGAGAACCCCGCTCCGACCCCGACCGGCGATCGGTGCGCAGTTGCGACCGGCCACACACGGCCGGATTCGGCGCGTGCGGTCCGAGCGCTCGGTTCAGTCGCCGCCGCTACAGACGAGGACCGGTCGTTCGGTGTCGAGGATGACGCTCTGCGTGACGCTGCCGAACAGGACCTTGCCGGTCGGCGTGCGCTTCCGGCCGGCGACGACGATCTGGTCGGCGTCGTGCTCGTCGGCGACGTTGAGGATCGCCTTGGCGGCGTCGCCGCCGTAGCCCTCCGGCGTCACGTCGATCCCGGCCTCCTCGAGTCGGGACTGTGCGACCCGAACGGACTTGACCTGTTCGACGGTGCCGCCCGCCCGGTTCTCGCTGAACGAGTGGACGAGCACCGCCGTCACCTCATCCGTCTCCAACGGCATCGACGCGATCGTCTCCGCCTGCGTCTCGGCCCGCGCCTCGTCCGTGTCGATGCCCACGACAATTGTAAACATGAACCAGCCGTCTCGGCACTCGCATTTGTTTGTTTCGGCGACCCGACCGCTCCGATCGCCGTTCGCGACCGCTCCGCTTTCGGGTAATCGCCCGCCGAGGGGGTGAATCTATCCCTAATGATTATGTGGTACGTAGCTCACGGTAGTAGGTAGAACTCATGACAAACGATAACACAGAAGATTCGTCACGACTGTACCGGCGGCGGAACGTCCTCAAGAGCGGCACCGCGGGCGCCGCGACGCTGGCGCTCGCCGGGTGTATCGGCGGCGGCGACGGGGGCGACGGGAGCGGAGACGGTAGCGGCGGTGGCGACGGGAGCATGGCCGAGTCGGTCACGGTACCCGGCATCTACGACGAGAGCGGGGCGACGTCCGACGTGGGGCGACCGACGGCTATCGGCTCGCGGGACACGATCACGTACATCAACGAGAACGACCTGTTCGACGTGACCCTCGACCACCCGAACAACGACTACGCCTACGAGGTGCCGCAGGCCCAGCAGTACTACCAGCAGTACACCTCCGAGTCGTCGCCGCCGCTGATCATCGGGTGGGGCACCGCCGACACTGAGGCGCTGGCGGGCACCGTCGCGGAGGACGAGGTGGTGTACGTCTCCGCGTCGTACTCCGCGAACCTCGTCACCGAAGAGTTCCCGTACAATTTCTTCGGCAACCTCGATTACACCAGTCAGGCCCGCGCACACCTGAAGTGGATCGCGGACAACGACCCGGAGGCGACGGTCGGGTTCATCTTCTCGAACACGGCGTTCGGCCGGTCGCCCGTGGAGGGCGGCAAGCAGTACGCCGAGGAGCTCGGGCTCGACGTGGCCCCGGACATCAACCTCCCGCTGACCGCCAACTCCGCGACCACGCAGCTCCGACAGGCCAGAGACCAGGAGATCGACTACCTCATCCACCAGAACACCTCTGCGCCGATGCGGGTGCTCTTAGAGGACCGTCAGGACATCTACCCCGATCTGACGGTCTGCGGCCTGACGTACACCGTCGACGAGCGCGTGGTCCAGCAGTCGCCCGACATCTTCGAAGGTGTGCGATACGTCAACGCGTTCCGCACCTTTCAGGGCGCGCTCGACAGCGGCGGCCGGGGCGCGGAGATCATCGAGGCGAACTTCGAGCGTGAGGGGCGCAGCATGGATGATCCCGAGGTCGCCCAGCTCAACTACGTGCGCGGCGTGATCCACGCGCTGCTCGCGCTGAAGGGGATGCAGAACGCCGCCGAGGCCGGGAACGACGTCACGACCGGGCCGAATATCAGGCAGGGCATGTTCGGCATCGAGGACGACGACATGTTCGGCCTCGCCGAGCCGTTCAGCTACGCGGAGGGAGACCGCCGCCCGACGATGAACGGGCGGCTGTTCGAGGTCACCGACGGAAGCCTGAGCTTCGACACCAGCGTCGAACTACCCCGACGAGAATCCTGGATTGGACTGTAATGGCGACCAACGAGCAAGCGACCGCGACCGCGGTAGACGACGGCGACCAGCCGGTCGTCGAACTCGACAACGTCGAGATCGTCTACGACCGGCACTTCCTCGCCGTACAGGGCGTCTCGATGTCGGCCAGCGAGGGCGACATCGTCGCGCTGCTCGGCCCGAACGGTGCCGGGAAATCGACGATCCTGAAGATGATAAGCGGCATCGGGCGGAGCGAGCGCGGCGAGGTCACCCGGGGGCGCGTGTTCCTGCGCGGCGAGGACGTGACCAACGACGGCGCAAACGAGATGGTCGAGCGCGGCATCACGCACATCCTCGAGGGCCGGCGGGTGTTCGAGGACCTCACCGTCGAGGAGAACCTCCGATGTGGGCTCTACCGCCAGGGCCGCCGGTTCCAGTTCGACGAGGACGACTACCAGATCGCCTTCGAGTACTTCCCGCAGCTGGAGGATATCATGGACCTGAAGGCCGGCTACGCCAGCGGCGGGCAACAGCAGATGCTCGTCATCGCTCGCGCGCTGATCCACCGGCCGAACCTCCTCCTGTTGGACGAGCCGTCCCTCGGGCTCGCGCCGAAGCTGGTCCGCGACATCTTCGAGACGCTCGTGGAGATCAACGAGCGGGAGGATATCACGATGCTCATCGCGGACCAGAACGCCAAGCGCACGCTCGAGATCGCCGACTACGGCTACGTCATGGAAAACGGCCAGATCGAACTCCACGACCCGGCCGACGAGCTCGTCGAACGCGAGGAGATCAAGGAGTTCTACCTCGGGACGTCCAGCGAGGACTCCCGGTACACCGACATCAGGCATTACAAGATCCGCAAGAGGTGGACCTGATGAGCGCCGATCAGGAGGCGCAGGCGCGTTCGGCGTCGCTCAGGAGCGGCGCGCACGTGCCGCCCGAGGAGGCCGCGATCGGCTGCCGGAACGTGACCAAGACGTTCGGCTCGATCACTGCCGTCGACGACGTGGAGCTCGGCATCGCCGACGGCGAGTGGGTGTCCATCGTCGGCCCGAACGGCGCCGGGAAGACGACGCTGTTGAACATCCTCAACGGCTTCTACACGCCCGACGCCGGGAGCGACGTGTACCTGAACGGCGAGGAGGTCAGCGGCAGGCCGGAACACTACCGCGCCCGGCACGGCCTCGGTCGGACGTTCCAGGGGTTGGAGCTCTTCGAGAGCGAGGACGTCTTGGAGAACGTGATGACGACCCGGGCGGTCGCCGAACGCCCGAACGTGCTCTCGGCGATGCTGTACTACGGCGCCGGGCGGAAGACGGAGGCCGAGAACATGCGGTTCGTCGAGGAGATCCTCGACTACCTCGAGCTCTGGGAGTACCGGCACACGACGGTCTCGACGCTGCCGCTTGGCGTCCAGCGGCGCGTCGACCTTGCCCGCTCGCTCGCGCTCGAGCCGGACGTGCTCCTGCTCGACGAGGCGATGAGCGGGCTCACCTTCGACGAGAAGTACGACATGATCCGGTTCCTGACCGACCTCCACGAGGAGGAGGGGTTGACGCTCGTGATGATCGAACACGACCTCGAAGTCGTCACCGCGGTCTCGGAGCGGATGATCGTCATGCAGAAGGGCGGTGTCATCGCTCGCGGGCCGCCAGAGGCGGTGACGGACGACCCCGAGGTCGCCCGCGTCTACACGGGGGTCGAGTAGATGGCGGCCGACAACGTCGAGAGCAAGGGGGTTGCGTCGGGCGACGCGGCCGACTCGGGGCTCTCCGTCGAGCGCGTCGTGACCGCGCCGGAGGGCGAGTCGGTGCCCATCGTCTCCGACCGGGCGCTCCCCGAGATCCTCATCGACCATGCCGCCGAGCACCCGGACGACATCGCCCTGCGCTGGAAGCAGTACGGCGTTTGGCAGGAGTTCACCTGGGAGGAGTACTACGACCGTGTGGAGCGGTTCGCGCTCGGGTTAGAGGAGTACGGGTTCGGCGACGAGGACGTGCTGTTCACCATCGGGTACAACCGCCCTCACCAGCTGTGGGCGTGGATCGCCGCGCAGTCGCTCGGCGGGATGGCGGCCCCGAATTACGAGGACATGCTGCCGGAGGATATCGAGAAACAGCTCCGGCTGCTCGAACCCGAGGTGGTGTACGCCGAAGACCAGGAGATGGTGGACAAGCTCCTCCTCGTCTCGGACGACGTGCCGTCGCTGTCGACGATCATCTACCGGGACGACAAGGGCATGTTCCGGTACGAGAACGGCGAGAAGACCGGGCCGGGCGACCCCGAGATCGTCGCCTACGAGGACGTCGAGGAACGCGGCCGCGAACGCCGCGAGTCCGGCGACGTGCCCGACGACTACCTCGCGTCCGAGATCCAGACCGTGCCCGCGGAGGCGACCGCGATGCTCGCGCCCACGTCGGGGACGACGGGGATGCCGAAGCGCGTCCGTCTCTCGCATTTCAACCTCGTGAACCTCGCCAACGCGGCCATTGACATCGACCCGCTCCCGAAAGAGTCGGACTACTTCTCGTACCTCCCGATGGCGTGGGTGGGCGAGCAGATGATCCTCCTTGCGGCCGCGTTCGTCGCCGGGTGGACCGCGAACTTCCCGGAGCAGCCCGAGACCGAGGAGGAGGACCTCCGCGAGATCGGCCCGGAGATCATCTTCTCGTCGCCGAAGCGGTACGAGGCGTGGGTCGCGGACGTCAAGGCGAAGATCGAGAACACCTCGCGGTTCAAAGGCTGGGTGTACGACAAGGCGATGAGCATCGGGGAGAAGTACGCCGAGTACGTCATCGGCGACAAGAACGACGAGGAGCCCCCGGCGTGGCTGCGTGGGGCCCAGTGGCTGTCCTACTGGGTGGCGTACCGCCCGATACTCGACAAGATCGGCCTGAAGCGCGCGAAGAACGTCTACACCGGCGGCGGCCCCCTCGGCGAGGACCACTTCGAGTACTACCACGCGATGGGCGTCCCGCTCAAACAGATCTGGGGGCAATCCGAGGTCTGCGGGTTCGTGACGATGCACCGGGACGACGACGTTCAGGTCGAGACGGTCGGCGAGGTGTTCCCGAACGTCGAGGTAGGGATCACGCCGGGCGGCGAGCTGCTCGTGCGCGGCCCGGTCGTCACCTCCGGCTACTACGGGATGCCGGAGAAGACCGAGTCGGCGTTCGAGGACGGCTGGCTCCACACCGACGACTTCGGCGCGCTCACCGACGACGACCACGTCCGGATCTTCGACCGGATGGACGACGTCTTAGAGATGACCGACGGCACCGCCGTCGCGCCGATTAGCGTCGAGACGAAGCTGAAATTCAATCCCTACGTGAAGGAGGCGATGGTCGTCGGCGACGACCGAACGGAACTCACCGCGGTCCTGAACATCCGGTACGACAACGTCGCCGAGTGGGCCGACCAGCGCGACATCCAGTACGCGGGGTACGGCGATCTGACGCGGAAAGAACCGGTCCTGGAGCTGCTTCGCGGCGTCGTGGCGGAGACGAACGAGGACCTCGATAACCCAATCCAGCGGTTCGTGCTCCTGTTCAAGGAGTTCGACGCCGACGACGGGGAGCTCACACGCACCGGAAAGCTCCGCCGCGAGGTCGTCGTGGACCGGTACAGCGACCTCGTGGCGGCCCTGTACGACGGCAGCACTGAGATAGAGATGGAACTCACGATCACGTATCAAGACGGCAGAGAGTCCGATGAACACGGCGTCATGCGCATCGTGGACGTGGACCAACCGGTCCTCGACGACGAGCGCGAACTGGAGGTGAGCTAGATGGTCAACTGGGTCACGCTCATCGACATCTCGCTGAGCGGCCTCGGACTAGGCGCGCTGTACGCGCTCGTGGCGATGGGCTTCTCGCTCATCTACAAGGTGACCGGCGTCCTGAACTTCGCACAGGGCCAGATCGCGATGGTCGGCGCGTACGGGGTCGTCATCTTCGGCACGGCCACCGTGCTCCCGTCGGCGATACCGGCGTGGGCGGCGGTGCTCGTGACGGTCCTGCTCGGCGTCCTGCTCGGACTGGCGCTCGAACGGATCGTGTTCCGCCAGTTCATCGGTGAGCCGGTGTTGTCGGTGATCATCGTGACGCTGGCGCTCGGCAGTATCCTCGAGGGTGTCATCTTCTTCCTGTACGGCCAGAACGCGCAGGCGTATCCAGGGGCGCTGACGTTCGGCGGCCAGATCGCGCTCCCGCTCGGCACGTCGATACAGGCGGCGTACGCCGTCGCCGTCGCCATCGCGCTGGTCGTCGTCGCCGTGCTGATGCTGTTCTTCCGCCGGACCGTCACCGGGTCGATCCTCCGGGCGTCCGCCAGCGACGAGCAGGCCGCGATGGTGCTCGGCGTCTCCATCGAGCGCACCATCGCGCTCGCGTGGACGCTCTCCATCGCCATCACCGCCATCGGCGGCATCCTGCTGGCGACCTCGAGCGGCGGGGCGGCGGTCTCCATCGAGAACACGGGGATCATCATCTTCGCCGCCGTCGTGTTGGGCGGACTGGACAGCATCCCCGGGGCGTTCATCGGCTCGATCGTCGTGGGCGTCCTCCAAGAGCTCGGGTCGTACTACCTCGTGGGCGGCACCGCGGTGTACGTCCCGTTCACGAATATCCAGGCCAACTTCGGCGCGGGCTTCGGCGAGATCCTGCCGCTCGTGCTCCTGCTCGTCGTCATTCTGGTGAAGCCGTACGGCCTGTTCGGGACCGAGCGGATCGAGAGGCTCTGACCATGACGGGACACAGCTCGCGCGCCACGTGGCGCTCCGACGGTGTATCGACGACTCGAACGGCCGCGGCCGACGGGAGGTGGTCGCATGCCCTGCGGTGAGTACTTCACCGACTACGAGTCGCGGATGGGGCTGGTCCGGTGGCGGACACAGAAGATCGCCCTCGCCGTGGGGCTGCCGATCCCCTTCATCGCGCCGTTCCTCCTCGGCGGCGGCACGACCACGCTGTTGACGCAGGCGTACATCTTCGCCATCGCGGTGTTGGGACTGAACGTCATCCTCGGCTACGCCGGCGAGATCGTGCTCGCGCAGGGGGCGTTCATGGCCATCGGCGCGTACAGCACGAGCCGGCTGCTCGCCGTCGGCGCGGGGCTCTTCCCGGCGCTCGCGGTCGGCGGCCTGATCGCCGCGCTGGTCGCCGTCGGCTTCGGCCTGCCGTCGTTCCGCGTCAAGGGGTTCTACATCGCCATCTCGACGCTGGCGCTCCAGTTCATCGCCGAGGAGTGGTTCTTTGTGAACTCCCAGCTCGCCTTCATCCACGGCGGGACGACACAGTCGGTGCCCTCGAACGTGGGGCTCGTCGGGTCCGTCGGCACGCTCGGCACGACGGTCGACAAGTATCTGCTCGCGCTGGTGCTCCTCTTAGTCTTCGCGATGCTCTCGCTGAACCTCTCCCGGACCGGCGTCGGGAAGACGTTCCGCGCCATCCACGAGAACGACCTCTCCGCGTCCGTCCTCGGCGTGAACGTGTTCAAGAACAAGCTGCTCGCGTTCGCCATCGGCGGGTTCATGATCGGCGTCGCGGGCGGCCTGTTCGGGTTCCAGATCGGCTTCATCAACGCCGAGTACTTCACGATCGGGCTCACCCTCGAACACTACGTCATGTTGCTGTTCGGGGGCCTCGGGCGCGTCTGGGGGGCGCTGCTCGGCGTCGGCGTCGTCACGCTCGTCCAGGACTACCTCAACGACGGGCTGAACTTCCTCGCCGACCTCACGGGCACCAACGCGACCGCGCTGCTGCCGGTGTTCTTCGGCGCCATCATCATCGTCGTGCTCGCCGTTGAGCCGAAGGGGGTGTTGGCCGGGCTCGGCAAGATCAAGGAGTACTTGCGCACGTGGCCGTTCGCGTACTGAACGCGACGGCTCGCAGTTTACGGCCCGGTCGTCTCGGCCTCTTTTGACCGCCCGCTCGTCTCCACTTCGATGCCTCGCCGCACGGGCGTCGGCCGCACCGTCACCACAGCGGTGACGGAGCTTTATGTGGCAGATCGTCGTGTGTTAACGCGATGTACGATGACAGTACACTTGCGGCGGTGGGGGAGCAGCTGGAGCGGGTCGCCGACCGCGACTTCTACGCCGAGAGGTTCGCGGACGCGGGCGTCGACCCGGCGGCGGTCGACTCGTGGGACGACTTCCGCGCCCTCCCGTTCACGACGGCCGCCGAGCTCGAGGCCGACTTCGAGGACGCGCCGCCGAGCGGGTCGCTGTACGACGGCGCGGCGATGGTCACGTTCTCGCCGATGGGCGAGCAGCTCCGACCGGTCTTCGACACGGCCGACGACCTCGACGGGCAGGCGGCCGCCAACGCGGCGGTGCTCGAACGCGCCGGCATCGAGCCGGGCGACCGCGTCGTCAACACGTTCGGCTACGAGCTGTTCGGCACCGGGTACGTGCTCCACCGGGCGCTCGAACGCCTCGGCGCGGAGGTGTTCCCGCTCGGGCCCGGCGACTCCGAGCAGGCCGCCGCGACCATCGAGGCGTACGACGTGGACGCCGTCGTGGGCAACCCGAGCTTCGCGCTGAAGATCGGCGCGGAGGGCGGCTCGGTCGACACCTTCGTCGGCGCCGGCGAGCCGTTCACCTCGATCCCCGGCCGCCGCGAAGCGGTCAAAGACGCGCTCGACGCGTCCACGGCGGTGGACTACTTCGGCACGCGACACATCATGCCCGTGGCCGCCGAGACCGCCGCCGAGGACGGGCTCCACGTCCGCGACGACTACGCCGTCGTGGAGGTCGTCGACCCGGACACCGGCGAGGTCTTAGACGCCGGCGAGCGCGGGGAGGTCGTCGTGACGCACCTCCGGAAGGAGGGCATCCCGCTGGTGCGCTACCGGACCGGTGACCTCGCCGAACTGGCGGTTCGGGACGGGACCGTCGTGTTGCCCGACGGCGTCATCGGTCGCACGGACGAGCGGCTGAAGGTCAAGGGCGTGAAGGTGTACCCGGAGAGCATCGAAACCGTGCTGGCCGGCTTCGAGGGGTTGACCGGCGAGTACCGCGTCGAGGTGTCGCAGCCGGAGACGACCGACCGCCTCGCCGTGGTCTGCGAGGGCGAGGCCGACGTCGACGAGCTGCGCGCGGCGCTCGGCGACCGGCTCATCGTGACGCCCGACGCCGTCGAACTGGTCGCGGACCTCGACGAGCCCGGCGTCGTGGACGAGCGGTACTGACCGCTCGGCGAGCGCCACGGACATCCGCCGTCACCGACGGAGCGGCGCCGTCGCTCAGTCGTCGCCGAGGAAGCGCCGCGCCGCCCGGGAGAAGATGTCGCGCTGGACTTCGACCGGGAGGTCCCGCGAGAGCAGGTGTTCCCGCTCCCGGGCGTAGGGATACGGGATGTTCGGGTAGTCCGAGCCGTACATGATCGACCCGGAGAGCTCTACCAGCGTGTCGTCGTCGACGCTCGCGGGGTCGAAGTCCATGTACGTCTCGGCCACGCTCGACATGGCGAAGGTGGTGTCGAGGAAGACGTTGTCGTTGTCGCGGGCGAGCCCGACGAACGCGTCGACCTCGTACGCGCCCATGTGCGCGGCGCACACCCGCACCTCGGGGTAGGAGGCGAGGAACGACTCGAAGCGCTCGACGCCGACGTGGGGGCTGTCCTCGAACATCGGCGCCGTCCCAGCGTGGAGCACGACCGGCGCGTCGCGGGCGGCGACAACCTCGTAGACCGGATCGAGCCGCGGATCGTCGGCCGAGAACCCCTGGACCGGGAGCTGGAGCTTCAGGCCGCGCGCCCCGGCGTCGAAGGCGTCGGCGACGACGGTCCCCGGGTCGTCGTCGGCGGCGTGGACCGTGGCGAACGGGACCGCGCGGTCGGACGCCGCCGCGGCCTCGATCACCCACTCGTTGAGATCGGCCGCCGCCCCCGGTCGTGCGACGTACGGGAGCGCGGCGTACCGCTCGACGCCGGCGTCGGTCAGCGTCGCCTCCATCCGCTCGCGGTCGGTCGGGTGGTCGAACGCCCAGCCGGCCTCATCGCCGAGCGCCTCCCGGATGGCGGCCATCAGGCGTTCGGGCATCAGGTGGACGTGGGCGTCCACGACGCCGTCGACGGGGAACTCAGTCATCGGTGAGCTTGTAGACGCCCGTGCCGGTCGCGCAGACGGCGTCCCCGGACTCGACTTCGACGCTCGCCACGCCGATGTCGGCGCCGCGGCGGTCCACCGTGGCCGTCGCGTACAGCGGTTCGCGGCCGGCGGCCTCGAGGTAGTTCACGCGGAGGTCGATCGTCGGGGTGTACGCCTCGCGGCCGCCGACGAAGACGGCGGCGCCGGCGAGGTCCACGAGCGCGCTGACGACGCCGCCGTGGAGGACGCCGAGGTCGGGGTTCCCCACGAGCCCGGGGTCGAAGGGGAGCTTGACCCTAGCGCGGTCGGGCGTCACGGAGAGCACCTCCAGGTCGTGTCGCCGATGAAAGGGGATGTCGCCGTACAGCCGCTCGACGACCGCCGTCCGGTCGGCCCTACCCGAACTCCTCGCCCGCCGCCCGCCCTCGCCGGTGTCACTCGGGTCGGCCATGCGTGTGGCAACGCACAGCACGGCCCAGCATAAATCAACCGCCCGGGAGCGGCGAGGCCGACCGAGAGCGGCGCGACGGCGGGCGATCCGGGGGAACGGCTATGTGGCCGCGGCGTGCGTCTGCCGGTATGAACGACGACGCGATGCGGCGGTTCCCCGTGCCCGACTACGAGGACCTCCCCGAGGACCTCCGCGAACGCATCGACGAGGAGACCGAGGAGGCCGGTTTCACGCCGAACGTGTTCTCGGCGTTCGCGTACAAGCCCAGCCACTTCCGGGCGTTCTTCGCGTACTACGACGCGCTCGTGACGGACACGCCGCTCGCCCGCGAAGAGGTCGAGATGATCGTCGTCGCGGTGTCGGGCGCGAACGACTGCCTCTACTGCGTGGTCGGCCACGGCGCGCTCTGTCGCATCTACGCCGGCGCGCCGAAGCTCGCCGACCAGCTCGCCACGAACCACCGACAGGCCGACGTGTCCGAGCACCACATGGCGATGCTGGACTTCGCCGTCAAACTCACCGAGTCCCCCGAGGCCGTGACGGGCGAGGACGTCCAGCGACTCCGAGACGCCGGCTTCGCGCCGGCGGAAGTGTGGGACGTGGCCTCGGTCGCGGCATTCTTCAACCTCTCTAACCGCATGGCGACCGTCGCGGACATGCGCCCGAACGACGAGTTCTACGCGATGGGTCGCGGCGACTGACTGCCCTTGCGAGGAGCCGGCGCCTCCGCGTCGCCGCCGCGACGGCGGTACGGAGTCCCCGTACAACCGGCTCGCGACCGGTCCGGAACGCGTTTGAACCCCGACGGTCTCGAATCGACCATGCGGGAAGTGACCTTTCGGATCCACCACGCGGGGGAGCCGGAGTGCGAGGTGAGCGCGCGCCACCCGGAGGTGCGGTACCGGTCCGTCTCGTCGATGACGGGTAGCGGATCCGAGCGCAAGCGGATCGCCGAGCTCACCGGCCCGACGGCTGAGATTGAGGCGTTTGTCGAGGAGTTCCGCGAGTTCGATCTGGTCGTCTCCGCGGAGCCGCTCGCGCCGATCGAGGGTACGCACGCGTACGTCGCGCTCACGATCGATGTCTCGGCGGCCGACTGGGACGGGATCGGCGAGCGGTTCTCGCGGCTGGGGATCCACTACCGAACGGGGACGACCATCTCCGGCGGCGTCGAGCGCTGGACGGCGTATCTCGAGGACGAGGACGACCTCTCGGCGGTGATGCGGGAGCTCGAACGCGGCGGCAACGAGGTGACGCTGGCGCGGAACGTGGAGCTGGCCTCCATCGAACGCTCCCCGAAACTCCCCGCCTCCAGCCTCCTCGACGGCCTCACCGACCGGCAGCGGGAGGTGCTCGCAACCGCCATCGCCGCGGGCTACTACGACCACGGCGGCGGCGTGGGCGTCGAGGAAGTCGCCGCCGAACTCGGCCTCGGCTCCACGACCGTGTGGGAACACCTCTCCCGCGCCGAGTCGGCGGTGATGAACGCGCTGTTCGAGCGCTTCGCCGAGGGGGAGCCGGCGTGCGCCGGCCGCGGGGCCGACCGGACGGATCCGTCGTGAGCGGGGCCAGACCAACGCTTTTGTAGCTCCGGGACGCACCGCCGCGTATGGACGAGGGAACGGTCACCGTGCCGGACGAGCAGTACGAGCGGCTCGCGGCCCTCGCCGCCGCCCGCGGCGTGAGCCCCGAGACGCAGCTGGCCCGGCTCATCGACGACGCGTACGCCGGTCTCGACGCCGACGACGACGCCCCCGAGTCGCTCCCGCTCGGCGTCTGCGACGGCTCCGACGAGGAGTGAACCGGGCGTCAGACCGGGACGGGTCCTTGAGCAGCCGCACCCGGAGACGCCCGTTGGACCCGGACGAGTCGCCCACTTTCGGAGAAGTGATCCCCCGGAAACCCTTCGACCCCCCACCGACCGCCGACCGTGTTCCGAGACGATGTCGAACGGGTCCTGCGAGACCGCCGACAGCGCGACGGCTACCTCTTCCCGGCGTACGACGACTACTGCTTCGGAAACGTCCCGGACACCGTCAGGTCGGTGCTGGACGCCGGCGGTCGCCGCACCCTGCCGAGCGACGTGTTCGACGGCGTCGAGACGGGGGTGGACACGGTCGTCCTCGTCCTCGTCGACGGATTCGGCCTCGACGGCTGGAAGCGCCACCGACCCCGGTGTGACCTCCTCGACCGGCTCGCCGAGGCGGGGACGGTGACCCCGCTGACCTCGGTCTACCCGTCGGAGACCGCGGCGGCGATCACCACGCTCGAAACGGGGCGACTGCCGTGCGAGCACGGGTGCGTCGGGTGGAACGTCTACGACCCCCGGTCAGACACCGCATTCCTCCCCCTCGGTGGCGAGGTGAAGTCCGGAGCGTCCGCGGAGCGCGTCCCCGAGGGATCGATCGTCGGGTGCGAGTCGCTCTACGCCCGGATGCGCGACGCGGGGGTCGACTCCCACCGCCTCCAGCCGTTCGACGCCGGCGGGGAGGCCGTGACCCAGCACACGTACGACGGTCTCGGGTCGTTCGGCGAGCGCCTGTCGACGGCGGTCGCGGCGAGCGGCGACCCCGGATACGTCTACGCGTACGTGCCGCACGTCGACCAGGTCTCCCACGCCGAGGGCACCGACAGCCGAGCGTACGGGGAGACGGTGGCGGCCGTCTGCGAGCAGATCGACGCCGCTCTGCGTCGGATCGGCCGGCGGACCGCGGAGCGGACGCTGCTGCTCGTGACGGCCGACCACGGCCACGTGAACACGGACCCCGACCGCAACGTCGACCTCTCGGCGAACGCGACGGTGACGGCGAACCTCCGACGGCACGCGGACGGCACGCCGGTCAAGATGTCTGGCAGCCCCCGCAACGTTCACCTCCACCTGCGACGGGGGACCGTCTCGGACGCGCGGCTGGCGCTGTCGGACTACGACGCGCGGACGTTCACCCGGCGGGAGGCGCTCGACCGCGACCTCTTCGGCGACCGCCCGGCCACCGACCGGTTCCGGCGGCGGTGCGGCGACTTGGTCTTCACGCACCGCGACTCGGGGACGTGGTTCGGCGACGTCGAGCCGGAGAAACTCTCGTACGTCGGGATGCACGGCGGGCTCAACCCGGCCGAGATGCTCGTCCCGTTCGCGGCGGTCCGCGCCTCGGCGCTCGGCTAACGCCGTGCGGACTCGACGCCGGCTTCGACGGGGGATATCGTCGGCACCCCGGGCTCACTCGTCATAGGGCCACCGTCCGCCCGTCTTCAGTTCCTCCACGTACCCCTCGTCGATGGCGTCGCGGATCGATTCCCGCGAACGGTGGGTCGCGCCGATTTCGCCCGTCGCGAACCGGTACACGGCCGCGGCGACGAGCGTCGCCACCTCGCGGAGGTCCCGCGAGTCGAGCTTGTCGAGCGTGTCCGCGTGGGTGTGGCCCCAGCCGCGCCCGGACTGGTCGCTCGTCGTCGAGGCCATCACGGCCGGGATGCCCTCTTGAACGAACGCCCACTGGTCGCCGTGCGGGGAGATCGTCTCGCCGGTCGCGAGGGGGGCGTCGAACGCGTCCGCGACCGCCTCGAACGTCTCGCGCATCCCGTCGAACCCGTTCGTCCCGACGCGGAGGTTCTGCGAGCTACACGCGCCGTCGAGGTTCACCACGCAGGCGATCTCCTCGCGCGGCGTCGTCTCCGCGGCGTGATATGCCCCCCACAGCCCGATCTCCTCCGAGCCGAAGGTGACGAGCCGCACCCGCGTGTCGAGGTCGCCCTCGACGGTCGCGAGCAGGCGGCCGACCTCCGCGACGAGCGCCGACCCCGCCCCGTTGTCGTTGGCCCCGTCGCTCACGTCGTGGGCGTCGACGTGCGCGGTGAGGTACACCGCCTCCTCAGTGTCCGGGCCGAGTTCGGCGACCGCGTTCACCGACGTCGTCGGCTCGTTGCGGCAGTCGACGTCGAGCGAGACGGTCGGAGGGTCGCCACTTTCCGCGGTTTCGGCGAGCCGGATGAGCCGGTCGCCAACCTCCTTCGAAACGCCGACCGCGGGGATCGGCCCCGGCCGGTTGTGATAGCCGATCTCGCCGGTGGCCGGGAGCGCCCCCTCGATGTGGTTCCGGAAGACGAACCCGACCGCGCCGCGCTCGGCCGCCGCGACGTACTTCTCCATCCGGTGGATCCACCGGTCGCGGCTCTCGGGCGTGCGCGAGGAGGCCATCGCGACCGCGCCATCCAACTGGTCTTCGGCGGCCGCGAACTCCTCGTCGGTGCCGTCGCCGACGTCGACGAGCGGCGCGCTCACCTCGCCGCTCGGCGTGCCGGGCAGCGCGATCACCTCGTGGGAGTTCTCGTGGCGACGCTCGACCGCTCCGGACACCGATAGCGACGACTCGCCGCGCCACCAGCCGGGGATCTCGAACTCGTCGAGGCCGGCGTTCCGTAGTCCGGCCGCCTCGAACGCCCCGACGACCCGCTCGGCCCCGCGGCGCTCGCCGGTCGACCCGGCCATTCGGTTCCCGACGTCCGTCAGGTCCGTGAGAAGGTTCCACCCGAAGTCGCTCGTCCGCGCGTCGCCCACGACGCGGTCCGGTAGCTCCGTCATATCCACTGGTTGGGCCGCGCGCGAAAAGGGGTTGCGGGAGGCGGAGCCCCGACCGGCTCACTTCCACTCGTCGGCGTCCTCGGCGGCCTGTATCTCCCCTTTGGCGCGTCTCGGGGTCCGCCGAAGCGTCGTCGCCAGCACGGCGGCGGAGAAGCCCCCGACGATTGCGAGCACGAACGCACCGGGGATCGGCCCCACTGCCGCGGTCGCGACGACGCCGCCGTCGGTGGGGGTGAACACGGTGAGCCTGACGACCCACGCGGCGATGAGCACGGAGAACAGGGGAGCGTACACCCGCCGGAGCCGGCGAGACACCGCCTCGACGGTCGACATTTTGATCGTCGGCCCGCGAAGGTCCTCGCTCAGCAGCGCCCGCCAGTTCGACTGCTCGACGCCTTCCGGGTCGAGCGCGTTCGCGAACACGTTTTCCTCTAGGAGTCGCACGCGCGACCGCCAGACGTCGAAAGTCCGGTACCGCCGCGTCTCGATGCCGAGGAAGACGCTGAGCATGACGAGACCGATGAGCAGCACGTAGTGCGGCCGCGACTCGTTCGAGAAGGTCCACGTGAGCAGCGACGCGGTCACCACCACCGCCCAGTTGGTCGTGCGGTCGATGCGGGTCCGCCACGAGCTCGTCCGGCCGAGCTCGCCGCCGTAGGCGTGGCCCATCAGCGAGAGGAAATCGGACCGGTCGCCCGCGGCCTCGGCGACGACCTCGCGCTCCTCCCGGGACTCGGGGTCGAAGCCCTCCGACGGTTCCGACATACTCCCCCGTACCGAGGCGGGACTCGTAAAAGGGGGACACGGACCGCCGACGGGACCGGCCCGTCAGGCGGGGTCCGGCGCGGTCACCTCAATCGACACCGCGGCGGGGTCGACGCCGATCCGCGCGAACTGCGTCCGGACGTGGTCGCGGGCCGCCTCGACCGCCTGATCGCGGGTGTCGAACCCGCGGGGCATCGGCTCCTCGAAGGCGACGCGGATCTCCTCGCCGTCGACGACGAGCGGCGAGCCGCCGCTCTCGACCTCGTAGAACGAGTCGCACACCCACACGTACGGCGCGTCCTCGTTGGGCGCGCCTTTATAGGCGGGCGGCTCCTCACCGCGTTCGAACACCGTCCCGGTGAGGTCCGTCCCGCCGCCGCTACCGCGAACGAGTATCATAGCACACGTACGAGGTCGAGCCGGATAAGGGCCCCGTGAGCGGTCGCGCAGGGCCGGTCGGCGGCGAATCGGCGCCGCAGCGCGCGAGGGCAAACGCTTTCGGCCCGGCGACCGGTGGATCCGCCATGACGCTGGAGGATTTCACCGAGTTCACCGGTGACGGCGACGGCGACGGCGGCTCCCTGGACGAGGCCGACGACGGGAGCGACGCCGCGGCCGGGCCAGGCGCTGAGTCCGCCGCCGACGGGGGGAGCGCGGCGGGCGCGGCCCCCTCGGAGGCACCCGAACCCGACGCGAACGACGACCGCGAGGGCGACGCGTTCGCCGACTACGAGGCGACGCCGGCTGGCAGCGACGCGGGGCTCGGCGTCGTGTCGGTCTCGCAGGGGCTCCGCGTCGCTGAGGAGGAGGACGAGACGTCGCTGAAGGCGTTCGTCACCACCGGCAACCGCGAGTCCGTGCGGCTCGGCAAGTACCTTCTGATCCCGTACCCGGACGGCGAGCGGCTGTTCTGTCGGATCACGGGGCTAGAGTACGCCCAGGAGTTCCAGTCGGACGACGCGACCGAGATCCACGCCCGCCGGCAGATGCGCCGCGACGAGTTCGCCGAGCGCGACTACAAGTTCGTCGCCGACCTGGAGCCGATGTCCGTCGTCTACGGCGAGGGCGAGGGGATGAAACGCCGGATGACGGACCGCGTGCCGAAGCCGGGCGCGGTCGTCGAGGAGGCGGCCGACGACGCCGAGATCAAGACGGGACTGAAGATCCCCGACGACGGCGTCTTCCTTGGGCACCTCTCCGTCGGCGGCGAGAAGGTCCGCACCGCGGCGGAGCCGCCGACGGTCGACTACCGCGTGAAGGACGACTACGGCGACGGCGACCCGCTCGCGTTCCGGCACACGCTCGTCGCCGGCGGCACCGGTTCCGGGAAGACACACGCCTCGAAGAACGTCCTCCGGCAGTACCTCGACTCGGACCGAACGTACCCGATGGGAGACGGCCGCGAGTCGCGGATGGCTGTCGTCCAGTTCGACCCGCAGGACGAGTACGCGCAGATGCACGACGACAACCCCGACCTCGACGACGCGTTCGCGCGCCGCCTGGAGCGCGAGGGGATCGCCCACGGCGGTCACGACGACACCGTGGCCCTCGTGCCCCGCGTCGCGAACGCGACGTACCCCGGCGAGGGCCACCGCGCGGAGCGCGTCGAGTTCACGATCCCCTTCTCGCTGGCGCGGGACATGCCGTGGCTGGTGGCCGGGTCCGGGCTCAACGACAACCAGTATCCGGCGCTACTGACGCTGCTGAACCGCTTCTTCGACGACTACGGCGACGACGGGACGTACAGCCAGTTTCTCTCGTACCTCGACGACCCGGCGCTCAAAGAGGAGCTCCACGAGAGCGGTCGGATCCACGAGGCGACGTTCGACGCGGTGAAGCGGCGGGTCCGCGGGGTCCCGAGCGGCGTGTTCGACCAGGACGCGAAGCCGATCACCGAGCTCGACCACACGCTGGTGCGCCCCGGTGGGCTCTCGGTCGTCCCCACCTACCACCTGCCAACCTCGCGGCAGAAGGAGATCGTCGTCCTCGCGGTCGCGGGGCTGCTCGTCGACGACAAGCTCTCCAACGACCCGGCCAGCGACCGGATCAAAGAGACGCCGCTGCTGGTCGGGATGGACGAGGCGCACAACTTCCTCGCCGACGCCGACAACGCCCAGGCCCAGAAGGTGGTCCAGAAGTTCACGGAGGCGGCGAAGCAGGGCCGCAAGGAGCGGCTCGGCCTGTTCCTGATCACGCAGGATCCGCAGGACGTCGCCGAGTCGGTGTTCAAACAGGTGAACACGAAGATCGTCTTGAACCTCGGCGACGAAGACGCGATCTCCAGCGTCAACATCCCGTCGAACCTCGCCGGGAAAGTCCCGTACATGGAGAAGGGGCAGATGGTCGTCTACTCCCCGGACAACTCCGAGCCCGTTGAGCTGATCGGCCTCTCCGAGTGCGTGACGCGACACGACTGACGGCGGCGTCCCGCTAGACCCGCACGACCAGCGTGTCGGCGAACCGGTCGCCGAGCCGTTGGTTGTCGCGCGAGTCAGCGATGAACACGACGCCCGCGAGGATCAAGAGGAGCGAGCCACCGCCGATCACCTTCGTCGCGTTCCGCACGACGGCGGCGCGCGCGGAGACGTCGCCGCCGTCGGCCTCCACGACCCTGATCCCGGCGACCCACTTGCCCGGCGTTCGACCCCAGACCGCCTCCGGGACGACGTACCAGCCGACCGAGACGAGGAGGAACGCGAGGACCCCGAGCGGGTCCGCGGCGACGCCGGCGACCCCCGAGACGACCGCGGCGACCACGAGGCTCGCGACGATGTCGACGAGCCAGGCGCCGCCGCGCGCGGTGACCGACGCCAGCTGCGACTGCGTGTACGGCTTGCTCACGTGCCCGAGTGACCCGTGGTCCGGCAAGTGCCTTGTGAACGCTCTCGTCGCGCGCCGCGCGGTGGATTGTCGCCGCCCCGGAGTCGCCGCCGCCCTTTTTATCCGGAGCGGGCGAACCGCCGTCCATGTCCAAGCGTATCCTCGTCGCGGTCGACGGCTCCACGGAGGCGACCGAGGCGTTGCAGTTCGCCGCCACCGAGTGGCCGGACGCCGATCTCACGGCGCTCCACGTCATCAACCCCGCCGACTCGGCGACCGGCGCCGACGGCGGGTTCCCGGGGGCGTCAGACCAGTGGTACAAGAGCGCCAAACAGCGCGGCGAGCGGACGCTCTCCGAGGCGACCGAGGCGGTCGACCGCGACGTCGAGACGCGGCTGGAGGTCGGCCGTCCGACGAAGACGATCCTCGGCGTGGCCGGCGGCGAGGAGCCGGTCGGCGGCGACGGGGACGCCGGCGAGCCGTTCGACCACCTCGTGCTGGCGAGCCGGGGGCGCACCGGCCTCTCGCGGGTCCTCCTCGGCAGCGTCGCCGAGGGCGTGGTCCGCCGCGCCGAGGTGCCAGTGACGGTCGTCCGCTGAGCGACCTCCGGGCCGGGTCTCCGGCTACTCCTCGGCGCGTTCGGCCGAGATCACCTCGCCGACCATCGACCAGCCCTCCTCGTCGGGACCCGAGCGGCCGAGCAGGATCCGCTCGTAGTTTTCGGAGCTGATTAGCCGGAACTCGGCCTTGGGGTCGGCGTCGGTCCGAGCGCCCTCGCCGCGGAACTCCCGCTGGAAGAACTCCGTCGACGAGAACTCGAAGACGCCGGTCTCGCCGGAGTCGAGTTCGAGGCGCACCGGTCGGGGTTGGACGTTGTGGATCCGCTTCGCGATCGGATTGAGATCCGGCATGTCGGCGTCTCCGTCCGGTTCGGGCATAAGTGGCCGGCTCTCGGCGTCGTCACGCATCCTCCGCGAAATCAGCACCAGAAAAAGACCGCCGTCGGCGTTACTCGTCGAGAACGTCGTCGTACTCGCCGGCGTCGACGCGGTCGTCGAACGTGCGGGCATCCTCGCCCTCGATGGTGACGCCGAGGGAGGCACAGGTGCCGCCGACCTCCTTGGCGGCCGCCTTCGTGTCGTACGCGAGCAGGTCGCTCGACTTCTGCTCGGCGACCTTCTTCACCTGTTCGATCGACATGTCGGCGACGAAGTTCTCCTGGGGCTCGCCGGAGCCGGTGTCGAAGCCGGCCTCGTCCTTGATGAGCTCCGCGGTGGGCGGCACGCCGACCTCGATGGTGAAGGAGCCGTCGTCGTCGTACTCGACGGTGACGGGCACCTCCATGCCGTCGAAGGCAGCGGTCTCGTCGTTGATCTCCGCGACGACGTCCTGAACGTCCACCGGCGTCGGTCCGAGCTCGGGACCGAGCGGCGGGCCGGGGTTGGCCTGCCCGCCGGGGACGAGCGCTTCGATAGTTCCAGCCATGTCCGTACGAACCCGTCGCCGACTTTTAACGGTTGTTCTTTCGAGCAGGGGGCGATAGCGGTTCGCATACGGCGTCCCGACGCCCCGCCCGAAGCGGTTCCCGTCCCGCCGGTCGGGCGACGACGAGCGCGGCTACGCGTCTGTCGCGACGGGGTCGCTCCCGCCGGCCTCGCCCGCGACGCGCCCGGGGAGGAACGTCCCGGTCTCCCGACGGACCCCGAGGAGGAGGACGCAGCCGGCCAAGAGCGGGAGGGCCGCGCAGGCGGCGTAGATCGGCGTGAAGCCGACCGCCTGGATCAGCGGGAGCGACACTAACGGTCCAAGCCCGCCACCCACGTCGCCGAGGACGTTGTTCGTCCCGGAGGCGCGGCCCATCCGCTCGTCGGGGGTGAGGTCCGCGAGCAGCGCCATCATCGGGCCGCTCGTCCCGCCCTGTCCCGCGCCGATGAAGACGCAGGCGAGGCCCAAGGAGAGGACCGATCCGGCCCGGGCGAGCAGCAGGAACCCGACGAACGAGACGACGAGGAAGACCAGGAGGATCGGCGTCCGCGAGTCGCGAGTGTCCGAGACGCGACCGCCGATGAGCATGAAGAACGCGGCCGAGAGGACGGTGCCGGCCATGAACAGCCCGGAGGTCCCCTGCGGGGCGAGGCCGAACAGCGAGATGTCGTTCGCGCCGAGGAACAAGACGAGCGTGGAGAACAGCGCGCCGATGTACGCGAACATCAGCCCGAAGTTGACCAGCCCGACCGTCAGCGCCGGGACGGCGGTGTCGACCTCCCACGGCCTGATCGAGTCCCCGGAGCGGTCGCCGGTGACGTGCGTCTCCGGCACGTAGCGGTGCGCGACGACGCTTGCGGTGAGCGCGAACGCGGCGGCGACAGCGAACGCGGCGACGTTGCCCGCGAGCGCGGAGACGACCCCGCCGAGCACGAGGCCGGCCGGGAACCCCATGGTGATCCCGCCGCGGACGATCCCCATGTTCGTCCCCCGCGAGCCGCTGTCGGAGAGGTCGGCGGCGATGGTGTACGCGGTCGCGAACACCGCGGCCGAGCCGAGCCCCCAGAGGACGCGCGCGAGCAGGAACCACACCTCGGGGGCGACGACGACCGAGAGCGCGGCGAACCAGTCCGCCGGTCCGACGACCCCGAGCGTCGGCAGCGAGGCCGCGAGCGGGCGGAGCGACTCGGCGGGCGGCATCGCGAGCGCGACGACGTAGCCGAGCGTGGCGATCCCCTCGACGAACAGGCCGACGACGAACGGCGTCCGCGTCCCGTACCGGTCGACGAGCGCGCCGGCGGGGGCGTTCGCGACGAGTCGGACCCACCGGTTCGCGGAGAGGATCGCGCCGACCATGAACGCCGAGATGCCGAGGACCGCGCCGAGGTTGGGGAGGATCGGGAAGACGACGCCGCCGCCGAAGCCGACAAAGAAGGTGCTCGCGATCACCGCGAGCAGCACCGGCGGCGGCCGCTCAAACCCGAGGCGGGTCATCCGTTCTCGTCGTCGGCGTCCGCGGACTCCTCGACTGCTCCCTCGTCGGTTCCGTCGGCCGCGTCGTCGTCGGGGTCGTCGGTCGCGTCGTTGTCGGGGTCGCCCCGGAGCGCACCGATCGCCCCGTCGAGCGGCGGCAGTTCCACGCCCTCCGCGAGCAGCGGCCCGACGATCCGTCGGAGCGCCGCCTCGGCGACCTCGCGGGTGTACCCCGCCGTGTCACCGTCGCGTTCGGCCCCCGCGAGGGTGATCTGCCTGGTCCGCGCGCCGTCGAGCGTCGCCACGAGCAGCGCCGCCGTCTCCTCGACGTCGACGTCGCGGAAAGCCCCGGCCTCGATCCCCTCCGCGAGGATGTCGGCGACGGTGCCCCGGAGGAGCCGGTCGCTGCGGGCCAACTGTTCGCGGATCCGCTCGTTGAACGGCCCCTGCGTGCGCAGCTCCAGCAAGGCGATGTGGAACGCCTCGCGGTCGGCCTCGTCGGGCGCGAACACGAACCACCCGACGAACTGGACCAGCCGGTCGACGGGCGGGTCGTCCGCACGGGCCGCGATCCGCTCCTCGGAGTCGGTGACGACGTAGTCTAAGAAGGCGACGAGCAGGTCCTCCTTCGTGTCGTAGTGGTAGTGGAGCAGCGACTTGCTCTTCGAACACTCGTCGGCAATGTCCTGCATCGTGAGGTCGGCGTAGCCGTGAGCGCGGAGGGCGCTGTACACCCCGTCCATGATCTCCGCGGCCGCGCTCGGCGAGTCGCTCATTGACTGACTGGTCAGTCAACAAACGGTAAATTCCTATCGGTCGGCGGTATCGCGCGCGCAACGCCGCTCGACGCGGCCCGTCGTCCGCGACGCGAGCGCTCCGTCGCCGTCGCTCGGCGGGTAGAAATCGGTCGAAAATCGATTCGCCTCGGGTGTCGTCTCCGACTTACAGACGGGTGACGTTCGTGGCGCGCGGACCCTTGTCCGCCTCCTCGATGTCGAACTCGACTTCCTGACCCTCTTCGAGGTCCGGGCCGCCGACGTCCTCCATGTGGAAGAACACGTCCTCGTCCGCGTCGTCAGTCTCGATGAATCCGTAGCCGCCAGTGTCGTTGAAGAAATCGACTTCGCCTTTCGCCATTGCGACCGGAGAAGCGTGTGTGGGACATAAAAGGCTTCCGCGACGCACCGCGGCGTGGAACGCCCTCTCACGGGGCGGGTCGCCGGCGCTGAGGGCCGCACCTCGGCGCCCGCGACGAGTCTTGGAATCCGGCGGCTCGGCGTCGCTCCGGGTCGAACGGGCGGACCGATCGCGTCCCGAGCGCGGGATCGAGCGCCGCCGTGTTAGTAACTACTATACGACCCCGGTTCAGAACCGTTAGGTATGAGTCAGTCGTACAATCGAGGCCTCATCGAGGACTTCGCCCGCTGGCGGGAGTTCGAGGCGGGGATGTGGGCGTGGATCTTCCACAAGTTCACGGGCTGGGTGCTCATCGGGTACCTGTTCACCCACATCGCCGTGTTGAGTACGGGGATTCCGGCCGCCGGAGCCGGCGAAGCGGCGATCGCTGCTGGAAACGACGTGTACACGCAGACGATCGTCTCGCTGGAGGGACTGCTGCTCGTCCGCCTGCTGGAGGTCGGCCTGCTGGCCGTCGCCGTCTTCCACATGCTCAACGGGACCCGACTCCTCCTCACCGACCTCGGAATCGGGCTCGACGCACAGGACAAGAGCTTCTACGCGTCGCTGATCCTCACGGGAGCGATCACCGTCGCGTCCGTGCCGACGTTCATCGCGGGGGCGTTCTGAGATGGCCGAGCGCTACTCCTCGTTCCAGTCGGGCGGTCGCATGTGGCTGCTCCAGCGGATCACCGCGGTCTTCCTCTTAGTCGTGTTGGCGTTCCACTTCTTCCTGCTCCACTTCGTCCACCACGCCGACGAGGTGTCGTTCCTCGCCAGCTCGGCGCGGATGGAGCAGCTGAGCTACTACTCGCTGATGATCCTCTTCCTCGTGACCGCGACGTTCCACGGGGTCAACGGCGTCTACAACGCCTTGGTGAACCAGGGGCTCACCGGGACGAAACGCACCGTGATCAAGTGGACGCTCGTCGCCGCGAGCGTCGTGTTGATCGCGCAGGGAATCCGCACCGCGAACGCGTGGGCGGGTATCGGACTCTATTGAACCGACCATGAGCACGCAAATTCCGAAGCAGACCGAGGAATCGAGCGAGACCGAAGCCGAGACGCAGCCGGCCTCGAAAGGCGAGGAGCGCCGCGCGGAGAAGCGGCGTCGCGCGGCCGAGCGCCGCGAACAGCGGCAGGAGGAGGAGGCCGAAAAGGCGGCCGACGACGACAGCACGGTGGAGCTGAAGGTGTTCCGCTACGACCCGCAAGTCGAGGGGAAACAGGAGCCGCGGTTCGACACGTTCCACGTCCCGTTCACGAAGGGGATGACCGTCCTCGACGCGCTGATGTACGCGCGAGACACGTACGACTCCTCGCTCACGTTCCGCCACTCCTGCCGGCAGGCGGTGTGCGGCTCGGACGCGATGTTCGTCAACGGCGGCCAGAAGCTGGCGTGTAAGACGCAGATCTCGGACCTCGAAGAGCCGGTCCGCGTCGAGCCGCTCCCGCACGCCGAGGTGACGAAGGACCTCGTCGTCGACATGGAGCACTTCTACGAGCAGATGGAGGCCGTCGAGCCGTACTTCCAGACGGACGAGTACCCGGACGGCGAGCTCGAAGAGCAGCGTCAGGACCGGGCGAACCGCGAGAAGATCAAGATGTCCACGCGCTGTATCTGGTGTGGCGCGTGTATGTCTTCGTGTAACGTCGCCGCGGGCGACAACGAGTACCTCGGGCCGGCCGCGATCAACAAGGCGTACCGGTTCGCGATGGACGAGCGCGAGGGCGAGGAGATGAAACAGAAGCGCTTGGAGATCATCGAGCAGGAACACGGCGTCTGGCGGTGTCAGACGCAGTTCTCCTGTACGGAGGTGTGTCCGAAGGACATCCCCCTCACCGAGCACATCCAAGAGCTGAAGCGCGAGGCGGTCAAAAACAACCTGAAGTTCTGGTAATCCCGACAGACAGTATCAAGGGACTCCGGAACTTACGAAATTACATACCAACAATGTACGAACACGACGTCGTCGTCGTCGGGGCCGGCGGGGCGGGACTCCGGGCGGCGATCGCGGCACAGGAAGCGGGCGCGGACGTGGCGATGGTGTCGAAGCTCCACCCCGTCCGCTCGCACACGGGAGCGGCCGAGGGCGGGATCAACGCGGCGCTGCGCGACGCCGACTCCTGGCAGGACCACGCGTACGACACGATGAAGGGGTCCGACTACCTCGGCGACGCGCCCGCGGTCGAGGCGCTCTGCCAGGAGAGCCCCGAGGAGGTCATCCGGCTCGAACACTGGGGGATGCCGTTCTCCCGCGAGGACGACGGTCGCGTCTCCCAGCGGCCGTTCGGCGGCCTCTCGTTCCCGCGGACGACGTACGCGGGCGCGGAGACCGGCCACCAGATGCTCCACACGATGTACGAGCAGGTGGTCAAGCGAGGCATCACGGTGTACGACGAGTGGCACGTGATGGACCTGGCCGTCACCGACGAGGACGACCCGGGCGAGCGGACCTGCCACGGCGTCGTCGCGTACGACATCCAGAGCGGCGATATCAGCGGCTTCCGTGCCGAGGACGGGGTCATCCTCGCGACCGGCGGGATGGGGCAGGTGTTCGACCACACCACCAACGCGGTGGCGAACACCGGCGACGGCGTCGCGATGGCGTACCGCGCCGGCGTCCCGATGGAGGACATGGAGTTCATCCAGTTCCACCCGACGACGCTGCCGTCGACCGGCGTCCTCATCTCCGAGGGCGTCCGCGGCGAGGGTGGGATCCTCTACAACGGCGAGGGCGAGCGGTTCATGTTCGAACACGGCTACGCGAACAACGACGGCGAGCTCGCCTCCCGCGACGTCGTCTCCCGCGCCGAGCTGACCGAGGTCAACGAGGGGCGCGGCATCGAGGACGAGTACGTCCACCTCGACATGCGCCACCTCGGCGAGGAGCGCATCCTCGACCGGCTGGAGAACATTCTTCACCTCGCGGAGGACTTCGAGGGCGCTGACGGGCTCACGGAGCCGATGCCGGTCAAGCCCGGCCAGCACTACGCGATGGGCGGCATCGAGACGAACGAGTTCGGCGAGACCGTCATCGACGGGCTGTACGCCGCCGGCGAGTGCGCCTGCGCCTCCGTCCACGGCGCGAACCGCCTCGGCGGCAACGCGCTGCCCGAGCTCATCGTCTTCGGGAAGCGCGCCGGCCGTCACGCGGCCGGCGAGGAGATGGGCGAGGCCGAGATCGAGACCGGCCGGTCGGGCAACTGGCAGCCCGCCGACTACGAGTTCGGCGTCGAGGTCGGCGAAACGGGCGGCTCCGGCACGGCCGCCGCCGACGGCGGCGCGGTGGTGAGCGACGCCGAGAGCGTCCTCGGAGCCGCCGTCGACCGCGCGCAGGAGCGCGTCGACGAGCTGCTCTCCCGGAAGGGGCGCAACCACGCGGAGATCCGCTCCGCCGTCCAGGAGACGATGACGGCCAACGTCAACGTGTTCCGCGAGGAGGGCCGGCTGGAGGAAACGCTCGCGGACCTCCGCGAGGCCCGCGAGGCGTACAAGGACGTCGCGGTGTCGGACCCGTCCCGGACGTTCAACACCGACCTCATCCACACCATCGAGACGCGCAACATCCTCGATCTCGCGGAGGCGCTGACGATGGGCGCGCTGGCTCGCGAGGAGTTCCGCGGCGCGCACTGGCGCAAGGAGCACCAGGAACGCAAGGACCAGGACTGGCTGAAGCACACGCTCATCTCGTGGAACGACGGCGAGCCGGAGCTGTGGTACAAGCCGGTCGTCCTCGAGGGCGAGAACAAGACGTACGAGCCGAAGAGCCGCTCGTACTGAGCCGCTCGACGCGTTCGGCCGGCCGCGGCGACGTACCGCCTCGCCGACCCGGGATTCACGGTCGCGGGTCGGACCCCCGCTCGCGGACGCGGGCCGTTCCGACTGATCGATCCGGATCGTTCACGATCTCCTATCCGTCGACGGTCGAAACCCGGCGTCGATACGCGTCGATTTGCCGTTCGTCGATCGACGTTACCGGATCGGTTCCGGCGAAACCGAACGCCTGAGACGGCTTCTGACCGCTTCCTGCTGTTTCGACGAACGTTGAAATGGGGGTTTATTATCGTCGAACACGTTCCATCGAACAAGATGTTAGACACGGAGACCGCGTCCGCGGCGGCCCCCGCGCTGCCCCGGGAGCTCCAGTCCCCCCGCGCCAAGCTCGTGTACCTGTACCTGACCACGAACGGCGACGCCACGGTGTCCGAGATGGGCGAGTCGCTCGGCATGAAGAAGCTCTCCCTGTACAGCATCCTGAAGACCCTCCGCAGCGAGGGACTCGTCGACTGCGACGGCGACCACTACGTGCCGAACTGATCCGGCCGCGTCGTGGCCGCGCGCCGCTGTTTCTCTCTGACCCTTCTGCTGACGGCTCTCCGCGTCGGAGCGTTTAGGAACGCGGAGCGCACAGGACCACTGTGGACGCGAACCAGACGGAGTTCGAGAACCCGTTCGCGATGGACGCCGACTGCGAGAACTGCGCCGAGCTGTGCGGCGCCCGCGACCGCGTCGTCCACGGCTACGGCGACGTCGGCGCGGAGTTCCTCGTCGTCGGGACTCGCCCCACGGCGGCCGCCGAACGCAACGGCGTCCCCTTCACCGGGCCGGGCGGGGGCGAGCTGGTCCAGTCGATATTCGCCGACCTCGGCTTCGTCCGGTCGGCGCCGGACGCCGCGGAGCCGGACGTCCAGAACGTCTTCTTCACGAACCTCACCCGCTGTCGGCACCCGGAGCGCGGCCCGACGGACCGGGAGGTCGACACCTGCGAGCCGTTCCTCAACGCGGAGATCCGAATGATAAACCCCCAGATTATCGTGCCCGTTGGCGACCGACCGCTCCGCGAGCTGGCGGTCGAGTACACGACGCGCCGCCCGGACTCCTTCGATGTCGAGGCCGAGCACGCGACGACGATCCGCGGGCGCGGCTTCGAACTGGTGCCGATGAAGGAGCCGGCCGATATGAGCGACGAGGAGGCGGACGCCTTCCGCGAGCACATGCGCGAGAACGTGTTGAGCAGAGACTACCGCCAGACGAAGGGTCGGCGGAACCGCTGAGGCCGGGGCCGGTGCGCTCAGTCGTCGGCGTCGAGGTCGACGTCGTCGAGGATCCCCTCGGTCGCGTCCTTGCTGTCCGCGCCGAACGCGCAGTCGACGATGATGTGTCCGCCGAGCGTCGTCGGGGAGATCACTTGATCGGCGCCAGCTCGCCGGAGCTTGTCGACGTTCTCTCGCTGCGTCACCGCCGCGACGATCCGCACGTCGGGGTTGAGCTGGCGCGCGGTGAGGATGGCGAGCGCGTCGCGCGCGTCGTCCTCGGTCGCGGCGACGACCGCTCGGGCGCCGTCGAGGTTGACGCGTTCGAGCGGGTCGACGTCGCTGGGGTCCGCGGTGTACACCGGGATGTCGCGGTCGGCGAGCCGCCGCGCGGCGGTCTCGTCCGGCGTCACGACGGCGTACTCGACGCCGTCGCGGGCGTCGAGCTCTTCAAGTATCGGTTCCGTCAGGTCCCCGTGGCCGAGCACGAGGACGTGGTCGTCGAGGAGGTCGATCTGTTTGTCGGTCATCTTTCCGAGCGCCTTGGAGAGCTGCGCCTCGATGGCGGGCGTGAGGAGGACCCCAAGCGCCACCGCGAAGGCGGCGACGTTCACGACGAGCGAGGAGAGCGCGAACAGCTGCGCGATGTCGGAGGCTGGGCCGGTCGCGGGGTGGACGTCGCCGTACCCCACCGTCGAGGCGGTGACGACGGTGAAGTAGAACGCGTCGACGATCGTCTCGATGCCCTCGAACTGCTCCCTGAGGGCGTACGACCCGAGCGTCCCGTACGCGACCGCGCCCACGAGCGCCGCGCCCGCGGCCAACTGCGTCGGGGAGGGCCTGAAGTCGCGGTCGAACCGTCCCCGGTTGATCACGAGCGTCGGCACGGAGAGGAGCGACAGCGCCACGAGCGGGAACGACAGGACGGACGCCTGCATCAGCCCCTGGAGGGCCGTCAGCGGCAGCAACACCGCCGTGGTGTACCACCCCACCCGGTACCCGTTCCGCAGCGCGAAGCCGCTCCCGAACATCCCGAAGCCGGTGATCGTCCCCGTGAACCCGACGGTCTGCCGGATGTAGTCCGGCACGTAGGGGGAGAGGGGGCCGGAGACGCCCAGACCGCCGATCTGAGCCAGCCCGGCGAGGATCGACAGCACCGCGACCGCGAAGGTCAACAGGATCGACGCTCGGACGGTCACCCAGTCCCGGGTCAGCTCCATGTGCCCGGGTCGCCGAGACCGAACTTAAACCCCGCGAGCCGTCACGGCGCCGATCCGGCGGGCAGCCCGTGGGTTATCTCGCCGACACACGTTTAACCGCGCCGCGGATTGGAGGCCGTATGTCGCTGCCCGTCGAGATCGTCTTCGGCGTCTACCTCGGTGTCATCACCGGGATCGTCCCGGCGCTGGTGGCCGGCACCCTCGGGTTCGTGTTCAAGTACGTCACCGACGTGACGATCCCCGGGCTCGGGGTGGTCGTGCTGTCGCTCGCGATCGCCGGCGTCAACGGCGGGCTGCTCGCGCTCAACGACGAGACGATCCGGTCGTCGGAGCGCGCGCCGGCGATCCTCACGGCGATCGTCGTGGTGCTGATGATCTCGCTGTACGCCCACGCGCAGGGCGACCGGCTCGGCGCCAGCGTTCCGAAGCGGATCTCGCTCAAACAGCTCCGGGACCGGACGCTCTCGACCGACGTGGTCGAGCTCGTCGGTGGCCGCGGCCGGGTCTCCGTCGCGGTGACCGGCGAGGTGAACGACATGGAGGGGTACCCGCCGCTGCCGGCCGACACGCGCCGCGCGATCCTCGACGGCAACTGGACGTTCCCGGCCGACCTGCCGCTCGCGGAGCTCGAGAGCCGGTTCGCCGAGCGGCTCCAGACCGAGCTCGACCTGGCCGACGTAGCGGTCCGGATCGACGAGCAGGCGCGCGCGACGGTGGCCGCCGCCCCGCCCACCGGCGCGCTCTCGAAGCGGGTGCCCGCGGGGAAGCGCGCGGTGTCCGTGTCGGCGCTTGTCCCGACCGGGATCGCCCGCGGGGATGTCGTCCGCGTGATCACCCCCGACCTCGACGCCAAGGGGCCCGTGATCGCCGCCCAGTCGAGCGGGAAGCCGGAGCCGGGAGCCGGCGCGGCGTCGACCCACACTCCCGCCGGGGGCGGCGACGCGGATCCGGACGACCTCCGAACCGACGGCGGGGAGGCGGCCGTCGCCCCGCCGCCGGCGGCGACCGCCCCCACGACGACCGGCGGCGAGGGGCGGGTGACGCTCGCGCTCGACCGCGCCGAGGCGACGGCGCTCCTCCGCGCCGACCGGGGCCGCGTCCTCGTGTTGTCGCGAGGGACTCGCCGTGAGTACGAGCTCACGGCCCTGCTGCGCCGGACCGGCAAGCGGTTCCGCCGGGTCTCGGTCGTCGCCGGAGGGCCGCTGGACGGTCACACCATCGGCGAGGCCGAGGTGCGCGAGGCGTACGGCGTGGCGGTGCTCGCGGCCCGACACGACTCGTGGACGATCGCCCCCGGCGGCTCGCAGTCGCTGTCGGCGGGCGACGACCTGTTTGTCGTCGGGAGCCGCGAGGCGCTCGACCGGTTCGCTGAGGTGGCCGCGTGACGCTCACCGTCGTCGCCGCGGTCCGGCCCGCGGAGGGGTCCGTACAGCCGATCCCGCCACGCGACTACGCCTTCGGCACCGGCCACCTGGTGTACCTCGTCGGCCGCCCGGGCGCGATCCGCCGGTTCGAGACGGCCGCCGCGACGCCGACCGAAGCGGGCGACGCGGACGATACGCCCGGTGGAGACGGGAGGGACCCCGAAGTTGAACCGGACGACGCCGCCGGTCCCGACGAGACTCCCTCCGACGACACCGCTGACCGCAACGGCGCGTCCGCCGCGGATCCCGACGGGACGCAACGCTCTTGAGTCGCCCGCGCGGGGATCACGCCATGGAGTGGAAGCTGTTCGCCGACCTCGCGGAGATCGCGGGCGACCGCGTGGTGGCCGTCGACGCGGAGCCGGGCGACACGGTCGGCGACGCCCTCGACGCGCTGTTGGACGCACATCCGGCCCTCAGGGACCGCGTCATCGAGGACGACACCGTCGCGGACCACATCAACGTCCTCCGGAACGGGCGGAGCGTGCGCCACGACGACGGGCTCGACGCGACGCTGGAGGCGGGCGACGAGCTGGCGCTGTTCCCACCGGTGAGCGGCGGGAGCGCCGGGTGATAGATCGGTCGTTTCAAACGCGCGCCGCCCCCACCCGCAGCCATGACCGACAGCGACGAGGAGACGCGAGACGCGGCCGCGGACGGTGACGACCACCGCGACGACGGCGAGGGCCACGAGCCGCACCGCGAGGAGTTCCACGAGGACCCGGTCGGCCACACCCGCGCGACCGCCGGGATGACCGTGAGCGAGCTCGTCGACGGCTACGGCGACGCGGGGATCGGGGCGGCGTCCGTCAACGAGGCGGGCGACGTGCTCGCGGAGATGTTCGCGAACGAGGACTGTACCGTGTTCCTCTCGCTCGCGGGCGCGATGGTCCCCGCCGGGATGCGCCGGATCGTCGCCGACCTCATCCGGGACGGCTACGTCGACGCGCTGGTGACGACCGGGGCGAACCTCACCCACGACGCCATCGAGGCCATCGGCGGGAAACACCACCACGGGCGCACCCACGACCCCGAGAAGAGCCTCCGCGAGCACGACGAGGGGCTCCGCGACGAGGGCGTCGACCGCATCTACAACGTCTACCTCCCGCAGGAGCACTTCGCCGAGTTCGAGGGGCACCTCCGCGAGGAGGTGTTCCCGGCGCTGGAGGCCGATCCCGACGCGGACGGCGGCGACGCCGTCTCCATCGCCGACCTCACGCGCGAGCTCGGCCGCGCGAACGCCGAAGTCAACGAGCGCGACGACATCCCCGAGGGGCCGGGCGTCGCGGCCGCCGCCTACGAGTCCGACGTGCCGATCTACTGCCCGGCGGTCCAAGACTCCGTGCTGGGGCTACAGGCGTGGATGTACGCGCAGACGGCCGACTTCACGCTCGACGCGCTCGCGGACATGACCGAGCTGACCGACCTCGCCTTCGAGTCGGACGACGCGGGCTGCCTGCTCGTCGGGGGCGGCGTGCCGAAGAACTTCACGCTCCAGACGATGCTCGTCACGCCGCGGGCGTACGACTACGCCGTCCAGATCACGATGGACCCGGAGGCGACCGGCGGGCTCTCTGGCGCGACGCTCGAGGAGGCGCGCTCGTGGGGGAAGCTGGAGAAGGACGCGCGCAACGCCTCCGTCTACGGCGACGCGACCGTGATGCTCCCGATGCTGATCGCCGCCGCCCGCGACCGCGTGGAGTAGGGGCGCGCCGCCGGCCGCCGCCGAGCGCGCAGGCGATTTCGTCCACGAGGGGGACGGGACGCCGCACGCGACACGGGGAGAGATATATGCGTGAAGACGCCGATACGTGCGCGCATGGGCTCGATCGGCGGCCGGCTGAAAATGCTCGGGAGGCCGGACGACGTCCTCAATCCGCGCTCGCGGAACAACGTCCACGTCACTCGCGCGGCGGACCTCGATCCGGTCGGTCCGTGGTCTCGCGAGACGCTGTACGCGGCCGTGCGGCGAGCCGACAGCGAGGAGCGAGTGGTCGTCCTCGATTACGGTCGTCGCGAGATCTACCTCACGGCCGGGGCCGGGATCGCGTACGAGCCACCGCAGGGACTCGGCCTCGCGTCGCCGCCGACGCTCCACGTCGCCGAACCGCACCGATTCGCCCCCGGCCAGCGGGCGGCCACCGCTATCGACCCCGTCGACGTCGCCCCCGAGTTCGACATCCTCGTTCCCGCCTTCGACTGGGACGAGATCGACGACGACGACGTCTTACCCCCAGTTCACCGACGGCCGTCGGGGACGTCCGCCGGAAGCGGCGCCGGCACGTCCGGCTGACGTCCTGTGCGCATCGACCGGTCCGTCTCGCCGCTCCCTGAACCGCACGCGGGGGCATCTCCCCCACGCCGCCGCCACAGTTTACACGGGAGGGACGAGTACGCGACGTATGACCCGAACTGCGGTCATCGCGGGCGTCGGTCCGGGACTCGGCGAGTCGCTCGCCAGAACGTTCGCAGCCGAGGGCTGTCGAGTCGCGCTTTTCGCCCGGTCGGCGGACTACCTCGAGGATCTCGCCGCGGACCTGCCGGACCCGGGCGAGGGGCTCGCCGTCCCGACGGACCTCACGGCGGTCGAGCAGATCCGGGACGGGTTCGAGACGGTCCGAGAGGCGTTCGGGCCGGTCGACGTTCTCGTGAACCACGCGAGCGCCGCCTCTTGGACGGGACTCATGGACACGAGCGTCGAGGAGTTCGAAGAGTCCTGGGCGGTGAACGGCCGCGGCGCGTTCGCCTGCTCGCAGGAGGCGGTCGGCGACATGCTTGAGACCGGCGGCGGGACGGTCGTCTTCACCGGCGCCACCTCGTCGGTGCGGAGCCTCGGCGGCGCGATCGGGTTCACGGCCGCGAAGTTCGCGGCCCGCGGGATGGCGATGGACATCGCGCAGGAGTTCGGGCCGGAGGGCGTTCACGTCGCTCACGTCGTCATCGACGGACAGATCGACTCTCCGGGCGCTCGCGAACGGTCCCCCGACCGAGACGGCGACACGTTCCTCGACCCCGACGAGATGGCGGAGACGTACTGGCACCTCGTCGAACGGGACGACGTTGGCACGCAGCCGTTCGAGGTTCACCTCACGAACGGGCCGCGGAACTCCGAGTTCATCTAACGGGAATGGTACAGCGGACAACGGACGGTGCGGTGACGCTCAGCTGTCACTGAAGAACCGGCCGTGGAAGCCGAACGGTTCCGCGTGGGGGAGTGACGCGTCGGCGAGGAGTGCGAGCGTGTCGGCGTCGAAGACGAGCAGGCGGGTCTCCTCCGCGCGGCTGTCGAGCGCCGGCGCGACGACGACGCCGTCGTCCTCGGCGGTCGCGTCCGGCCGCCGCACGGGGATCGGCTCCTCCACGAAGACGCCGTCCTCCCACCACTCGCGCGTCCGACCGGTCTCGACGTCGAGTTTCACCAGTCCGTTCGCGCCCTCGCGGTCCGTCGCCTGCGCGTAGGCGTACCGGTACTCGCGGCCGACGACGTCGCGGGCGACTCGGGGGAGCTCCACGCCGACCGGGTGGATCGTCGACCGGTCGACGTCGTTGGACCGCAGGTCGACCCGATACCGGACGGGCCGCCCGTCGGGGACGTCGACGTCCGACGGGGCATCGTCGAGCGCGTCGAGGCGCATCGCGTCGACGATGCCGGGGTCGGGAAACTCGACGAGGTCTACGACGACCTCGTCGCTCGTCGCGTACGCGTTGACGTGGTGGAAGGCGAAGACGGGCGGGAGCGCGGGATCTGCGACAAGGTCGCCGGTCTCGCGATCGACGACGAGGACGCGCGTGCCGCGCTCCGGCTGCCAATCGAAGACGTCGAGAATGCCCTCGGAGAACGGGCTCAGCGCGCGGCGGATCGGCATCACGAGCGGCGTCTCGACGAGGACGACATGATCGGTCGTGATGCTACAGTCGTGGATGTACCCCGGGCCGTCCGCCGCGATCGACGCGACCCGTTCCCTGGCGCGGCGATCCGGGTCGAGCCGGTAGACGTGATACTCGGGTGTTCGACCGAACTCGGTCACGAAGCCGAACCACGCGTCGGTCTCGGGGTCGCGCACGAGGTGCGCGGCGGTGACGTGTTCGCCGAGATCGTCGTCGAAGCCGAATGCGCCTCGGGTCTCGAGCGTCGCAGGATCGAACGCGACCCGACGCGGCGCCTCGGTGAGCGCGACGTACTCGCCGTCGAGGCGGGCGACGTGAACGTTCGCGTTGTCCGTGATCTCCGGCGGGCCGAGCGCCCGCAGCCACGACGCGATCTTCCCCACGCCCGTCCGGTCGGTCCCGAACTGCCCGGAGACGGAGCCGTCCATCGCGTCCGCGTAGGCGTCCGTGCGGAGGAAGCGATTCGAGTACGACAGCGTCCCGTCCTCGAACGCGTATCGCCGAAGCATCGCGAGGCCGTCGAACCAGTGCCCGAGTCGCTCACCGCCGACGTCGAACAGCCCCGGACCGTTCCGAATGAGCGTCCCCGACAGCCACGACGGGATGTCGCCTTCGACCGGGGGGCGGTGGTCCGTCACTTCCGTCGTGAGCGATCGGAACCCGACTCCGTAGCCCTGCCCCATACGAACCGCTGATACGGACTGTACGGTAATCAATTGACCTGTCCCTCGAGACGGAACGGACGGATCGACCCCGAGCAGCTACGTCTCGCGGCTCCAAAAGACATCGGGGCACCACCGGATCTCGTCATCGGGGCCGGTTCAGTCGGCGTCGAGCGCCGCCGCCAGCTTCGTCGCACCGTCCTCGGAGACGCTCTCGCCGTGCCCGACCAGGATTCGCTCCGGGCGGTAGTCGGCGAGACCGTCCGGCGCCTCGTCGAGCGCCGGGTGAACGCCGATGTCGTCGTCGCCCTCACAGAATCCCGGGAGGGTGCCCAGCGTCTCCATGACGACGAGGGTGCCGCCGGCCTCGTCGACGAGGACCGCCTCCTCCCATTCGTCCGTGTCGATGAGGCGGTGGACCTCGTAGTTCGTCCCCGCGAGCTCACCGTCGAGCGGCTCCGGGTCGCCGTCGAGTTTCTCTCGCGCCAGGTCCGTCCACTCCGGGACGGACACGGCGACGTCGTGGCGCGCCGCGATCGCTTCGGCGTCGCGCGTGTGCCGGTCGTGGGTCACGACCACGCCGGCGACCTCGCCGAGGTCGCTCAGCCGGTCGTCGAGCCCGTCGGCGTCGAGCGGGTCGACGACCCAGACCCCGCCCTCGGTCGCGAGCGCGTGGCTCCCGCGCATCGCGTCTTCCTCCGGATGCGCGACCCAGCTGATGCCGCCGTCCCATTCGGTCACCGCCTCGAGCGAGGGTCGCCCCGTCGGCTCGTCGTCGGACATGTGTGCGAGTATTAGGCACGACGACTAAACGCCTGTCCGTACCGGAACCGAGGCGGGCCGTCCGTCACCTCTCTTCACTTCGACGGTCGGTCGTCGCCACGGTCGCTACGGCTCGCCGTCCGCGCGCCAGTCGTCCGCCCGTCAGTCGGCGCGTGGCTCCAAGTCCATCGCCTCGGCGAGCAGCGCGTGCGAGTCGAGCGCGGCCTCGTGGTCCGGCACCGTGTGCTGGATCATCACCTCGTCGACCCCGACGCGGTCGCCCAGCTGCTCCAGCAGCCCCGAAATCGTCTCCGGGCTCCCGGAGATCGACCGCGGCCACTCGTCGTCGTCCAGCGTCGCCGGCGTCGGGTCGGGCGCGCCGCCCAGCTCGTCGACCGCCTCCGCGACGGTCGGCGTCTCGTCGCCGAGGTCGCCGCGCTTCATCCGCCGGAACGTCGCCTCCGCGGGCGCGCGCCGCCGGGCCGCTGCCTCGTCCGTCTCGGCAGCGACCGCGTTGACCGCGATCATCCCCCGCGGCTCGTCGAGCCCGCCTGGCCCGGCCTCGTGGTCGAACGCCTCGCGGTACTCGGCGAACGCGCGCTCGCCGAACCCGGGGCGAATGAAGCCGGCGAAGCAGTAACTGAGGCCCAGCTCGCCGGCTATCTCGCCGCTCGCCGGGCTCGACCCCAGCACCCACGGGATCGCCGGCCCCGCCGCCGACCCCGGAACCGACAGGTCGCCGTACGGGTGCTCGTCGGGGTAGGCGTCGCCGAGGTGGTTCACCACCGCCGTGATCCGCTCGCGGTGGTCCTCGTTCGGGTCCTCGACGCGGCGGTCGGTCCCGAGCGCGCGGTCCGACGCGGGCGAGCCGTTCGCGCGGCCCATCCCGAGGTCGACGCGGCCCGGTGCCAGCCCGTCGAGGACGCCGAACGACTCGGCCACTTTGAACGGGCTGTAGTGGTTCAACAGCACCGCACCGGAGCCGATGCGGATCGAGTCGGTCGCGCCCGCGAGCCGGCCGAGCAGCACCTCCGGCGTGGTGCCGGCGAGGCGGTCGCCCATGCCGTGGTGTTCGGCGACCCAGAACCGCTCGTAACCCAGTCGCTCGGCGTGGCGCGCGGCGTCGACCGTGTTCGCGAACGCGTCCGCCGCGGTGCCGCCGCGGGGGACCGGCGAGAGGTCGACGACTGAGAGGTCCATATCTCCGGTCGGCGACTGATCCGGTTAACGGTTGGCTCGGCGGCGGAGCGGTCGGGGGACCGAAACCGCACGCGGGTCACGTGTCGCCGATGCTCTCCGAGCGGGGCGCTACGCCTGGTCGCCGGTGAAAACGAAGCGAAGAGAAGAACCGCGTCGTCAGTTGTCGCCGGTCTTCGACTGCCAGGCGTAGTCGCGCCGGGAGGCGGACTCGCCGAAGCCGCACGAGGAGCAGCGCTCCTTCTTGACGTGGTAGGACTTCTCACCGCAGCGTCGACACTTCACGTGGACCGTCTTGTTCTTCTTTCCCTGAGAGGGCGTACCTGCGCCGGTCATGCTTTGATGGTGACGACGTTATCGCCGCGTATAATCGTTGTGTCTTCGATTGCGACCGCGAACTCCCCGTCGAGCTCGCCGTCGACGCGGTCGTCCACGCCGTCCTCCGGCTCGATGACCACGTTCATGTGCTGATCGTACCCGCCGAGGACGCCGTAGTACGTCGTTCCGTCCTTCAGGTGTACCGTCACCGGCTCCTCGAGCGACGCTTCGAGCACGTCGAGGGGTCGTCCACTCATTGTCCGTATCGCCGCCCGTCGCGATAATAAAAATACCGGGACGCGGCCGCCGGACCCGCCCGATCTGACACGAATCGGCCGTCACTCCAGCCGCTCGCGGACGAAGTTGGTCGCCGCCGGAACCGCGCTCGCGTAGCGGGCGGCGTACACCAGACTCGCCTCCGCCCGCCGCGCCGAGCCGTACCCCTCCCCGACGCGGTCGGCGACGTACCCGAACAGCTCCACTCCGGGGCGGACGAGCCGCGCCGCCAGCGGATCGTCGCCCGCGCCCGCCTCGCCGACCGCCGTCCGCGCCCGCTCCGCGGCCGATCGGACGGATGACTCCGACGGGACTTCGCGGTGTCTCCCGTCGCGGATCTCGTCGACGAGCCTCCGGTACGCGTCGACCTCGGCGAGCGCGGTGCCGGCTTCGACTACCGCGGTCGCGTGGTCGCCGTTGTCGACCGCTCGTTCCACGTCGTCGACGGCCGACTCGACCCGCTGGTCGCTTGTGGCGACGAGCTCCTGTGCCACCGTCCCGCTCAGGTCCTCGCCGCTGAGCGGATCCTCACCGCCCAGCCGCTCGCGGACGGTCGCGCGCGTCCGACTCACCGAGGCTCGCAGTTCGTCGGCGGCCGCGACCAGCGACGCCCACTGCGGGGCCGGGTCGTCGCGTTCGCCGAGGAACGCGTCCCGGAGCCCCTCGGCGTCGCCCGCGGCGGCTCGCGCGCGCTCGACGCGAGCGACCGCCTCGCCGGCCCGGAACGGATCTGCGACCGGATCTGCGGGGTAGCTGACACTGGGCTCGACGTGCTCCGCGCACCGCGCGAGCAGCGACTCGACCGGCTCGTACGCCACGACCGCCTCCGTCGGGGAGTCGGCGCGGTACGTCAGGTCGGCCGCGAGCGAACTGCGGTCGGCGCGGACCGCGCGTCGGCGGGCGGCCAGCTCTGCCGCGTCGCTGGTCCCGGTAGCCGCGCGGTGCGCGCCGCGGACCGCCGCGGCGTCCTCCCGCCGCCCGCGCCACGTGGTGAGGGCGTCGACCGGCCAGCCGTCGGGCGGGGCCGCATTCGACCGCTCCATCGCACGCTCCCGGTCGCTCCCGATCTTCTCGGCGACGGCGACGTTGGGGACGTCCGGGTCGGCCGGCACGTCGGCGAGCATCTCGAGCGCCCGCGTCTCGTGGGCGTCCGCGAGCGACTCGGGGACGGCCACCGGGAACGGGGACGCCGGCCACTCGACGGTGCCGACGGCGTCCGACGGGAGCGACGCTGGCGCCGCCGGACGCTCCTCCTCGCCGGTGAACGGGAGCGCCGAACAGCCGCCGAGGGCCGCCGCGCCCGCCGTCGCGAGCCCGGCGAGGAACCGGCGACGGGAGCCGGAGTCGGCGGTCACGCGCCGTCACCCCCCGACTCGGTCGCCGACGAATTGAACACGGCGGGCCGACCCCGCCGCCGACAGGAGCCCCGCATGCCGCGCCCGCTTCCGGTCGAGCCGTCGGCCGCGACGGGCAGCCGGATCGCGAACCCGACGGTGTGGAACTCGTCGGGGGCGCACGCCGCGTCGGCCGGGCGGTACGCCTCACAGAACTGCGCGTAGGGGTGGAGTTCCCCCTCGGCGAGGTCGTCCGGCTCGACGGACACCGACCGGAACCGGATCTCCCGGCAGGCCCGCACGGGCATCGCGAGGAGGTACACCGACGCGGCGTCGAAGTCGGTCGCGCCGCAGAACGACCGGAGCGTCTCGCCCGGGTCCGTCTCGGCGAAGGTGAGCTCCCCGAGGTCGTCGTCTGCCACCAACACTCGGCGCGCCCCTCGGCGCCCTCGCGCCGGCTCGTCGCTGGACGGCGACGGGAGCGATTCGCCCGCGGCGACGAGCGCGTCGCCCGCCTCGTCGCGCACCTTCTCGAGCTCGTAGTCGTCGATCGGCCGCTCTCTGCTCGGAACGCTGTTCGACGCCGTCTCGCTGCCGGCGCAGCCGGCCAAGGCGGCGATCCCTGACGCGGCAGCAAGGAGGGCCCGTCGGCGGGGAATGTCTGCCATCGCCGACGCTTCGACCGAGGCCGTGAAACGCTTTGTGGGAGCCGCTCGGACGCGAACCGGCGCCGCGGGGGCGAACCCGGGAGTTTTTAACGTGGGCGAGAGTACGCCGATGTACCACACTCCCGCGGGACACGGTGAGTCGCGACGACTCGGCCGTAGCGGGGCCTTCAACGACGCGCGGTAGGACGTAGCGCCGACGGCTCCTTGCGGGGTTCAGTGACCGACGCCGACCACGGCGTCACACACGGACACACTATGGAAATCGAAATTGCGACACTCGGCGGTTACGAAGAGGTCGGTCGACAGATGACGGCGGTTCGCGCGGGCGAGGACATCGTCATCTTCGACATGGGCCTGAACCTCAGTAAGGTCCTCATCCACGACAACGTGGAGACCGAGAGCATGCACAGCCTCGACCTGATCGACATGGGCGCCATCCCGGACGACCGGGTCATGAGCGAACTGGAAGGCGACGTCCAGGCGATCGTCCCCACTCACGGCCACCTCGACCACATCGCGGGGATCCCGAAGCTCGCCCACCGCTACGACGCGCCGATCGTCTCCGCGCCGTACACGATCGAGCTGGTCCGCCAGCAGATCGAAGACGAGGGCAAGTTCCAGGTCGACAACGACCTCGTGAAGATGAAGCCCGGCGCGTCGATGGCGATCGGCGACTCCGAGCAGGTCGAACTGGAGTTCGTCAACGTCACCCACTCGATCATCGACGCGATCAACCCGGTCCTCCACACGCCCGAGGGCGCGGTCGTCTACGGTCTCGACAAGCGCCTGGACCACGACCCCGTCATCGGCGACCCGGTCGACATGGACCGGTTCCGCGAGATCGGCCGTCAGGACGAGGGCGTCCTCGCGTACATCGAGGACTGTACGAACGCCGGGAGCAAGGGCCGGACCCCCTCCGAGTCGTACGCCAAGAAGCACGTCGAGGACACGCTGAAATCGATGGAGGACTACACGGGCGGCATCATCGCCACCACGTTCTCCTCGCACATCGCCCGCGTGAAGACCCTCGTCGAGTACGCCCGCGAGATCGGCCGCCAGCCGGTCCTGCTCGGACGCTCGATGGAGAAGTACTCCGGCACGGCCGAGCGGCTCGACTTCGTCGACTTCCAGGGCGATGTCGGCATGTACGGCCACCGCAAGTCGGTCGACCGCGCGTTCAAGCGGATCATGAAGGAGGGGAAGGGCAACTTCCTCCCCATCGTGACGGGCCACCAGGGCGAGCCGCGCGCAATGCTCACCCGCATGGGTCGCGGCGAGACCCCCTACGAGATCGACGACGGCGACAAGGTCGTCTTCAGCGCGAGCGTCATCCCGGAGCCCACCAACGAGGGGCAGCGCTACCAGTCCGAACAGCTGCTCCGGATGCAGGGCGCGCGCCTCTACGACGACATCCACGTCTCCGGCCACCTCCGCGAGGAGGGGCACTACGAGATGCTCCAGGCGCTCCAGCCGCAGCACCTCATCCCCGGCCACCAGACGCTCAAGGGCCGCTCGCCGTACGTCGACCTCGCGAAGACGCAGGGGTACAAGCTCGGGCGTGACGTTCACGTGACGCAGAACGGGTCCACGATCCAGCTCGTCGAATGACGAGCGAGACGAAGGAGGCGCGGGTGCTGGACGCCATCCGCGAGCGGCGTGACCTCGTCAACGCCGCTATCGACGAGGAGCTGCCGGTCCAGGAGCCGGAGCGGCTGTACGAGGCGACGCGGTACATCCTCGAAGCCGGCGGGAAGCGGCTCCGGCCGACCGTGGCGACGTTGGCCGCGGAGGCGGTCACCGAGACGGAGCCGATGGGGGCCGACTTCCGCGCGTTCCCGTCGCTCGGCGGCGACGACGTCGACGTGATGCGCGCCGCGGTCGCCATTGAGGTGATCCAGTCGTTCACGCTGATCCACGACGACATCATGGACGAGGACGACCTGCGGCGGGGCGTCCCCGCGGTCCACGAGGCGTACGACGTCTCGACGGCGATCCTCGCGGGCGACACGCTCTACTCGAAGGCGTTCGAGTTCATGACCGAGACCGGCGCGGACCCGCAGCACGGCCTCGAGGCCATGCGGATGCTCGCGTCGACCTGTACCGAGATCTGCGAGGGACAGGCGCTCGACGTCGCCTTCGAGAACCGCGACGACATCCTCCCCGACGAGTACCTGGACATGGTCGAGCTGAAGACCGCGGTGCTGTACGGCGCGTCGGCCGCGACGCCTGCCCTCCTGCTCGGCGCCGACGAGGACGTCGTCGACGCGCTCTACCAATACGGGATCGACTCCGGGCGCGCGTTCCAGATCCAAGACGACGTGCTCGACCTCACCGTCCCCTCGGAGGAGCTCGGCAAGCAGCGCGGCTCCGACCTCGTCGAGGGGAAGGAGACCCTCATCACCCTCCACGCCCGGCAGCAGGGGGTCGACGTCGACGGGCTCGTCGACGCCGACACGCCCGCGGAGGTGACCGAGGCGGCCATCGACGACGCGGTCGCCGCGTTAGAGGAGGTCGGGTCTATCGAGTACGCACGTGAGACCGCCGAGGACCTCACCGCGCGCTCGAAGGAACACCTCGAAATCCTCCCCGAGAGCGGCTCTCGTGGGCTGCTCGAAGACCTCGCGGACTACCTCATCGTCCGCGGCTACTGAGCCGGCCGCGCGTCTCGTGGGCCACCGCGCCGCGCGTCCCCGCCGGACGCTCAGTCACCGGCGGTCCGGGCCGCGACGGACACCGCTTTACCTGCCGCCCCCGTCGGGGCGACCGTGTCACGGTACCGTAACGCCGCGCTGTTCTGCCTCCTCGCGCTGTTCTGGGGCGGCTCCTTCGTCGCCATCGAGGTCGGTCTCGACTACTACCCGCCGGTGTTGTACGCCGCCTATCGGTTCGACGTGGCCGCGCTGGCCCTGATATCGTACGTCCTCCTCACGCAGGACGGTCCGATCCCGCGGACGCGCGGCGACTTGGCCGCGATCGGGTTCAGCGGCGGGCTCTCCGTCGCCGCGAACAACGCGCTGCTGTTCGTCGGCCAGCAGTACACGACGAGCGGCATCGCCTCGATCACCTACAGTCTCGTCCCCATCGCCACCGCGGCGGTCGCGGCCGCGTGGATCGGCGGGGCGGACCTCGACGCGCGCGGCGCGGTCGGGGTGGTCCTCGCGTTCCTCGGCGTGGGGCTCGTCGCGCAGCCGGACCCCGCGAACCTCGGCGGCGGCGTCGCGGTCGGCGTCGGGCTGATCGCGATCGGGGTGATGGCCGTCGCGGTCGGCAGCGTCGGCCTCCGGACCGTCGAGACGTCCTTCTCCAGCGTCGCGCTCACCGGCTGGGCGATGGGGTTCGGCGCCCTCGCCATCCACGCGCTCAGCCTCAGCTTGGGTGAGACCCAACAGTTGCCGGTCGCGGCGCCGCGCGCGCTCGTCCCGCTGCTGTTCCTCGGGCTCGTCTCCTCGGCGGTGGCGTACACCATCTACTTCACGCTGCTCGACCGGCTCGGCCCCTTCGAGATCAACCTCGTCTCCTACGTCGTCCCGGTCGTCGCCACCGTCGCGGGCGCGCTCCTGCTCGCCGAGCCGGTGACGCCGTTCACTGTCGCGGGCTTCGTCGTCATCGTCGCCGGGTTCGGGCTGCTGAAGCGCCGCGAGATCGCGGACGCGGCCGCCGGGATTCGGTTCCCCGCGTGAGCCGCCGCGCGCCGGCCGCGGACACCGCGGGCTCAGTCGTCGAGCGCGCGGACATCCTCGAGGATCTCGACGGCGTGGTCCTCCGGCGAGACGCCCTCGTAGGCGAGCACCACGGTCCCCGCCTCGTCGAGGACGTACGTGTTCCGGAACACCCCGTCGAAGGTGTTCCCGAACATCGACTTCTCGCCGTAGGAGTCGTACGCGCTCGCGACCGCGCCGTCGGGGTCCGAGAGGAGCGCGAACGGGAGGTCGTACTCCGCGGCGAACGGCTCGAGGTCCGCGACCGGATCGTCGCTGATCCCGACGACGGCGACGTCGGCGTCCTCGAACGCGTCCCACTCGTCGCGGAAGCCACACGCCTCGGCGGTACAGCCCGGCGTGTCGGCGCGCGGGTAGAAGTACACCACCGTATGGCTGGCCGCGGCCGGGTCGACGGTGACCGTCTCGCCGCGGTGGTCGGTGAGCGTGATCTCAGGGGCGGCGTCGCCGGGTTCAAGCATACGGATCGGCTCTCCTCAATCGGGTTAGAGGATTCGGTCCATTTTTACCGGGCTCCCACATCCTACCCGTATCGATGGCGTGGCAACCGACGCCGTACACGGTTCCGCTGCTCGTCGCGGCCGCCGCCTCCTTCGCATTCACCGTGTACGCCGTCGGAAACCGGTCGCGCGGCGGCCGCGCGCTCCTGTGGAGCTTCGTCGGCGTCGCCGGCACCGCGGGCGTCTGGGCGCTCGGGTACGCGGCCCAGCTGTCGGCCCCCGCGCTCGGCCCCACGCTGTTTTTCAACCGGTTCGTCTGGCTCGGCTTCGCCGGCCTCGCGGTCGCGTGGCCTGCCTTCGCCTTCGCGTACGTCGACCGGGCGGCGTGGCTCGGACGCCGGCAGCTCCCGCTCCTCCTGGCGGTCCCCGCCGCGGTCGGGGTCGCCGTCTTGACGGTCGGCGCCGAGCCGCTCTTCTACGTCGACCCGGTCCTCGTCGACGCCGGCGGCTACCGGGTCCTGTCGTACACCCCGACGCCCGCGCTGCTCGGCTTCGTCGGCTACACCTACGCGGTCAACCTCTTCACGTTCGTCGTCCTCGGCTCCGCCGCCGTCTCCCGCGACGGCGTGTTCCGGCGACAGGCGGTCGTCCTCTTCGCGGCCGGCGTCGCGCCGATGGCCCTCGGGGCGGCTGGCATCCTCGGGGTCGTCGGCCCGGAACGCGGGGTCGTCGACTTCACGCCGATCGCCTTCGGCGCGACCTCGGCGCTCCTCGCGTGGCTCGTGTTCCGGTACCGACTGCTCGACGTCTCTCCCATCGCGCGCGACGCGGTGTTCGCGAACCTCTCCGATGCCGTCGTCGTCTGCGACGCGGACGGACGGGTCGTCGACCGGAACGACCCGGCCGAGGCGCTGTTCCCTGACGCCGACCTCGGCGTCGCCGTCGGCGAGGCGTTCGACGACGTCCCGGCCGTCGCCGACGCGGTGACGGGCGAGGACGCGGCCGAGGAGTTCCGCGTGACGCTCGACGGGGGCGGCGCGCCCCAGTTCCTGACGGTCGACATCCACGACATCACGGGGCCGCGGACGGCCCGCGGCGGGACCGTCCTGCTGTTTCGGGACGTCACCGAGCGCGAGACGCTCCAGCGGCGGTACCGCGCGCTCATCGAGAAGTCGCCGAACGTGATCGCGGTCTGCGGCGAAGATGGTCTCGTCCGGTACGTGAGCCCGTCAATCGAGCGGCTGATCGGCCACCGACCGAACGATATCGAGGGCCGTCCGGTCATCGACCTGGTCCACCCCGAGGACCGCCGCGAGGCGCAGCACGCGTTCGAGCGCGCCTTCGGCAGCGCCGAGCCACAGTCGCTCACGCACCGCATCGCCCGCGACGACGGGAGCTACCGGCGATTCGAGACGGTGATCGAGCGCTTGTTCGAGGACGCCCGCGAGGTCGTCATCACCGCCACCGACGTTACGGAGCCTTGGCGGTACGAACAGCGGCTCCAAGTGTTGAACCGCGTGTTGCGCCACGACCTGAAGAACGACACCAACGTCATCGGCGGGTACGCGGACCTGCTCCGCGACCACGTCGACGAGGAGGGCGACCCGTACCTCGACGTCATCGACCGGAAGGTGCGGACGCTGACGCACCTCAGCGACCAGGCCCGCGAGATCGACGTGGCGCTCCACAGCGACGCGGCCCGGACGGAGATCGACCTGGCCGAGCTCGTCGCCCGCCTCTGTGAGTCGCTGGAGTCGTCGTACCCCCACGCGACCGTGTCGGTGACCGTCCCCGAGTCGGCGGTCGTTGCCGCGGACGAGCTGTTGGAGTCCGCGGTCCGGAACGTGTTGGAGAACGCTATCGTCCACAACGACGGCGACGACCCGCACGTCGAGGCGACTGTCGCCTCGGACGGCGACCGTCTCCGGGTCGACGTCGCCGACGACGGGCCAGGCATCCCGCCGGTCGAGCGCACGGTGTTCTCGGAGGCGCGCGAGACGGCGCTCGAACACGCGAGCGGCCTCGGCCTCTGGCTCGTCCACTGGATAATCACGGAGTCCGGCGGTGACATCGAGATCGCGACCCGCGAGCCGACCGGCACGGTGGTGCGGATGTGGCTCCCGCGGGCGGACGGCGAGCCCGAGTGAGCGGCGGTCAGGCGGCCGGCCCGCTCAGACGTGGACGCGCACGACGTGGCCGCCGCAGCCGCACTGCTCGACGTACTCCCAGTCGAGTCCCTCCCCGAGCGCCGCCTCGAGGGCGCCGACGAGGTACTCCTCGGGGTGGCCGTGCTCGCCGTGGGTGACGAGGTTGACGTGATTGCCCGCGGCCGTGTGCTCGACCGCGTCAATCGCCTGTCGGACGAGCAGGTCGCGGTCCGCGGCGTGTTCGGGCCCTTCGAGGGTCGCGGACCAGGAGTTCTCGTGGACGCGGTCGGTGACCGGGTCCGCGTCGTGATCGTGATCGGACGGTGTGCTCGACATATTCGAATAAACGCCGCGGAGCCCCCTCGGTCTTCGAGCGAACATGTTCGAGCCGAACGTCGGCGTCCGGGGCAGGCGCCGACCGCCTTCGCGGGAGGCACCTCCGAGGACTGTTAGTCGGACCACGGGTCCCGACCCGTTCGACGCCCTCCGCAACCTCTTTGCGCGCCCTCGCCGAAGCCGAAGTCATGAGCCACGGACCTCTGGACGAGGACGCGGTCGAGAGCTACCGCGAGGCCGGCGCGGTGCTGGTCGAGGCGATGAACGAGGCCCGCGAGATGGTCGAACCGGGCCGGAGTCACCTCGAAGTCGCCGAGTGGACGGAAGACTTCGTCCGCGAGCAGGGGGCCGGCCTCGCTTTTCCGGTCAACATCAGCGTCGACCCGGAGGCGTCGCATGCGACGCCGGACCGCGACGGCGAGACCGAGTTCGGTGAGGAGATGGTGTGTCTCGACGTCGGCGTTCAGGTCGACGGCTACATCGCCGACGCCGCGGTGACGGTCGACCACAGCGGGACCCCGGAGCTCGTCGAGGCCGCCGAGATGGCGCTGGAGGCCGCGCTCGACGAGGCCGGCCCGGGCGTCGAGGTCGGCGTCGTCGGCCAGGCGATCGAGGACGTGATCCGCGGATACGGCTACACGCCCGTCCTCAACCTCTCCGGCCACGGCGTCCAGCGCTACGACGCCCACACCGGGCCCACGGTGCCGAACCGCGGCGTCGACCGCTCGGTCGAGCTGGAGCCGGGGCAGGCGGTCGCGATCGAGCCGTTCGCCACCGACGGCCGCGGGAAGGTCGGTGAGGGGACCGACGAGCAGATCTTCGAACAGCAGGGCTCCGCGAGCGTGCGCGACCGGCGGGCGCGGCAGGCGCTGGAGGAGATCGAGGCGTTCGACGACCTCCCGTTCGCGGCGCGATGGCTGGAGACGGACCGCGCGGCGATGGCGCTCCGCCGGCTGAAGCAGGCGAACGCGATCAAGGGGTACCCCGTCCTGAAGGAGGACGACGATGCGCTCGTGAGCCAGGCGGAGCACACCCTCCTCGTCACCGAGGACGGCGTCGAGGTGACGACTGCCGGCATCCACGGCTTCGACGACTGATGGACCAGATCTTCGCGCCGTGGCGGATCGAGTGGGTCGAACGCGACGCGGACCCGATCGACGGCTGCCCGTTCTGCGTGCTCCCGGAGCGCGAGGACGCCCGCGCGGCGCGCGTGGTCGCCCGCAGCGAGCGCAACTACGTCCTGCTGAACAACGCGCCGTACAACCCCGGCCACGCGATGGTGGTCCCGCGCGACCACGTCGAGGACCCGACCGCCCTCGACGACGCGACCCTCCTCGACCACGCGAAGCTCAAGGCGGCGACGCTCGCCGCGCTGCGCCGCGACATGGACCCCGACGGCGTCAACACCGGCCAGAACCTCGGGGGCGACGCCGCCGGCGGGTCGATCGACCACCTCCACACCCACGTCGTCCCGCGCTGGAGCGGCGACACGAACTTCATGCCCGTCACCGGCGGGACGAAGGTGATCGTGGAGGCGATAGAGCGCACCTACGACCACCTCCACGACGGCTTCGCGGCCGACGAACACGCCGTCGACCCGGGCGACGCCGAGGCGGGCGCGGCGGTCGAACTCGACTTCGACGTCTGAAGCGGCGCTGTTGATTATTTATAACCAACCAGCGCGGTGGCGCGAGGCGAGTCGCACGCGCGAGGGAAGCCGACGAGGCTGGGGCCTTGGAGGCGTACTCCGCAGGTCCGTCGGTCAGCCACGTCAGGCCGCCGGAATCCGACCGGCTTCCCCCGCTTTCGCGATATTAGTACACCAGTTCGCCCGAGATGAACTTCCGGGTTCGCTCGTCTGCGGGGTCCTCGAAGATCTCCTCGGTCGGCCCGACCTCCGTGATCCCGTCGTCCAGCAGCACCGCGACGCGGTCGGCGACCCGCTCGGCCTGATGCATGTCGTGGGTCGCGACGACGACGCCGATCTCCCTGTCGCTCGCCTCGCCGACGGCGTCCTCGATGACCGCGGTGTTGCGCGGGTCGAGGTCGGAGGTGGGTTCGTCGAGCAGCAGGACGTCCGGCTCGTACGCCAGCGCGCGGGCGAACGACACCCGCTGGGCCTCGCCGCCCGAGAGCGAGTCGGCCGGCTGGTCGGTCTTATCGGCCAACCCCACGACGTCCAGCGACTCGCGGACCGCGTCGGCGGCCCCGTTCAGTCGGACCAGCGAGGCGAGCCGCTCGCTCCACGAGCGGCGGACGCGGAGCCCGTACTCGACGTTGCGGGCGACCGTCCCGTCGAAGAGGCTCGCCTCCTGGAACACCATGCCGACCCGGCGGCGCAGCGCGAGCCGCTCCGTCTCGTCGGCCGCCCACGGGTCGGTCCCGTCGAGCGTCACCGTGCCCTCGTCCGGCTCCAGCGAGAGCGCGAGCGTCCGCAGCAGCGTCGTCTTGCCGACGCCGGAGGGGCCGATGACGGCGACGACCTCGCCCGCGCCAACATCGACCGTGAGGTCGCGGAACACCGTCTCGTCGCCGTACGACTGCGACATGTTCGTCGCGCGGAGCATCAGTCAGTCACCTCCCCCCGCATCAGCCGGCCACCCCGCGGTCGCCGAAGCGGACGACGACGGCGTTGACAATCAACACGAGCGCGACGAGCACCGCGCCGAGGACCATCGCGGTCTCGTAGCGACCCTGCCGCGCCTCCAACTGGATGGCCGTCGTCAGCGTCCGCGTCTTCGAGATGCCGTCCGCGCTCGTGATGTTCCCGCCGACGATCAGCACGGAGCCGACCTCGCTGATCGCGCGGCCGAAGCCGGCCAACACCGCGGTCGCGATCCCGTAGCGCGCCTCCTTGATCACGACCAGCGCCACGTCGACGCGGGTCCCGCCGAGGACGCGGGCGGCGTCCCGGACCCCGTCGTCGACGCCGCTCACGGCCGCGAGGCTGATCGCCGTGATCGGCGGCGTCGCGAGGACGAACTGCGACATGATCATCGCCTCGCGGGTGAAGATGAGCTCCAACGACCCTAGCGGCCCCTGGTTCGAGACCGCGAACAGGACGAGGAGCCCGACGACCACGCTCGGGAACCCCATCCCCGTGTTGACGACCGACTTCACGAACCCCTTCCCGGGGAACTCCGTGAGGCCGATCGCGACGGCGGCCGGGACGCTGACGAGCGTGCTCAGCGTGACCGCGGTGAGGCTCACGTACAGCGAGACCGCGATGATGCTCCCGACGTACCCTTCCCTGAACGAGGCGCCGAACAAGGACGTTGCGGGGCCCGCGCCCGCGTCGAGGAGGGCGGGGGCCAGCTGTGCGACCGGTTCGAGCGGCACGCTTACGCGTCGGAGTCGTCGCTACTCCAGCCTTCCGGAACGTACTGCCCGAAGTCGGGGTCCTCGGAGACGGCCTCCGGGAAGAACAGCTGTTCGCCGTTCACCTGGTACTCGGAGATGGCGCTCTGGACGCCCGGGCTGGTGATCCACCCGATGTACGCCATCGCGAGGTCGTAGTTGGCGTTCTCGTGGACGCCGGGGTTGACCGCCATGACGCCGTACGGGTTCGCGAGGATCTCCGGCCCGCCCTCGATCGGGCCTTGAACGAGGATCGTGAGGTCGATCTCGGAGCGCTGCGAGATGAACGTCCCGCGGTCAGAGAGCGTGTACGCGCCCTGCTGGTTGGCGACGTTGAGCGCCTCGCCCATGCCGGTGCCGGTCTCCTGGTACCAGTCGCCGCCGGGGTCCGTGCCCGCCGCGTCCCAGAGATTCAGCTCCTTCGTGTGCGTCCCCGAGTTGTCGCCGCGGGAGACGAACGACGCCCCCGCCTCGGCGATGGTCGTCAGCGCCTCGGTCGCGGAACCCATCCCCTCGATCCCCGCCGGGTCGTCCGCCGGCCCGACGATCACGAAGTCGTTGAACATCAGGTCCCGACGGTTGATCCCGTACCCGTTGCGCATGAACTCGTCCTCGAGCCCGCGGGCGTGGACCATCACGATGTCCGAGTCGCCGTTGCGTGCGGTCTCGAGGGCCGCGCCGGTCCCCTGGGCGACGGCGTCGACCGTGACGCCGTACATCTCCTCGAAGCCCGTGTGGATCTCGTCGAGCAGCCCCGTGTCGTAGGTGCTCGTCGTCGTCGTGAGCGTCAACGTCTCCCCGGCGACCGAGGGCGTCCCGTCGGCGGTCCCGTTCCCGCCGCTGCCGCCGCCGTCGCTCCCGTCGCCGCCGTCACTCCCGCCGGTCGACGAGCAGCCCGCCGTACCCACGATCGTTCCCGCACCGAGCGCGGCCACGAACTTCCGTCGTTGTATCGGCATAGATACAACGGTGGGTCGACACGACATATAAGTTGCGTCACGGCCCCGAACGCCGGATCGAGGCGCTCGGGCTTGGGGGTTGCCGCCGTGTCGAAACCCCCAACACGGCCCGGACACACCCTCCAGGCATGAGCGACACGACCGGTCCGGACGCGGCCGCGGGTCGGGGGCGCGCCGCGCTCATCGAGGGCGGCGTGGAGTTCGACGGCCGCGACGCCGCGCTCTTACGCGCCGTCGACGCCACGGGGTCGGTCGCGGGTGCCGCATCGGCGCTGGGTCGGTCCCGAGCACGCGCCCTCTCGCGGATCGAGACGCTGGAGGGGGCCTACGGAACCCTCGTCGATCGTCACCGCGGCGGTGAGGGGGGCGGCGGGAGCCGACTCGCTGGGTCGGCCCGAGAGCTCCTCGACCGCTACGACCGGCTTCAGGCCGTCCTCGCGGCGACGGCGTCGGTGCCCGAGACGGTCCTCCGCGGGACGGTCGAGGCGATCGACGGCGAGATCGCGGTCGTCGACACCGCGGTCGGGGCGCTCTCCGGCCTTCACGGCGGGGACGGCAAGGACGACGGCGGGGGCGAGGGAGACGACGGGGCCGACGGCGGGAGCGGGAGGGACGCGGTCGCCGTGGGCGATCCGGTTCAGGTCCGGATCGGCGCGGACGCGGTCACCGTCAACGACGCGACTAACGCGGTCGACCCGGACGCCACGAGCGCCCGGAACCGCCTGACCGGCCGGGTCTCCCGCATCGACTCCGGCGAGACGGTGTCGACGGTTCGGGTCGCGGTCGAACCGGTCGACCGGGAAGCGACGGACGACGCCGCCGTCGAGGTCGCGGCGCTGATCACCGCCGAGAGCGTCGATCGGCTCGGTCTCGCTCCCGACGATCCGGTGTCGCTCCGGTGGAAGGCGACCGCGACGCGGCTGGTGCCGCACGCGGAGTGACCTCGGCGGTCGGCCGACACACTGTGCCAACCGGTCCCGCGCAAGCGAACGGTTTTTGCGTCGACCGACGGGAGGGTTGGTATGGACGAGGACACCCCCGAGGGCGCGACCCTGCCGGGCGACAGGCGCGGCGGCGACGCTGCGACCGACCCGGCCGCCCCTCGGACGGACGGCGGGACCGAGCGCGCGGACGAGCCGACCGAGGACGTCGCGCTCGACCCGTGGGGGTCGGCGTCGGTCGGGGACTACGCGGACCTCTTCGCGGAGTTCGGCATCGAGGCGTTCGACGAGGTCGACGATGACGTGCCGGACCCGCACTACCTGATGCGCCGCGGCGTCATCTTCGGCCACCGCGAGTACGACGCGGTCGCGGAGGCGATGGCGAACGACGAACCGTTCGCGGCGCTCTCCGGGTTCATGCCCACCGGCGACCCGCACATCGGCCACAAGCTCGTGTTCGACGAGCTGATCTACCACCAGCGGATGGGCGGCGACGCCTTCGGGCTCATCGCCGACCTCGAGGCGCACTCCGCGCGCGGGATGTCGTGGGACGAGATCGACGAGCACGCCCGCAACTACCTCCTCTCGCTGCTCGCGCTCGGCTTCGACGCCGAGGACGGTGAGTTGTACCGCCAGTCCGACAACCGCGAGGTCCAGGACCTGGGGTTCGAACTCGGCTCGAAGGCGAACTTCTCGGAGTTCGAGGCGATCTACGGCTTCGACGGCGAGACGAACATCTCGCACATGCAGAGCGTGATCACCCAGACCGCGGACATCCTCTACCCGCAGCTCGTCGACGAGCCGAAGCCGACGGTGATCCCGGTCGGCCCCGACCAAGACCCGCACGTTCGGCTCACCCGCGACCTGGCGACCCGCGTGCGCTACTTCAAGGTGACTGAGGCGTTCGCCTCCTTCGAGCTCGACGACGACGAGCGGCAGTTGGTTCGGGCGGCGTACGACGCGCTCGCGGCCCCGAGCGGCGACGGCGACGCCGAAGACGCCGACACCGCCGAGACCGACGTGCGCTGTGAGGCGGCCGCCGAGTGGCTCGCCCACTACGAGCCGCCGGAGAGCGACCGCGAGAGCGTCGACCTCGCGGCCGCGAAGGGGACCGTCCTCGACAAGCTCCGCGCCGGCGGCAAGGAGCCGCTCCGCCCCCGCGTGCGGTTCTTCGACCGCAACGCCACCGACGAGGCGTTCGAGGCGCTGATCGAGGCCGTGGAGGGGGAAAAGCGCGTGTTCGAGGGCCACGTCGACGCGTTCGACCTCACCCGCGGCGAGGCCGAGTCCGTCGCGCGGGAGGTCGAGATCGACCACGACGGGTTCGGCTTCCGGCAACCCTCCTCGATCTACCACCGGTTCATGACCGGGCTCACCGGCGGCAAGATGTCCTCATCGATCCCGGCGAGCCACATCTCGCTGCTCGACGACCCCGAAGACGGCTACGACAAGGTGAAGGCGGCGACGACCGGCGGGCGCGACACCGCCGAGGAGCAGCGCGAGCTCGGCGGGGAGGCCGACGAGTGCCCCGTCTACGAGCTGTACGCCTACCTGCTCGCGGGCGACGACGACGATCTCACCAAGGAGGTGTACGCCGAGTGCGTCAACGGTGAGCGCCTCTGTGGCGGGTGTAAGGAGCAGGCGGCCGAGCTGATGGCCGAGTTTCTCGAAGACCACCAGGAGAAGCGGGCCGAGGCCGAGGCGCTTCTCGACGACCTCGACATCGACCTCGACTCCGACCGGCGCGGCACCGGCGGCGAGCACTGACTTCGCGACGCGCGGCCCTTACAGTTCTTCTTTCGCGTACACGCCGATCAGGCCGCCGAGCGCGCTCAACACCACGGTGTAGGCGACGCCGCCGATCACGACGATCGCGCCGAAGACCACGACGCCGCCGGCCGCGATCCCGACTTCGAGCAGGAACCCGAAGAGGCCTAAGAACGGCAACAACACGAGCACGAGCAGGAGCAGTCCGACGACCGGGATCGACGCGATCGCCCCGGAGATCGCGCCGACCCGGAGCCCGTCGTCTTCGTTCAAGTAGCCGGCGAGCGCGCCGCCGAGCAGCGGCGAGACGCCGGTGAACGACAGCACCGCCGTCGCGATCGCGCCGATGAGCGCGTTCAGGAGGGCGTTTTCGGTGTCCATACGCGGCCGCACTCCCGGCGGCGGCATACGTCTTGCGGACCGCGGGACGCGGCCCGCCCGCGACCGACAACCCCGGACGGTGAGCGAGGCGATGGTTTATGAGGCGGGCGCCACCTCTCACGGGTATGAGCGAGGCAGAGACGATCCACGTCGCGGACGTCAGCGAGGGGATCGGCGGCGACGCGACGGCGGAGCCGGGGTCGCCGGTCGAACTCCCGGTCGTCGACGTCCTCACCGGTCGGTCCTTTATTACGGGCAAGAGCGGCTCCGGGAAGAGCAACACCGCTTCGGTCGTGATCGAGAACCTGCTCGACAGCGGCTTCCCGGTCCTCATCGTCGACACGGACGGCGAGTACTACGGGCTGAAAGAGGAGTACGAGATCCTCCACGCCGGCGCGGACGACGAGTGCGATATCGTCGTCTCCCCCGAACACGCGGAAAAGATCGCGGCGCTGGCCTTAGAGCAGAACGTCCCGATCATCTTGGACGTCTCCGGCTACCTCGAGGAGGACACCGCCAACGAGCTCCTCTTGGAAGTCGTCAAACAGCTGTTCGCGAAGGAGAAGCGGATGAAGAAGCCCTTCCTGCTCGTGATCGAGGAGTGTCACGAGTACATCCCCGAGGGCGGCGGGATGGACGAGACGGGGAAGATGCTGATCAAGGTGGGCAAGCGCGGCCGGAAACACGGGCTCGGCATCGTCGGCATCAGCCAGCGCCCGGCCGACGTGAAAAAGGACTTCATCACCCAGTGCGACTGGCTCTGCTGGCATCGGCTCACCTGGGACAACGACACGAAGGTGGTCGGGCGCATCCTCGGCTCGAAGTACGCGAGCGCGGTGGAGGACCTCGGCGACGGCGAGGCGTTCCTGATGACCGACTGGGACGAGTCGATCCGCCGGATCCAGTTCCACCGGAAGGAGACGTTCGACGCGGGTGCGACGCCCGGGCTGGACGACTTCGAGCGCCCGGAACTGAAGTCCGTCTCCAGCGACCTCGTCGGCGAGCTCGAGTCGATCTCCGAGGAGAAGGAGCGCCGCGAGTCCGAGATCGCCGACCTCAAACAGGAGTTAGAGAAGAAGGACCGGCGGATCGACGACCTCGAACGCGAGCTGGAGGAGGCCCGCGACCTGAGCAACATGGCAGACCAGTTCGCGCAGGCGCTGCTGGGCAAGGCGGAGGCCCCGTACCGCGGCGGCGGGCCGCCCGCGGCGAGCGCCGGCCGGCCGGCGGGAGACGGCGACGACGGCGACGACGCCGACCAGTCGGTGCTCAAGTCGTACGACGAGGCGGTCGCCGCGACCGAGCGCGACGCGGCGGAATCGGCCGCGGACGGCGGCTCCGAGGCCGACTCGGCCTCGGGAACCAGGGGTCCGGAGTCAGCGCCCGACGCCGTCGACAACGACTCCGACGCTCCCGTCTCCGGCGACGCCGAACCTCTAACACCCGACGCCGCGGCCGAGTCCGCGTCGGGGCCGCCGGACGACGTCGATCCGGTCACCCGCGACGACGTCGCCGAGAGCGCGCTCCGGTTCGACGACGCGATCGAGCTCGGTACCCGCGAGGCGGTCATCGAGGAGCTCCGCTCGCGGATCGAGGCGCTCCCGGAGCTCTCCCGCGGGATGCTCCGCCACTACCGGCGCGAGGGCGCGAGCGACCCCGTCGCGGCCCACATCGACGCCGGCGGCGACGGCGACTCCGGCCACGCCTACAGCCGCCACCGACCGATTCGCCGCGCGGGGCTCATCCGCCACGCCGGCCGCGGGCACTACGCCTACGCGGTCCCGGACCTCGTCCGCGAGGCGTACGCCGACCGGCTCGATGAGGCGCAGGTCGACGAGATCGTCCGCGCCGTCGAGACTGTCTTCGTCCCGCCCGCGGAGCTGAGCTACCCGCCGGACGCCGACCCGGCCGACGTCGGCGAGCCGCCCGCTGGGGAGGCGGCTGACCGATCCGGCGAGGACCGCACCGAGAGGACGGCGGCGGCCGACGGCGACGACTCGCTCGCCGCGGATGACAGGACCGCCGCGGACCTCGATCGGGATGCGGCGGCCGCCCACGCCGCCGATGCCGACGAGGACGAGGCGACGGCCGACGCCGGCCTGAGCGACGCCGCGCGTCGGTTCGCCGAGCGGTCGGAGCGCTGACGCCCCCGACGGACGCGAAGGGGCCCCGGCGGCGAGCGCGGGCGCGGTGGACGACTCGGCGGCGAGACCGCTTCTCTCGGGTTCAGAACGGGACCGAGAGGTACTCGCTCGGCACGGCGTTCCGCGCCGTCACCTGCGGGTCGACCACCTGGCTGATCTCTAAGCCGCCGACGAGGCTGGAGAAGAGGTACGCCTCGGTGCGTGAGAAGCCGTGGTGGTGCGCCAGCAGCCCGAGCATGTCGCGGTTCGCTAGTTCGACCGCCTCCTCCAGCGTCTCGGCGCTCGCGACCGTCTTCACCGCGTCGCCGGTGTCGAGGAGGGGCCGATCCAGCGGTACGGCCGGGTCGTCGATCACGGAGAGCGTCGCGTCGACCTCGACCGCGATCTCCGCGCCGGTCCCGCACATCTCGCCGTCGGCCATCGCCGCCTTCGCGTCGCCCATCGCCAGCATCGCGCCCGACTGGAAGACGGGGAAGTAGACGGTCGTCCCGGCGGTCACGTCGGTCGTATCGAGGTTTCCGCCGTGGTCGTCGGGCGACAGCGTCGAGATCGTCTCGCCGTCGGTAGCGACGCCGATCGTCCCGATAACGGGCTCGATCGGCACGTCGATCCCCTCGAAGTCGATCCGGTCGCCCGCGCCGTCGGCGGGGTCGTCGCCGTCGACCTCGGTGATCCGCGTCGCCGGGTGCTTGATCTCGGGGTCGTCGTGGAGGAGGCCGAACCCGGGCGTGGTGACGACGCGCCCGCGGTCCTCCGCGACGCGGACGGCCTCGATATCGACCGTGAGGACGTCGCCCGGGCTCGCGCCGGCCACCGCGATCGGACCCGTCGCGGCGTTTACCTCCTCGGGGATCTCCTCAAGCAGATCGTCGTCGCGCTGGATCGCGCCGTTCAGGCTGTCAATCGTCGTTATCGTCACCGCTTCGCCGTCGGCGGCCTCGTACACCGGCTCCATCTCCGGACCGAACTCGTACACGTGGCCGTCGCGGTGCGTGACCGACTCTCGTGCCATCACCCGCGATCGGCGTTCCGGTCGCAAAAACCCACGCCGAGCGGTGCGACGCGCGCGCGCCAGGCTTCGGCCAAGCGGGCGAACACCCACTCGACGGGCGCGACACACTTGTGTCGGAGAGACAACGCCGCCGGCCGATCCCGAGCCCGCTCGGCGCGGCTCGCACCGTCGGGACCCCGGCTCGCCCGGTTACTCTTGGCGTCGAACGGGTTGGTGGCGCTCCGCGATGTCGAGGAAGTTGTCGAAGACGGCCGTCACCGCCTCGGCCTCGGCGACGCGCTCGTCCGTGATGCCGTCCATGACGGACCGGATCCGCGCGTTCGGGAGGTCCTTCCCCTCCGTCACCCACTCTGCCGTCTGTCGGTCGTACTCCGGGTGGAACTGGACGCCGTAGGCGCTCCCCAGCCGGAACGCCTGAACGCCCACCTCGTTCTCCGCGAGAGTGACCGCACCGGGCGGCACCTCGGCGACCCGGTCTGAGTGGGTTTCGAAGCTCGTGAACGTCTCCGGAACGCCGGCGAACAGCGGGTCCTCGCCGAGGCGTGTGATCGACTCGTACCCCAGTTCGTACTCGCCCATGTCGACGACGCGCCCGCCGAGCGCCTGCGCGAGGAACTGGTGGCCCCAGCAGATTCCGAGTATCGGCACGTCGGCCTCGTCGATCCGGCGGAGCCGCTCGGTCGCCTCGTGGATCCAGTCGCGGTCGTCGTACACGGAGGTCTGCGAGCCGCTTATGACGACGCCGTCGAACCGCCAGCTCGACGACGCCACCGGTGGCGGGAACGCGCCGTCACTGATCTTGTACACCGTGACGTCGGCACCGAGTTCGCGGCGGAGGTTCGACTCGGCCGGGGTCTCTCCGACCGACGCGTCGAGGACGGCGATGGTCGTGTCCATGCCCGACCGTACGCGCGACTGAAACATATACTATTGGGGTTATTGTACAATACAGATAACAGAAAGGGATATGGGAACTCAGCATTCGCTCCGGCTGCCGGCGGCGACCGGCGTCGCGGTCCGCGCGTCAGTTCTCGGCGGTGACGGCGACCTGCTCCGGACGGTCGTACTTCTCCTCGAACTCGCCGATGAGCTGGCCCATCTTCGCGTACCAGTCGTTGAGCATGCGCTGCATGTCGTCGGCGATCTGCGACGGGTCCGTCGGGCTGTACACGTGGTAGTAGCCGCCCTGTTCGTAGTTGATCTGTTCTTTCTGGATGAAGCCGGCGTTCAGGAGGCGCTGGACCGCGCGGTAGGCGGTCGAGCGCTCGCGGTCGACGCGTTCAGCGACCTCGTCTATCGTGAGCGCTTCCTCGGCCGACACGAGCGACCGGTAGCAGTCCTTGTCCAACTGCTTCAGGCCGTGGAAACACTCGAGTAACCCCTCACACTCCATGTCCCGTTGGAGCTGTTCGGACATCGAATCGGGCATCTTACAGTTGCCCTATGGGGTCCTGTCGCTAAAAGTATTGTGTGTGGGATATACAATTCCGCGCAGGCCGCCGGACGACGCCGGCGGTGGTCGAGGCTGGGTCGCTACTCGTCCGCGTCGGACTCGTCGTCACCGACGTCGCCGTCCTCGTCGTCGGCGTCGAGGCCGGCCGCCTCGAACGCGGTCTCGACCTCCTCCAGCGGGACCGTGCGGTAGCCGTCCGCCTCGGTCACGGACGCGACCGCGAGGTCCGAGGGCTCGAACTCGTCGTCGTGGGCGGCCAGCGCCGCGACGGCCAGCTCGATGCCGTCCTCCAGCGAGAGGTCGTCGCTCCACTCCTCCTCGAGGTGGCCCTGGATGTCCTGCCGGCCGCCGCCGATGACGGTCGCCTTCCACTCGTTGGGCGTGCCCGACGGGTCGGCCGCGAACAGGCGCGGCTCGCCGTCGTCGATGCCGCCGATGAGGAGCGCCGCTCCGTACGGGCGCGTGCCGCCCCGCTGGGTGTTCTCCTGGATGTGGTCGGTGATGAACTTCGTCAGCGTCTCGACGCCGACGGGCTCGCCGTAGCGCAGGCGGTTCCCCTGCGACTGTCGGCGCGCGAGGTCGATCAGCTGGCGCGCGTCGGCGACGTGGCCCGCGCTCGCGGTGCCGACGTGGTCGTCGAGCTTGTGCAGCTTCTCGATGCTCTCGGCCTCCATCAGCGACGAGGAGGGCCGAGACATCGCGACGAAGACGACGCCGTCCGTCGTCCGGACCCCGACGCTCGGCGCGCCGCGCGAGACCGCCTCGCGTGCGTACTCGACCTGGTAGATGCGTCCGTCGGGCGAGAACAGCGACGTGCCGCGGTCGTACGCCTGCTGGTCGTTGTTACCCATCATCGTCGATCCCCCGCTCGCGCGGTGTCGCGTTCACTCATTACCCTCACTTACGTCGGGCCGTTGAAAAAGCAACCGTAACCGGTACGTCTCGGAGCGCCGCCGGCGCCGCGGGTTCCGACCGGCGGCGACCGCCGGCCAGCGGTTTCGCCTTCGGCGCGAACGGCACAGAACGGCCGTCAGCTTCCGTCGGCGACGGATATAACCACGCAGGTCGTCTAATGATATTGACTTTGACTCCCATACGAAACCCAGCCGCGCTGCTGGCCGCGATCCTGCTCGTGGCGACCGTCGGCGGCGCGTTCGCGATCGGCGGGGCGACGGCGGTACCGGACGCGCGGATCACCGTCGGCGCGGTGGGCGCGTCCCCGAGCGACCCGACCGTCGGCGAGCGGACGGCACTGAACGTCACCGTCTCGAACTCCGGCGGCAGCGACGCGGCGGCGAACGTCACCGAGGTCCGCGTCCGCGACGCCGACGGCGAGGTGCTCGACAGCGTCTCGGGCGTCGGCGCCCTCTCGGCGGGCGACTCGCTCGACGCGACGCTCTGGACGACGTTCGACGAGCCCGGGGAGAAGCGGCTCACGGTCGAGGCCGTCGCGAACCAGTCGACCACCGGCGAGTTCGTGACCGTCAGCCGCGACACCGTGCTCGACGTGCGGCCGACGCAGGTCGCGCTCGACCTGCGGACTCGCGCGCTCGACCCCGAGGACCTCCGGAGCGACGACGACGGCGAGAGCGCGACCGGCGACCTCGGCGTCGGCGGCATCCAGGGCATCTTCGGCGGCGGGGGCGGCCTCGACGCGGGCGATAGTGACGGCGAGTCGCCGCCGATCGCCGACTCACCGGTCGAGGTGACCGTGGTCAACACCGGGACGACGACCGCTGACCGCGTCAGCCTCCGCGCCGTCGGCACCGCCGTCGACGGCGACGAGCGGACTGTCTCTGTCGGCCCGTTCGTCGTCGAGGACGTCGCGCCCGGCGAGGAGCGCCGCGTGATCGTCGACCTCGGGCCGCTCGACCGGCGCTCTGCGGTCACCGTCACCGCCGCGTTCCGCGCCGACACCGATCGGCTCGACGACCACGGCGCCGACCGCACCGCGGAGTCGACGGTGACGTACCCCGTCAGCGAGGCCGACCCGACCGTGACCGACGTGACGCTCCGCGAGACCGCGGACGGCGTCGTCGTCGACGCCAACCTCGGCAACGCCGGGACCGGCGAGATGACCGGGACGATCGTCTCGATCGGCGACACGCCGGGCGTCGCGCCGACGCCCGCCGGCGGCGAGTACTTCGTCGGGAGCCTCGGCGCGAGCGACTTCGTCGGCTTCGACCTGACGACCGCGGTCAACGCCTCGACGGCCGAGACGATCCCGGTCCGGGTCTCCTACACCGAGCGCGGGGTCCGGTACACGGAGACGCTGAACGTCGCGGCCCCCGAGTCGGACGGCGACGACGACGAAGCCGGCGGCACGCTCGGACGGATCGGAACCGGCGGGTTGGGAGCCGCGGGCGCGGCCGCCAGCGGCCTCGCGCTCGTCGGCCTCGTCGGCGCGCTCGGCGTCGCGGTCCGGACCGGACGGATCGGCGGCTCGACCGGACGGCGGCGCGACGGCCCGGCGCCGTGAGCGACCCCGACGCGCCGGACGGACCGACCGCGTCCGGCTACGCCGTCGAGCTCCGGGACGTGGTCAAGCGCTACCCGGGTGGGGGCGACGAGCCGGTCGTCGCGCTCGACCGCGTCGACTTCGCGGTGCGACCGGGGGAGTTCGTCGCCGTGGTCGGCCCCAGCGGCTCGGGGAAGTCGACGCTGCTCAACGTGTTGGGGCTGCTCGACGACCCCACGAGCGGGCAGCGCCTGCTCGACGGGACCGACGTGACGAGCCTCTCGGTCGGCGAGCGCACGCAGGCCCGGAAGGAGTCGATCGGGTTCGTCTTCCAGGACTTTCACCTGCTCCCGACGCTGACGGCCGTCGAGAACGTCGCGCTGCCGACGGCGTTCGACCCGAGCGACGCGAGCGACCGGGCCGCCGAGCTGCTGGCACGGTTCGGCCTCGGCGAGCGACTCGACCACGAGCCGACCGAGCTCTCAGGCGGGCAGAAACAGCGCGTCGCCATCGCCCGCTCGCTGATCAACGAGCCCGCGGTCCTGCTGGCCGACGAGCCGACCGGGAACCTCGACACGGAGACCGGCGAGTCGATCCTCGGCGAGTTCGAGCGCGTGAAGTCCGAGGGGGTCGCCGTCATCGCGGTCACGCACGACCCGCTCGTCGAGGAGTACGCCGACCGCGTCGTGGACCTCACCGACGGCATGTTGACCGGGGGGATCCCGGCGGACGACGCGGACGACAGTCCGGGGCCGAACCCCGACGCGGGCGACGACGCCCGGCGCAGCGGCCGTGTTCGCCGCGGCGGCCGTCAGACGGCGGCGACGGACGCGGGTGGCGAGCGATGACGGGGTGCGGGCGATGAGTCGAGACGGTTCGGCCGGACGGTCGGACGGGCTCGCCGGCTGGCTGCGCGGCTGGGGGCCCGCGGTGTCGATGGCGTCGCGGAACCTGCGACGGAACCGCGTGCGGACGGTTCTCGCCGTGCTCGGCGTCTGTATCGGCGTCCTCGCGGTCGCGGCGCTCGGCATCTTCGGGAACGTGCTGGCGCTGGGCGCGGACGACGCCATCGGCGACATCGGGACGCAGGTGGTCGTCTCGCCGAACAACGACGCCGGCGTGGAGTCGCTGTCCGACGCGGACGTCGCCTCGATCCGCCGCGCGGTCGACGGCCCCGCCGTCGTCCCGCTGTACTCCGACAGCGCCACCGTCGCCAGACAGGGCGACCAGACGTTCGCCACCGTGTACGGGGTCGAAGAGCCCGCGCTGGCGTACGAGGCCGCGGAGGGGCGGCTCCCCGAGCGCCACCGGCAGGGGGCGATCCTCGGCGCGGGTATCGCCGAGGACTTGGACGCCGGCGCGGGCGACACCGTCGAGATCGCCGGCTCACAGGTGCGGGTGATCGCCGTGCTAGTCGAAAGTCAGACGTTCAGCCCGGTCGCGCCCGACGACGCGGTGTTCCTCCCCGAGTCGGCGTTCTCGGCGGACGGCTACGCGCAGGCGCTCGTCGTCTCGGACACCGGGGCCGAGGCCCGCGCGGCCGCCGACGCGATCCGCGAGGCGGTGAACGCCCGCGAGGAGCGGGTGGAACTCTTCGAGCTGGCCGCCCTCGTCGACGAGATCAACGAGTTCTTCGACCTGCTGTCGACGTTCCTGCTCGGGCTCGGCGCGATCTCGCTCGTCGTCGCCGGCGTCTCGATCCTCAACGTGATGCTGATGAGCACCGTCGAGCGCCGCCAGGAGATCGGGGTGATGCGCGCGGTCGGCGTCACGCGCCGCGACGTGTTGCGCGTCCTCCTCGCCGAGGCCGGGCTGATCGGCGCGGCCGGCGCGGCGGCCGGCACCCTGCTGACGGTCCTGCTCGTCGCCGGGCTTGTCCTCGCGACGTCGGCCGTCGACGCCGCGCTCGTGATCGATCGCACGAACGCCTACTACCTCCTGCTGGCGCTCGTGTTCGGCGTCGGCGTGGGAATCGTCAGCGGCGCATACCCGGCGTGGAAGGCGGCCAACGAGCGCCCCGTCGAGGCGCTGCGGAGCTGAGCTAACGGCCGAGCGGCCGCCGGGCTGGGAGTCGCACGCGTCACCGCAGTTTCGTTCGCAAAAAATCGTCTCGTTGTCCGAAACGCCCCTTAGACGCCGCGGCCCTGGAGCTTCTCTTCCTCTTTCATGTCCTCGTTGGACTGGCCCTTCATCCCCTTGCCGCTGCCGCTCGCGATGCGGGCGAGCTCCTCGGGGTCGTCCCAGTTGTTGACGGCCTCGACGATCGAGGTGCCCATCGCCTCGGGGTCCTCCGCGCCGAACACGCCGGAGCCGACGAAGATGCCGTCGCAGCCGTGGTACATCATCAGCGCGGCGTCGGCGGGCGTCGCAATGCCGCCAGCGGCGAAGTTGACGACCGGGAGGCGCTCGGCCTCGGCGGTCTCGTGGACCAGGTCGCGGGGCGCGCCGTGCTCGCGGGCCCACTTCTCGCGCTCCTCGTGGTTGAGCCCGGTGAGCGTCCGGATCTGGTTTTTGATCGTGCGCTGGTGTTTGACGGCCTGGTTCACGTCGCCCGTGCCGGCCTCGCCCTTCGTCCGGATCATCGCCGCGCCCTCGTTGATGCGGCGGAGCGCCTCCGGCAGGTTCCGAGCCCCGCAGACGAACGGGGACGTGAAGTCGCGCTTGTCGGTGTGGTACTCGTCGTCGGCGGGCGTGAGCACCTCGGACTCGTCGATCATATCGATCCCGAGCGCCTCCAGGATCTCCGCCTCCTTGCGGTGGCCGATCCGGGACTTCCCCATCACCGGGATCGAGACCTCGTCGATGATCTCCGGGACGCGCTCGGGGTCAGGCATCCGGGCGACGCCGCCGCGCTTCCGGATGTCGGCCGGGACGTGTTCGAGGACCATCACGGCGACCGCGCCGGCGTCCTCCGCGATGCGGGCCTGTTCGCGGTTGACGACGTCCATGATGACGCCGCCCTTCTGCATTTGCGCGAAGCCGCGCTTGACCAGCTCGGTCCCCCGCTTCAGCTCCTCCAGATCCGTGGCCTCTGGCATGAATCCGGGTAGGGTCGCCGGCCACTTAACGGGTCGCTTTCGGGTGGATGGACGGGCGAGAGGCCGGTTCCCGACGCCGCGCGAGCCCGGACCGTCGCCGCCCTCGCTCGCCGCGGACTCGCGCTCGCGCGCCGCCACCCCAACCGCGAAGTCCCCCGCGGTCCAACCGCCGCGCGTGACCACCGGAGCCATCCTCGCCGGCGGGCGCTCGACGCGCTTCGGCGGCGCGGACAAGGCTGTCGCGCCGCTCGCCGGCGTGCCGATGATCCGCCGGGTCGCGGACCGGCTCGCAGGGACCGACGACCCGGTCCCGCCCGGGGCCGACCGCGTCGGCGGCGACCCGGTCGTCGACGAACTCGTTGTCAACTGCCGCCCCGACCAGCGCGAGGCGATCGCCGAGGCGCTGGGGGGAGTTCCGCTGCCCGTCCGCTGGGCGCTCGACGAGGAGCCGGACCGGGGGCCGCTCGCGGGGATCCGGAACGCCTGCCGGGTCGCGTCCGACCGCTACGCCGCCGTCGTCGCCTGCGACATGCCGTTCGTCGACCCCGGATTCCTTGCGGCGCTGCGCGAGACGGCCGCGACGGCCGACGCCGAGGCCGCGGTCCCGCGGCTCGACGACCGCTGGTATCAGACCACGCAGGCGGTGTACGCGACCGGCCCGGCCGCGGCCGCCTGCGCCCGCGCGCTCGACCGCGGCGACGGGAAGATACTCGCGATGCTGGAGCGACTGGACGAAGTCGTCGTCGACGACGAGACGATCCGGTCGATAACGACCGCGGACACCTTCGCGGACGTCGACACGGCGTCCGACCTCGCCGACGCGGAGCGGGCGGTCGCCGCGGCGCTCGGCGGGAACTGACTCGGAGGGAGTCGCCCGCGACGTCGTCGGTCAGTTCTTCAGGACCTCGTACGCCTCGTTGAGCCGCTTGAACTGCTCCTCGTCGCCGTCCTCGCCGTCCGGGTGGAGCCGCTTCGCGCGCTCGCGGTAGCGGCTCCGGACCGTCTCGCTGTCCGCCGTGCGGTCGAGCCCGAGCGTCTCGTACGCCTCGCGCTCGCTCATCCGGTCGGTCGGCGGCGCGCGGTCGCGGGGGTCGCGGCCCGCGCCTCCCGCCGCCCCGCGAGCGCCGGCCCGCCGGCCGCCCGCGCCCCGACCGCCGTCGGTCCCGGCGGCGCGGTACGCCCGCTCGCGGTTGGCCTCGGCGCGGGCGCGCTGTCTGGCGCGCTCGCGTTCCGTCGGCCCCGCCCGCTCCGCGGACCGCCGGGCCTGTTCGTCGAGGCGTCCGCTGGCGTGGTACCAGAGGAAGTACGAGACGGCGGCGAACGGCAGCGCGAGCGCCAGCGCGATCGGGTGGAGGACGACCCCCGCGATCACGAGCAGCGCCGTCATGCCGACGAACGCCCCGGCGAGCACCACGACGACCGTTCGGTTCGTCACGGCCCTACTCGGGGACGGAGGACCGTAAGCGTCCCGCTGGCGAGCCGCCCGGCGAGCAGCGGAGGTCGCGTCCGAGAGCGCCGCCGGCCTCGTGGGATCGCCGCCCTCGCCTCCGCACCGTTTATCACCGCGGCCGCCCGGGTACGGCGTATGGAACCGGCGGACAGGGAGACGGTGACGGGGCTCCCGCCCGGGATCGCCGCCGCCCGCGAGGAGCTCACGCCGATGCTCTCGCAGTACGCCGACCTCTGTGCCGCCCACGAAGACGCCCTAGTGCTGTTTCAGGTCGGCGACTTCTACGAGGCGTTCTGCGAGGCGGCCGAGACCGTGGCGCGCGTCTGCGAGGTGACGCTGACGGAGCGGTCCGACTCGACCGGCGACTACCCGATGGCGGGGATCCCCATCGACAACGCGGCCCCCTACCTCGAGTCGCTGCTCGACGCGGGGTACCGCGTCGCGCTCGGCGACCAGGTCGAGGACGCCGAGCAGGCGTCGGGGCTCGTCGACCGCGCGGTCACCGAGGTGATCACGCCCGGCACCGTCGTCGAGGACGACCTCCTCGAGTCGGGGACGACGAACTACGTGGCGGCCGTGGCGGCGGACGGGAACGACGACTCCGCCGGGACGACCGTCGGGCTCGCCGCGGTGGACGTCTCCACCGGCGAGTGCCTCGTCACGGCGGGCGACGCGGACGCGGTCGCGGGCGAACTCGACCGGATCGCCCCGGCGGAGCTCATCGCCGGCCCGGACGCTCCCGCGTTCGAGCCGAGCGACGCGGAGCGCGGGTGGACTACCCACGACTACGACGCGGGCGTCTTCGACCGGCGGACCGCGACCGAGCGGCTGGAGCCGTACCTCCCCGCGCCCGAGCGGCGCTTCGACGCCGACGCGGAGCTGCGGGCGGCCGGCGCGGTGCTCGCGTACGCCGAGTACACGCAGGGCGACGACGGCCCGCTCTCGTACGTGACCCGGGTCCGGCGGTACGACCCCCGCGACCGGCTCCGGCTCGACGCGGCGGCCCAGCGGAGCTTGGAGCTGTTCGAGAACCGCGGGCTGGGCGCGAGCGACACTCTGTTCGACGTCCTCGACGAGACGAGCTGCGCGCTCGGGCGACGGTGCCTGGAGCGCTGGCTCCGCCGCCCGCTCGTCGACGCCGACGCGATCCGGAGCCGCCACGACGCGGTCGGGGAGCTCGCGGACCGGAGTCTCGCCCGCGAGGGGATCGCCGACGCGCTCGCGACCGCCTACGACCTCGAACGGCTGGTGAGTCGCGTCTCGCGGGGGCGGGCCGACGCCCGCGACCTGCGGTCGCTCCACCGGACGCTCGCGGTCGTTCCCGACCTGAAAGCGACGCTCGCGGGCGCCGAGGGCGAACGGGCTGGCGGGGAGGACGGCGACGACCTCCCCCGCACCGACCACCTCCGCGACCTCCGCGACCGGCTCGACGAGCTGACCGAAGTCCGCGAGCTGATCGACGACGCGCTCGCGACCGATCCGCCACAGGAGATCACCGAGGGCGGGGTGATCCGCGGGGGGTTCGACGGCGACCTCGACGCCCTGCGCGCCACCGAGCGCGAGGGCCGCGAGTGGGTCGCCGACCTCGAGGCGAGCGAGCGCGAGCGCACCGGGATCGACTCGCTGTCCGTCGGCCACAACCAGGTCCACGGCTACTACATCGAGGTGACGGACGCGAACCTCGACCGCGTCCCGGACGACTACCGGCGTCGGCAGACCCTGAAGAACAGCGAGCGCTACGTCACGCCGGAGCTGAAGGAGCGCGAGGAGGAGATCGTCGGGGCGGCCGAGCGGGCGGACGCGCTGGAGTACGAGCTGTTCGTCGACGTCCGTGAGCGCGTCGCGGCCGAGACCGAGCGGATCCAGGCGCTCGCCGACGCGCTCGCCGAGCTCGACGCGCTGGCGTCGCTCGCCGCGGTCGCGGTCGAGCGCGATTACGTCCGCCCCGACCTGCGCGACGACTCGGACGCTGGCGTCGAGATCGAGGGCGGCAGACACCCGGTCGTCGAGCGGACCGAGGACGCGTTCGTCCCGAACGACGCGGACCTCCCGCGCGGCTCCGTCGCCGTGATCACCGGCCCGAACATGAGCGGGAAGTCGACGTACATGCGGTCGGTCGCGCTCGCCGCCGTGCTCGCGCAGACGGGTTCGTTCGTCCCCGCGCAGGCCGCCGCGCTCCCCGTCTTCGACCGGGTGTTCACCCGCGTCGGGGCCTCCGACGACATCGCGGGCGGGCAGTCGACGTTCATGCGGGAGATGAGCGAGCTGACCGAGATCCTCCACGACGCCGACGCCGACTCCCTCGTCCTCCTCGACGAGGTGGGCCGCGGGACGGCCACCACGGACGGCCGCGCAATCGCCCGCGCCGCGGCCGAGTTCCTCCACGACGAGCTCGGCGCGACCGCCCTCTTCGCGACGCACTACCACGGGCTCACGGCCCTCGCCGAGGAGCGCGAACGCGTCTTCAACCTCCACTTCACCGCCACCCGCGAGGACGGCGACGTGACCTTCCTCCACCGGGTCGTCCCCGGCGCCTCCTCGTCGTCGTATGGCGTCGAGGTCGCGGAGCTCGCCGGCGTCCCCGGGCCGGTCGTCGACCGCGCCCGCGACCTCGTCGCCGCGGAGGAGGCGGACCGGGCGCGCGGGGCGAGCGGAGACGGACGCGGGGACGCGGCCGACGCCGCGGAGCCATCCGGCGAGAGCGGACCGGCCGCGGATGCCGACGACCGCGACGGCGACTCCGGCGACCGCGAAGGCGACCCAGACGCCCGCGACGGCGACGCGTCGCTGCGCGAGTTCCTCGCCGAGGAGGCGTCGGCGGACGGCGCGGAGTTCGAACCCGATTCCGACTCTCCCACGGCCGAGCAGTCGCCCGAGCGCAACCGCTCGACTCCGGCGACTGACGCGGACCCGGGGGCACCGGGCGGCGCGTCTCCCGACCTCGCCGCCGCGCTCCGAGACCTCGATCTCGCACGGATGACACCGATAGAGGCGCTGAACGCGCTCCACGACCTCCAGTCCCGGCTCGACGATGACGGGTGAGCGAGACCGCGGTCGCGGCGCGTCCGAAGTCGACGGTCCGACCGACGACGCGGAGCGCGTGCGGCGGCTCGACCGGGCGACGATCGACCGGGTCGCGGCCGGCGAGGTGGTGACCCGTCCCGCCCGCGTCGTCGGCGAACTCGTTGACAACGCCCTCGACGCCAGCGCTTCGCGCGTCGAGGTCGCCGTCGACGGGGACGGCACCGACCGGATCCGCGTCGCCGACGACGGCCGCGGGATGGGGCGCGCGGACGCGACCCGGGCCGTCGAGCGCCACGCGACGAGCAAGCTCGCGCCCGACGGCGATCCGGTCGGGGTCAAGTCGCTGGGGTTCCGCGGCGAGGCGCTCGCGGCGATCGCCGAGGCCGCCCGGCTCGAACTCGTGACGAGCCCGGGCGACGGCGTCGGCACCCGCGTCGTCGTCGACGGCGAGAGCGCGGGCGCCGGCGGAACGCCGACCTCGGACCCGAGCGTCGACGCCGAGCCCGCGGGGCGGGCCCGCGGGACGACGGTGGTCGTCGAGGACCTGTTCGCGAACCGGCCGGCGCGCCGGGAGTCGCTCGCGGGCGCGCACGCCGAGTTCGCGCGGATCTCCTCGCTCGTCGCCGACTACGCGCTGGCGAACCCCTCGGTGGCGTTCACCCTCGACCACGACGGCTCGACGACCCTGTCGACGCCCGGGACCGACCGCACGGACGCGCTCCTCGGCGTGTACGACCGGGACACCGCGAGCCGCTCGACGACGGTCGCCGCGAGCGTCGACCTGTCGGCCGAGGCCGCTTCCGGCGCGAACGCCGTCGACGTCGATGTCGCCGGCACGCTGGCGTACCCCTCGGTCACCCGATCGACCCGCGACCACGTCCGCGTCTCGGTGAACGGCCGCCCGGTCCGGAGCGACCGGCTCGCCGCGGCGGTCCGCGACGGTTACGGACGCCTGCTCCCCGACGGCCGCGAACCGGTGGCCGCGGTCGACGTGTCGCTGCCCCCGGGCCGGGTCGACCCGAACGTTCACCCGGCGAAGCGGGAGGTTGGCCTCCGCGACGCCGACGCGGTCGCCGACGCGGTGGCGTCGGTCGTCGCGGACGCGCTCACGGGCGCGGACCTCCGGCGGTCCGCGGACGTCGCCACCGACCTCGACGCCGCGCTCGGTCCGGTCGGCGCGGACGACGGCTCGCGGGCCGGCGCGTTCGCGGACGCCGAGCCGATCGGGGTGTTCCGCGACCTGTACGTCCTCGTCGAGGCCGGTGACGAGTTGCTCGTGATCGACGGTCACGCGGCCCACGAGCGGGTCAACTACGAGCGGCTGGCCCGCACGTTCGACGGCGAGCCGGTGCCGACCGCGGCGCTCGACCCGCCCGTGGCCGTCTCGCTGTCGACCGACGAGGCGGCGGCCGCGAGGGCGCACGCGGACGACCTCGCCGCGCTCGGCTTCGAGACCGAGGCGTTCGGCGGCGGGACGCGCCGCCTGCGCACCGTCCCCGCGCCGTTCGGTCGCGCGGCGGACGCCGACGCCTTCCGCGACGCCCTCGCGACCGTCTCTGGGGGCGACGCCGGCGCGGCGCGAGACGTGCGCGACGCCCTGCTCGCGGACCTCGCCTGTCACCCGTCGCTGAAGCGCGGCGAGTTCGACGACCTCGCGGACGGCGACCTGCGCGACCTGCTCGACCGCTTGGGCGAGTGCGAGCGTCCGTACGTCTGCCCGCACGGCCGACCGACCGTCCTCTCCGTCGACGAGGAGACGTTCGCGGCCGGGTTCGGTCGAGACCGGTGAGCCGCCGTCCGCCGGGCACTGGGGACGATCGACGGGGGATCCGACCGGTATCTATTAGCGTGATGGGCCCCGGAGTACACCCATGGGAGAGCGGACCGAAGTGACGCGGGGGTCGCTGCCGCAGGAGCGGTCGGCCGGCCGGTTCTCGAAACCGGACGGTTTCCGCGACCTCGTCGAGCGGCTGCTCGCGTGGCTCCGGAGCCGACGCGGGTCCGCCCTGGAGCGGGTCTCGACCGCCACGACGATGCGAAACGTCGTCGACGCGGACGCGATCGCCGAGGAGACGCCGCCGAAGTGGAGCGTCCTCCACGACGTGGTCACCTACGGCTCGGACTCGCTCACGGATGTGCTCGTCTTCCGGCACGGTCCCACCAGACAGGACCTGGTGGTGATGCCGGAGCGGAACACCGAGCCGGAAGGGGAGATCAGCTTCTACCACGCCGACCGCACGAAGGGGGCGCGCCACCTGCTGTCGATCGGCGCGGACTCGCTCACCGCGGCGCTCAGCTACGTGTTAGAGAAGATCGAGCGGTTCGAGCGACTGTTCACCGGTCGGGGGACGGAGCTCCCGAGCGGCTACACCGGCCCGTCGGACCGGTAGTCCCCGCGGACGGTTCGCGGACGCTCATTTTCAACCGAAGCGACCTCAGACGGGCCCGTCTCGCCGGCGTCCGTCGCCGTTCCCGTCGGCTTGTTCGACGCGCTCGACCGTCTCGTCTGCCGCCGCCTTCTCCGGGGGGTACGAGACGGTCCGCTGCGGGTAGGGGATTGAGATGCCGGCGTCGGCATAGCGGTCCTGGATCCGCTCGACGACGAGCGCCTTCGAGCGCCACCGCGCCTGCGGAGTCGGCGGGTCGATCCAGAAGCGCAAGTCGAGCAGAATCGCCGAGTCGCCGAACCCGGAGGGGATCGTGTACGGCCGCGGATTGTTCGCGATGACGCCGACGTCCTCGAGGACCTCCTCGGCGATGTCGCTGGCCTCGTCTGGGTCGTCGTCGTACCCGATCCCGACCTCCATGTGGATCCGGAGGCGCCCCTCGCGGCTCCGGTTCGTGATCGCCTGGTTGGCGACGAGGTCGTTCGGCACCACGACGTACTCCCCGTCGAAGTTCCGCATGTGGGTGTTCATGATCGTGATGTCGGTGACGAACCCCTCCTCGTCGCCGATCTCGACCCAGTCGCCGATCTCGAACGGCCGCGCAAACATCAGCACGAAGCCGGCGATGAGCGACCCCAGCGTCTGTCGGGCCGCCATGCCGAGGACGATCCCGAGGAAGCCCGCCCCGACGAGCAGGCCGCCGAGGTTCACGCCCCAGATCCCGAGGACGGTTATCGCCGCGAGGACGAGCAGGCCGACCTGTACGAGCCGCGTGAGCAGCTGTTCCTGGTGGGCGGTGATCCGGTCGCTGTCCGCCGACAGCTCGCCGACGTACGTCTCCACCACGTCGCTGACGACGTACGCGCCGCCGAGCAGCGCCGCCGAGGCGACCAGCTGCCCGCCGACCCGAACCGCGTTCTCCGCGACCGGCAGCACCGCGACCACGAGTTCGAACCGCCCCCATAGCGTCAGGACGGCGACGCCCGCCAGCGCGAACAGCGCGAGCTGGAGGAGGCCGACCGCGAGCCGCAGGAGGAACGACGCGGGGATCCCCTCGCGCAGCGTCTCCACCGCGCCCTCGGTCGATTCCGACAGCCGCTCGTCGAGGAGCCGGCCGATCCAGCCCGAGACGGTCTGCTCGCCGGCGCGGACGGCCCGCGGCAACAGCAACCACCCGACGCCGAGCGTCGCGAGCGCGATGGCGGCGGTGACCGCCAGCCGCCCCTCCGTGGTCGAGATGTCGCTCAACACCGCGCCGACCCGGGTTCCCAGTCCGCCTATCACGGTCACACGTTCGCCGCCCGTCGGTTAACGGATCCGACGCGAGTCTCAGCCGAGAGAATCGGACCGCCGGCCGCCGGGGACCGAGCCGCGGTCGCCACGGTCCCGGTCACCGGCCGCGGCGGAGCTCCTCGATCAGCTGTTCGATGAGTGCCGACTGCCGGTCGAGGCGCTCCGACTGGGTCTCGACGGTCCGCCGCAGCGCGGCGACCTCGCTCGCGAGGTCCGCGTCCTCGACGCCGGCGCTCTCGAACGGCGACCCGTCGAACGCGTCGTCCTCCGGAACGGCCGCGTCGGTTTCGGGCGCGACGGCGTCGTCGATCGGATCGCCGGTCGTCGCGTCCGTCCCGAGCGTATCGGCCTCGACAGGGGTCTCGTCGCTCGGCTCCCGGTCGACCTCGCCCGCGGCCGGTGCGGTTCCGGCGGTCTCCGCGTCGAGCGGATCCGCCGCCGCGTCCGTCCCCGAGGACTCCGTCGCGGTCGCGTCCTCCGCGGGATCCGCCGTCGCGTCGTCGACGGTCGGGTCTGGCGCGAGCGGGTCCCCGCCCAGCGGGTCGTCGTTAGTCTCGGTCGGCTGCGTCGACTCGGCGGCCGATTTTCCGACTACGTCGGTCTCGGGGGTCGGGTCGGTCTCCGACGACGACCCAGCTCCAGTGGTCGGATCGGCCGCGCCGTCGGACTCGACGCCCGGTCTGTCGGCGTCGGCCTCCGCGTCGGCGGCCGGCGACGCCGAGAGCGGGTCGGGACCCTCGCCGAAGTCGGTCGTGCTGCTCCGGTCGGCCCCCGGTTCCGGCTCCTCGGCCTCGGCGGCCGCGACGCGGAACTTCTCCAAGCTGGCGACATCATGGAACGAGCACACCACGTCGGCGAGCGTCTCCCGGAGCGCTCTGGCGGACTCGTTCGGCGCCTTGAACCGCTCGGAGCGGCCGTCGTGGACGAGGACGACCGCGGTGGCGACGGTCCCCTCCTCGAAGTCGAGGCCGGTGAGGTCCGAGTAGTGGAACTCCTCGAACTCGGGGTCCCAGACGGCCGAGCCGACGTGTTTGACCAACCGCTCACTGGTGACGATCAGGGTGAGCTCCGAGAAGCGGAAGGTGCGGACGACCGTCTCGCCGGCGCCGGTGACGCCGCTCGCCGAGAGGACGCCGGCGAGGACGGGGTGGAGGACATCGTCGACGCGCTTGCTCGGGACCGAGAGCGTCTCGTCGCCGTCGAGGCCGTAACCGAGGGTGATCTTCGCCTTGCGGCGGCCCGTGGAGACGTCGATCCGCTCGACGTCGTGGCCGTACTCGTCGACGGACTCGTCGGAGAGGAGTCCGTCGCCGCGGTAGACGAGGGTCCGGGTGGGCGTGACCGCGAGTCGATCGTCGCCGCCCAGCGGCACCTCGGCGACGACGTCCTCGTCGCCGACGGTCCCCGCGAGCAGTTCGGGAAGGCTCATACGCCCGGAATACGCCGCGCCCGGCATAAATCCGCTGGGTCGGCCGCGAGCGCGGCCCGATTTCGCGGGCCGCGGTCCCCATCGACTCTCGATTCGCGGCTCCACGCTCCGTCCGCCGGCGACTCACCGCCGGAAGCGGCCGCCCGCGGCGATCTGCGATCGGTTCACAACCCTCCGACGGATGGGAAGGTTAAAGAGTCTCATCGCGGTACGAAGAGGTGAGGCCGGGTGGCTTAGCTGGACATAGCGCCGCACTCATAGGGTTCAGAGATTCGGTGCGGTGACGCCTTGGAAGCGTCCGCGTCCTTCCCGTGGCTCCGCCGAGCCTCGGACCTGGGACATGCGGAGATCGTGGGTTCGGAGCCCACCCCGGCCATCTTCTCGACTCCCCGACCGCCGAGCGTCGGCGCTCGCGATCGCTTCGCTCACGTCACGCGACCGTTCGCCTACGCCGGAAGCGCCTCGCCGGCGACGAGCGCGACCGTGACCGCCACGAGGCCGAGTCCCAACAGCACGTAGTTCGCGAGCGGGTTCGCCGCCCTGACCAGGTCGAGGGTGTACTCGTCGTCTCGCACGGGCGCGTACGGCCGGATCCCCATCGGCGTGAGCGCGTCCGCGAGGATGTGCGAGCCGATCGTCACCGCCCCGAACAGGAATCCGGTGCCGCCGAACAGGAGCACCTCGACGCCCCCGCTCCGGAAGCCGACCGCCGCCCCGACAATTCCGAAGGTGACGCCGACGAGCAGCGCGAACCAGACGGTGTGCGTGATCCCCCGGTGCTTGACGAACGGGATCCGCGTGTCGAGGTCGGGGACCATCGCCAGCGAGGCGACGCCGAACGCGCCGGCGGCGGCGACCTCGATCGAGGCGAGGACGGTGACGAGGAAGCCGAACGGCGCGTAGACGACCAGCGACGCTCCGACGTGGCCGTTGCGGTACACGTGATCGACTGCGTCCTGGGCCCCTAAGTCCGTTCCGTCGGGGGCGAAACGCCTACGACCTCCCCCCGTGACCGTCCGGTATGTCACTGACCGCCCGCGACCTGATGGAGTCGGACGTGAAGACGGTCTCGCCGGACGACGACGTCGCAGCCGTGTTCAAGCGCTTCGCCCGCTACGCCTTCAGCGGGTTCCCGGTCGTCGACGACGACGAGCGGGTGGTGGGGATCATCACCGAGTCCGACCTCGTCGACCTGTTCGAGCCGGAGGACGAAACGCTGTGGATCCCCATCGGACTCCCGCCGTTCGTCGACACGCTCTCGTATCAGGTGAAGCGCCCGTGGGCCGACCTCGACCTCGGCGTCGACATGATCCGCAACGCGGACCGCCCCGTCTCCGACGTGATGAGCGCCGACGTGGCGACGGTGACGCCGGACGCTCCCGTCGACGACGTGCTGGACCTCCTCGTCGGCGACGACCCCGACATCAACCGCGTGCCCGTGGTCGACGACGACGGCCGGATCGTCGGGATCATCGCCCGGCAGGACGTGATCCGCGCGTTCCGCGACCGCCGACTGGAATAGGTCGGAGCAGACTGCCGTTATCTATCTGTAGATGACCACGGATCGACTGCGAACACCTCCAAAGCCCCAGCCGCGAGGCGGGCGCACGCTTGCCGCGCTCCTCGATCGTTCGCTTCGCTCACTCCCTGCGGTGCTCGCGTCGCCTACGCCCGCCTCGCGGCTGCTCCTTTGATTCCCACCCCGCCCGCAACCGCACGGCACCTCACACCTCCCCAGCCTCGTCAGTCGCCTCCGCTTCGCTCCGGCGACTGACTCCCTCGCGCGTGCGGTTCTCGGCCTCGCGGCCGCTCACCGGCACGCGCCATCGCGGTCATGGGTTCGTTCAGTGGCCCGGAACGCCGAGAGGACAGGGACCACAGAACGGACAGCCTCTTACCGACTGACCGTCAGGAACGGACGGACATGCTGATCGCCGGAACCGTCGTCGCCGACTCCGAGACCGTCATCCCCGACGGCGCCGTCGTCGTCGAGGGGAACACGATCGCCGCAGTCGGCGACGAGAGCGCCCTGCGGGACCGCTACCCCGACCACGAGCGCCGCGAGTTCGACCTCGTCGCGCCCGGCCTCGTCGGCGGCCACGTCCACTCCGTCCAGTCGCTGGGGCGGGGCATCGCGGACGACGCCGCGCTCCTCGACTGGCTCTTCGACGCCGTGCTGCCGATGGAGGCCGCGATGGACGCCGAGGCGACCCGGGCCGCGGCCGAGTTGGGGTACTTGGAGTGCCTCGAATCGGGGACGACGACCGTCGTCGACCACCTCTCGGTGAACCACGCCGCGGAGGCGTTCGAGGCCGCGATCGAGACGGGGATCCGCGCGCGACTCGGGAAGGTGCTGATGGACCGCGACTCACCGGAGGGGCTCTTAGAGGAGACCGACGCCGCGCTCGCGGAGAGCGAGGCGCTTATTCGGAAGTACCACGGGGCCGCCGGCGGCCGCGTCCGGTACGCGGTCACGCCCCGGTTCGCCGTCACCTGTACCGAGGCCTGCCTGCGCGGCTGCCGCGAGCTGGCCGATCGGTACGACGGCGTGACGATCCACACGCACGCCAGCGAGAACGAGGACGAGATCGAGACGGTCGAGGCCGACACCGGGAAGCGGAACATCCGCTGGCTCGACGAGGTCGGCCTGACGGGCCCGGACGTGACGCTCGCCCACTGCGTCCACACCGACGAACGCGAGCGCGAGGTGCTCGCCGAGACGGACACGGTCGTCACCCACTGCCCCTCCTCGAACATGAAGCTCGCCTCGGGGATCGCCCCGGTCCAGGACTACCTCGACCGCGGGATGGCGGTCGCGCTCGGCAATGACGGCCCGCCGTGTAACAACACGCTCGACTCCTTCACCGAGATGCGGCAGGCGAGCCTTCTCGGGAAGGTCGACGCACGCGACCCGACCCACCTCCCGGCGTCGACCGTGCTGGAGATGGCGACCGAGCACGGCGCTCGCGCCGCCGGCTTCGACCGCCTCGGCGCGCTGCGCGAGGGGCACCGCGCCGACGTGATCGGGATCACGACCGACCTGACGCGCGCGACGCCGCTCCACGACCCCCTCTCGCACCTCGTGTACGCGGCCCACGGCGACGACGTGACCTTCACCATGGTCGACGGAGCGGTCCGCTACGCGGACGGCGAGCACGTCGGGATCGACGCGGCCGCGGTCCGCGAGCGCGCGACGCGTCACGCCGAGCGCGTGGTCGACGCGGCCGGCATCGATACGGTCGAACCGTAGCCCGCCATCGTCGAGAGCGCCTTTCCTGCCGAGAAACCCGTCGATACCCGCTAAAATCGGCTTTATCGGCGCAAATCCGGGCGGAGTATCTGCGGCTTATTCCCGTCCGCGGCCCGTTGATCGACTCACTATGCCGGACCGATCGCGGATGACGGACGACGACGGATCGCAGCGGACAGACGGGGGCCGGTCGGCCGACGGGGCCACCGGCGGCCTCGGCCGACGGAAGTTCGTGGCCCTCGGCGCCGGCGCGAGCGCGACGCTGCTCGCCGGCTGCGCCGGTGGGGGATCGCTCCCGTCGTCCGGGGACTCGGAGGGCTCCGACGGCTCGGACGGCGGCTCGGGAACGACTACCGGGGCCTTCCGGCTCCTCATCAGCGACGCCCCGGCCGACATCGGCGACTTCGACCGGCTGGACGTCACCCTCGACCGGGCCCGCGTGTTCGAGGACGGAGCCGACGAAGACGGGGAAGAAAACGAGGAAGAGGACGACGACACCGGTGAGAACGCCACCGAGACCGGCGGTGACGACGGGTCTCCCAACGGCACGGCGGACGACGAGGACGACGTGGAGGGGGAGGAGAGCGAAGGCGACGAGGAAGACACCGAAGCAGACGACGATGAGGAAGATACTGAAGAGGAAGACGAGAAAGAAGACGCTGAAGAGGAAGACGACGCGGACGGCGAGGAGGACCGCGGCTTCCGGGTCATCGACCTCGACGGCGCGACCGTCGACCTCACGCAGGTGATCGACGAGGACGCGATCGCCGTCTTCGACGGCGAGCTCCCGGCCGGGAGCTACGAGAAGATCGAACTGGAGGTCTCCGCCGTCGAGGGGATCGTCGACAGCGGCGAGGTCGACGTGAAGCTCCCGAGCGAGAAGCTCCAGATCACGAACGGGTTCGAGGTCACCGCAGACGAGCCGGTCAGCTTCGTCTTCGACATCAACGTAGTCAAGCGCGGCAAGAACAACGGCTACATCCTCAAACCCGTGATCTCGGGCAGCGGGGTCGCGGGCCGCGACGTCGAGGTCAACGAGATCGACGAAGACGAAGACGAGGACGGGGACGACGACGCCGAAGAGGCGGATGAAGACGGTGCGGAGGGCGACGACGGCGAGGAGAGCGACGACGAGGAGACGACAGACGACTCCGACGACGGTGACAGCACCGCTGGGAACGAGACGGACGACGCGGAGAACGGGACCAAGACCGGAAGCTAACTACGAGGAGGGCCCGAGCGACGACGCGGTCGCGGACGGGCTCCTCGCCCACTCCATCGCGGCGGCGTCGTCGTTGAACGCCTCGGTGTCGACCCCCTCGACGTCGATGGTCCGCCGGAGGTACCGGCGCTTCGACCGCTGCCCGACGACGGCGAACCGGTCGACGCCGCGGGCGACCGCGATCTGCGCAGACTCGCGGAGCGCCCGGCGCCCGGCGTCGGAGCACGGTCGGCTCGTCCGCACGACGATCACGACGGCGTCTATCACGTCGGGGTCGGTCGCGTTCCGCCAGCGATCGAGGAGCGCCTCGCCGTCTGCGGGGCTCAGTCCAGTCCCGTGTGGGAACTCGACGACGAGGACGTTGTCCTCAACCCGCAGCAGCCAGCGCTCGCTCGGTTCCATGACACATTCTCTCGTGTCCCGAGTAATAAATCACCCCACCCGAATATCCAGTCTGATATTTTGCGGCCGCGGTCGGATGGCGACGCTCGGAGCCGTCGCGTCAGCACCGGTGGGTCCGGAGTGACGACGCCGTCCCCGCCAGGATCCGTTATCAGGAAACAGATTCGAACCGGACGCGGCGACCCGTTTCGAAGCGCGTCGACGAACCGGACCGCTCAGTGCTCCCGATCGGTGGCCGCGTCGAGCGCGTCGACGACGGCTGTCGCCAGCGCCTCGAACGACGCCTCGTCGGGGACGACGTCGACGTCGACGCCGTGGTCCGCGGCCGTCTCCGCGGTCGGCGGGCCGATGACGCCGACGACCGCGTCCGCGAGTCCGGCGCGCGCCGCCTCCTCGACGCCGCGGTCGGCGGCCGCCGCGAGGAAGTTCTCGACGGTCAGCGAGGAGGTGAACGCGGCCGCGTCGAGGTCGCCCGCGGCGGCCAGCTCCGCGGCGTCGCCCGCGCCGGTCGGCCGCGTGAGCCGGTACAGCACGGTCTCGGTCACCTCGGCGCCCGCGTCGCGGAGCCCGTCGAGCAGCACGTCGCTGCCGTGATCGGAGCGGGCGACCGTCACGCGCTCGTTCGCCGCCCGGGACCGGAGCGCCGCGACGAGACCCGCGGAAGTGTACTCTTCCGGGACGACGTCGACTGTCCACCCCGCCTCGCGGGCGGCCGCCGCGGTCGCCGGGCCGATGGCGGCGAGATCGGCGTCTCTTGGGTCCCACCCCGCCTCGGCCGCCAGCTCCACGCCGGTCTTGCTCGTGAACACGACGAGCGGCGCGGCGGCGGGAACGGCTCCCGTCGGGTCGACCTCGAGCATCGGGTCGGCGACCGGCTCCGCGCCGAGCGACCGGAGCAGTTCGCCGGCCGTCTCGATCCGCTCGTCGCCTGGCCGGAAGACGGCCACGCGCGGCCCGCCCGCCGCGCCGCTCACGTCCCGTCACCCCCGTCCGGGGCGTCGCCGTCCGCCCCGGACCCGTCGCCCTCGCTCGCCGACCGGACCGGCGCGGAGCCGGCGTTCTCGAGGAGAGTCACGACGCGGTCGCGGGTCGCCGCCACGTCGCCGATCACGGTGATCGCAGGCGGTTCGATCCCCGCCTCGTCGCGGACGTCGACGATGGTGTCGAGCGTCCCGGTCGCGACACGCATGTCGGGCCAGGTGGCGCGCTCGACGAGCGCGACCGGCGTGTCGCCGCCGAGGCCCGCGTCGCGGAGCTCGGCGGTGTACGCCGGCAGCTTCCCGACGCCCATCAGCACGACGATGGTGCCGCCGGTGTCGGCGAGCGCCTCCCAGTCGACCGCGGACTCGTCTTTCGTTGGGTCCTCGTGGCCCGTGACGAACGAGACCGAGGAGGTGTGGTCGCGGTGGGTGACCGGGATCCCGGCCACGGCAGGCCCGGCGATGGCCGAGGTGACGCCCGGAACGACCTCGAACGGGATCCCCGCCTCGGCGAGGTGCTCGGCCTCCTCGCCGCCGCGGCCGAAGACGAACGGGTCGCCGCCCTTCAGCCGGACGACGCGGTTCCCCTCGCGGGCCAGTTCCACCATGCGCCGGTTTGTGTACTCCTGCGGCGTCCACTCGCCGCCGGCGCGCTTGCCGACATCCTCGCGCTTCTCGGGCGGGATCTCGCCGAGGATCTCCGGGCCCGGGAGCTTGTCGTGGAGGACCACGTCGGCCGACTCGATCAGGCGCTTCGCTTTCACCGTGAGGAGATCCGGGTCGCCCGGCCCCGAGCCGACGAGAAAGACGGTCCCGGTACCGTCGCCACGCCGGCGGGTCGGCGGCTCGTCTCCGCCCGTCTCCGGGCCCGTCCCGACGCCGTCGTCACTCATCGGCCTCCTCGCGGGCCACTGCGATCAGGTCGTCCGCGCCGCGGTCGGCAAGGTCCGCGGCGAACTCGGCGGCGGCCGTCGCGTGCGACCGGATCGGGAGGTCGCGGGTGTCGGCCACCTCCTCGGTGCCGTCGGTCGAGAGGACCCGCGCCCGGACGTGGACGTGCTCCCCCTGAACCATCGCGGAGACGCCGATCGGCGCGACGCAGCCCCCGTTGAGCTCGCCGAGGACCGTCCGCTCGACCGTGACCGCGACGCGGGTCCGCGGGTGGTCGACCGCGTCGCGGACCGCCTTGACCACGTCCGGGTCGCTCGCGGTGACCGCGATGGCACCCTGTCCCGCCGCGGGAACGAACTCCTCGCGCGGGAGCCGCGTCGTCTCCACCTCGTAGAAGAGGTTCGAGCGGCGGAGCCCCGCCTCCGCGAGCACGATCGCGTCGTACTCCGTCTCGACCTTGCGTTCCATCGCGTCGCGCTCGAGGTCGGACAGCGAGTCGAACCACTCCTCGACGGTCCGCTCGAAGTCGGCCTCGACCTCCTCGTCGCCATCGCCGTCGTCCTCGCCGTCAGCCGCGTCGTCGGCGCTCTCGCCGTCGCCCTCCGCGTCGTCCGGGGCGAGCGCATCCCCCTCGCCGGCGGCGATCAGGCGGCGCTCGTGTTCGGCCTGGAGGCCGGGCGCGAGCAGCTTCTCCAGCCGCGTGTCGACGTTGCCGCGGATCGGCTCGACGGTGAGGTCCGGGCGGGCCGCCCGGATCTGCGCGCCGCGGCGGAGCGACCCGGTTCCGACGACGGCACCGGCCGGGAGCTCCTCGATGCCGAGGCCGTCCGGCTGGACGACCACGTCGCCGGAGGGCGCGCGTTCGGGGACGCCGGCGACGACGAGATCCGCCATCTCCTCGGTGGGGAGGTCCTTCAGCGAGTGGACGGCGAGGTCGGCGTCCCCGGCGAGCACCTCCTCGTCCAAGGCGCGCACGAACGCCCCCGTCTTCCCGAGGCGGTGGATCAGTTCGTCGGGGATCTGGTCGCCGCGCGTCTCCACCTGCCGGAGTTCGACGTCGCGGCGTCGGCTCGACAGCGCCTCGCGGACGGTCTTGGCCTGCCGGAGGGCCAGGTCCGACCCGCGGGTCGCGAGCCTGAGCGTTTCGGTCATACCCGGACCGAGGTCCCCCGCGTTCAAAAGCGCACCAGTTCGGGCGCCGCGGCAACCGCGGCCGACCGCGACTCTCCGGGCCGCGCTGGCGGGAGCGACGCGCCGTCCGAGGCAACTCCCGCCACCGTCACGGGCCCTTTATTGGTCGCCCCCAAACTCGGAGGCGAGATGGTACGCGCGAGCGCCGGGGCGCGGCTCCACTTCGGCTTCTGTAACCTCAGCCTCTCGCACGAGCGCCTGTACGGCGCGCTCGGCGTCGGGCTCGACAGCCCCCGGGTCGTCGTCGACGCCGAGCGCGCCGCCGGGGTGCGCGTGACGGTCGAGGAGGGGGCAGAGGCGTCGTCGGAGTCGGCCGACTCGTTCCCGAGCGTGCGCGCCGACGTCCGCGAGTACGCGACGGCGGCGGTCGACCTCCTCGGGGTCGACGGCGCCCGGGTCGCGGTCCGCGAGTCGCTCCCGCGTCACGCCGGGCTCGGCAGTGGGACGCAGCTGGCGGCGGCGACGCTCGCGGCGGTCGCGGCCGCCCACGACCTACCCGCCAGGGTGCGCGAGCGCGCCCCTGCCCTCGGCCGCGGCGGGCGTTCCGGCGTCGGCGTCGCGACGTTCGAGGCGGGCGGCTTCGTCCTCGACGCCGGTCACCCGACCGCGCGCTTCACTACAGACCGCCCCGCGGACGGCGCGTGGACCGTGCCGCCGGTGGCCGCGCGCCACGCCGTCCCAGACGACTGGCGCTTCCTGCTCGTCGCGCCCGACGCGGCCGCCGGCCGCAACGGTGACGCCGAGGACGACGCCATGCGGACCGCGGTCGAGCGCGCGGAGCCGGGGCTCGCCGACCGCATCGGCGGCATCGTCACCCGGCGCGCTCTCCCCGCGGTCGCGACGGGGGACGCGGAGGCGTTCGGCGCCGCGGTCGCGGAGATCGGCCGACTCAACGGCGCGTGGTACACCGACGAGCAGGGCGGGGTGTACCGGCCGCCGGTGGGGGAGATCGTCGACTCCCTGTCGGGGGCCGCGCCGGTGTTCGGGGCCGGGCAGTCCTCGTGGGGACCGACCGTCTACGGCGTCACTGACGCGACGCACGCGGGCGCGGCGCGCGACGCCGGGCGACGCGCGCTCGACGTGGCCGGCGTCGGCGGCGAGGTGACCGTCGTCCGGGCGGCCGACGGGGGCGCGCGAGTCGACGCGGGCGCGGACAAGTGAGGGCGGCACGGGCCGGGAGAGGTAACACTAAGCCCCGGGGCGACGGGGCGTAAGCCATGTCCAGTCTTCCGTTCGGGGTCGCGCGCCTCGACTCGATCCTCGGCGGCGGCGCGCCGCCCGGCAGCGTCGTGTTGCTCGCGGGCGAGGCGGGCGCGGGCGCTCGGGAGTTCGGCTACACCAGCGCGGCGATGAACGCGCTCGCGCGGGCGGACGAGAAGCTGTTCGATCTCTACTACGGTGACGTAGACGCTGACGCCGCGCTGCCCGACTCGGTCCACTACATCTCCTTCACCGCCGACACCGAGGCGATCACCCGGGAGATGGGGTTCACGATGGCCGACGAGATCGTCGACGCCGCGGTCGAGGAGATCTCCTTCCGGGACCTCTCGCCGGAGTACTTCCAGCTGTCGCCGGTGCCGCGCGACTGGTACGAGACGGAGACTGCCTCGATCACCGAGCTCGGCGACCGGGGCGAGTACGAGGACGTCCTCACCGCGTTCGGCGACTACCTCTCCGAGCACGGGCAGGGGAGCCTCGTCTGTATCGACTCCGTCACCGACCTCGTCTCCATGGTCTCCGACGATACCGACTGGAGCGACGTCGCCATGGTGATGAAGGGATTGAAGAAGGCCGCCTACGAGTGGGGCGCCCTCGTCCTCGTGCTGGTGAACACGGATTCGATAAGCGACCGCGAGTTCGGCACGCTGATGGACGCCGCCGGCGGCACCCTCCAGTTCTCCTGGGAGAGCGGCGGTTCGCAGCGCGCCCGGACGATGTTCGTCCGCGAGTTCCGCGGCGTGCTCTCGCGGCTGGAGGCGGAGAACATCGTCCGCTTCGAGACCGAGATCCACGAGGGCGGGTTCGACATCAGCGACGTGCGCAAGATCCGGTAGCGCGCGCCGAGTATCGATACGGAGAACGCCGCGGCAGGTTACTTAACCCTCGCCGCTCAATGTCAGGTAGATGACGGAGGACCCGCGATGAGTGACCTCAACCCGGCGGCCGCCCTCGACGACGCCGCCGCGGAGGCCGGCGTGAGCCGCGAGGAGTTCCTCAAGCGCGCGCTCGCCGCGCTCGCGGAGTCCGAAGAGATCGACGTCCCCGACGCCGAGGAGCTAGCGGCGGTCGAGGCGCGCCTCGACGATCTCGATGCGGAGCTAGACGAGAAGATCGCCGACCTCCGCGAGCGGTTCATCGACCTCTACCGGGAGGTGGAGGCGCTCGACGAAGCGGCGGGAGACGCCGACGACGCGGAGAGCGCGTCCGCGTCGCGGCTCGATGACTTCGCCGCCGAACTGGAGCAGACCGCGTCGCGGCTCGACCGCCTCGACGCGGCCGTTGCCGACGCGCCCTCGTCGGACCGGGTCGCCGACCTCGACGAGCGGCTGACCGCTCTCGACGGCCGCCTCGACGAGCTAGACGCCGTCCGCGACCGGCTAGCCGCCTTCGACGAGCGGATCGACGATTTCGACGGCCGCTTCGACGACGTCGACGAACGAGTCGAGGGCGTCGACGACCGGCTCGCCGCGGTCGAGTCCGACCTCGAAGATGTCTCGGCGGACGATCTGACCGAGATCGACGACAAGCTCTCGCGGGTCGCGAACGCCGTCGTCAGGGTCAGACGGCGGCTCGACGCGGCCGAGCGCGACCGCGCCGACCGCGAGCGCTTGGACGCCCTGACGCGGACGGCGAACCGACACGGCGTGCGCAGCGCCGACTGCGACCACTGCGGCGGCGGCGTCGAACTCGGGCTGCTGTCGGCCCCGGAGTGCCCCCACTGCGGGCGGCGGTTCGAGGACATCGAGCCTAACACGGGCTTTCTCGGCACGTCCAGGCTCCTCGTTGGCGACCGCCCGGCCATCGACGGCGATGTCGCGGACGGCGCGGACGGCGACCGCGCAGAAGGGACCCGATCGCCGGACCGGACCGTGAGCGACGGCGGGGCCAGCGGGGAGGAGCGATGAGCGGCGACGACGGGTCCTTCGACGACGAACCCACGGACGGCGACCCCTTTGACGACGACCCGAGCGACGGCGCCGAAGACCCCTTCGCGGCGCTGGGCGAGGGCGTCGACGAGGACGCGGGAGCGACGGAGGCGGACGGTTCCGTCGGGGACGCCGAGGCGTCGTCTGCGGACCCGGAACCGGCCGCGCCGGCCGACGACCCGTTCGCCGAGCTGGACGCCGACGCGACCGGCGCGACGGCCGAGGGGGACCCCTTCGAGTCGATGGGGACCGGCGAGGTCGGCGACGAGGACGTCTGGGAGGCGCTCGACGAGGGGACGGCGGTCGGTCCCGACTCGTCGGCGTCGGCGTTCGACCCCGAGGCCGGTGGCGGGCTCGACGACGCGGCGGGGCGGTCGATCGGTCAATCGACCGACAACGAGCAGGTGATCGACAAGCGGAGCTACTGCCAGCAGTGCCCGCACTTCTCGTCGCCCCCGGAGACGGCGTGTTCCCACGAGGGGACCGCGATCGTCGAGTCGGTCGACTTCTCTCGGTTCCGCGTCCGCAACTGCCCGATGGTCGACGCCGAGGGGCCCGCCTTCGACCGAGAGTAACCGGAATCAACCGCGCGACCCCGCCCGTGTGCCCCTCCGTCGTTTCTGAACGCGTTCAAGTGCGAGCGGCCGGTACGACGCACGTCACGCGATGGAGCCCGTCTCAGGCGAGCGTCGGTCGGTCGACTTCCGAGCGGGTGCGCTCACCGGCGCGATAGGGGATTCGATTACGGTCGTCCCCCTCGTCGTCGCGCTGGCGCTGCTGACGGAGGTGTCGCTGCCGCACGCGCTTGCCGCCTTCGGCGCGTTCCAGATCGTCTGGGGGGTCCGGTACGGGCTCCCGGTGTCCGTCGAGCCGATGAAGGCGCTGGCCGCGCTCGCCATCGCCGGCGCACTCACGTACGCCGAGCTCGCGCTCGCCGGGGTGATCCTCGGTGGCCTCCTCCTCGCGATCGGCCTCTCCGGGACGCTCGCGTCCGTCGAGCGCTGGATCGGCGAGCCCGTCATCCGCGGGGTCCAGTTCGCGGTGGGGCTCGTCCTCCTCGAGACGGGCGTCGGCCTCGCGGTCGACGACCCGGCGCTCGCGCTCGTCGGGGTCGGTATCGCCGGCGCGTTCGCGCTCGCGGGGCGGGGGAAGGCGAGCGCGCTGGCCGTGGCGGTCGTCGGCGTCGCGACCGCGGTCGTCGTCGCGGGCGTGCCGACGCCGCGGCTGCCCGGCGCGCCGCCGACGCTCTCGCTCGGCGCCGCCGTGACGCGCGCCACCCTCGACGGCGTGGTCGCGCAGCTGGCGATGACCATCGGCAACGCCGCGCTGGCGACCTCACTCCTCTTCTCCGATCTGCTGGACGCCGAGGTCACGCCCGACGAGCTGTCGACGAGCATGGGCGTGACGAACCTGATCGCGGTGCCGCTCGGCGGGATTCCCATGTGTCACGGCTGTGACGGCGTGGCCGGCAAGTACGCGTTCGGCGCGCGGACCGGCGGCGCGAACGTCGTCCTCGGCGTCGGCTATCTCGCCGCCGCGCTCTTCGCCACGCCCGCGCTAATCGCGGCGTTCCCGCTGGCGATGCTCGGCGCGCTCCTCGCCGTCGTCGCAGTCTCGCTCGCGCGCAACGTCACTCACTCGGGGAACCGCGCGCTCTCGGTCGGGATCGGGCTCCTCGCGCTGGCGACGAACCTCGGCGTCGCGTTCCTCGCCGGGATCGCGGTCCACCTCGCGTGGGAGCGGCTCGGCGCGTGAGGCTCCGGCGGGCGCGACCCGACCCGGTCCGCACCCATCGGACCTAAACCGCCCGACGCCCTCCTGTCCACGTACATGCAGTTCTGTGACGACTGCGGCTCGATGATGGTCTCTCGCGACGGGGAGATGGTGTGTCAGAACGACGACTGCGGCGCGACGACGGAGCGCGACGAGGCGCTCGCCGCCGAGTTCGAGTCGACGACGGAGCAGACCGGCGACGAGGTGATCGAGACGGAGGAGGGCGCGAACTTCGAGGGGAAGCCGACCGCGACCGACGTGGTCTGCGACGAGTGCGGCCACGGCGAGGCGTGGTACACGATCAAGCAGACCGGGGCCGCCGACGAGCCCCCGACCCGCTTCTTCAAGTGTAAGGAGTGCGGCCGCCGCTGGCGGGGGTACAACTGACCGCGATGCCGCGGGGAGGCCCACGGACTCGGTTCGTCCGCGCGCTCGCCGCGCTCGCGGTCGTCGTTCCGCTCGCCCTCCTCGTCGGCCGCACGATCGGCTTCTGGCGCGTGCGGCTCGCGGTCGGCAAGCTCCTCGCGGTGCTGCCCGACGACGGCGCGCCCGACCACGTTCAGGTGCTGCCGCCGCCGCCGGACGAGTACGCCGGGACCCTGCCGACGACCCCCGCGGAGACTCGCGCGCGACTCCCCGAGAAGGGCTTCTCGGAGCTGATCCGGGCCTACTTCCACGCCTACGACCGCGACGGCGAGACGGTCCACGAGGTTGGGAGCTTCGTCCACCGCCCCGAGGGACTCACCGGCGACTGGCAGGTCCACGTCCGCCTGTTCCCCGCGCCGGACGGTTCCACCGAGGTGTGGGCCCACTGGGAGCGGAACCCGTACGTGGCCCCGCTGGCGCACCTCCGAATGGAGGGGTACGACCCCGCCCGCGGCCAGCGGGTGGCGGCCGAACTGATCGACGACCTCCGGTGCGCGCGCGGCGACGGTGGGGTGTGAGCGGGCACGGACCGGCCGTTCTTACTCCTCGTTTGTGTGTCTCGAACTAACACACACAACGGCGTCGCAGTCTACCTATTTGTTCGAGTTAGTCGGATTCAACGCCGTGAACTCGGCCCAAACACGACCGAATTCCGCTGTAGCGTTTGGACCGTTCATACGGCTCGGGGCAGGAGGTGGAGCCACGATGAACACCGAACGCATCGCACTGGTCGCGGTGACGCTGGCGCTCGTCGTCGGCGGGCTCGCGACGCTGTTCGCACCGGCCGTCGTCTCCGGCCCGGGTGGCGCTCCCGGGCAGGCGGCAGTCACCACCGCCGTCGCCGACGGCGGCCTCGGGTCGCTGCTCGGCGTCGCGCTGTGGGGCGTGACGCTCCTCTTCGGCGCGACCGCGCTGATCTGGTTCGTGCTCACTGGCGTCGTGGGCGCGGGCTACGAGTCGCCGCCGAACGAGTACGGCCTCGACGAGATCCAGGTCCGCATCATGACCGTCGACGCCGCCGAGGTCGTCCAGGACACTGTTGACTCCCTGCCGGAGGGGCTCGACGACGTCCACGTGATCGCGGAGTCGCCCATCGACGTGCGCGGGGCAACGGTCCACGCAGTCCCGGACGACTTCACGTGTGACGCGGTCCGGAAGGGCCGCGCGCAGGAGTGGGCGCGGCGGTCGCTCGACTGCGGGAAGGAGTTCGTCCTCTACCTCGACGAGGACAGCGTCGTCGAGTCGCTCGACGGGCTCCCGGACGCCGACATCGTCCAGCTCCGCGAGAAGCCCCGGCGCACGGGATCGAACCTCAGCTACCTGGCCGACATGTACCGGATGGGCGTCCAGATCGAGCAGCGCGCCTTCGCGCGCCTCTCGATTCCCCTGTTCGCGTGGGGCGGCGGCATCGCGGTCCGTAGCTCGGTGGAAGACGAGACCACGTGGGACCGCGAGACGCTCGTCGAGGACACCGCCTTCGTCTGGGCGGCCTTCCGGGAGCTGGACGTGACGTTCACGCTGTCGGACGCGGTCTGTCGGAACGAAGCGCCCCCGTCGCTGTACGAGATCCTCCAGCAGCGCCGCCGCTGGGCGGCCGGGAACGTCCGGGCCTCGACGATGTTCCCGTTCCGCTACGAGCTGCTGACCAGGGTGCGCAACTACGCGTGGGCGCTCTCGCCGATCGTGACCCTGATCGTCGTCCCGCTGTCGCTGTTGAGCGTGACGATCGCGTACAGCGGGCTGTTCTTCGTCGCGTCGATGGGACTGGCGGTGTGTACGCTCGGCTGGTTCCTGCTCGGCGTCGGCTACTACGGCGACGACCACCACCGGTGGGCGCTCGCCGTCCCGCTGGCCCCCGTCATCACCGTCATCCACTCGATGGGAACGGTCGCCGGCATCCTCAAGCCGCCCGAGACGTTCCGGGTGACGACGAAGGTCGGCAGCGAGTAGACTGGATCGAGCGCGGTGACTCGTCACTCCCCCTATCTCTGCGTCCTCGTGCCGATTCCCCGCTATTCACTACTGGTCGCGGAGCCGCGACCCGAGAAACGCCGCGACCGACTCGCCGACCTTCCCGCTCCGGCCGACGAAGAAGTGGTCCGACTCGAACGCGACTGTCTCGACGCCCAGTTCTTCGGCGCGCTCGACCACGGGCTCCCACTCCGCTGTCGAGTCCCGCGTCCCGTACAGCACGCGGGTGGGCACGCCGCGCTCGGCGAGGTCATCGAGCGCGGCGACCGCGTCGACGTCTGGGTTCAGCCGGGCGGTCGGTGCGAGCGCGCAGACGCCGCCGAGCGACGGCCGGGAGGCGGCCGCGACGAGCGCGACCGTGCCGCCGAACGAGAAGCCGAACAGCCCGACGCGGTCGTAGCGCTCTCGCGCCCAGCCGACGGCCGCGTCCGCGTCCGTGGTCTCGCCGTACCCCTCGTCCCAGTCGCCGTAGTCGAACCGGAGGCAGTCGACGCCGCGGTCGGTCAGGGCGTCGCTCGTGGCAAGCAGGCGCTCGTCGCCGCGGTGACCGCGCTGCCGGGGATGCGGCGGACAGGCGACGACGACTGATTCGGCGCGTGCGGCCCCGCCCGACTCGCCGTCGTCGCGGTCGCTCGCGGCGGTGTCGAGGGTGGCGCGCACGTCGCGGCCGCCGGGGATTAGGACGGTGTCGCTCACGGGCGGGGAGCGGTCTCGATCAGGGGACCTGCGTCACGCGGTCGACGCCGTCGAGGTCGGCGAGGTCGGCCGCGAGCGCCTCTTGATCGACGTTCGCCTCGTAGTAGAACACGATGTCGAACGTGCCGTCGCGGAGCAGCTGCTGGCACTCCCAGACGAACGCCTCGTCGTCGAGCGTCAGCCCCTGGAACTGGTTCGACGAGAAGTCCGTATCGTCGTTGCCCGCCTCGATGTACGTCTCGCCTTTGCCCGCGTGGTCGGCGATGACCTCGTTGGCGGCGACCGTCAGCTCGTGCATCTCCAGATCCTCTTCGCCTTCGAGATTCGTGTGGACGATACAGCCCAGTAGCTCGATGTCGCCGGGCTCTAAGAGGGCTTTCGCGCGGGTGTACAAGTCCGAATCGACGGTCTCGCTCATACCTCTCTCTTCCGGCTCGCGTTATAAACGGGTGACGGTTCCCGGGGCGGACCGGCCGGATCGCTACCGCTCCCAGAACGCCCGTTGCCGGGCCTCGACCTCCGAGAGCACCGCCGACAAGACGTCTCGCCAGTCTGCCGGGTGTGACGCGTCGTCGCCGGGCGTCGGCGCGTCCGGACCCGGATGAACGTGGTCGCGCGCGTTGTGGTCGGAAGGGTGTCTGTCCCACCGATGGTCGAACTCCCCGGCCTCGTGGTCCTCGTGGTAGTGTATCGAGAAGTCCCCGTTCTCGAACCAGACGATCTCCAGTCGAGCGCCGCGGACTCGACCCGGGTAGAGCCGGTCCTCGTAAACGCAGACCAACCGGTCTGGCGCGACGGCCGGTTCCTCGTCGATCCGACTAAACCGGCCGCTGCCCCCGAGCCGCTCGCGAATCGTGCTGAGTCGGTCGAAATCGACTGGCGCACCGCTCGGCGACCCGGGCTCGTCTCCCGCCCCGCCGCTTATACTGCGAATCGTCGATCTGCGGCGTCTCCGGACTCGGCCGCGAGCGCCCGCTCGAGCAGTGCCACCCGCCGGCGGGCCGTCTGCCACGCGGTGAGCCGCTCCCAGACGTCCTCGACGGACCGGTCGGTCTCCTCGGCGCGGGCCGTGATCGCCACGTCGGTCGGGTCGTCCGCGTCGAACTCCCCACGCAGCGCCGCGACGCGCTCGGACGCCTCCTCCAGCAGGCCGAGGAGCTCTTCGGGCCCGTACTCCCGGCGGAGTCGCTGGACGCGCCGCCAGTCGAAGTACGATTGATTCCGTTCGTAGGTGGCTGGCGAGTCCGTCGCCTTCGTCACCACTCCCATGCGCTCGAACCACGCCAAGTACTCCCGGGCGGCGTCGACGCCGTGCCCCGCGAGGTCGGCGACATCGCTCGCCGTCGCCGGTGAGTCGAGCGCGAGGACGGCGTCGAGGAAGTCGTCTCGCGTCCGGTCGGCGCAGACCGCCTCTTCCGGCGGCACCAACCCCTCGAAGTCGGGGGCGCTCGCGCGCTTCGCCTCGCTCGCTTTCAGTTCGTCACTGGGGTCGTCCATACGCCGTCCTTCGATAAGAAGCGGAATAAAACTTTCTTACACGGAATACTCCGGTAAAGCGCCTATCGGAGTCGGACAACCGTCCGATCGCTCCGCGCTTCGCGTCGGACTAGTCCGTCGTCGGCGAGGTCGTCGACGAGCCCGCGGAGCCACTCGCGGCCGTGTTCGCCGTCGGGCGCGTAGTCGACGCGGATCCGGTGGCCGAGGGCGTCCAGCTCCATCTCGTCGTGCTCGCCGAGGAGCCGGACGATCCGCCCGCGGAACTGCCGGCGGCTCCCCTCGAAGCTCGGCTGTTCGGGCACGTCGGGCGCAGTGAAATCGCCCGTCTGGTAGGCGTGACACCACTCGCGCCACGGACAGCCCGCCTCGTCGCAGCGGGGCTTCTTGCCGCAGGCGACGCCGCCCAGCTCCATGATCGCGTTGTTCCAGACGCGGGATTCGCCGGGCGGCATGAGCCGGGAGGCGACCCGCTCGAACGCGTCGTCGTCGTCCGGCACGTCGAACGCGCGGTACAGCACCCGCTTCACGTTGGTGTCGACGACGGCGTCGCCGGTATTGAACGCGAACGACGCCACCGCGTTGGCGGTGTACGGCCCGACGCCCATCAGCTCGCTCAGTTCGTCCGGCTCCGTCGGGAACGTCCCGCCGTACTCGGACTCGACCTGTCCGGCCGCCTCGTGGAGGTACTTCGCGCGGTTGTTGTACCCGAGCGAGTGGTCCGACCAGAAGGCGACCACGTCGGCGCGATCGGCGCCGGCGAGGGCCGCCGCGGTCGGCCACTCGTCGAGGAAGTCCTCCCAGGCCGAGACGACACGGTCGAGCTGGGTCTGCTGGCTCATCACCTCGCTGACGAGGATCTCGTAGGGGTCCTCGGTGCGCCGCCACGGGAACTCGCGGTGGTCCGCCTCGTACCAGTCGACGAGCGCGTCGCGAACCGCGTCGCGGTCGGCCGGGAGCTCCGGCGCGCCCTCGACGCGGTCGTCCTCGCTGCCGTCGCTCTCGCCCCCGGCGCGGTCGCCCGCGCCGTCCGAATCGGTCATATCTCCGGTCCGGTCGGCGGCGGTTTATCGGTGCTGGTCCCCGTCGGCGCGGACCGAGGCCATCGTCCGCGGGTCGCGGTCGGGGCCGGGGTACTCCCCGCCGACCGCGTCCGGGTACAGCTTCGCCGGGTCGAACACGGTCGCGAACGCCCGCGGTTCCCGGACGCTGACGGGCAGGCGGTCGCGGAGCCCGGCGGCCGCCCGCGGCCCGGTCAGCGAGGCGTCGAGGCTCACCACCTGCATCGCCCCGCCGCGGTAGGCGGACGCCAGCGCGGGGTGATCGCCGGCGGGCTGCGCGACCGACTCGCGCCAGGACTCGGCCGTGGCGCGCCAGTCGGCCGCCAGGTCCGGGTCCGCGAGCGACGCGATCACCGCCTCGGCGTCGGCGAGGAGCGGGTCGCTGGCGACGAGCGTCGTCCACGCGTGCGACCGGAGCGCGTCGAGCGCCTCGCGGGCGTCGCCGCCGACGAGGAGGTCGGCCGCGAGCGCGTCGGCGCCGGCGACGACCCGGGCCGGACTGGGGTCGAGTGGATCGGCGACCGCGTTCTCGTCGCGGGCGGAGTCGCCGTCTCTCCCAGGACCGTCATCGTCTCCGTCCGCCGTCGAGCGCACGCCGTCGAGCGCGCGTCGTACGTCCGTCTCGTCGGGGTCGCCGTCGAGCGCGGCCGCGCGCTCGAATAGGTCGGCGAATGACATACGTGCCGGTCGGTGCCCCGCGGGTATCGTCCTTGCGGCCGGCGCGCGGACGCTCGCCGCTCCCGATCGCGTCTGGCCCGGGCCGAACGGCGGAGCCCGGACGTTATTATCCGCCCCGCCGAAGCCCGTGGCGTGAGCGACCGACCCCGCGAGAACCCGACCGTCGCGGTCCCGCAGATCCCCGTCGACGACCTTGACGTCGACGCGAACTTCGATCGGATCCGCCGTCGGGCGGCCGACCTGCCGGCGACTGTCGACCTCGTCGCGTTCCCCGAGTACGCGCTCACGGGGTTCGCGGCCGACGAACGGCTCCGGGAGGCCGCCCTGCTCCGAGACGCGGCGCGCGAACGGCTCGAATCCGTCGCCGAGGCCGCCGGCGCGGCCGTGGTCACGGGGTACGCCGAGCGCGACGGCGACGCCGTGTACAACGCGACTGCGTACGTCCCGCCGCCCGGCGGGTCCTCGGCGGACGGCGTCGGAGCGTTCTCGGTGTACCGCAAGCGCCACCTCTGGGACGAGGAGGCGGAGTGGGTCGAGCCCGGCGGCGACCGCGTGGTCGTCGAGACGCCCGCCGGGCCGACCGGACTGTTGACCTGCTACGACCTCAACTTCGTCGCGGAGAGCGCGTGGTTCGCGGAGCGCGCGGTCGACGCCCTCGTCGTCGTCGGCGCGTGGCCCGCCGCCCACGTCGCGAACTGGCGGCTCCTCGTCCGGGCGCGGGCGCTCGACGGCGTCAGGTGGACCGTCGGTGCGGGCCGCACCGGGACTGCGGGCGGCGAGCGCCCGGCGGACGAGGCGACCTACGCCGGCAACTCCCTCGTGGCGCGTCCGGACGGGCGCGTCGCCGTCGAGCTCGACCGGGACCCGGCGACGCTGACGGCGACGCTCGACCGCGACACCCTCGCCGCACAGCGGGAGCTCGTCGGCGCCGTCGACGACGTGTAGAAAATAATTTTTGGAATTCTGAAAGAGTAGTTCACTCAGTAGCAACTATTAAGTAGATAGCGCGCGTATGTATGATTGAAATGAGCACCCAGAAGCAGGCCCGTCAACGGTACGGCGACGTTCACGAGAGCGAAGCGCTCCGCGTCCCCGAGGAGAAGGCCGAACAGCTCGTCGACGCGCTCAACAGCGACCTCGCGGCGACGTACGTCCTCTACCACCAGGTGAAGAAGCACCACTGGCTCGTCGAGGGTGCGGAGTTCCTCGGCATCCACGAGTACCTCGGCGAGGTCGCGGCGGACCTCGAAGAGGGCGCTGACGTCCTCGCGGAGCGCGCGCAGGCGCTCGGCGGCGTGCCGCTCTCGGGCGGCGCGAACTACGAGGAGCACGCGCCGGTGACCCCCGAGGACGCCGACGCCTACGACATCCGGACGTCGCTGGAGCACGACCTCGAGATGTTCGGCGACATCACCGAGCAGCTCCGTGAGCACATCCAGCTCGCCAACAACCTCGGCGACTACAACACCGAAGAGCAGCTCCGCGACATCCTCGAAGACGTCGAGGAACACGGCCACCACCTCGAGCACTACCTCGAAGACGACACGCTCGTCACGAGCGAGACGCTCGAGTAGACCGGCCACGGCGGACTGCTTCCGGCACGTCCCGACGTCCGATTCTCCGACTTTTTTCGCCGCCGAGCGGCAGCGCCGTCGACCGCGTCACGGACTGTACTTCCGATCGCGTCGCCGATCAGTCGAGGTCCGGGGCCCGCTCGCCCGCGGGGACGACGATCTCCAGCCAGTTCTCCTCCGGCGGCAGCGGACAGGAGAACGTCTCGCTGTACGCGCAAAATGGACTGTACGCGAGGTTGAAATCGATCGTGACCGCGTCCCCGTCGTCGAGGTCCCGCTCGGGGGCCAGCTCCATGTACCGCCCCTGGTGGTACGTCTGCTGGCCGGTCGTCTTGTCGCGGAAGGGGACGAAGATGGCCCCGTCGTCGCCCTCCTGTCGGTAGCCCGCGAGCGTGTGCTCCGCTCCGTCGATCTCGAACGCGAACGTGACGATCCGGAGGTATCGCACCGGGTTGCTCGCGGTCGTCTCCATCTCGACCGGGTCCGGGTCGTCGTGCACGGTGACGGTCGCCTCGACGCGGTAGTCCGGGTCCGGCGGGAAGTAGTCCAGCCCGTCGAAGTCGTCGCGGTGCTCCGGGGGGATCGGGGACTGCGGGTGGTCGTCGAAGAACTCGTCCTTCTCTCGGCGGTTCGCGCGGAGCCGCTCGGCGTAATCCTCGCTCATGGGCGGCCCGACGAGCGCCGGCGGTTTCAGGCTCGCGGTTCCGGTGCCGGGATTGCCCGGATGAGCCGCCGCGCGGCCGTCACAGCGCCTGGAGGTCCGCGAGGCAGTCGTCAAGGTCGCGGTTCGACGTCGCCAGCGACACGCCGTCGACGCGCGCGAGGTCGGCGGCGTGGTCCCAGAGGTCGCCGTCCTCGATCCCGTGGAGCACGACCGCGTTCGGCGTCGGGCTCACGACGCGCAGGGCGACGAGCGGCGACTCGCCGCGTGTCACCCGGGTGAACACGAGCGCGCGGTTCGTCGACTGGCCGTACAGCCGGTAGAACTCCTCGCTGGAGAGCCGCGTGATCGCCTGGATCGAGTCGATGACAGTGTGGCCGTTCACGTGGTCGTGGTCGCCGCGGACGACCTCGGTCGCGCCCATCGCCTCGTAGAACTCCGACAGGGGGACCGCCGTGGAGTACTCGCGGAGGTCGTGGACGATGTCGCTCTCGAACCCGGCCGAGAGCACCCGCGCGTGCTGGCGGAGGCGACCGCCGCCGCGGCGCTCGTCGATGTCGAGCAGCCCCTCGACGGTCCGGCGGACGACGCCGATCCCGGGGCTCTCGCGGCGGCCGCTCTCGTAGTCGGAGATGACCGACGAGGAGACGCCGAGCTGGTCGGCCAGCTCCGTCTGCGAGACGTCGAAGTCGGTCCGCCACTTCCGGAGGGTCGCCCCCGGGTCGTCGCTCAGCGTTATCTCGCCGGCGATCCGGCGGGAGAGCTCCTCGCGTGCGTCGCTCATGGGGTGAACGGACGGCCGAGCGCCGCAAAAGGGTACCGTTCGTCGCGCGTCGAACCCGCGCTCACTCCAGGTACAGCGAGTAGACGATGACGGCGAACCCGACCGCCGTGAGGAGCCCGTCGATGGCGATGCCGACCGCGAGGTCCGCGCCGATGATCTGGTGGGAGACCCCGCCCAACAGCGCGCCGACGGTGACGATGCCGAAGCCGACGCCGAGCTCGCGCAGCGACCGGTCGCCGGTCCGGTCGTACGCGCGGAGCGCGTAGTAGGTGATGCTGCCACCGAGTACCAGGATGGCGGTCTTTGCGGCGATGATAGTCAGGTCGATGTAGGGGTTCATGTTTCCTCTCGTAGCTCAGACCACAGGTCGGCCAGTCGCTCGTCTCGGGTCCGCTCGGGCCGAGAGAACTCCACGTCGAACTCGCGACCGTCCCCGTCACCCTCCGCGCCCTCGTCGACGGAGACGGTGACGGCGTCGAACGACACCGAGTACCGCGTCGTGTGCTGCCCGTCCCGGCGGATGTCGGTCGACTCCGCCAGCAGGGAGGCGTCGGTGAGCTTCTCCAGCTTCCGGTAGGTCGTCGACAGGGGGATGTCGCACTCCTCGGAGAGCTCGCTCGCGGTCTTCGGCTCGGTGAGCGCCGCGACGATCCGACGGGCCGCGTCGTCGGCCAGCGCGTCGAGCACCTCGTCGACCGACGGCGGCTCCGGGTCTCGCGACGGGTCCCGCACCATGGGTGGAGGTTCGGCCCGCGGAACTTAAACCATCAAACTTCGGTCCGGGGCGGGCGAGGCGACCGACCGCCGGACGCCGGCGCGATCCACGCGCCGGCCGTGCGAGACCACCCGTTTTTGTGCGGCCGCGTCGTATCGCGGATCGATGGATACGTGGAAGCGGCGAGTCGTGTACTACGCGGTGTTCCTCGGCGTCATGCTCACGTTCACCGCCGTCGCGTACCGCCGAGGCATGCGCGTGTACGAGGGCGACGCGATCACCCTGATCGAGTCGTTCCGGTTCGCGGTCGAGATGTTCTCGACCACCGGGTTCGGCGGCGACTCGCCGTGGCAGAGCCAGGAGATGAACGCGTTCATCGCCGTGATGGACCTCGTCGGGATGGCGCTGCTCATCGGGGCACTCCCCGTCGTCGCGACGCCACTGCTCGAGTCCGCGTTCTCGACAACCGTCCCTCGGTCGCTTGAGTCGGACGTGACGGGACACGTCGTGGTCGCCTCCGACACCACGCGCTCCGACGCGCTCTTAGACGAGTTCGAGTCGGAGGAGGTTCCCTACGTAGTCGTCGAACCCGACCCCGACCGCGCGCTGGCGCTGTACGAGGCGGGCCACGTGGTGGTCCGGGCCGACCCGGAGACGACGGACGGCCTCGAGAGCGCCCGCCTCAGCGACGCCCGCGCCCTCGTCACCGACGTCTCCGACCGGGTCGACGCGAGCATCGTCCTCGCCGCGAAGGAGCTCTCGACCGACGTCCGCGCGATAAGCGTCGTCGAGGACCCGACCCGCGAGCGGTACCACCGCCTCGCCGGCGCGGACGAGGTGCTCTCCCCGCGGTCGCTGCTCGGCGAGAGCCTCGCCTCGAAGGTGACGACGGCGGTGCGGACCGACCTCGACGAGGCGGTCGCCATCGGCGACTCGCTGCGGATCGCGGAGGTGTCGATCCACCACGGGAGCGGCCTCGCCGGGTCGACGCTCGCCGGGAGCCGGATCGGCGAACGGACCGGCGTCGACGTGATCGGCGCGTGGTTCAACGGGTCGTTCGAGGCGGCGCCGGCGCCGGACGCGACGCTCTCGGCCGGGACGGTCCTCCTCGTCTCGGGGACGGAGGGACAGGTGGAGCGGCTCGTCGACCTGACCAACTCGGCGGCCCGCCGGTTCGGCGCGGGCGAGACGGTCGTCATCGGTCACGGGCAGGTCGGCAAGACGGTCGCGAACGCGCTCGAAGGGGCGGACCTCCCGGTGACCGTCGTCGACCGCGATGACGGGCCGGCGATCGACGTGGTCGGCGACGCGACCGAGCCGGAGACGCTGCGGACCGCCGGCGTCGCGGACGCGCGGACCGTCGTCCTCGCGCTCCCCGACGACACGACGGCCGAGTTCGCGACGCTCGTGGTCCGGGACCTCGCACCGAACGTGGAGCTCCTCGCGCGCGTCGCGGACCCCGAGAGCGTGCCGAAGATGCACCGGGCCGGGGCCGACTACGTGCTCTCCCTCTCGACGGTGACCAGTCGGATGTCGGCGTCGGCCGTGCTCACGGACCGGGACGTGATCTCGCTTGACACGCACGTCGAGGTCGTCAGGACCGAGGCTCCGACGCTGGTCGGGCGCACGGTCGGCGAGGCGGCCGTCCGCGGGCGGACCGGCTGTACCGTCATCGCGATCGAGCGCGGCGAGGACCTCGTCACCGATGTCGGCCAGGAGACGCGGATCGAACGCGGCGACGAACTCGTCGTCGCGGGCACCGACGACGGCGTCCGCGCCTTCGAGCGCGCGTTCGCCTGAGCCGGCTCGCGGCGCTGATCCCGCTCGCACCGCCGAACCCGCCGGGACGAGTCGAACGGTTCAAGTATTCGCTGGCTGTTCGTATCCGTATGAAAGATCAGGGACGCTCCACGCGCAAGCGGACCGGCGGCCGACTCAAGCACGCCTCGAACAAGAAGCGCCACCAGCTCGGCCGCGAGCCCGCCGAGACGACGGTCGGCGAGACCCGACTCCAGTACATCGACTCCCGCGGCACGGAGCAGAAGGTCCGCGCCCTCTCGACGGACGTCGCGCAGGTCGCCGCCGACGGCGAGGTCAGCGAGGCCGAGATCGAGAACGTCGTCGACAACCCCGCGAACGTCAACTACGCCCGCCGGAACATTATCACGAAGGGCGCCGTGATCAAGACGTCCGCCGGCCGCGCCCGCGTCACCTCCCGCCCCGGCCAGACCGGCCAGGTCAACGCGGTCCTGCTCGACTGAGGTCGCCGCCCTTCTGAAGGTATTTCCCCCCGCACGTCCACTAGCCACGCGTGTATCTCGGCGTCGACGAGGCCGGCAAGGGGCCCGCGCTCGGACCGATGGTCGCGGCGGCGGTGGTCGCCGACCCGGCGAGCCTCCCGGCCGACGTGGACGACTCGAAGCGGATCGCGCCGGACCGCCGCGAGGAGATGGCCGCGGCCCTCCGGAGCGAACCGGACGTCGCCGTCGGCGTCGCCCGCGTCGAGCCCGGCGAGATCGACCGCCCCGACACGGACATGAACACCCTCACCGTCCGCGGCCAAGCGCGGGCGGTCCGAACCGCGCTCGCCGCTCTCCCCGCCGAGACCGACGGCCCGGTCCGTGTCGTCGCCGACGCGGGGGACACCAGCGAGGAGCGGTTCGCGCGGCGGCTCAGCGAGTTCGTCATGGATGGCGATGACACGGTCGAAGCCGGCGACGACGAGGCACCCCTCCCCGCGGTCGACGTGACGGCCGCGCACGGCGCGGACGAGGACGACCCGGTCGTCGGCGCGGCGAGCGTCGTCGCGAAGGTGGTCCGCGACGCCGCGATGGCCGACCTCGACGCGGCCTATCCCGACTACGACCTCGGGAGCGGCTACCCGAGCGACCCGGCCACGCGGGCGTTCCTCGCCGCGTACGTCGGGGACCACGGGACGCTGCCCGACTGCGCGCGCACGTCGTGGCGCACCTGCGAGGACGCGCTGGCGGCCGCCGAGCAGTCGGCGTTAGACGAGTTCTGACCGCGGTCCGCGACCGTCGGCGGGACGACCTCTCAGAACAGTCCGGAGATGAGCCCGCCGAGCGTCCCGACGATCGTCTCCCACACCGAGAAGTCGGTCGCGATCGACAGCACGGTGTCCGCGCCGAAGAAGGCGAACAGCAGCGCGGAGGCGAAGTGCGCGAGCCGCATGTCGACCCGGCCGGCGAACGTATGGAAGAAGTAGGCGTTCGCGAGACTCACCGGGATGATCGCGAGCATCTCGCCGGCCCAGATGGCGGAGGTCGCGCCGTACTGGACCGCCAGTCCGATGGTGACGAGCTGCGTCTTGTCGCCGAACTCGCCGGTCGCGGTGAGCAGGAAGATGGGGAAGAAGCCGCCGAGTGACCCCGAGTACTTGTCGAGCCGTCCGGGGAGCGAGAGGTCGTCGAACGCGGCCAGCCCGCCGTCGGTGCGCTCCGCCTCCGGGGTCGTTCCCCGCTTCGGCGCAGACCGGTACAGTAGGGCCGCGAAGACGAAGAACAGCACGGCGGTGATCGAGTCCAACACGACCGGCGGCAGCGCCGACTGGAGGGCTTGGCCGAACGCGATCTCTACGGCGGTCCAGCCGGCGAACGCCGAGCCAGCGGCCGCGACGACGACCTTGGGGTCGTACCGCGTTGAGAGGCCGGCGATCATCAGCTGGACCTTCTCGCCCGGCAGCACCGCGAGCTGCGTCACGAACGCGATCGCGACGATCTCGACGTAGCCGGTCATGTGTCACCCGCCTTCTGGCCGTCTGCGGCAGCGGTCAACGCCCTTGTACTTCTCGCGGGAGAGCAGTCCGCGGCCGGCGAGCGTCTCGACCATGCTCGTCACCGTCGCAGGAGTCTTCTCCAGCGCCTCCGCGATCTGCGAGGTCGCGACGGGCGGTCCCCCTCGCGATTCGATCCGATAGATCGTCTTGAGATAATCCTCGACGGAGTCGGTCGGCATAGCCGGTTTTGACCAGTCTAAATTAATAGTTTGTCGAATGGGCCGTCAGTTCTTGTCGAACCCCCGACGGCAGCCGAGTCGAGACAGCAATACGGCGAAACGTCGCCGCGTGACGGAGAAAACCCGATCGACCGTCAAATACGGGCGCGTATCGTGGCGGCCGATCCGACTCCGCTTACCTGACCGTCAGCAGGCGACGAAGGATGTCGCCGTACGCGGGGCGGGTGATCAGCACGCCGACCAGCACGCCGAGGATGGTGAAGATGGCGAACCCGGAGAGGTCGCCGAGCGACAGCACCATCAGCGGCGACATGGCGATGATCGTCGTGGCCGCGGCCGCGCCGATGACCCAGAACGCCTGGCGGAACCGGGAGTTGAACACCGTCTGGGAGTTCACCTCGCCCTCGCTCATCACCTGGTCGGCGATGATGACGAGGTCGTCGACCCCGGTCCCGACCACCGCGATGAACCCGGCGATGACCGCGAGTTCGAGCGGATAACCGAGCAGCGCCGCGAAGCCGAGGAGGGCGTACACCTCGACCAGCGCCGTGACGATCATCGGGAGCGCGACGCGGGGCTCGCGGTACCGGAGGAACACCATGCCCGCGACCGCGAACACCGAGAGCACCCCGATGATAAGCGAGTACGTCCGGAAGTTCTCCCCCTGCGAGGCCGAGATGGACGAGGAAGTCCCCTCACCGCTGATGTCGAGCTTGGCCGGGAGCGCGCCGGCGCGGAGGTTCAGCGAGATGGCCTGGGCCTCGGTGAACTCGCCGGTCGTGAGCCGGAAGTTCCCGGTGTCCGCCCACGACCCGGCCGCCATGCTGTCGGCGAGACCGGGGTCCATCCCGAAGGAGTTGACGACCTCGCCGTCGACGACAAGCAGGAGGCACGGGTTCCGGTCCCCGTTCACCTCCTCGATCGCACCCGTCTCCGGGTTGTATCCGCACCGGTCGGCCTGGTTCTGGTACGCGTCGGCGAACCCGCGCCGTGCCACGGCGTCTTGGAACGCGTGCGCCGGCGACTGGGATCCGTCCGCGGCGGTGTTGCGCACGGTGACGGGAACGTACGCGCCCGTGCCGCGGTCGCTCTGGGTCGCGGTGCCGATCTCCTCGAAGTCGTCTTGGATCAGCGCCCCGTCCTGGATTGCGGTCCCGTTCCCGTCCGCGTACGCGATGTCGATCCGCACGGTCCCGCGCTCCTCGAGGAGGTCGATCACCTCCTGTCGGCCCTGTCCCGGCACCTCAACGAGGACGAAGTACTCGCCCGTGATCGACTGGACCTGCTGGACGCTCCCGCCGGAGAGGCCCGCCTCGTTGATCTTCCCCTGAATGACGTTCATCGTCTCGTCACGCGTCTGTTGAGTGACGCCCGACCGAATTTCCGCGTACTCGTAGCCCGCGGCGTCCATCGCCGCGCGGAACTCCGACTCGGTCACCGCCGGATCGGTGACCTCGATCGCGCGCTCCTCGGGGACGACGCCGACGTTCCGCGTCGACGCGTTGTCTAGCTCGGTGGCGACCGCCTCCGCGGCCGCACCGGGGGTGTCGCCCCCAAGCGCCACGTCGGTCGCGGTGTACCCCGACAGCGGCGCGCGGACCCGCGTCCCGCCCGCCAGGTCGAGGCCGTACTGGAGGTTCGTGATCCCCTGTTGGGCCTCGCTCGCGTCCTCGCCGGGCGCGGGCTCCGGGCCGAAGCCGGGGCCGAACAGCGCGACCGACGAGCCGATCACGACGACGACGAGCAGCAGGATCCGCCAGTTCTCCTTGATCGGTTCGAGCATCAGCGGGCCACCCCCTCGAACTTGTACCAGCGAAGCAGCGAGACGTTCATCAGGTACGTGTTCATCAGGTCGGCGCAGAGCCCGACGGAGAGGATGATCCCGATGTCACGGAGGAGTCCGACCCCGAACACCGAGGCGACGATCGCCATCACGACCATCGCCGCGATGGAGGTGAGCGTCATCGTCACCCCGGTCCGCATCGCGCGGCTGACCGACTCGTAGAACTCGCCCGTGCGCCGCAACACCGAGTCGTTCAGGAGGATGTCCGAGTCGACGCTGTACCCGATGATCATCAGGAGCGCCGCGATCGTCCCCAGCGTCATCTGAATGCCGAGGAGGTTCATCGCCGCGATCGGGATGACGAGGTCGGAGAACGCGGACGCGACGACCGCCACCGAGGGGACGAACGTGCGGAACAGCGCGAACACGAGCACGCTCATCCCGAGGAACGCGAGCGCCACGCCGAACACCGCGGTGCGTGCGGTGTCGCTCGCGAAGCTCGGCGACACCTGGTCGACCGCGGTCGTGGTCAACCCCGCCGCATCTGCCTGATCTTGGAGGTCGTTCGCGAGTCCCTCCGGGTCGTCTTGGGCCGCTTGGAACGTGACGACCACGACGTCGTCGCCGGGGATCGTCCGGACCGCGTCGGGCTCCCGGTCGAAGGCGGTCCGGATCTGCTGTTCGACGTCGCCGCTCGTGTCGTCTGCGACTCGCAGCTCGACGCCGCCCGTGAACTCCAGTCCCAGGTTCGCCGGCGCGCCGGTGGCGACGACCCACCCGCCGATGATCGCCAACGCGAGGACCAGGAACGCGAGCGGCACCGCCGCGAGCTGCCGGTTCGAGTAGTCGGTGTAGTCGACCTCCGGCACCTCGATCGCTACCATAAATACCGGTTCCTCTGCGGGCGCGAATAAGCCTTCTTATCTACTGGGCCGACGGCGACGACGGGGCCGAAACCGCCCGCGTTACGGGAGGTATCGCACGGCGACGACGCCCGGCTCCGAGCGCACCTCGACGCGGTTCACGCCCAACCGGGCCGCTCGCGAGAGGGTCGCCTTGCGGTCGTCTATCACGTCCTCGACCGCCTCGGCCGTCTCTGACTCCGGCGGAGTCAACACGTGAACCTCGCCGACGCCCGCACGCTCCTTCCTGGCGAGCTCACCGGTCGCCGTCTCCGCGGCGAGTTCACGCTCGTGGACGGTCGGCGGCTCCGGGCTCTCCTCGATCGACAGCGCGCGGCGCTCCGCGACCTCGATCACCTGATAGGTGACCTCCATCGGCGGGTCGGGGGCGACCGTCGCCTCGACGGCGTCGTCGACGTCGAGGCCGGGGTTCGAGCTCAGCGTGTGCACCTGTCCGTCGTGGACGTCTTTCAGCACCGCCGAGTCGCCCTCGACGTGCGTGACGAGGAACGTACTCTCCTTCTCGTCGGTCATTGCGCCCGGTTAGTCGCTCTGACGACTTCCGGCTTTCGAGCCGCGAGCGGGCGGCGTCCCTCACCGCGAGCCGCCGGCGTCGGTCGGGTCCCCGTCGTCGGCCGGCTCCTCGACGCCGGCTACCCCGTCGTCGAGCGCCGCGTCGTCCGAGCCCCCACGGAGCCTGAAGTGCGTCGCGAACACGCCGAGCGCGGCTGCGACCGGTGGGACGAACCCGGCGAGCTGCGGGAGCGCGTACAGCGCGCCGAGCACCGCGGAGCTGCTCGGGTCGCGGAGGTCCTCGGGGACCGAGATGATCAGCCCGAGGTACAGCGAGAGGAGGAACAGGAACCCGGCGATCCCCATCCACCGGTCGTACGTGGCCGCAACCCGGTCGCCGCGGCGGTGGCGGCGGGCGACGAACAGGATCGGCGCGAGCAGCGGCCCGACGGCGGCGAGGCCGGCGACCACGAACAGCGACCGCGAGAAGAGGAACGTCCCCCCCGTCGCCGAGGCCGTCTCGCCCATCCAGACGACGAGGGCGAGGGTGACAACGAGCGCGACGAACGCGGCCGCGAGCGCCCCGAGAGCGGCGTACGCGCGCATCGTCAGCGACTCGGTCGCGCGGAACGCGTACGGGATCGCGCCGAACACTCCGCGGTAGGCGTCTGCCATCGACCGTGATAGGCGCGTCGGCGAATTAAACCCCTCGTCGTCGGGAAGCCATTTATACGCCCGACCGGATCCCTCAGACGTGGGTCTCTACGACGCGTACCTCGCGACGCGCCATCGCCTCCACGACGCCGAGCCGCCGGCGCACGTCGCGCTCGTCCTCACCGAGCGCGACCTCCTCGCGGACGGCGCCTTCGACACGCTGTCGTCAGCCATCGGCTGGGCGTTCGAGTACGGCGCGGACCGCGTCACGGTCTCCGTCTCCGTCCTCGACCGCGCAGTCGCCCCGACGCTCGTCCGGGAGCTACGCCGCCTCGACGCGCCGGCCGAAACCGTGGTCCGCGGTCCTGACGGGGACGAGCCGACGACCGACGCCGGCGTCGACGCGCCCGTCCGCATCCTCGTCGGCCTCGGCGGCAAAGCCGAGTTCGCCGGCGCGGTCCGCGAGCTTGCGAGCGACGTCGCCGCCGGGGAGATATCGCCCGACGCCATCGACGAGCCCGACATCGCAGAGCGGCTGCTGTTCCCCGAAGAGCCCGACTTAGTGATCAAGACCGGCGCGGAACGGCTCTCCGACTTCGCCATCTGGCAGTCCGTCTACGCCGAGCTCTACTTCACCGACGTGAACTGGCGGGACTTCCGCCGGCGCGAGTACCTCCGCGCCGTGTTGGACTTCCAGGACCGCCAGCGCCGCTTCGGTCGGTGAAGGGCGCGCCCGGCCGAGGCTAAGCTACCAGATACCGGCGAACAGCGCCGCGAACGTCACCAGCGCGCCGACCGTCGAGAGGATCGGCACGACGTTTTGCATCAGCACGACGCGGGCGCTCGTGCTCGGGTTGAACAGGTCGGCCGCCGACGGGACATCGCTCGCGTCCCCCTCGCCGATCGGCGGCATCTCGTCGGCCGTCAGCGCGCCGACGGAGACCGTCGGCTCCTTCTCGCCTTTGAGCCCCTGCCTGACCGTCACCGTACGCGTCGCGCGGCCCCAGCCGAGCCCGACGATCGACATCGTCGCGATGATCACGAACGAGGCGGGGATGCCGACCGCGGAGAGGCTGATCACGATCCCGGAGGAGACGACCGCGACGACGATGGCGGCCGTCAGCGGGAGGTCGGTGATGTCGTTGCCGAGCGTGTCGAGCGTCCGCCGGGCAATCGTGAACGCGCCGACCGCGACCGCGGCACTGCCGAGGAGGATCATCGGCGTCATCCCCACGGAGTCCAGCGCGACGAGCGGCGCGATGGCGTTCGCGATGTTCGAGGTCCCCGAGGAGAACGCCATCAGGCAGCCGATGGCGATGACGACGATCCCGCCCGTCAGTTCGCGCCGCGTCGTGTTCGGACCGAGGACCGGGCGCGGGATCGTCCCCGACCGGTCGAGCTCGAACAGCGCCCCGTCGGTGCTCTCGATCGCCACCCAGCGGTCGATCGTGGAGTAAAAATAGCGCCCGACGACGCCCGACACCCAGAACCCAATGATCGGCGCGACGAGCCACCAGATCGCGATCTCGCCCATCACCGCCCAGTCGAGGGTGTTCGTCGCGATGCCCAGTCCGGCGATGGCCCCCACTGCCGTCATCGACGTCGACGCCGGCACGCCGGCGAAGTTGCCGACGAACAGCGCGCCGCCGATGAAGAAGAGGACGATGATGCTCGTCTCCAGCGTGAACACGTTCGCGCCGGTGACGAGGTCCTCACCGAGCGTCGTGACGACGCGCTGCCCCAGCGTCCCCGCGCCGATAAAAAAGAACACGGACATCAGCCCCGCCGCGCCCGCCTTCGATAACACGTTTGCGCCGACGGCCGGCCCGAACGCCGGTCCCGTCGTCGCCCCGCCGATGTTGTATCCGACGAACGCCGCCACCGCGACGCCGACGAGAAGAAGCGCTTCGACCATATGTACAAGCAGACGACGCACGCGCTGTTAAACGGACGGGGTCCGTCCCCGTCGGCTTCTTCGTGCGACGCGCCCCCGATCGAACGGTCCGTGAGTCTGCGAAAGAGCGCAGTGAACGCCATCGGAGGTGGCCACTGTCGGGGATACTGATTAACAGAACTGCACCGGCCGAGATTTGAACTCGGGTTGCAACCATGGCAAGGTTGCGTGATACCACTACACTACCGGTGCGTGCTTCGCATCCGATAATTGTTCGGAGACTCACTTAAGTCTGTCACATCGGGACGGTGGGACCGTGCGGCCCCCGCGCCGACCCGCTTCACCGCTCGCGTCGCTGCTTGATTTCCGCGGCGTGGGCGTCGTGGAGGTCGGCGAACGCCGCGGCCTCCGCGCGCTCCTGCGCCTCACCGCTGCGGCGGTCGCGAACCCGGCGTTTGATCGCCGCGAGGGCGTCGGGCGCGCCGGCCGCGATCTCGTCGGCCACCGAGCGGGGGTCGTCGACTACGCGCGAGACGAGCCCGGTCCGGAGCGCCGCTTCCGCGTCGAGGACCCGCCCGGAGAGCGCGAAGTCGAGTGCCTCGCCCTCGCCCATCACCCGAGGAAGCCTGACGGTCCCGCCCCACGCACCGAATAGCCCGAGGGAGACGCCGGGCTCGCCGAACGTCGCTCGCGGGGTCGCGACGCGGACGTCCGCGGCGACGGCTAGCTCCACGCCGCCGCCGCGGGCCGCCCCGTCGACCCCGCAGACGACGACCGACGGCGACTCCGCTATCGCGGCGGCGACGCGCTGCCCCCGACGTGCGAACGCCTCCGGGTCGTCCAGCGCGGCGACAGCGTCGAGGTCCGCGCCGGCGCAGAAGGCCTCGCCGGCGCCGCGGAGGTACGTCACTGGGGGTCGACCGTCGGTCTCCGGCGCTTCGAACGCCTCGCGCAGGTCGGTCAGATCCGCGGGGCGGAGCGCGTTGCGGGCCGCCGGGCGGTCGATCGTGACGACGCGCACGTCGCCGTCGGTTCGGGTTCGGATCACGGGACGGAATCCCGTTCGTTTCCAAAGGTCTTTGCCCTTCGCTCGTCTACCCGATGGCAATGGACGATGCCGCGCGAGCGCGTGACGCTGCGCGCGAGGCGCTCGCGGACGTCGAACCCGAACAGCTCCGCGAGGCCCTCGACGCCCGGATCCTCGACGCGGCGGTGACCCCCGGCGTGCTGGCGCTGGTCACCGCCCGCGCGCTCGACCCCGACGTCGACCTCGGCGACGTGGCCGACCGCGCCGCGGGCGTGCAGCTCATCTACGAGGGGCTGCGACTCACCCGGACGGTGGCCCGCGAAGAGCCGTGGGTGACCGCGCCGACCGCCGCGGCCGAGATCGACGCCGACATGGAGATCCTCGCTGCCGACGTGCTCGTCTCGCGCGGCTTCTCGCTTCTCGCGCGTACCGACGCCGCCCGCCCCGCGGTCGACGTGGTTCGCGCCTTCGGCCGCGACCAGACGCTGCGCGACCGCGACGAGACGGACGCTGACGCCGCGGCCGCGCTCGACCGGAACCTGGAGGTCGACGCGCTCGAACTCGCGGTCGTCGCCGGCACCACCGCGGTCGGCGGCGACCCGCCGGAGGAACTGCTCGAATACGCCCGCGACCTCGCTGCCGACTGCGACGGCGAGTTCCCGCCGGCCGGCCGGGCGCTCCCGGAGGCGACCGCTGACCGCATCGCCGACATCTCGGACCGCGCCGTCAGCGCGACCGACCGCTGACCGGCCCGGGACGACTTCGGAAGCGGGCCCGATTCCCCGACGCTGCGCCCGCGGATCGAAACCCATAAAGTCGAATCCGGTCAACGACTGATTGCGTGCCTGGGTAGCTTAGCGGTAAAGCGCGTCCTTGGTAAGGACGAGACCCCGAGTTCAAATCTCGGCCTAGGCTTCCTCTCTCTGCCACTCCGTGAGCGTTTGCTCCGGCGTTCTCCCTCGCCACATTCCGGTCAGGTCCCTGCCTTCCCGCCCGGGGAGGCGCCTTTTTCCCTCCCGCTCTCGGACCGACACACGACATGGGCAAACACGAGCGCGGCTGGGTCGAGGCCACGGAGAAGCTGACGGCGCAGCTCGCGAACGGCGCGGAGCCGGACGCTGACCTCGAAGAACAGGGCCGACCGGATCTCGCCGAAGCCCTCGCCGACCGGCTCCGGAGCGACTTCCCCGACCTGACCGCGGTGCGCCACGCCGGCAACTCCTACGACTCGCTGGGCGACCTGATCGTCGAATCGGCCGACGGGGAGACGTTCGTCGAGGCGAAGTTCGTCGCCAGCGGCGGCACGCGGGCGAACCTCGGTCAGGACACGTTGACGCAGTTCGAACTGTTCGAGGGCGCCACGGCGTGGAGCGACTTCCGCGAGGAGATCGGGTTCCCCGAGGACCGCGAGGCGCTCCTTCGCGAGTTCGACGACTACCCGGACGACGTCCGCGACTGGTCGTACAAGTCGGCGGTGTACGACCGCGCGAAACACCTCAAGAACGTCCTCGACGTCTCGCGGGGCCAGAACACCGGCTCGCGGGCGGACGAGGTCCTCGCCGATCCGGACGCGACGGAGACGGAACGGGAGGCGGCGCGGATCGTCAACGCCATCCTCGATCTCGATAGGGAGGAGAAGCTGGCGTACTTCGATCACCTTCGCGCGGCCGATCAGAACCCGCGCAACGTCGAGACGTTCGCGCACCTGATCGTCTGCGGCTACCACACTGCCGACGCGCTTGAGGAGCACTTCGACGACGACCTCGACGAGATCAAGCGGCTGCTCGAAGCCGACGCCTATCGCCTCTACGAAGTGAACAAGAACAGCGGGACCGTGTCGGTCGAGAACCCGTCGGAACTGCTCGCCGGCTTCGACTGGCAGGACACCCGCGTCGAGATCCCGGAGGACGGGACCTCGGTGAGCGTGGTGACGGGGTCGCCGGACGACCGGCGGCGCGTGCTGAACGTCGCGTACAACTGGAAGAACAAGTTCCAGGGGATCCAGACGCCGTCGATGAACGTCTTCGTCCCCGAGGCGTGAGGCCGCGGCCGGAGGCGGCCGTCGTCGATGTCCGGGCGACCCGCACGCTTTTGCGGTCGGGCGCCAAGGATCGCATATGTCACGCGGCCGCCGGAAGCCGGACTGGCTGAAGTCCCGCCCGCCGTCCGGGAGTCGGTTCACGGAGATCAAGTCCACCCTCCGCGAGCACGACCTCCACACGGTCTGCGAGGAGGCGAACTGCCCGAACATGGGCGAGTGTTGGTCTGGCAACGACGGCCCCGGCACGGCGACGTTCATGCTGCTGGGCGACCGCTGCTCGCGCGGCTGTAACTTCTGCGACGTGGAGACGGGCGGGATGGAGGCGCTCGACTCGGACGAGCCCGCCAACGTCGCCGACGCGGTCGCGGAGATCGGACTGGACTACGTCGTCCTCACGTCCGTCGACCGCGACGACCTCGCGGACGGCGGGTCGGCGCACTTTGCCGAGACGATCCGCGAGATCAAGCGCCGCGACCCCGAGATCCTCGTCGAGACGCTCATCCCGGACTTCCAGGGCGACCCCGAGGCGATCCGGCGGATAATCGACGCCGGGCCGGACGTGATCGCGCACAACGTCGAGACGGTCGAGCGCCTCCAGTGGCCGGTTCGGGACCGCCGCGCGAACTACGAGCAGTCGCTCGCCGTCCTCGACCAGGTCGACCGCGAGTCCGACATTCACACAAAGACGAGCCTCATGCTGGGCGTCGGCGAGTACGACCACGAGGTGTACCGCACCCTCGGCGACCTCCGCGAGGTCGGCGTCGACGTGGTCACCTTCGGCCAATACCTCCAGCCCTCTCGCTCGCACCTCGACGTGTTCGAGTACGTTCACCCCGACGCCTTCGAGACGTGGCGGCAGGTCGCCGAGGAGGAGTTCGGCTTCCTCTACTGCGCGTCTGGCGCGATGGTCAGGTCCTCGTACAAGGCCGGCGAGCTGTTCGTCGAGGCGCTGCTCCGCGAGGGCCGCTCGCCCGAGGACGCGCGCCGCCACGCGCGGGCCGCGGGCGGCGACTGAGCGCCGGCGAACCCCGAGTCTCGGGGTGAGTGCCCCCGAACACGAGCGAAATTGCCGGCTGTCAGGCGGTTTTGATGTCTCGATCTTTGTCCGAACAGCGAGTTATTTACCTCTCGGTGACTCACCCTGCGTCAGTGACACGCACACATGGGAACAACTGACTCGTCGATCGTCGACTCGGCGCGGGCCCGGCCGGGGCTTCTCTTCGTCGTCCTCCTCGGCGGCCTGCTCCTCGTCGACCTCGCGGCGAAACTCGCGGGCGTCGGCCTCGGTCCGATCGGGGGGTCCCTCTCGGTCGACCGGCTCGGTTCGAACCTCTGGAACGGCATCGTCATCGGCCTCGTGATCGGGCTCGCCGGCATCGGGCTCTCGATGACGTACAGCATCCTCTCGTTCGCGAACTTCTCGCATGGCGACCTCGTCAGCGTGGGCGCGTTCTCCGGCTGGGGTATCGCCTTCCTGATCGCCGGCTTCGGCGACATCCCGGCCCGCGCGCTCCTGACGGTCCGCGACGCCGGGAGCGCCTCGCCGGGCGACATCGGCGCGCACATCCTCACGACGCCGGGCGCGATCCTCGTCGGGCTGCTCGCGTCGTTCGTCGTCACCGCGATCCTCGCGGTGGCGCTCGACCGCGCGTTCTACAAGCCGATGCGGGACCGCGACGGGATCTCCCTGCTCATCGCCTCCATCGGCGCGGCGCTCATCGTCCGCTACCTGCTCCAGTTCGGCTACGGGTCCGACCGGCGTGGGATAACCGCCAGCGTCGAGGCGTCGAACCTGGCGTTCGGCCCGCTCGGGCTCTCCGTGAACGCGCACGAGCTCACCATCCTCGTGGCCGCGGTCGGCCTGATGCTCGCGATGCACGGCATGCTCCAGCACACGAAGCTCGGCACCGCGATGCGGGCGATGGCCGACAACAAGGACCTCGCGCTCATCACCGGTATCCCAGCCGAGCGCGTCGTCACCGCCACGTGGATCATCGGCGGCGGGCTCGCGGGGGCCTCGGGGTACCTCTACGTCCTCCTCCGCGGGACGATCCAGTTCGACTTCGGCTGGCTCCTCCTGCTCCTCATCTTCGCGGCCGTGATCCTCGGCGGGATCGGGTCGGTGTACGGCGCCATCGTCGGCGGCCTCGTCATCGGCATCGTGTTCACCACCTCGACGATCTGGATCCCGTCCGACTTCAACCAGGCCGCGGCGTTTGCCGTGATGATCCTGATGCTCCTCTTGCGCCCAGAGGGGCTGTTCAAGGGGGTGTCGACGGCATGAGCGACGCCGACGTCCCGGGCGGGCCGCAGGGCTCGTCCGACGCGCCGGGGAGCGCCACCGCGGCGGTGGTCGAGGCCGCCCGCGAGAGCGACCTCGGGCTCGTGGCCGGCACGCTGCTCGCGGTGTACGCCGCCGCGACGCTGCTGACGTTCTCCGACGGGCTCAACAGCGTCGTCGGCCTCTTGGAGACGCTGACGTTCCTCGGGCTCGTCTACGCGCTCACCGCGCTCGCGCTGAACCTCCAGTGGGGGTACACCGGGCTGTTCAACATCGGCGTCGCCGGCTTCATGGCCGTCAGCGTGTACACCATGGGGATGGTCGTGCGGTCGCCGGACCCCGCCTTCGGCCCGCCCGGGCTGGGCCTCCCGCTCCCGGTCGGGATCCTCGCCGGGATGGGGGTGGCGGGGCTGCTCGGCGCCGTCGCCGCCCTGCCGGCGCTGCGGCTCAAGGCGGACTACCTCGCGATCGTGACGCTGGGGCTCTCCGAGATCGTCCGCCTGTCGCTCCAGTCGAGCACCTTCGACAACTTCCTGCGCGACACGATCGGCGCCGGGACCGGCGGTGGTCGCGGGATGGGGATGCCGGACAACCCGGTCCGCGACCTGTTCCTCGTCGACGGACAGGCGGGGTCCCCGACCGCGTTCGGCGACCTCGTCTTCGGGGTCTTCGGGACCGACGGCCTCGGGATCGCGCACCCGATCCTCATCGGGTGGGGGTACATCGCCGTGCTCGGCGGCTTCCTCGTCGGGTTCTACCTCCTCCTCGAACGCCTCGGGCGGTCGCCGTTCGGCCGGGTGATGAAGGCGATCCGCGAGGACGAGCTCGTCGCCGACTCGCTCGGCAAGGACGTGAACCTCGTGAAGATCAAGGTGTTCGTCATCGGCTGCGCGCTGATGGGGCTCGCCGGGATCCTCTGGTTCGGCAGCCAGGGCAACGTCTCGCCGACGCCGCAGTTCCGGCCGCTCTTAACCTTCTACGTGTTCATCGCGGTGATCATCGGCGGCTCCGGCTCGAACACCGGCTCCGTCCTTGGCGGCATCGTCTTCGCCGCGGTGCTGTTCGAGGGGCCCCGGCGCGTGGGCGCGACGGTCCGGGGGCTCATCGACGCGCAGACGCCGGCGTCGTTCGCCGACGCCGTCGCGTCGCTGGACCCGGTGACGTTCCTCGCGTACGCGACCGACAACATCGCGCCGCTCCAGTTCGTCTTCCTCGGCATCGTCCTGGTGTTCATCATCCACCGGCGGCCTGACGGGATCCTCGGCGACCGGATCGAGACGGCCGCGGCCGTCGACCTCTCCGAGCGGCCCGCCGGAGGTGACGCCGATGAGTAGCGACGCGCCCGACCCGACCGACGGCGTCGCGGCTGACGCGGTCTCCGCCGCGGAGGCCACGGACGCCGACCCGGAGACGAACGACAGCGCGGTCGAGGAGGCGGCGAAACGCGTCCCGTCGGGGTCCCCCTCGGGGGCACCTCCGCTCCGCGTGGAGGGGCTCGTGAAGCGGTTCGGCGGCGTCACCGCCGTCGACGGGGCCTCATTCGAGGTGGAGTCCGGGTCGCTGACCGGCCTGATCGGACCGAACGGCGCCGGGAAGTCGACGACGTTCAACTGTATCACCGGCGTCCACGAGCCGACCGCCGGGTCGGTGTACTTCGAGGGCGAGGACATCACCGGGCTCAGGCCCCATCGGATCGCGCGACAGGGGCTGGTCCGCACGTTCCAGATCGCCCGGGAGCTCGCCGAGATGACCGTTCTGGAGAATCTCATGCTCGCGCCGCAGGGGCAGATCGGCGAGTCCGCGATCCGCGCGGTCACGCCCGGGCTCCGCGGCGCGGTCGTCGACGAGGAGACCGACCTCCGCCAGCGGGCGTGGGAGACGCTGGAGTTCTTCGAGATCGATCACCTCGCGCACGAACACGCGGGGAACCTCTCCGGCGGCCAGCGGAAGCTGCTGGAGATGGCCCGTGCGCTGATGACCGACCCCGAGATGGTGCTGCTCGACGAGCCGCTCGCCGGGGTCAACCCCACGCTGGAGGAGAAGCTCCTCGACCGGATCCACGAGCTGCGCGCCGACGGCTACACGTTCCTGCTGGTCGAGCACGACATGGACATCATCATGGAGAACTGCGAACACGTCATCGTCATGCATCAGGGCAGCGTTCTCGCCGAGGGGACCGGCGACGAGATACGGAACGACGAGCGGGTCATCGAGGCGTACCTGGGTGAGGACCTATGACGACCGACGCCGCGGCGGACGACGCGGACCCGACCGACTCCGGCGAGACGGGAGCGACCCCCGCCAACGAGACTGGGTCGGCCGCCGCCGACGGAACCGACGCGGCCGCCACCGCCGGCACCGACCACGCGATCGGCGGCGACGCGATCCTGCGGCTCCGCGACCTCGACGCCGGGTACGGCGACCTCCAGATCCTCTCCGACGTCGTCCTCGACGTGGCAGACGAGGAGTACGTGACCATCGTCGGCCCCAACGGGGCCGGCAAGTCGACCGTGATGAAGACCGTCTTCGGGCTCACGACGCACATGGACGGCACCGTCGAGTTCGAGGGGCGGTCGATCCAGGGGCTCGCGCCCGAGCAGATCATCCGCGAGGGGATTGGCTTCGTCCCGCAGAACGACAACGTATTCCCCGGACTCAGCGTCCGCGAAAACCTCGAGATGGGCGCGTACATCCTTGACGAGGTGCCCGAAGACCAGATCGAGACGATCTACGACCGGTTCCCGATCCTCCGGGAGCGCAGCGACCAGAAGGCCGGGACCCTCTCGGGCGGCCAGCGGCAGATGGTCGCGATGGGGCGGGCGCTCATGCTCGACCCCGACCTCCTCCTGCTCGACGAGCCCTCGGCCGGCCTCGCGCCCGACCTCGTCTCCGACATGTTCGACCGGATCGACCGGATCAACGAGGGCGGGACGGCGGTGCTGATGGTCGAGCAGAACGCGAAGGAGGCGCTGCGCCGCTGCGACCGCGGCTACGTGCTGGTGAACGGCGAGAACCGTTACACGGACCGCGGCGACGTGCTGCTCAGCGACGAGGACGTGCGGCGCGACTTCCTCGGTGGATAGCGGGGCGGTGCCTCGCGAACGGCGGTACCGACCTCGAAAAAACCGGTTCGGCGGCGGTTGGACGACTCGTTACTGATTCAGCACGCTCGACCACTGGCTGGTGTACGTCGCCTGATTCGGCTCGAAGGAGACGCGCTGGTCTATCGTCCCGTCGCGCTCCTGGAAGGCGTTGACGTACGATTCCTCCAACGACTGGCCGTAGGCGTCGTTGAGGTACAGCGTCCCGGAGCTCGACGCGCCGACCGTGTCGCTGACGGCGAGGTCGGCCATTGCGGGCCCCTGGAGCAGGTCGGAGGGCGCGGTCCGGAAGATGTAGTCGTTGTCATCTAAGTCGGTCACGTTCGGGTCGGTCGACGACGGCGAGATGCCGACGACGCCGTTGGGAATGAACACCTGCTCGGAGACCTGGAGGTTGACGTTCGACGACGCCGGGCCGACGACCGCTCCGAAGCCGGCGTTGACGAGGGCGTTCGCGCCCGAGATGCCCGCCTGCGGGTCCGTCTGGGTGTCCTCCACGCGAGTCTCGACGTCGACGTTGATGCCCGCGTCGTTGACCTGCGTGGCCGCGAGCAGCGCGCCGTCGCGGATCGGGACGCCGAGCGGCCCGAGGTCACCGGTCTCCGGCATCAGTACGCCGATCCGGGCGGTGAAGGAGTCGACGCCGACCGGGTCCGCGGCCGTCGCGTTCTGGTCCTCGTCGGAGAGCTCGTTGCCGAACTCGACGGTGTCGAGGGTGACGAGATCGCCGTCTTGGAAGTCGATGATGTCGTACGCGGCGGTGGAGATGTCCCCGTTGACGTCGAAGTTGACGCTGGAGGACGCGCCCACGTAGTGGACCGGGTCGCCGGCGGCGACCGTCTCGACGGCCTCGGGGAGGTCCGCGGGGCCGAACTCGTCGCCGCCGGGGTTAGCGACGGTCCGGACGCGGTCGCGGATAGCCTCGCCGCTGTTCTCGCCGGCCGCGGTCGCCGCGAGGATCTGAACCGCCATCGCGTCGTACGCCTGCGCGGTGAACACGCCGGGCGCTTCGCCGTACTCCTCCTCGTACGCCGAGGTGAAGAACTCCGCGCCGGGACCGCCCGCCGAGGGCGCGGTGCCGATGACGTTGTTCATATCGTTGTCGACCTCGCCGGGGAGGTCGCCGTCGATGAGCCCGTCGGGAACGATGATGTCCAGGTCCGGCGCGCTGTCTGCGAACTCCGTGTAGAAGTCGCGGAACAGCTGGATGCCCGACTGCGGGAAGCCGACGACCATCACGGCGTCCGGGATGTTGTTCTGATCGCCGCCGTCGGAGCCGTCGTCGCCGTCCATTCCATCGCCACCGTCGGAGCCGTCGTCGCCGTCCATTCCGTCGTCGCCGCCGTCGGAGCCGTCGCCGCCGTCGCCGCTCTCCGTCGAGCAGCCGGCGAGCCCCGCGATGCCGACCGCGCCGGCACCCTTGAGTACGTCGCGTCGCTGGATTCTTCGCTTCATCCTGTGAGCGTATACCATACGAGCCATTATAAGTGTATCCACGACCACAAATACGACGGCCGCCGAATTCGACGGACCGGACAGGGTTCGTCGGTGCGAAATGCGCTCTATCGACCGTCGGCCGAACCGTCCTCGCGCGACGATCCGAGCTTATGCGCGTCCGCTGATAGGAACTCGCTTGGCGTCGCGAGCGTGATCGCCCGGTCTCAGTACCCTTGCGCGTTGCCGTCCTTCCGCGGCTCGGTGGCGGCCGAGAGGACGCCGTCGCGGCTGCGGGCTATCTGCGCCCCGCCGAACATCACCGGCGAGAGCGTCCGCACGTTGTGGTCCTTCCGGACGAGCTTGGCCGCGGCGTCGTCGTCGAAGTGCGGTTCGAGCGCCAGCTCGCCGCTCTCGCGGTAGCGCCACCGCGGCTCGTCGAGCGCGCGCTGGAGTGGCATGTCGTAGTCGACGAGGTTCGAGATCACCTGGACGTGGCCCTGCGGCTGCATGTACCCGCCCATCACGCCGAACGCCGCCCAGTCGTCCTCATCGAACCGGACGACGCCCGGGATGAGCGTGTGAAAGGGGCGTTTGCCCGGTTCGAGGGCGTTCGGGTGGTCCGGGTCGAGCGAGAAGGACGCGCCGCGGTTCTGTAGCGCGATGCCGGTGTCGCCGGCGACGAGCCCCGACCCGAAGCCGGCGAACCGCGAGTTGATGTAGGAGACGACGTTCCCGGCGTCGTCGGCGACCGTGAGTAGCACGGTGTCGGCGTCCTCCGCGTTCGCGTTCGGTACGCCGAAAGAGACGTCGTGCGAGGCGGTCGCGCCGATCTCGGCGGCGCGCTCAGTCGCCCACTTCGCCGACGCGAGCGGCGGGACCTCCTCGTACTCGGGGTCGGTGATGTAGCGGTGACCGTCGTGGAAGGCGCGCTTCAATGCCTCCGCGAAGTAGTGGACGCGCTCGGGGGAGTCGTAGTCGTACTCGCCCGCGCCCAGCTCGGCCGCGATGTTGAGCGCCTCCAGGGCGATGAGCCCTTGGTTGTTCGGCGGTAGCTCGTACACCTCGGCCCCGTTGTACGTGGTCGACACCGGGTCGGGCCACTCGACCTCGAAGCCGGCGAGGTCGTCGACGGTCATGAACCCGCCCTGCGACTGGACCTCGTCGGCGATCGCCTCGGCGATCTCGCCCTCGTACACGACGTCGGCCCCCTCCTCGGCGATCTTCTCCATCGACTCGCCGAGCCGCGGGAGCGTCACCGTCTGGCCGACGGCCGGCGGCTCGTCGTCGAACAGGAACGCCTCGCGGGCGTGGTCGTCGGTGAACAGCGCGTCGGCGCTCGCCCAGTAGGAGGCGATGACCTCCGACACCGGGTAGCCCTCGGTCGCGTAGCGGATCGCCGGGGCGAGCGCGTCGGCGAGCGTCAGCCGCCCCAGTTCCTCGACGGTCGCCTCCCAGCCGCGGGCCGTCCCGGGCACCGTGACCGCGTGGGGCCCGTAGAACGGCATCCCGGCCTCGCCGGCGTCGTCGACCGCGTAGCCGCCGTCGTCGGGGTAGTACGAGTCCGCGTTCTCGTCGTCGGCGAGCGCCCCGCGGACGTTCTCGATCGTCGCGTCCGCCGGCGCGCCGCCGCACGAGCGCATCGCGCCGACCTCGCCGTCGGCGGTCCGGTACAGCGCGAACACGTCGCCGCCGAGCCCGGTCGAGGTGGGCTCGACGACGTTGAGCGCGGCCGCGGTCGCCACGGCGGCGTCGAACGCGTTCCCCCCGTCGCGCAACACCTCGATCCCCGCCTGGCTCGCGAGCGGCTGGCTGGTCGCCACCACGCCTCGCTCCCCGTACACGGTCGACCGCCGCGAGGTGAACCGATCTAAGTCTGGCTCCATGGTCTCTTGTCCGGCGCGCGGGAGGATAAACCACCGACCGGATGTGTTCGGTATCGACGCCGCCACACCGATTCGGCGGCGGCGCGGGTTCGACGGCGCCCGAGGGGCCGGGAAAACAGCTACCAGTGTCCGCGGCCTACGACTGTCGATGGGACGCACGGTCGTTCTCGGGGGCGTCGGGCCCACGCTGGGCGAGTCGCTGGCCAGAGGGTTCGCGCGCGACGGCGACAGCGTCGCCCTGTGGGCGCGGACCAACGGTTTCACCGAGCCGCTGGCGACCGACCTCCGGGCCGAAACCGACGGGGACGCGCTCGCCGTCGAGGTGGACGTGACCGACCCGGACGCGGTTGAGGCCGGGGCCGAGGCCGTTCGCGAGGCGTTCGGGCCCGTCGACGTGTACGTACACAACACCCCCGTTTCCGGCTGGGCGGGGCCAGCGGACGATCCGGAGGCGCTCGCGACGATGCTCGACACCGTCGGCTACGGGTTCGCGCTCGTCGTGGACGAACTCCTCTCGGACCTCCGCGGCGGCGGAACGGTGATCCACAACACCGGTGACGCGGTCAAGTGGATCTCTAGGCGGATGGCCGAACAACTCGCTCCGGAGGGCGTTCACGTCGTCCACGCCTTCATCGACGGTCGGATCGACGACGAGACGATCCCGGACGAGGTGCCCGAGTCGAAACGCGTCGACCCGGACCGGATCGCCGACGAGTTTCGCCGACTAGTCGAACAGGACAGGGACATCTGGACCTTCGACGTTGACTTCCGGCTGTGGGGCGACGACGCGTTCCGCACGCGGCGGTGAGTCGACGGTCGATCGGAGAGAATCGGTGAAAGACGCGGTTCCGCCAGCTTTGCCCTGTCTCGTTCGGGGGAACCGTTGTGTCCCGCTCAGGAGTGCTTCGCGGCCAGCACCTCGATCTCGTCGATCTGCGGGTCCTCGACGAGCAGTTCGTCGGCGCGGTCCAGCAGCTCCGCCGCGATCTCGCCGTCGAGGTGCGCCTGCCGGCCCGCCTCGTCGGGGAACGTGTCGAAGATGCCGAACGTGGTCTCGTCCAAGCGCAGCGCGAACCACGTCGTCGTCTGCTCCTCCGCCTCGGCCGCGGGGAGCGCACCTTCGAGGAACTCGGCCACCTCGTCGGCCTTCTTCGGCTTCGCTTCGAGCCGTGCCTGAAGCGCGTACTCGGAGTCGGACATTTCGGTCGAAACGAGGGCTGCGAGGCGTAAAATTGCCGTGGCACCGGGGATCCGGACGCGCGGCGAGCGTCGACTTCGGCGGCCCGTCGCTCCGTCACTCGTCGAACTCGGCGTCGTGCCGGACAAGCCCGCACTCCGGACACATCACCGTCGTCAGCTCCTTACGCTCGTTCATACCGAGCTTGCCGAGGAGCCCGGACCGCTTCTCGCCGGTCCTGACGTGGGCGTTCCACGCGTCACTCATGCTGAACTCGACCTCCTCCATCGTCACGCCGCAGTCGGGACAGCGGTGGTCCATGAGCGCGGGCTCGGGCGGCGACGTGAAAACGGTTCATCCGCTCGACGATCGGCGTCCACCACCGCCGGGGCAAGCGCCCGAGTCCGCGGCTCGACCCCAGTCTGCGGCGGCCGGGACGGACCCCGCGGACTCACCGCTCGCCGGCCTCGTCGTTCCGGTCCTCGGCTCCTGACGCGCGCACGTCGATCATCGCGCCGACCATCTCCACCGGCGCGTCGTCCTCGAACCGGACGATGGCCTGCGAGCGCACCGGCACGTACTCCCCGTCGGCGGTCCGCCAGCGGTACTCGTGCGCGAACTCGCCGTACTCCGCGTCCACGTCGTCGAACGCCGAGGGTTCGCCGGCCGCCTGGCGTTCGTTCAGCCCCCGTGCGACGTCGCGGTCGTCGGGGTGGACGCGTTCGAGCCACCACTCGAAGCCGTCCTCGCGGACGCCCGGCTGGTAGCCGAACTGCCGGATGCCGTCGCTGTACAGCGTCGCGCTCGTCGTCATGTCCCGGAGCCAGAAGGCGTCGGTCGCCGTGCGGGCGACGAGTTCATACGTCTCGCTCAGTTTCTCCGCTTCCCGAGTCGCCCGCGCCTTGTCGACGAGCGAGCGGACGCGATTCGCCAACACGGTGTACGTCGACCGCCCGGGCGCCTTCTGGACGTACGCGTCGACGCCGCTCTCGATTGCCTCCGCCGCGACGGCCTCGCTCCCCCGACCGGTGAACAGAATGAACGGTATCGAGTCGTCGACCGACCGGACGCGGCCGACGAGCTCCAACCCATCGATCTCCGGCATCTCGTAGTCGCTGATGATACAGTCCACTCGCTCCTCTTCCAGCCGGTCGGGGACGGCCGCCGGATCCGTCTCCGTCTTGACGGTGAGTGACTCGTCTTCCAGAGTGAGGCACTCCGCGGCGAGATCGACCAGACCGGAGTCGTCGTCCACGTGTATAACGTTCACTCCGTCAGATTCGGAGAACGGTAACTCCATGCTGGTATTCTATTCGATCTATGCGGTCTTCCCCGTAATGATGCTTATGTCTTTAAGCACTTCTTCTTTTGACACGACCGAGAAACGGGCACGCCAACGCACCGACCGGCGTCGTCCGACCGCCGGTACGCCCGTCGCCGATCACTTCTCGATCGTCGCGTCTCGGGGCCACTGCGGAGCGAGAGCGGGAGGCGTCACTCCGCGTCGCGGTCGAGGACTTCCACGTCGTACAGTCCCGTCCAGCGGTAGCGGCGGCCCTGCCAGTCGAACTCCGTCCGCGCGAGCCCGTAGGCGAGCATGGGGAGCGTCAGGACGTAGGCCGGGACGGCGAGCAGGAACGTCCACCGCCTGACCCCGAAGTAGGCGTACGCGAGGCCGGCGGCGGCCGTCACGAGCGGCACCGTCGCGAGCGGGGCCAGCAGCGTCCCGACCAGGACGGCGAGCTGTACCAGCGCGCCGAAGACCAGTCCGCCGGGATCGATGTACAGCGCTGTCCGCGTCCAGCGCACCTGTCGGTTGAGCGTCTCCTCGAGCGTCCCGGAGACCGGCATCTGTCGAACGAGGTCCGGGACGGACTCGATGCCCTCGATGCGGTCCGTGAGCAGGGCGTCGTCGCTGACGGTCCGCCGGAGGTCCGCGGCGTACTCGTCCACGTCGACCGCTTCGCGGCGAAACGCCATCATTCCGCCCCACGCGGTCGTGTCCAGCAGCGTCGTCAGCGCCGCGCCGATCGCGCCCGGCCCCTCCAGCGGCTTCAACAGCGGGCCCTCGCTGATCGGGATCGGAGCGGTCGAGATGACGTGATCGGGCGGCGCGTCGGTGAGGTGCCGCAGGACCCGCGGGAGCCACCCCGGCCCGTGCTCGAAGTCGGCGTCCGTACAGACGATGTGCTCGCCCGTCGCTCGTTCGAGGCCCGCGGCGAGCGCGTTACACTTCGCGGAGCAGCCCTCCGGTTCGCCGGCGACGACCACCTCAGCCGGCGTGCCCGCCGCGTCCTCGACCACCGGGTCGTCGGGCCCGTCGCACGCGAGAATGAACTCGTCGTCCCGCGCGACCTGTTCGACCAGTTCGTCGCAGGCCGTCGTCCACCGCCGGGTCGGGAGGACGACGCTCACGCTCCCGTCGACCGCGCTCCGGTCCGACATTCTCTATCTGTTGATACGGCCGGAGCTACATAGACGTCCGGCCGTCATCGGCGTGATGAATTCCCTCGCTCGCGGGCGACGGACGGAGACTCCGCCTCGCGGACGCGGGAGTAGAAGCCGGCCTCGGTACTCATAGGGCTCGTCGTCGCCGGGTGCCGAGTCCGGCTCGGAGCGGTGGTTCGTCATCGGCCGCTCGTCGGTAGTCATGCCAGCGAATAAAAGGATCCGGCCGCGCCGTCAGTGCGACGAGCCGGCGTACTCGTTCCAGCAGTCGGTTCCGTTCGCGATCCGTCGGGTGTCGGACGGGTCGAACGTCGCCGCCGCCTGCGCGACCGCCTCGGCGGCGGTCGGAAGGTCGTCGCTCGCGGTCGATTCCGTGGATGGATCCGATCGGTCGGTGGCCTGTTCGGTCGGCGTCGCCTCGCGCGTGCTCGGACCGCCGGGACCGGTCGTCCCCGCCGTCGAGCGTGCGTCAGTCGTGTACTACGGGCGGCACGCTAGGCGCAAGGCGCGTATCCTTCATAATTGTTTATGTTAGTATGAGGATCGCCGCGGAGCGTACCGGGGCCGCCGAAGGCGTCGAGACGCGGACCGGCGCTCGGCCCTACCAGGCCGACCACGCGGTGAGCGTCTCGTCGCGGGCGTACACCCGCTTGAGGTCCTTCGCGTAGGCGAGGTCGCCGGGGTGGTCGAGCTTCTCGTGCCGGTACTCGGGCGCGTCCTCGCGGATCTGGAGCCCCTCGATCGTGAACTCCTCCTCGCCGAACTCCACCGTCTCGTCGACGGTGAACTCGTAGTCGCCGGGGACGTTCACGCGCAGCGACCGGGTCTGGTCCGCGTCGCCGTCCTTCGGGTGGAGTGTGACGGGGACCGCGACGTTGTCGACCGCGCGGGTCCACAGCGTTTCCACGTCGGTGATGTCCGCCTCCTCGACGCGGTTCTCGGGGCCGAGTTCGATCCCCGTGATCCGCACCTGCATCAACGCCTCGTCGGTGTCGACGACGAACTCCTCGCCGGTGCCGACGTCGCCCTCGGCGGGCACGTCCATCGTCGTCGTGAAGGAGTCGCCGTCCTGCGAGACGACGATCGTCACGGCGACGGTCTCCTCCTCGGGGATCTCGGTCTTGTGGGTGTGGTCGCATTCGGTACAGCGCACGGTGGCCTGCCCGCCCGGGCTGAGGACCTCGTGGACGGTCGGCTCGGCGGGCGAACACGACGGGCAAGGGAGCCCGACGCGCGCGCCGGCTTCGGTGTCGCTCATTGGGCGGTCGTATCCGCCGCGCCCGTAAATATCCGCCCCTGTGCGGCCGGTGTGGGTCGCGCTCGCGTGGCGCTCGGCGGCCGGCGCGGTAAGGAAACTGGTTTACCGGAGTCCGCGGAACGGTCGCCCATGATCGTACCCGGGTCCAGCTCACAGCAGCTCGCGGCCGCGCTCGCGGCGGAGACGGGCCGGGCGCTCGCGACGCCGACATACGACCGGTTCCCGGACGGGGAACGGCTCGCGGCGGTGCCCGACTTCGACGACGACGAGGCCGTGATCGTCGCCACAACTGACTCCGACGAGGCGTGGGTCGAACTGCTCCAGCTCCAGGACGCCGTCCGGGAGGCCGGCGCGACGGACGTGACGACCGTGATCCCGTACATGGGCTACGCGCGGCAGGACGCGTCGTTCGGCGACGGCGAGCCGGTCTCCGCCCGCGCGATGGCGCGGGCCATCTCGACCGGCACAGACCGCGTCCGCCTCGTCAACCCCCACGAGGCGAGCGTCGCCGACTTCTTCGACGTCCCCGTCGGGGCGGTCGACGCCGCGGCCGCCCTCGCCGACCCGCTCCCGACGGACCTCGTCGACCCGCTCTTCCTCTCCCCGGACGAGGGGGCCATCGGCGTGGCCGCGACCGTCCGCGACGCGTACGGCGCCGGCGAGACGGACTTCTTCGAGAAACACCGCGACCGCGACACCGGCGCCGTCGCCGTGTCGCCCTCCGACGCGAGCGTCGCGGACCGGGACGTGGTCGTCGTCGACGACATCATCGCGACCGGGTCGACGATGAGCGAGTCGGTCGCCGTCCTCACTGACCGCGGCGCCGCCCGGGTGCTGACCGCCTGCGTCCACCCGGTGCTCGTGGCCAACGCGGTGACGAAGCTCCGCGCCGCCGGCGTCGACCGGATCGTCGGCAGCGACACCGTCGAGCGCGGCTGTAGCGTCGTCAGCGCCGCGCCCGCGCTGGCCGACGCGCTGGACTGACGCCGCCGACTACGGCCCGTCGCCTGGCGCCGCCGCTCCGTCTCTCTGCTCCCCGTCCCTCTCCTTCCTACCGCTCTCCTTCTCGTCGTCGCTGCGCCGGATCACCTCGGCTGGGTTGCCGCCGACCACCGTCCGGGCCGGCACGTCGTCGACCACGACGGCGCCGGCCGCGACGACCGCCCCATCGCCGACCGAGACCCCAGGCGCGATCACCGCTCGCCCGCCGATCCACACGTCGTCGCCTACGGTGACGGGGTCGCCGAACTCCCGACCGGCCGCGCGCTCCGCGGGGTCGATCGGGTGCGTCGCGGTGTAGACGTGGACGCCCGGCCCGAGCAGGCAGTTCTCGCCGAACACGACCGGCGCGACATCCAAGACGACGCAGCCGCAGTTCGCGAAGAAGTCGTCGCCGACTCCGACGTTGTACCCGTAGTCGCAGCGGAACGACGGGATGACGGTCGCGTCGTCGCCGACCTCGCCGAACAGTTTCCGGAGCAGGCGCTCGCGGCGTTCGGTCTCCGTCGGGGCGGTGTCGTTGTACCGGCGGCAGCGGTCCCGTGCCTCCTGGCGGTCGGCGACTAGCTCGGGCGCGGACGGGTCGTACGCTTCGCCGGCCAGCATCTGCTCCTTCTCGCATCCCATACGCTGCCCGACGCGGCGAGGCACAAAGGTGTGTCCGTGTCGGAGCCTTCAACCGTGATAGACCGGAAGAGGGCGTGCGAGGGTCGCGACTCAGACAATCTTCATCATCCGCGTCTCGAACTTCCCCACCCGGACGCGGACCCACCCTGCGAGCTCGGCGTCGAGGTCGGGGTCGTCGGTGTCGACGCGGAGCGCGCGCACGTCGTCGAGCTTCGCCCGCGAGGCGACGATCCGCAGGTCGCAGCGCCGGATCACGGCCGGCGATAGCTGCGGATTGCCACGGCCGAAGACGAACCCCTGCCCGCCGATGGGCGAGACGACGATCACGTTCTCCTCGCCGAGCGCGTCGAGGATCTCCGCCTCCGTCGCGTCCCGGACGACCAACCCCCCGTCGCGCCAGATGTCGACGCCGATCGGCGACGGCTCGAAGTCGAGCTCGTCTTTGATCGCGCCGACCGTCGAGCCCGGTCCGAGGACGAAGGTGACGCCCTCGCCGTCGCGCTCGCGGACGTCGGCCGCGACGCCCTCGGCGAGCGACTCGACGGTCCCGCTCGCGGTCTGTTTCGACGACTGGAGGTCGTCGGCGACGGGCACGTGCGCGACACCGCACAGCTCCGGGTGGACCTCCCCCTCGCGGTAGGCGTCCTCGTCGATATCCATCACCTCGCGGCGCTCGGTCCGCGAGAACGAGGCGGCGACCTCGGCGGCGTCCTCCGGCGACACCGCGAACACCGAGGAGTACACCTTCACGCCGGCCGGGACGCCGAGCATCGGCACCTCAGTGCCCTCCAGCGCCGTCGCCACGTCGGCGGCGGTCCCGTCGCCGCCGACGAAGAGGACGAGGTCGACGGAGTCTGTGGGGCCGGTCTCGTCGCCGTCGCCCGCCCCGTCGTCGTTCAGCCCCGCGAACGCCCGCACGGCCGCCGCGGTGTGGGCCGCGGTCGTCGCCGTCGAGTGGGGCGTCTCGCCACCGAACGGATCGACGACGCGGACCGGGTTGAACCCGGCGTCGCGGACGGTCGATTCGCCCATTGGGTCCGCGACCACGGAGACGGCGGTGTCGGGCGCGACCGCGGCCAGCCGGTCGAGCATCCGCCGCGCGCGGTCCGGTGCCCGCGGCTCCGCGCCGCGCTCGACCGCCTCCGCCACCTTGCCGTCGGTTCCCTTCAGTCCGACGCGGCCGCCCATCCCGGCGACCGGGTTCACCGCGATCCCCACGTGCATGTCAGACGTTCGCCGCGCCGGCCCCTTAAGCGAGACGCGTCCGCCCGCGGCGCGGCGGTTCCCGACGCCGGCGGCTCGGTGGGCTGATAAATAAAGGCCCGCAACAACGAGACACGGGACTCAACCGGTGTCACCCCATAGGAGTAAACGCCGATGGAACGAGCCCGCCATCGGTGACCTGCTCGTCTCGTCGGGACTGGATCCCTCCCGCGGTAGCTGCCGCACGCCCACGTCTTCCGGTCCCGCTTTTCCGTCCGCGTGACCCGACCGCGGCAGCGCGCCGGCCGTGCGAGAATCAACGCTTAAGACGCCCCCAGAAGAACTCCGAGATATGCTACTCGAAGCCGCCGTGACGGAGCCGCTGCCGATCAGCGCCACCGCGGGCGCGGTCCTGCTCGCGAGCCTCGCCCTCGTCGTCGTGTGGGTCGCGTACCTGTACCGCTGACCGGACCGGCGGGCGGCGACCGTCTGGCGGTCTCGTCTCCGACGTCCTCGGTCCGTTCCGCGACCGACTCCAACCCCTCCTCCGACCGACACCCCCTACTCGGCCTCGTCTCCCTCTTTCCCGGCTCCTTCGAACGCCTTCCCCTCGATTGCGTCGGTGTTCTCGCGGACCCACGCCGCGGCCCGCTCCGCCTCCGCCTCGCTCTCGGCGGTGATCTTCACGCTGACGACCTCGCCCGGGTAGGAGCCGACCCGCACGTCGAACCGCTCCCGGAGCGACGTGAACCGGTCGAGCAGCTCGCTCTCCGGCTCGTCGACGTCGACCGTGAGCACGTGGGTCAGCGTCCCCGCGAACTCGTCTTCGACCAGCTCGAACATCGCCTTCATCTCCCCCGGAACCCCGGGGAGGACGTAGACGGACTCGACGACCGCGCCGGGCGCGACCCCGGCTTCGTTCGGCAGCGGCCGGCAGTCGACGGGGAGGTGCGTCGTCTCCGCCGCGAGGTCGCCGCCGCTGTAGCCGCGCTCTGCGAGCCACGCCGCGGCCTCCTCGTTCTCTGCCAAGTCGCGGCCGAACGCGGCCGCAACCGCGTCCATCGTCACGTCGTCGTGCGTCGGCCCGAGGCCGCCGGTGACGATCACCGCGTCGTACTCGGCGTGGTACTCGTTGACGACGCGCGCGATCTCGGCGACCTCGTCCGGAAGGACGGTCACCCGCCGGACGTCGACCCCGCGGGCGTCGAGGCGGTCGCAGAGCCAAGTGGCGTTCGTGTTCTCGGTGTCGCCGACGAGGAGCTCGTCCCCGACGGTGACGACGGCGGCGTTCATACCCGACTCAAGCGGGGCGCGGTAGAAAAGGACCGCGCCGCGGGGCGACGTCCCGGCGACGGCGGCCGGTCGCGCCCGTCAGAGCAGCCCGTCGTCGTCGTCGTCGTCGTAGACGCCGAGGCCGAGGTCGCGCCGACGCTGCCGGAGTGCCTCGAGCTGACGGCGGAAGTAGAGCGTCCCGGCGACCGCGGCGACCGCGGCGACGATCAGGATGACGCCGAACACCACGAGGTCGCCCTCGCGGTAGGACTGGACGACGATCGACCCGCGCGTCACCTCGTCCCAGACGATCCGGTCGCGGTCGCCGACCGTCTCGACCGTGTGGTCGCGCGGCGACACGTGCCCGACGATCGGCACCTCGGTGCTGAACTCCGGCGGCAGCGTTACCGCGTACGATCCCTCGACGTAGGCGCGCATGCTGAACCGGCGGGGTGACCCGGCCCCGGAGAACGCCGCCTTCCCGCCGCGCATGTCGTCGGCGAAGCGGATCCACGTCTCGTCGGTCGTGCGCTCGATCTCGCCGCCGCGCTCGCGGAACTCGCTGCCGGTGATCACCTCGCCGTCGGGGTACTGGTAGCGGAACGACTCGAACTCCAGCGGTTGGTCGCCGGCGTACGGCGTCTGTCGGTACAGCCGGATCTCCTCCCGGTCGCCCACCGCGTACACGACGGTGTACGTCGCGTCGGTGGTGAGGTTGAACGCGGCGTCGCGGTTCGTGTCGAAGTCGTACGCGTGGGGCGGCTCGGCGTCGAGGGTCTCGTTGGTCACCTCGCCGCCGCCGGTCGCGTAGCCGAGACAGCCGGCGCTGACAGCGAGGAGCGCGACCGTCGCCACCGCGAGCGCGAAGCGTCTGTTCACGTGTGTCCTCCGTTCAAACGACGCAGCGCATCTCCGCCGGGAGGTACGATCCGATGGCCGCGAGCAGCCCCGGCGGGTCGGTCCCTTCCGCGCAGACGATACTCTGTTCCAACAGGCCGAGCCGGTCGACGGTGACGATGTCCTGCGCGTGGCCCGCGCGGTTCACCGTCGCGCGCGTCTCGCCGCGGGTCGCCGAGTTGACGTTCACCCGGCCGTCGCCGCGCTGCCAGTCGTACAGGCGGTCGCGCTCGGCGTCGGCCAGCCGGCTCTGGTCCGCGTCCGGGTCGCCGGGGTCGCCGCCGTAGACGAACCGCAGCGGGAGGTGCTGGACGAGGCCGAACCGCTCGACGACCTGCTCCGGCGAGCCGACGCCGAGCCCCAGCTCGTCGGCCGGGATGAACACGTCAACGCCGGCGTCGAGGGTGAACCCCACGTCGTCCCACGACTCGAGGGTACCGACGTACGTCTCGCCGGCTTCGAGGCCGCCGTCGTGGGCGACGATCTCCCCCCACGTCTCCGCGAGGACGTTGCGTGCGACCGGGGCGTCCTCGCCGCTCACGTCCACCTGGACGAACTCGTCGTCGTCGCGGACGCCGGCCTGCCAGTCGACGTCGAGCTCGCCGACGTCGTTGGCGACGAGCGAGTTCATGCCGTCGAGCGCGCGGTCGCGGGCGTCGCCCTCGACGTAGCACTTCGTTGCGAGGACGACCATCAGGCGGTCACGTCCGCGTTGAGCTCGTCGCGCAGCTCCGCGATGCGCTGGTCCATCGCCTCGCGGAGCCGGTCGTTGTCCATCGCCTCCAGCGGCGAGCCGCACTCGGGGCACTCGAAGCCGAAGTCCATCGCCTCGCCGAACTCGAAGCGGATGGAACACACCTCACAGAGGTAGAACTCGTGGGTGCGCTCGTACTCCTCGCGCTCTTCTAAGGCGTCGAGTAGCCGGTACATTTCCTCCTGGAGGTTCTCCGGGATGTTGTCGTAGTGGAACGTCCACAGGTACGTGAGCCACCCGGAGTCCTCGTCGCGGACGCGGCGGTACGTCGCCAGGTCGTTCTCGTACAGGATGAACAGCGCGCGCCGCACGTCGTTGAGCTCCAAGCCGAGCTCCTCGGCCAGCTCCTCGTCGGTGACCTCGCCGTCGGGCGGCGCGGCCGCGACCGGCATCCCCGTCGGCCCCACCAGCTCGTGGAGGTACTTCTGGATGACGGGGTCGTTCAGTAGATCCTCAAAAGCCATTACAGGAATCTGGTGGTGGAATCGGGTTAAAACCTCCGAAAGGCGCGGTCGCGACGCGTTCCGTTCGCCCGAAAATCCGGGCCGGACCCGCCCGCGATCGATCCGCGGGTCCGGCAGAGCTTTACGCGCCGTGGCTCACACTCGCCCGTATGACTGACTCGGTCGACGGCCGGGGGCGACGCGGGCTCGGCGCCCTCGCGCTCCTCGCGGTCCCGGCGGTGCTGGCGGCGGTCCCGCTGGTCCCGCTCGCCGCGCTGCTCGGTCCCGGCTGGCTCGGGCTCGTCCCGCTCGGCGCGCCGGGCGGACTGCTCGCGGCCGTCATCGTCGGCCCCGCGCTCTCCGCACTGCTCGGCCCCGTGCTCGTCGAGCGACGAATCGAGCGGCTCCCGAACGTCGACCTGGACGACCGCCGCGCCGACTTCGTCGCCGACCGCGTCGAGACGCTCGCGGCCGAGGTCGGCGTCGACGCGCCGGCGGTCACCGCGGTCCGCGTCGACGCCGCGAACGTCGCCGTCGCGGACGGCTACCGCGGCTCGCGGCTGGTGGTGTCGACGCGGCTGCTCTCGCTGCCGAAGGCCGACCGCGACGCCGCGCTGCGGCACGCGCTCGTCAGGCTCCGGTCGCGGCAGGCGCTGCTGGCGACCGCGACGCTTCCGGCGCTGGCGGCCGTCGAGACGGCGGCGCTGCTCGCGACCCTGCTCGTGGGACGCCGCGGGGACCGCACCGCCGCTGACCGCCGCGTCAACCGGATCCACGGGTACGAGCCGGACCGCGAGCGCGTTCCGTCGTGGGCGTACGCGGCAGCCGGCGTCCTGCTCTGGGCGGTGCTCCTGCTGGCGTGGGTCCCCGCGACAGTCGGGGACCGGCTCGGCGTGGCCGGGGGCCGCCGCGCCGCGGACGCCGTGGTCGCGCGCGGCGGAACCGAGCAGCGGACGGGGCTCGGAAACGCGGTCGCGTTCGCCAGCGACGCCGCCGGTGCCGGTGACTGGCCGCCGCTCCTCGACCGGCTCTCGCTCGTCTCGATGGCCGACGCCGAGACGGGTCGGGTCCGGGGGACGAGCCGGCAAGAGGCGCGGACGCGGCTCGCGCGGCTCCGCTCGAAGCGGACGCTGTAGGGCAGCTCTTCGGCCGACGCTGCTCCGGTCAGGGCTGTGCCGGGACCTCCAGCCGGATTACCGTCCCGTCTTCGCCCGTCTCGATGTCGAACTCACCGCCCGCCTTCGCGACGACCCAGTACATGAGCCAGATGCCGAGGCGGTCCGCGTGCGTTAGCGAGGTCTCGCCCGCCTCCAGCACCTGCGTCTCGTGGTCCGGGATCCCGGGGCCGTCGTCTTTGACCTCGATCGCGATCCACCCCTGCGGGCGGCGCTCGACGCTGACCTCGACCGAAGGCGTCGCTCTCTCGTTGTGTTTCACCGCGTTCTCGGCCGCCTCGGAGACGGCGACGGACAGGCCGACGGCCGTCGTCTCGATCGGTCCGTCGCCGGGCAGCGACAGGGTCACCTCCGCGTCCGGGTAGCGGCTGCGGAGCCGGTCTCTGAGCTCGACCAGCTCGTCGCGGAGGTCCATCGGGGCGTCGAGCTCGGACGCGGAGACCGTCTCGTCGACAGTCTGGACGGCGCTCGCGATCCCCGTGAGGTCCGCGGCCGTCTCGGCGATGACGTCCACCGACTCCCGCCGCGACTCCTCGTCGGGGTCGTCGCGGAGGAGGTCCGCGTACCCCTCGATGAGGTTCATCTTGTTCCGGAGGTTGTGGTTGAGCACCCTGGCCATCACCTCCAGCCGTCGCTCCCGGATCTTCCGTTCCGTGATATCCGACTGGAACCCAACGTAGCCCGTCACCTCGCCCGCCGTGTCGCGCAGCGGCGCGATGGAGAGCCGGTTCCAGAACTTCTGGCCGTTCGCCCGGTAGTTGAGGATGTCGACCTCGACCGGCCGGTCCTCGTCAAGCGCCCGCCGTATCCTCGCCCGGGACTCGTCACCCGTGTCCGGCCCCTGGAGGAACCGGCAGTCCTCACCGAGCACCTCGTCGCCGTAGCCGGTCAGCTCCTCGAACTGCTCGTTGTGGTATATCAGGGGGTTGTTGTCGTCGCCCGCCCGAGCGAGGGTGATCCCCACCGGCGCCTCGTCCATCGCCTGCTCCTTGCGCCGCAGGTCCCCGACGGTCTGCCGGAACCGGAGCGACGTCCGCCGCCGCTCGATCAGGTTCGAGACGCGCGTCACGAGCGCGCGGCGTCCGACCGGGAGCTCGACGACGTCGTCGACGCGCTCCCACGCGGCGTGGCCGAGATCGGCCCGCGACCCCGTGCTCACCAGCAACACGAACGGGAGGAACGTGGGGTCGGCGCGCTCGCGTCGGACGTCGACCGCGTCCGCGGCGGCCTCGAAGGCCCCGGCGTCGAGGAGACAGCAGTCGAACTCGCCCGCCAGCGCGTCCGGTGACTCGGCCGTCCGGACCGCGTACCGCTCGGACAGCGCTTCGGACAGGAGCCCACGGTCGCGGTCGGCGTCCATCAGGAGGAGGACCGTCTCGCGGTCGCGGTCGGGCGCTCGGTCGATTGGGGAGGCGGTGTCGTCGTCCGCGGCGCGGTCCGCGGGCGCGTCCCCGTCGGGACGGCCCGCGGCCTCGTCGCCGTCGCCCACCCCGGAGCCCGGGTCCGACTTCGAGTCCATCTCACCGTAGCTGAGGCGGGGAGCCACTAAGAACTACCCCATATATATCACGGTCGGGGTCGAGTAGCAGAGTATGACACCGTCGCTATCCGAGCGGGCGTCGACCGGCGTCGCCGGCCTCGACGAGGTACTGTTGGGGGGACTCGTTCCGACGCGGAGCTACATGGTCCGCGGCCAGGCCGGGAGCGGGAAGACGATCCTGGGGTTTCACTTCCTCCAGCAGGGCGTCGACGAGGGGGAGACGGCTCTGTTCATCAATCTCGAGGAGGACCTCCGCGACCTGAAGTCGAACGCGGCCGCGCTGGGGTTCGACGCGGACGCGATCGAGTTCCTCGACCTGAGCCCGGGCGCGGACGCCTTCGTCGAGGACGAGTCGTACGAGGTGTTCGCGCCCTCGGAGGTTGAGCGCGAGCCCCTGACCGATCGGATCGTTGAGGGTGTGACGACGGTCGACCCCGACCGGGTGGTGGTCGACCCACTGACGCAGCTCCGGTTCCTCCTCTCCGACGACTACCAGTTCCGGAAGCAGGTGGTCGGGTTCATGCGGTTCCTGAAAGACAGGGGGGCGACGGTGCTTTTCACCGTCCAGAACACGGACTCGCTGCCGACCGACGACCTCGAGTTCATCACGGACGGGACGATCCGGCTCAATGCGGGAGCGTACGGGAAGACGGTCAGCGTCCCGAAGTTCCGCGGCTCGGCGACGCAGAGCGGCGACCACGCCTACCGGATCACCGACGCGGGAATGTCGGTGTTCCCTGCGCTCCAGCCTGGGACGCGCGATGAGGAACTCGCGTTCGAGCAGGTCTCGTCGGGGATCCCCGAGATCGACGAGCTGCTCCACGGCGGGATCGAGCGCGGCACGGTCACCATCGTGAGCGGCCCGACTGGCGTCGGGAAGACGACCCTCAGCACGCAGTTCATGAAGGAGGCGGCGGGACGCGGGGAACGCTCCGTGATCTACCTGTTCGAGGAGAACCGGGAGACGTTCCTCGCCCGCTCGCGGGCCGTCAACATCCCGGTCGACGAGATGCTGGCGAAGGGGACGCTCCAGGTGACGGAGGTGGAGGCGTTAGAGCGGTCGCCGCAGGAGTTCGCCCGGATGGTCCGCGACGAGGTCGAGGAGGAAGAGGCCGACATCGTCATGATCGACGGCATCTCTGGGTACCGGCTGACGCTGCGCGGCGAGAGGGAGCAGATGCTCCAGCAGATGCACGCGCTCGGCCGCTACCTCAAGAACGCGGGCGTCACCGGCGTCTTCGTCGACGAGACGCGGAACGTCACCGGAGAGTTCCACGCGACGATGGAGAACATCAGCTACCTCGCCGACAACATCGTCTTCCTCCGGCACTTGGAGGTCGACGGCGAGCTCCGCAAGGCGATCGGCGTGTTGAAGAAGCGGACGAGCGACTTCGAGCGGACGATCCGCGAGTTCAAGATCACGGAACACGGGATCAGCGTCGGCGAGCCGATGTCTGGCCTCCGCGGCATCCTGAGCGGGACGCCGGAGGTCGTCGAGCGCGACGCGGACGGAGCAGCGAGCCCGGACGACGCGGACGAGTAGCGCGGGCTCGCCGCAGCGCTCGGACCGTCACCTCACTCGTCTTCGGCTGGGTCGTCGTCACCGCGCTCGTCGGTGACGGGGTCGTCGCCGCGACCGTCGTCGTCGCGCTCACCGTCTCCCGCCCCGTCCGCGTCGACTACCGTCTTGCCGGTCGCCTCCGGCATCACCCGTCGGTCGGCGTCCGCCCACTCGCGGTCCAGCTCTTCCCCGTTGAACAGGCGGTCGAGGAAGACGGCGAGCCCCGCGACCTCCGAGTGCGGCTGGTTCGTCACGCCGACGTTGAAGTCGGCGCGCTCGTACAGCGCCCACGGCACCTTCTCGCCGCCGACCACGACGAGGAGGTCGCGCGGCGGCGACGCCTCCCCGGGCACCTCCGGTTCGTCGAGGCCGACCGCCTCGCGGATCGCTCCCTCCACGTCCTGAACCTGCTCGCCGTACATCGTGAGGTGGACGACGACCCCCTCGAAGTCTCGGACGATCGCCTTCTGGTCCTCGCGCAGTTCGACCGCGAACGGCCCGCCGAACCGACCGGTGATGTCGCGGACCGTCTCGGCGGACTGGCCGGCGTTGTCGGGGAAGATCACCCGGTCGGCCCCAAGCGCCCGCGCTGTGAGGCCGACGTGCGTCGTCATGCGGTCGTCGCGCCCCGGCCGGTGGCCGTACCGGAGGACGACGACCTCGCGCGCATCGTTCATGCCACGGGCTGGGAGGCCGACCCGGGTGTCGCTTTCGATGCGAGCGCCCCGCGGTCGACCCCTCGGGTCCGCGCCGGAGCCGCCAAATTGATCCGCGGACGTGGATCGAACCGATCCGAAATCGGGCGAGGTGACCACATAACTGAAAGCTTCATGTGGGAGGCGGTCGCGGTGTGACGCATGACGAGCGTCAAGGAGTTCCGCGTCGACGATCCGGCGACCGCCGACGGACTCGGTCGGGGGCGGTTCGTCTTCACGGACGCCTACTCGGTGTTCGACTGGGGGCAGATGCCCGACGCGATCCCGCACAAGGGGGCGAGCCTCTGCGCGATGGGCGCGTTCAACTTCGAACTGCTGGACGACGCGGGCGTTCCGACCCACTACCGCGGGGTCGTGGACCCGGGCGCCGCCGCGAACGACGGGCCCGAGCCCGACCCCGTCCCGCTCGCCGAGGCGACCGCGCCGCCGACGGAGATGGCCATCGACCTGACGCAGGTCCCCGACCTGCCGTATGAGGGCCCCCACGCCGGCTACGACTACGACGCCTTCCACGCCGCGGGCGGGGAGAACTACCTCGTCCCCCTGGAAGTCGTCTTCCGCAACCGGGTCCCGGTCGGGTCCAGCCTGCGGAAGCGCGCGGCGCCCGCCGACCTCGGCCTCGACGGCCTCGGCGGCGACTGGCCCGACGAGCCGGTCGACCTCCCGGAGCCGGTCGTGGAGTTCTCGACGAAGTACGAACAGCAGGACCGGTACCTCGCCCGCGCGGAGGCTGACGCGATCGCCGGGGCCGCCGACGTCGACGCGCTCGAAGCCCTCGCGCGCAACGTGAACCGCGTCGTCACCGAGCGCGCCGAGGCGGCCGGGTTCGTCCACGAGGACGGCAAGATCGAGTGTCTCTACGCTGACGGCGAGCTCCGGGTTGCGGACGTGGTCGGCACCTTCGACGAGAACCGGTTCTCCTACGGCGGCCGCGGGATCTCGAAGGAGGTCGTCCGCCAGTGGTACAAGGCGAACGACCCCGCGTGGGTCGAGGCCGTCACCGAGGCGAAGCGCGCGGTCGCCGACCGCGACATCGACGACTGGCGCGAGCTCTGCGAAGTCGACCCCGACCCGCTCCCGCCAGCGGTCGTCGACGCGGTCTCGGCGCTGTACGCGGCCGGCACGAACGCGTACACCGACCGCGAGTGGTTCGACGTCCCCGACGTCGGGGCGGCGCTCGACGCGGTCGACGCGCTGTAAGCCGGTCCTGCGAACCGGGCCAGCGACCGCCGGACCCTCACGATCGACGACACGCGAGGGAACCTCTTTACCGTCGACGCGCGTGGATTCGCGCATGTCCACTGACGCCGACTTCGGGGAGCAGCTGGAGACCCGGACCGTCGCGTACCTCGACCGGATCGACGACTGCGCCGCGCTCCTCCCGCGGGCGCTCGACGAGTACGCGAGCGGGGGCGCGTACGACGAGACGGTTGACGAGATAGCCGCCGTCGAGAGCGAGTGCGACGAGCTCGTCCGCGAGCTCACGGCGCTCATCACCGACGCCGGACCCGACGACATCGGCCTGCTGAACACGCGGATCAACTTCAACGAGTCCGCGCTGCTCGACTTCTACAACGAGCTCGACGTGGTCGCGAACCACACCGAGCGGATCGTCCAGGAGGTGGCGATGATGCGCCCCGACGCGGGCGTCGAACCGTTCGCCGACATGCGGGAGATGGCGACGCGGATCGCCGAGATGACCGCCGTCCTCGGCGACGTGGTGGAGGGGTTCGTCAGGGGGTTGGCGCGCGCCGACGCCACCGAGACGCTCGCCGAGGGGATCGAGTCGATCCGCGCGCTCGAGAGCGAGTGCGACGACCTCCGCAACGACGCCATCGCGACCGCGTTCGCCGCCGACGCGATCGACCAGCCGCTCGTCTACCGCGAGCTCGCGATCCTGCTGGACGAGCTCGCGAACACGATCGAGGACCTCACCGACCGGATCGTCGTGATCGCGAGCAAGGAGCCGGGGATCGTCACGGACGCGGACGAGTCGTAGACCGCCCGCCGCCCGCTCACCGCCGCGCCCAGTCGAGCATGCGGGCGTAGAAGGAGTCCGTGCCGAGCGCGTCGGCGTCGCCCACCAGCGTCAGCTGCTTTTTTGCCCGGGTCAGCGCCACGTTCATCCGCCGGTGGTCATCGAAGATCGGGCCGTCGAGGTCGCCGGTCGCGACCAGCGAGACGACGATCACCGCCTCGGAGGAGCCTTGGAAGCGGTCGACGGTGTCGACCGTCACGTCGGTCCGGCGGCCGATCTCCGCGACCTGCGCCCGGAAGGGGGCGATCACGCCGATGTCGTCGGGGTCGACGCCCGCGGCGACGTAGGCGTCGACGATCGCGGCGACGCGCTCGGCCTCGCGGACGTTCCGGTTGCCGTCGCGCTCGCCGTCCGGGTCGACGAAGCCGACGCCGCCGGTGAGGTCGGGCGCGAGCGCGTCGGGGTCGACGCCGAGGTCGGCGAGCGTCTGCCCGGCCACCTCGGGGGTCGCGGGGCGGAGCGCGCCGTCGTAGAACTCCGCGGAGGCGAACGCCTGGATCCGCTGGCTCATCCGGTACTGGCGGTCGAGCATGACGCTCGCGTCGGGGAACGCCTCGATGAGCCGCTGGAAGAGCGAAGTCGTGAGGTCGTTCTCCGCGCGGACGACGGGGGGGAGCTGCTCGTGGTCGCCGACGAGGACGAACCGGTCGGTGAGGTTGATCGCGGCGTGGGTCCCGGGTTCCGTGAGCTGGGAGGCCTCGTCGACGAGGGCCACGTCGAACTCGCACTCGCGCATGACGCGGGAGCCGCAGGCGGCAGTGGTGGCGGCGACGACGGGCGCGTCCCGCAGCTCGGCCGCCTTCGCGTTCGGCTCGCCGCGCTGGACGAGCCGCACGTCACGCATGTCCTCGCGCACCCCGGTCTCGGTTCCCACTCGAAGCACGTCGTCGAACCCCTGGTCGCGGAGCGCCTCCAGCGCGTTGTCGACCGCGCGGTTGGTGAACGCGGAGAGCAGCACGCGGTTGCCCTCCGCGACCAGCGCGCGGATCGCCCGGGCGATGGTGTACGTCTTCCCGGTCCCCGGCGGGCCGTGGATCAGCGCGCAGTCCTCGGCGTCGACCGCGAGCTCGACCGCCTCGTTCTGCGCCGCGTTGTTGTCGATGTAGGCGTCGGGCGCGTCGGCGGGGCGCTCGGCCGGCTCCCGGAAATCGGGGTCTCGCCGGCCGAAGATCACGTCCTTGCGGTCGGGGTCGCCCTTCAGCACGGCGTCGTGGAGCGCGGTCAGCGAGCGGTCGACGGAGATCTCGGAGGGGTAAACGTCGAGCCGCCGCAGCTCGACGGGCTCGTCCGTCTCGACGACGACCTCGTCGCTCCCGAGCGCGGTGATCCGACCGAGCTCCGCGTGGCCGGAGACGGGGTCGCCGTCGCTCGCGAGCGCCACGTCGCCCTCGCGGAGCTTCGAGACAGCGTCGCCCGGTTTCCGGGCGCGGAGCTCCCAGCGGGCGTCGTCGATCTCGGTCTGTGCGACCGGCTCCAGACCGATCAGCGCGCGGTCGTCTGCCGCGCGCTCTTCGGGCGTCTGCTCCCACAGCTTCCGGTACTCCGCGTGGGTCTCGCGGCGCTCCTCCTCTAAGGCGACGTAGAAGCGGTCGAAGTAGTCGCGCTCTTCGTCCGGGGTCGGCGTCCCGATCTGTCCCGCTTTCGACTCCTGATCGAGCCGGCCGGAGACGACCATACAGGCGTCCTGCTCGAAGCAGTAGCTACAGGTCGCGTCGGCCTCGTACCCCGTCGGCACCGTGGGGCGCTCGCCGGGGTCGTTGAGCGCGCGCCACTCCATCGCGGCGAGGGCGTTGCGCTCGCGGACGACGAACTCCAGGAAGCCGCGCCCGACCGTGAACTCCTTGGCGGGCGCGAGGTCCCCCGACTCCTCGTTGCGGTCGAGGGCGGTGTTCTTCGTGTACAGCAGCGTCCCGATGTCCGGGTCGACGCCGCGCTCGTCGAGCATGAGCGCGTAGCAGGCCGCCTGGACCTTGTCGTGGAACCGCGGCTCCCGCTTCGTGTTCTTCCCCGTCTTCAGCTCGACCGGCGTGCCGCGCCGGAGCGCGTCCGTGCGCCCCTTCAGCCCGAACGTCGGCGAGATGAGGGAGAACTCCGAGCGCCACGTGTCCTCGTCGGCGAGCGTCCCCTGCGCGAGCCATCCCTCGACCGCGGCGGCGTTTCGCCGCACCTCGTCTTCGACTTCCGCGGTCTCGTAGCCGAGGAGGCCGAGCTCGAGGCCGGCCTCCGCGACGCGCTCCTCGACCGAGGCCTCCAGCTCCATCCCCCGGAGCAGGTCGCCGAACACCTCGTGGACGATGGTCCCCTTGACGACGGGGTAGTTCAGCGGGATCCCCGAGAGCTTGTTCAGGTAGTACATCCGGGGACACTGGACCCACGAGCGGATCCCCGTCACGTCGACGAGGAAGTCGGGTTCGAGGACGACCCACGACTCGTCGGTCGTCGCGTACCCCGTCTCCCCGCGGTACTCGTCCTCCTCGGGGTCGGTGACGAGGAGCTCCATCCCCGGCTCGGCGTGTTCGGCCGTCTCCGTCCACTTCCCCCACAGCGTCACGTCGACCGGGTCGCCCGCGCCGCGGTCGGGCCGGATCCGCACCTCGCGGAGGTCGCGCTCGCCGTACGACGTCGACACTGTCCGCGCCTCCCCGACGGAGACGATTGGCCCCCGAACGTTCACGTCCCCGCTCGGCGGCGGCACCGAAAAACGCTGTCGGTGGGCGGGGTGGCGGGCGACGCACGCCGCCGACGGGTCGCGGCGCGAACGCCCGTCGGCCCCGCCGCCACCGACACGCTCTTGCGCTCGCGTTCCCGAACTAGCGATCGACATGCGCGTACGAGACTGGGACGACATCCTCGCGGACGTCGCGAGCGACTCGACCGACCCCGACGGCTGGCGCGCGGTCGCCGGCTCCCGCCGCGGCGGCCTCGGGGAGGACCTCTACTTCGGCCACCCGAGCGTCGGTCTCTACCACCTGAAGACGTACGCGAAGAACCCGCGCGACCTCCGCGGGGTGGGGGCGCAGGTCGCCCGCAAGGTCGACGACGACCTCGACCCGCTCCTCCCGGACGCCGAGAGCGACGGCCGGTTCGCGGTCCGGTCCGCCCCGGAGGACGAGGACCACGCCGAGGAGATGGCGACCCGGCTCACCGAGACGCTGCGGGTCCACGCGGAGGCGCCGACCGACCCGGACCACCTCTTCGAGGACGTGATGGAGGCCGTCGAGTCGCCCGCGTTCGGCCCGATGGAGTACGAGTTCGACGGCCGCCCCGACGAGCTCGACGAGCTCTCCGACACCTTCGAGGAGGCCGAGGAGCTGCTCACCAGCGAGCTCGACGACCTGATCGAGGACGACGACGTCGACCGCGGGTTCCACTGAGCGGCGGTGGGGCTCCCCGCCCACCGTCACAGGCCAAACGAGGTCGGACCCGCCGCATCGGTTTTGTCGCTCCGCCGCCAACGGGGCGTATGGGAGTCAAAGAAGACACGGCGAACGGCCTGATCTCGCTCGGCATCGGCGTCGCGGTCACTTGGTTCGCGGCCGACGACGGCGACCACGACACGACCGACCTCCTCCTCGCGGTCGCGATCAGCTCATTCCTCTCGGGCTACTTCACGAGCTACTTCGCGAAGTGACCCGTGGTCGGCGGCGACCTCGCCGCGTCAGATCGCCGTCACCCACGCCCGGTACTCCGCGTCGAGCTCGTACACCTCGCGGAAGGCGCGCTCGACGAACCCGGCGACGCGGTTCGCGTCCGACCGCGCGGTGACGACCGCGTTCGTCCCCTCGGCCTCCTCCGGACTGACGAGCTCGTCGATGCGGAACTCCGGGAACTCCGAGAGCAGGGCCTTCAGCCGCTCCAGTTCCTCGTCGGTACAGTCGAGGATTAGCTCCGTGCCCGCGAGTTGGATCCACGGCGGGATCTCGCCGCCCTCCGTGTCGTCGCTGTCGGGATCGACGTCGACGGTCATCACGTCGCCGGAACGCGCGCGGTGCGCGGCCGCGGCGTCGGCGAACAGCTTCAGCCGCTCGTCCTCGCCCGTGGCGTCGAATCGAGTCATACACCCGCTCGGCGGCGCCGAGGCTTAAAAATCCGCACTCCGCGGCCGTCGGCGGGCCGAGCCGGTCCTACTCCCGCTCCGTCTCGTTCAGCACGTCGCCGACGACAGAGCGGGTCCGCTCGGCCTCGGCAAGCCGCTCGGCCGCCTCGCCGCGCTCGATCAGGGCGAGGTCCTCTTCGTCGAGCGCGTGGCGCACTTCCGCCGCGCGGCGGAGGCGCTCGTACTCGTCGGTCCGCGCGAGCTCGCGGACCGAGCGGAGGGTCGCGACCGCGTCGTCGTCCGCGATCCGCCCGACCAGCGGAACGAGCTCGTCGATCTCGTAGGCGAGCTCGTCGCCGGGTTTCGGCGGCCAGTCGAGCGTCAGCGGCTCGCCGTCGAGGCGTTCGAGATACGTCCGGTGGACCGCGACCGCGGTGCGGAGCGCGCCCGGGTCGTCGACGTAGTGGTCGAGCTTCGAGTTCGTGTAGTCGGCGTACTCGAGCAGCGTCGCGGGCGGCTCCTCGCCGGCCGCGTGCGTCTCGACGTACTCCGCGAGGTCCGTCGGCGGCACGTCGACGTCGACGAAAGGGGTCCCGTCCGCGCGGTCGAGGAAGTCGAACACCTCGCGGGCGGACGCCGATTTGAAGAACTCTCGGAACGCCTCCATCACCGCCTCGTCGTACGAGTCGATGGGCCCGTGGAGGCGGTCGAGGTCGGCGTCGAGGTCGGCGTCGGCCATGTCGGCGACTTCTCGGAGTTCGTCCAGCCGCGACTCCAGCCGCTTCTGGGCCTCCTTGGCCGCCTTCCGGCCCGCCCGGTAGTCGTCGACCGCGTCGTCGTACGCCTCAAGGAGGTCGACGAACTCCCCCGCCGGCTCCAGCGCCTCGCGGGCGGCCGCGAAGTCCTCGTCGGAGAGCCGGCGCTTGTCGACCGCCTCGTCGGCCGCCTCGAACGCCTCGGCGGCGGGGAGGTCGTCGTCGACGTCGACCGCGTCGCCGAACTCGCCGCGGAACCGGACGTACGACTCGAAGTCGCCGGAGCCGACCGCGTCCTCCTCGTACCGGTCGAGGATCCGGTTCGCGCGGCGGTACGCGTCGGCCGCCGCCTCGACGCGGTCGCGCCCGTAGCCGTCGATCCGCGACTCGATCCGGCGCAGCTCGTCGTAGCGCTCGCGGAGCCGCGCGGCCGCCTCCCCGGCCTCGTGAACGGGGTCGTTCGCCTCGCCCTCGGCGACGGCTTCGGCCATCGGTCAGTACACCTCGTCGGGGTCGAAGACGCGCTCGCCGACGTTCTCGCCGTCGAGGGTCCGGTGGAAACACGACCGGTGGCCGGTGTGGCAGGCCCCGCCCGCCTGCTCGACGAGGTACAGGAGCGTGTCGGCGTCGCAGTCGACGCGGACCTCGCGGACCGACTGGGTGTGGCCCGAGGTGCTCCCCTTGTGCCATATCTCCTCGCGCGACCGGGAGTAGTAGTGCGCCTCGCCGGTCTCGCGGGTGCGCGCCAGCGCCTCGGGCGAGACGTACGCGAGCATCAACACCTCGCCGGAGTCGGCGTCCTGGGCGACCGCCGGCACCAGCCCGCTCTCGCCGAAGTCGACCTCGATCGACCCCGTCTCCGCGTCGGCGTCACTCATGGCTGTCCGGAGGCGTGGCGCTCGAATAGTCCTTGTGCCTGCGCTACCCGCGCCGCAACACAAGCGCGTCGCCGTCGGCGTACGCGTCCGGCCGGCGCTCGACGACCGCGAAGCCGAGCGACTCGTACAGCGCGAGGGCGGCGTCGTTCTCCGGGTGCGCCTGGAGCGTCACCGGCCCGTCGGCCTCCGCGATCGCTGCCCGGAGGAGCCCACGGGCCCGCCCCTCCCGCCGGAAATCGGGCGCGACGACGAGCTCCGCGACGTGAACTCCCGGCCGGTTCGGCGCGTCCACGGGAAGCAGGTAGCCGACGACGCGCCCCTCGGTGACGCTCACCCGTGCCGCCCCCACCGCCAGCCCGTACTCCAAGAGGTCCGGACTCGGCTGGCGGAGGTGCGACTGGAGCTCGCGGATCCGGTCGGCGTCGGCGGTGCGCCCCGGACGGACTCGGGGGTCGGGAGCGTCCGGTTCGTCAGGGCCGCCTTCGCCGGCCATCTCACACCACCGCCCAGAGTGCGACGGCCACGACCGCGCCGCCGAGCGTCGCGAGGAAGTTCACGGTCTGGTTGCCGATCCGGTCCCCCTCGATCAGCGCGCCGAGGAGGCTGTCGAGGGTCATGCCGGCGACGCCCGCGGCGACGACCGCGCCACCCGCGGCGACGCCGCCGGGGACCACGGGATCGAGGAGCGGCGCGCCGCCCGCGGCCAGCGCGCCGACGAGCAGCGCGCCGGAGAGGCCGGCAAGCTCGCCCTGCCAGGTGATCGCGCCATCCGTGCCCGGCTCGACGCGCCGGAGGGTGGTCACCAGCCGCGGCCCGTCGTAGAGGCCGCCGATCTCCGAGGAGAGCGTGTCGGCCATCGCGGTCGCGGTCGCGCCGGCGAAGGCGAACCCGAGCGGTGCGGCCGGGACGGCGAGGTGCGGCGCGACCGCGTAGCCAATCACCGCCGCGAGCGCGACCGCCGAGTTCGCCAGCACGTTCCCCGTGCCGCGGGCCCCCTCGTTCTCTTGGGCGACCCCGCGGGCCGCCTTCTCGTCGAACCGGTACTTCGAGGCGAGCCCCCCGAACGCGTAGAAGGACATGAGGGTGAGGAACCAGCCCACCCCGCCGAGGACCACCGCGAGCAACGCCGAGACCACGCCGGTGAGCATCCCGGCGACCGAGGCGGTCCCGATGGCGAAAGAGACGTAGCCGAGCGCCCCGGTCACCGCGAGCCCGACGACGATGAGGGGGGCGTCGACGGTCGGTTCGAGGGTCATGAACCCCCAGGTCACGAACGCGACGAGTATCGTCGTGATGTGCGCGTCCCGGGAGAACACCAGCGAACGGACGAGCGCGGCCGTCAGCGCGGCCGCGGCCGCGAGGAACGTGAGCAGGGGAACCGTCGCGCCGTCGACCGGCGCGCCAGTCTGGAGCCGGACGGCGATCTGTCCGACGAGCGCGCCGGCCGTTCCGGCGGCGACGTAGCCGCCGACGAGGGGGAACTCGTCGGTCGTTTGGCGGGAGACGATCGTCCGCCCGAGGCGGCCGACACCGACGGCGAGCGCCGCGGCCGCGAACGCCTCGTACGGTAGCGGCGCGCGCGGCAGCGACGCGAACAGCGCGAGGCCCGCGCCGGCGAGCGCGAAGGAGACCAACCCGTAGAGTCGCTCGGCCTCGCGGTCGCCGGGGAGCGCGAGCGTCTCGAACCACTCGCCGTCGCGGACGCCGAAGAACGCCGCCCCGGCGACGGCGAAGAACGGCACCGCCGCGGCCTCGTCGAGCGCCGGCGCGAGGACCGCGACGGCGGCGACCGCGGCGAAGATACCCGCGCGTCGGAGCCTCCGTATCACACCCTCGGCTACCCGCGACGCCCACTTAACGGTCCCGACAGCCGTCGGGTGGTCGCGGGGAGTCGAACGCGGTCGGAACCGCAGAAGCTACCGCCCGTCAGTCCGGGCCTCAACCCCGACAGTAGCGCTGATCGCGCCCGTCAGTACCGGTACTCGTTGAACTGGACCGCGTGCCCCTCCAGCACGCGCACCGACTCCTCCGGATCCTCCTCGTCGTCTCCGGTTCGGCCCTCGTGTGAGTCAACCTCTCTCATGTGAGTGCGATACGCTCGCTCGCATATAACTGTTTTCCACGCAGTGAACGTTGTGACCCTCGCTCGCGGCGGCGCTCAGCCGATGACGCGGTCGATCTGGCCGAGGTGGTCGAGGACGTGATCGGGCGTCACCGCGGACGCCTCGAGGGTCGCCTCGTCGGTGACCCCGGAGCGGACGAGGACGGTAGTCATCCCGGCGCGCTCGCCCAGCGCGATGTCCGTGTCGAGCCGGTCGCCGATCACGAGGCACTCCTCGGGCGAGTAGGGGAGCCGCTCGCGCACCATTTCGATCGCGGTGTCGGACGGCTTGCCGAGGACGGCGTCTGGCTCGCGCTCCGCGACGCCCGCGACGGCGTTGATGACCGCGCCCGACCCGGGCACGTCGCGCTCGGGGGCCGGGATCACCACGTCAGGGTCGGTGCCGATGAACGGGATGTCGCGTTCGAGGGCCCACATCGCCGTACAGAGGTCGTCGTAGTCGAACTCGCGGTCGATAGAGGCGACGAGCGCGTCCGCCGCGTCGACGTCGTCGGTCGTCGACAGCCCCGCGGCCGCGAACTGGTCGAGGAGCCCCGTCTCGGCGATACAGAGGAGGCCGTCGTCGCGGTGGTGTTCCCGCAGGTACCGCGTGGTGACGCTGCCGGCGGTGAAGACGCGGTCGGCGTCGACGTCGTACCCCGCCGCGCCGAGGCGGTCGACGTACGCCGGCGGCGCCTTGGTCGGGTTGTTCGAGACGAACAGCGCCTCGATACCGGCCTCCCGGAGCCGCCGGTAGCCCGCCGGAGCGCCCGGGATCGGATCGTCGCCGCGCACGACCGTGCCGTCGACGTCGATGACGGCCCCGCTGAAGTCCATACCCGACGTGCGGGCGCCACGGCTGTAGTGGTTGCGCCGGGGGCGCGAGGGCCCGCGTGAGGTGCCGTCCCCGACCGCGCCCCGTATCACGAACACGGTACCGTTCACATCTTCGGGATAACGGAAGGGTAAAACGGGAGCGCTCCGTACCGACATTCACTGTGACGACGACCCAGGTGACCCTCGTCCAGATCGACAACTACGGGCCGTGGACGACGACGCCGGAGCCGCGCCGAGAGATGGACCTCCAGACGCTCCAATCGCGGCTCTTCGCGGACGTGGCCCAGTTTCTCGGGCACCGCGACGCATACGTCTTCTTCACGCGCTTCGACAACATGATCGCGGTGACGAACGGCGTCGACGGCGCGGCCCACGCGACTCTCCAGGAGTCGATCGGCAACCGCTACCCGGTCAGCGTCAGTCTCGGCACCGCCGTCGCCGAGCGTCCCGTCGACGCCCTCGAAGCCGCGAACGGGCGGCTCCAGACGGCGGGGAGCGCCCAAGACGAGAGCCGCACCGAGGTGCTCGCCGGCGAGTACCTCGCCGAGACGGACCGCTCGGACCTCCAGATCGCGCACTTCGACGTGGTGAACGCCACCGGGAAGTACACCGACCAGCTCAACGAGTACGACACGTTCATTAACATCGAACAGGCGTTCGGCTCGCTGATGCGCCACCTCCGCGAGGCGCACGGCGCGCTCTCCTTCTTCGTCGGCGGCGACAACGTCGTGGCGGTCTGTCCCGATCTCCCAGAGTCGGCGTTCTCCTCGGCGGTCTCGCACGTCGAGTCCGACGTCGACATCGAGCTCCAGGTCGGCGTCGGTCGCGGCGCGTCCGCCCACGAGGCCGGCTTCGCCGCCAAACACGCCCTCGAGGACTGCCGGCACGCCGGGACGAGCGTCGAGATGTTCGGCGCGCCCGCCGCGAGCGACTGACCGGTTCACGGCGCCGGTGATGGAAACCCTGACGTAGAGAATCGGTTCTGATAATCGCGGTGTGAGATTTTTATACACCGGTCGGAAAGTTCTAGCTAGCATGTCAGAGGAGATAGTGTTCGTCTGTACCGCAGACGGCTGTGACGAGGGCCCGTGGCAGGGCTCGCACGACGCGATGGCACACTGCTCCGAGCATCCGGACCACGGATACACCGGAATGCCGCGTTCGGAGATCGACCCATCTCGCGATGTCATCCCCGCCACCACGACGCGGAAACGCGACAATCGCAACCTCCAGCACAAGGGCCACCCGAAGGGTGCGTACGCACAGGACGACTGACCCGCTCAGGCTCCCCGTCTCCGTCGCGCGACGCACCGAGCGCGAATCCCGCTGAGCCGACCCCCTCCCCCTCTCGATCCGACGCCGTTTATCAACGGCCCGGGCGTACGAGTCGGTATGGTCTCGGAGATATTCGATCCCGACGCGTGGGAGCCCGTTACCGACGAGTTCGACGACATCACCTACCACCGCGCCGTCGACGTCCCCGCGGTCCGGATCGCCTTCGACCGCCCCGCGGTCCGCAACGCATTCCGGCCCGGCACGGTCGACGAGCTGTACGCCGCGCTCGACCACGCGCGGAAGCAGGCCGATGTCGGCTGCGTCCTCCTCACCGGGAACGGCCCCTCCAAGAAGGACGGCGGCTGGGCGTTCTGCTCCGGCGGCGACCAGTCCGTTCGAGGCGGCTCCGGCTACGAGTACCGCGACGACGACGAGGCGGGCGACGACGACGACGACCTCGTCCGCGAGGCGCGCGCGGGGCGGCTCCACATCCTTGAGGTCCAGCGGCTGATCCGGTTCATGCCGAAGCCCGTCGTCGCGGTCGTCCCCGGCTGGGCGGTCGGCGGCGGCCACTCGCTCCACGTCGTCTGTGACATGACCCTCGCCAGCGAGGAGCACGGGAAGTTCCTCCAGACCGACCCCGACGTGGGCTCGTTCGACGGCGGGTTCGGCTCCGCCTACCTCGCGAAGCAGATCGGCCAGAAGAAGGCGCGCGAGGTGTTCTTCCGCGGGAAGACCTACTCCGCCGAGGAGGCGGCGGACATGGGGATGGTCAACGAGGTCGTTCCGCACGAGGAGTTAGAGGAGGTGGCCGTAGAGTGGGCCGACGAGATGACCCGGAAGTCGCCGACGGCGATGCGGATGCTGAAGTACGCGTTCAACATGGCCGACGACGGGATGGTCGGCCAACAGGTGTTCGCGGGCGAGGCGACGCGGCTCGCGTACATGACGGAAGAAGCTCAGGAGGGCCGCGACGCGTTCTTGGAGGGCCGCGAGCCGAAGTTCCGCGACTACCCCTGGCACTACTGAGCGGCGGAGACACCTACAAGTGCGCCGGCGGGGTATCCGAGGGTATGCTCGTGGAGGCGGTGATGACGACGGACCTCGTGACCTGCGACGCCGACGCCACGGTCCGCGACGCCACCGAGCGGATGCTCCGCAACCGGGTCGGCAGCGTCGTCGTCACCGACGACGGGACGCCGGCGGGGATCCTCACGGAGAGCGACGTGCTCCGCGCCGGCTACGCCACCGACGACCCGCTGTCGACGATTCCGGTCCGGAAGGCGGCGAGCGCCCCGCTCGTCACGGTCCGCCCGAACGCGACGCTCCGGACGGCGACCGAGCGGATGCGGTCGGAGGGCGTCAAGAAGCTCGTCGTCGTCGACGGGATGTCGCCGGAGGGAATCGTCACCACGCAGGACGTCGTCGACAACTACGCGGGGATCCGGAAGGAGGTCCGCGACCTCGCGACGGACGCCACGGGGTGGTCGGAGCGTTCCGACCGGTTCGACGAGTGAGGCCGGCGAGTGAGCCGGAGCGGCCGCCGTCGCTTACGGGTCGTCGTACCCGACGATCTCCTCCTCGATGACCGCCGAGAGGGTCCGTGGCGAGCGGGAAGACAGCCTTAGAGGGCGCTACAGAGCGGGCGCGGCGGTTTGCGATTCCGTGGCGGAGTGTGCGTCGTCCTCCGGCCGCGGCAGCCGCAGGCAGACGACGCTGCCCTCGGGGTCGTTCTCCTCGAACCGGACCTCTCCGCCCGAGCTCGCCACGATCCAACTGACGAGCCAGAGGCCGAGCCCGCTCGTGTGTTCGAGGTCCGTCTCGTAGCCCCGCTTCAACACCTCGATCTCGCTCTTGGCGATCCCCGGTCCGTTGTCGGCGACGCGCAGCTCGATGTAGTCGATCCCATTCCGCGAGACCGACCTAGATTCGACGCGGACTTGCGGCGTCTCCTTGTTGCTGTGTTCGACCGCGTTCTCGATCACGTTCGCCAGCGCCGAGTCGATCAGGTGATGAGCGAGGACGGACAGCGTCGACGGCAGCGAGACGTCGATCTCCGCCGACGGATTGTCGCGGCGGACCCGCTCGCAGCTCGTCTCGACGGCCGCGGTGAGATCCTGCGGCTCTCGATCGGCCTCTTCGGTGGTCAGGATCTGCTCGATGCTCCGCGCCTGTTTCCCGAGCTTCACCAGGTCGGTCGCCTGCCGCCTGATCGTTTCGGCCCGCTCCTCCGTGTCGACCGACTCCTCTGTCAGGAGGCTCGCGTTCCCCTGAATGACGTTGGCGTTGGTGCGGATGTCGTGACGGAGGACGCGGTTAAGAACGGTCAGCTGGCGGGTGAGCCGGGTGGCTCTCGCCTCCGCTTTCCGCTGCCGGATGTCGTAGACGCCGACGATGAATCCGAGGAGCGACCCAGCCGACGCCGCGTCGACGACAACGAAGACCTGCTCCTCCATTACCACGCCGTGCTGCTGTTGGTACAGTATCACGAGGACGCCCGCAGCGGCCAGGAGGCCGGCGCCGATCGCCGACCACCCCCCGACCCGCAGCGTGGACTCGCCGTCCACGCCCAGCCGCCACAGCCAGACGGCGCCGGCCACCACGCCAGCGGCGAGGAGCATGGGCGCGACGATCCCCAACAGGAACGTCGCGACGTTCTCGTCCTCGCTGACGACGTGGAACACGTGCGTCGCGAACAGCCCACCGCCGATCCCGACCAGCAACGCCGCGCCTGCGTGCTCCCGTCCGGCGGGTAGGGCTCTCATACAGTTCGGTGCGGCTCTCAGCACAAAATACTGGGGATGTGATTCTCACACGTGAGATCCGTTACGACGCCCTCGGCTCCGGTTTCCCGAACCGCGTCGCGGGGTGTAATGCGACGCCGCCCGAGGCCGACCCGCTGTGCTCGCTTCGTTCCCCAGTTCGAATCCCTCTTTATTTACACCTGCGGCTCGCGAAGTGCTCGCCGCAGGAGTGCGGGGGAAGGGATTCGAACCCTCGAACCTCTACAGGAGCGGATCTTAAGTCCGCCGCTTTTGGCCAGGCTCAGCCACCCCCGCGCTAGTCGGGCTATCCGCGGCGGGGTGAAACCCCTTTCGGAAATCCGGACCCGCCCTCACCAGTCGACCGAGAGCGTCCCGTCGCCGTGCGGGTCCGGCGCGATCTCCTCGTCCGTCCGTCGGTCGACGACGTGGATCACGCCCGCGTCCTTCTTCGCGGGACACGCCTCGGCCGCGCGAACGTTCTCGTCTAAGTCTTCCTCGCCGATGTAGTACGCGTCCGGCTTCGCCATCCCGCTCATGACGTCCATCACCCAGTTGTCCGCGACCTCGGCGCACTTCCCCGCCCCGAAGCACTTGTTGGCCTCGAAGACGATCTTGTACGGCTTCTCCTCGATCGGCGGCCCCTCGCCGCCGATGTCGCTGGCGCGAAGCACCTCGTCGCCGCCGTCGGTCTCGACCTCGTCGCTCATGTCGCCCCCTCGGCGGCCGCCGGCCTTTCCTCTGTCGGTCGTTCCCGCTCGGTCGGGACGCGAGAGTCGGATCCGCGGCGAGTCGGTCGCGCTCCCCCACGCGCCGTCAGCCGTCCGTGTGCTCCGCGAGCAGCCGCTCAGCGTGGTCGAGCGAGTCGGCCAGCTCCCACCGCACCTTCGCCGCGTCGCCGTACGCGAGCGCCTCCTTCAGTTCGTCGCGGAGGACGCCCGCTCCGAAGCCGACTGTGTCGCCGTCGGCGTCACCGAGCTCGTATAGCGCGTAGCGGTCGGGCGCGCTCCCGACCGTCGACCGGTCGAGGTCGCGCCAGGGTTTCGCGAGGCTCATCCGAGCGGTTCCGTCGGCGTCGGTCTCACCGGTGCGCGTCGAGGCCGTCTTCGGGCCCCTCGATGATCTCGTAGCTCCCCTCGGTCCAGCCGTCCTCGACGAAGACGAACACGCGCCCGCCGGCGATCTCGGGGTCGGCCACGACCTCGTTGCGCTTGCCGTCGCGGCCGACGATCACGCCGGGGAACACCTCGTCGCGGTCGCCGTCCTCGACGATGACGCGGCCGACGCCGGACTCCTCGAGGATCTCGTCGTCGGTCTTGTAGTCGTTCACGTACGTCATCACGCCCTCCGTCTCGGTGGGGTCGGTGACGAGGACGTGGGTCTCCTTGCCGGGGCCGGCGGTCACCGATCCCTCGGCCGACTCTGGGACGCCCCGGTAGAGGGTCGTCCGGCCGTCGAGGTACTCGACGACGACGCCCTCCTCCCGGAGGTCGACGCCGATCGAGGTCGGCGGCACGTCGCTGCGCGATGGCGCTGACATACGCGAGGTTAGGGGTGCCGGCCTCAAAAGGGACGCGCTCGGGGCTCGCGCGGAGCGACGCGGACTGCCGGCGGCCGGACCGCCGCGCTTTCGGGCGCATTCAACCGCGAGAATCGGCGTACCACATTTAAGTTCCTGCCACGGGGAATGCGTGTCATGTAACGGACGCGACGGTCCCTGCTGGGCGTCGGCGCGGCCCTCGTCGGGACCGCCGGGTGTCTCGGCGTCCAGGGCGTCGAGTACCCCGACGCCGCCGCGGACGCCGACGCGCCGAGCGACGGCGACGACCCCGACAAAGACGACCCTCCCGATGCGCCGGACACCGACGCCGACCCGCTGGTGAGGAACGCCGCGCTGGCGGCCGCGACCCGCGAAGTAGTCGACGACGCGGTGTGGTTCGCGACCGAGTACCCGGCGGCGGTGGCGACCTACCGCGACGCGATCGCCGAGGCGGTCGCGACGGTCCGCTCGATCCGCGCGACCGTCGACGAGGAGGCGGCGGTCACGGCCGCACAGGTCGACTCCGTCGCGGCCGCGATCCGGACGGCGGGCGACCGCGCGAGCGACGCCCTCGAACCCCACTTTTCGCCCGGCCCGCGGATCCGCAGCCGCGTCGAGCGCCACGTCGAGACGCTGCGGACCTTCGCGCCCCGCGGCGACGTCGACCGCGTCCTCGAGGAGCTCGACCGGATCCGGACCAAACTCGCGAGCATCGGGACCGCGCTCTACGTCGAGGCGGAGTTCTCCGGGGACCCGATCCACAACCGACTGTTCCGGCGGCTGCTCGCGCCCCTGCCGACCGACGACCGCAAGCGCGGCCGCGTCACGAACGGCACGCTCGTCGAACTCGCCGTCGCGAGCCGGAACTTCGCGACGTTCGCGCACCGGCCGTACGACCGCGACACGATCGACCGCGAGCGGATCCCGCGCATCTACGGGGACGCCTTCTCCCCCGAGCGCCGGCGCGAACTCCGCGCTCGCCTCGGCCCGATCTCGCAGCCGGCGGACCGCGTCGAGGAGGTGTTCGTCGCGTTCGTGGAGCGCCCGCCCGCGGGGAATCGACCCAGCGAGACGTTCCGCGGCTGGGCCCGCGAACTCGACGGCGTCCCGGTGTACGTCCAGCGGTACCCGGACGCCGAGACCGCCGAAGCGCGGCTCTCGACGGCGCTCGACGGCGGCTCGACCGACGGCCGCGCGTCGATCGATCCCGAAGCGACGCTCGCCGGGTCCGACTTCAGCGGGAACGCCTCCGACGACGGGAACGCGTCCAGTGACGGGAACTCCTCCGACGCGGACGTCGAGACCGACCCCGGGCCGGCTCCTTGGCACCGCTTCTATCACCGCGAGGCCGAGGGCGAGCGGTACGGCTTCGACGAGCACGCCGGCGTCCAGTATGGCTACGTCGTCCGAGCCGGCGAGTTCCTGCTGGCGGCCGGCTTCTCCGGCGACGCGTGGGAGGAGCGGGCCGGCTGGCACGGCCGACTACGGCACGGGTGGGTGACCGGCGCGTGAACGCGAACCAGGTCGGACTCGTGACGGCGGCGTTCGCGCTCGTCGGCGTCGGCGCTGGCATCGTCGGCGCGGCCGCGACGGGGTGGGCCGAGGCGGCGCTGGCGACCGCCGCGACCGGCGAGACGGCGCGGTTCGGTCCGGTGTTCGTCGCGCAGTCTTACCTCGCCGCGACCGCGACCGTCCTCGTCGGCGCCGTTCCGCTCTCCGGCGTCTTGGGCGTGCTCGTCGGCTCGCGGGCCCGCGGCGTCGTCTCCGCGGCGACGACCTGCGGCCTCGGGACCGGCCTCGGCGCGCTGGCGTACGGACTGGTCGCGGTCACGGTGATCGTCGTCTCGCAGGGCGACGCCGCCACGCAGGCGCACGGGCTCGTCGACGCGCTCGTGCCGACGCTCGCGACGGCGTTCGTGTCGGGCGCCGTCGGCGCGTCGACCGGCGTCCTCGGGACGGTGATGCGATGACCGCCGACCGAGGCGGCGGCGACCGTCCGGCCCGGCGGGCGACGCGGCGCGGCGTCCTCGCGGTCGGTACCGCCGGGCTGCTCGCCGGTTGTCTCGTGATGTCCGAAGAAGGCGATCCGACTACTCGGTAGACGGACGACGGAACGAGCGGCAACGGGACGGACGACGGCGGAGACGGGTCGGAAGAGGACGACGGGTCGGGCGACGGCGCCGAAACGACTCCGGACGAGGTCGGTCCCGACGGCTCGGGACTCGTCGTCACCGACGCCTCGGTGCTGCGCGTGAGCGAGAGCGGCGAACGACGGTCACCGCCCGCCTGACGGTCGAGAACGCCGGCCGGTTCGAGTACGGGACGGTCGAGTTCCGCGTCGACGCGTACGCGACCCCGGCGGGGTCGGACGAGCGCGAGGCGGTCGGCTACGACTACGTCTCGCGCCGGTTCCCGCGCGACGATCGCTTCGACGGCTCGCGGTCCCGACGGTTCACCGTCGAGATCACGTTCCCGAGCCGACGGACGAACGTCCGGGCTGACTCGGACCGGTACGCTGTCAACGTGGCGGTCAGGCGCGCCGAACCGGTCTGAGACGCCGGCGCCTCGGGTCTCCGCAGCGGTTCCGATCCCGGGGACCGGCCGCGGGTCGCCCGCCGAGAGACTCGCCGTTATCGCTACCTCTTTGTCCGCGCTCGCGAGCCGTGACCGCATGGAGGGACGGGCCGCGGCGCTCGGAGCCGGAACCGTGTTGAACGCGCTCGCGACCGGGACGGGCGCCGCCTTCGGCATCGACGTCGAGACGCGCGCGACGGTCGCGCTCGACCCGGCGGCCGACGGCGTCGACGGCGAGATCGCCGAGGACGCGGCCGCGGACACCGACCTGATCGAGCGCTGCGTCGCGCTCGCGACCGAGCGCTGGGGCGACGGCGAGGGCGGCCGCGTCCGGACCGAGAGCGACGTGCCGCTCGCCGCGGGGTTGAAAAGCTCCAGCGCGGCCGCCAACGCGACCGTCCTCGCGACCTGCGACGCGCTCGGGCTCGGCGTGGGCGACGACCCGGCCGACCCCGCGGTCGACGTCACCCGTCTTGAGGCCTGTCGGCTGGGCGTGCGCGCCGCCCGCGAGGCCGGCGTCACGGTCACCGGGGCCTTCGACGACGCGACCGCGTCGATGCTCGGCGGCGTCACCGTCACCGACAACGACGCCGACGAACTCCGCGCCCGCGAGGCAGTCGACTGGGACGTCTTGGTCTGGACGCCGCCCGAGCGCGCCTACAGCGCGGACGCCGACGTAGCCCGTTGCGAGGCCATCGCGCCGATGGCGGACCTCGTCGCCGACCTCGCGCTCGCCGGGCGGTACAGCGAGGCGATGACGGTGAACGGGCTGGCGTTCTCGGCCGCGCTCGGGTTCGACGCCGACCCCGCGGTCGAGGCGATGTCGCACGCGACCGCGGTGTCGCTGTCGGGGACCGGCCCGAGCGTCGTCGCCGTCGCGGACCCAGGAGACCCCGAGACCGACCTCGACGCGGTCGCGGACGCGTGGGCCGACCGCCCCGGCACGCTGCGGCGGACGACGACGAGAGACGACGGCGCGACCGTCAAGTGAGCGCCCGCGACACACTACCCACCAACCACCAATGAGCGACACACCCAACGCGGACGACCGGAGCCTCGACGAACTGCGACACGAGATAGAGGACATCGACCGCGAGATAGTCGAACTGATCGCCCGCCGGACGTACGTCGCCGACACAGTCGCGGCGGTGAAAGATGAGCGCGACCTCCCCACCACCGACGAGGGACAGGAGGAGCGCGTGATGGAGCGCGCCGGCGAGAACGCCGAGCGCTTCGACGTGGACGCGAACCTCGTGAAGGCGATCTTCCGGCTGCTGATCGAGCTGAACAAGGTTGAGCAGCGCGAGAGTAGGTAATCATAGAACAGCCGTTACAGGGTCTTTATCTGTATATCTGTGGATATAGGTGCCGGGTCTCACATCACTGTACAGATTATTGAAGTCGATCAGCAGCCGGAAGATATGACCAGCTATGCCTCTCTCGGAGTCCGGTGTCGTTCGAAAGATGGTCTTTCACATCTCACGGTCGATAACTCCCCGATGAAACTGCGTTCCGGATGAACAGGCTCCTCTGTCCGATCGTCCGGTGTGACTCGTTCCATACCTCAAAGACGTGTTCGACCACAGTACTTGGACTCGTTTCTACTCGTGACTATTCGAGGTGAGAGCCACTTCAAGTAGCGATATGCGCGCTGTATCCTGCGGTATTGCTTCGATCTACCCTGTGTCTGTCAGTGAATAGTTGACCGATACAGAGGATGTAGTCAACACTGGAACGATGTTATCTTCTTCAAAGAGGTTCTGAACTAGCCGATAGAAATCGCCCACGCATTGTCATCGTGATTTTAACATTTTAGTACTCATTCCGATGACTCTGCTAGATACCAGCCAATGTGTCATATATATACGATAAAAATGGCTTTTTAATGCTCTTTGCATAGCTCACAAGCCTACCCCCAGAAGTCAAGAACATTATCGACCGCTCTGTCGACAAAACTTTCTTTATATCTGACAAGTAATTACATCGTCAGTTCCTCGTCAGCAACAGTGTAAAACGTTGTTCGACCGTCCTGAACCTGGGAAATGATCCCGTCCTCAACTAGGCGTGACACGTGCCAAGAAACCGTTGACGGAGCCACGCTTAGTTCATCAGCGATTGACCCATTCCGGGCTGCCTCCTCCTGTATTAAGAACAGCAGAATATGGCGAGTCGTTTCGTACCGGAGCGACGAGAGTATCTCGCGCTCTTCGTTGGTGAGTTCCTCGGCGACAAACAATCGACGTTTCCCCTGATGTTCCTGACTCATGAGTACGTCATATTGTTCAAGGGTGTCTAGATGGTGCTGTAAGAGCCCCGTCTCCATGTCGAGATCGCGCTTCACCTGGCTAAAGTGGACGCCAGGGTTCGTCTGGACGTACTCGAAGATCTCTTTACGCGTCTCTAGTTCGAGGATATCTTCTTCGGCGTCATGGGTGCGGCGTCTAACCATCTCAGTTTTGCTTTCGTGACCCGGTTGTGGGAGGTAGACGCGTCATCGTGACTTCCAGGTCAAAACGCCGCACCACGGTCGATAACAGAAGGAGGGAAATACCGAGTGCGAACAGACTCGTGAGCAGCTCGAAGTACGGGATCCCTTCTTCGAGAAAATCGTCGCCGACCTCAAGCAAGAGATCGGTTGCAAGCAGCGCTGCGAGCAGTGCGAGGACCAGAACACGACTAACCCGGGTACGGTAGTAGGCAAGCGCAGTAACGATGACTACAGCCAGCGTCACCACAAGCGTGAGGGCCCGAATGAGCGTCTCCGGTTCAAGCAATTCGATCTCCGCCATCTGATACAGTTGGGTGTGGAAGCTATCTAAGTACTTCGTGCGTCACGTGCGGCGGCTGACTCTGAGATTCGGTCTCGAAGTTAAGACTCCGAGTTATTCATCGTCTTCGTTGTCCTCCTGTTCGTCTTCGTCGTCTCCGTGTTCGTCCTGCTGGTCACCATCGCCGTCTTCGTTGTCCTCCTGCTCGTTTTCGTCGTCTTCGTGTTCGTTCTCCCGCTCGTCTTCGTCGTCTTCATCGTCTTCCGTTTCAGTTTCGAGGACCGTACCGTCGTCTGCGTGAACAGCAACTTCGACTTCTGAGCCGTCCGTCGTCACGCCTTCGACTTCATAAACGGGTGAACCATCCTCATTCTCGAGTTCAACTTGAGTCCCGTTGACGGTTCCGTCGATTTCGTCAGTGGCGATGTCGATCGCTTCCTGCTCAGAGAGCGTGACGTTACTCTCCGAGACCGAGTCGTCATCACTGACGTCCGAGATGGGTGAAGGCCCGGTGACTTCCGCGATTGCTGCTCCGCTGCTGGCAACAGCGAGTAGGGTGAGTCCAGCGACAGCGAGTGCGATTATTATTCGGCTGGTTGATTTCATCGGTTTCATGGCCTCACTACGAGTATTGGGAACTACGCGTAAAGTGTCGTTTGGTATATGAGTCTAGAAGTGGTACACGCCTCTAGCAGACCAGTCTGTGAGATCCCGCTAAACGACCGTGATCTCCATACTAGTCACATCTAGTCTGATACCGTGCTATTGTGTCAGTTCAGAGTGACCAAGAGACGCAGCGTAAGTCGGTCTGTCAACACAATCACTGGGTTGTACTGACCGATCCTTAATCCCGTTTCTCAGCGGGGGGACCGCTGACCGATATGCGCTATGGATACAGCACGTACGCAACAGAGTACCGGTATCTGTGAGTTTCAACGGCGCCCACTGTTCGTATTTTCATGACACTACGTAGATAATTCCGAAGAGATCTATGGTAGATCTCATAAGTCTGAACAAGGTCGAGCAGCGGGAGAGTCGGTAGCGATCGATCAACCGGAAACTGTCCCCGGGCGCCTCGCCGGCCTACGCCGTCCCGTCTCGAATCAGCATCACCTTCACCCGGCGGACGGCGTCGAAGTCGCGGAGCCGGTACGTGAGCTGTCGGACGCGCTCGGCGTCGCCGCGACAGAACAACGACTCGAGACACCACTCGCCCTGGTGCGTGTGGCTCGTGTTGAGGATGACGTCCTGGTATTCGTGTTGCGCGCCGTGGAGCTCCCGGATGACCTCGTGGTGGCGGTAGTCAAAGCCGACGAGCGCGACGACCTCGCCGGTCGTGTCTTCGAGTCGCGAGTGCGACTCCACGAACTCGCGCATCGCCTCGCGGACCGCCCGCGACCGGTTCTCGATCCCCTCCTCCCGCCACGCCCGATCGAACTCGTCGACGAGTTCGTCGGGGAGGTTGACGCTCGTTCGCATCCTCTCATCGTGGATCCCGCGAGTACAAGAGGCTCGTCATGGCGGTCAGCAGCTCGGCAGTAGCGACCGCGACATCCCGTCCGCTCGGACCGTCGGCCGATCGCTTTTGTTCCGGCCCGTCGAACCCCGGGTATGACACGCGTCGCGGAACTCCTCGCGTACCCCCTGAAGTCCTGTGACGGCGTCGCCGTCGACCGCGCCGCGATCGGTCCCGAAGGCGCGCTCCGCGGCGACCGCTCGTACGCGCTCGTCGAGGCCGGCGTCGACCCCGAGACGGCCTCCGTCGGCGGTGGCGGCGGCTACGTCAACGGGAAGAGCGAACGGGCGGTCCACGGGCTCCGCGCCGAGTACGACCTCGCCGGGCCGACCGACGCCACGCCGACGGCCGTGACGCTCGCGCGCCAGGCGACCGAGCGCGCCCCGGCCGACGAGCGCACGTTCGCGCTCCCCGAGGAGGGCGACGCCCTGGCCGACTGGGTCGGCGAGTACCTCGGGTACGCGGTCGATCTCGTGCGCGACGACGCCGGGGGCTTCCCCGACGACCGCGCCGCCCGCGGGCCGACGGTGGTCTCGCGGGCGACGCTGGAGACCGTCGCGTCGTGGTTCGACGACGTGGCGGACGCGACGGAGATGCGACGACGGCTGCGCCCGAACGTCGTCCTCGACGACTGTCCCGCGTTCTTCGAGGACCGACTGTTCGCCGACCGCGGCGAGGGGGTCCGCGTCGCGGTCGGCGGCACGGAGCTGATCGGCGTCAACCCGTGTCAGCGCTGCGTCGTCCCCTCCCGCGACCCGGATACCGGCGCGGCGATCGACGGATTCCGCGAGCGGTTCGTCCGGAAGCGCCGCGAGACGCTGCCCGACTGGACCGAGAGCGACCGCTTCGACCACGACTTCCGGCTGATGGTCAACACCGTCGTCGCGGAGCGCTCGTGGGGGGACGTCCTCGCCGTCGGCGACGAGGTCACCGTCGAGGGGGTCGTGACCGTCGACGAGAACGGGACGCCCGTCGCCGGCGCGGACGCGGCGGAGTGACTGTCCGAGAGCGACGAGCGAACGACGAGAAGGCGAACGGGGTAGCGCGGGGAAACGGGGACGAACGAGCGCGGAGACGGCGGACTCGACGAGCGCGTCAGCGCCCGCCGTCAGTCATCGCGACCGGGTCGTCCGTGTCGGCATCGGCCGGCTCCGCGGCGGACTCCTCGCGCGACGCGGGGTCGACCGCGGTGTCGGTGACGCCGAACTGCGTCCAGAAGGTCGCGACGACGACCGCGTACGCGACCAGGTCGTAGTGGACCGCGCCCTCGAGGCCGGTGAACGCGGTGAGCGTGCTGTACCCGAAGAGGGCGGCGACGCCCCCGACGAACGCGACCTCGTTGGTGAACTCGCCGTCGCGCACCGCTGCGGCCGCGTTACGGATCGTCGGGCCGCAGGCGACGAGGAACGCGAGCCCCGAGAGCGCACCGAGGTTGATGAAGAAGTGCGTCGTCATCTGCGAGTCGAGGATCGACTGGAGGTACTGAACCGTCACGGGGTCGTAGAACAGCCACTCGACGCGGGTCGGGTACAGCACCGCGATGTACGGCGTCGCGACCATCAGGCCGAACAGGGTCGCGACCGCGACGCGCGCCGACGCGAACTGCGAGGCGCGCCGCGACTCGAACGCGTCGTCGCCGGACGCGACGACCAGCCCGCACTCGGTCAGCACCTCGCGGAGCGCGTCCCGCGAGAGCGACGGGTCGTGGTGGATGCCGACCGTCCCGTTGCGCCGCGTCGCCGAGGCGGCGCTGACGCCGTCGACGTCGCGCAGGACCGCCTCCAGTAGCCCCTCGCGTCGGTCGGTGTCGATCCCATCGACGGAGAACGTGTCGTGGGCGTGGTGCTCCGGGACGCGGGCGACCCGCGGGCCCGAACCGCCGGCGTCGTCCGCCGGCGTCTCGCCCGCGGGCGAACTGGCCTCCCCCGCCCCGTCGGACGCGTCGAGTCCCCGTTCGCGGACCGCGGCGTCGAGCGCCGACTCGTCGCCGGGGTGGTTGCTGTCTCGCATGAGAGATACCTACGGGTACACGACTATGAAACTTCCCCCCGAGCGGAAGCGTCGCGTCGGGCCCCGAACCGCGCGTTCGGCCCTCAGGCGTTGACCGACTCGAGGTACGAGCTCACGATCATCTGCCCCTTGCGGGTGAGCGTGGTCCCGCTGTCCCCGTCGGCGACGAGGCGCTCCTCCCGGAGGGTGTCGAGGATCATCGACGTTTGCGTGACGTCGCCGGTGACGACGTCGGCGATGTTCGCCTCGCCGCCGGCGGAGTAGATGGAGACGAGGATCTCCAGCTGCTCTTCGGTCGGGTCGAACGACTCCAACTCCTCCATCGCCTCGTCGTACTCGATCTTGATGTACCGGCCGAGGATGTTGAGCGCGCGCTCGTTCGGGACGGTCGTGATCGACGTGACCGTCCGGTCGTCGGCGACGTGTTCGAAGACGAGCGCCGGGCGCTTCTTCCCGCCGACGGTGCGGTCGGTGCGCTCGTAGTCGATCACCGCGGAGAGGTCGACGGTGAACGGCTCCGGACAGTTGCCGAATCGGATCTCGCCCGGCGACACGGACACCGAGGCGCGGTGGTCGGTCGCGTCCGTGACGCGTCCACCGACCTTCGCCGGGTGCCGCACGGTGACGGTGACGTTCCGCAGCAGGGTTTTGAACAGGAGCCTGACGAACTTGTCCATGTCGTCGGGTTCGCCCTCCACGAGCGCCGACCGCCGCGACCCGTCGCGTTCGTACGCGATCGTGACGCTGTCGTTGAAGAACGAGCGCAGCTCGCCCGGGACGCTCCCGACGACGACGTCGAACACCCGCGAGAGCGGGACCGTCTCCTTCCCGTCGTCCGTCGCGAGGACGAGCCGTCGCTGGCTCAACAGGACGCGACCGGTCGCCGGCTCGTCGGACTCCAGGCTCGCCGCGTGGACGCGGCCGACGAAGTCGGCGACGACGGACTCTCCCATCGGTACGTGCTGAGCGCCGTACGGTATTTATTGTTACTCATGGCGTATCAGTCGTGATAACGGTTTATTACCCGAACCGACGCGAACGACGCCGCCCGAGGAGCGCGGCAGAAAGACCCCGTCAGACGGCCGATTTCGACGTCGAATCGAGACGAACGTGTTCGGTCGCGACGCGCGTTTTCGGGGGTCGTCGACCAGAGAACAGCAAAGCCTAATGACGTGGGCACCAAACAGTCTGATGATGCCCACAGTAGAATACCTCAACTACGAAGTGCTCGACGACCACGGCTGGTCGATGGACGACGACGACCTCTTCGAGGAGGCCGCTGACGCCGGCCTCGACGCCGAAGACTACGGTACCCTCGAAGTGAACCAGGGCGAGTACATCCTCGAATCGGCCGAGGCCCAGGGCTACGACTGGCCCTTCTCGTGCCGCGCCGGCGCGTGCGCGAACTGCGCTTCCATCGTCAAGGAAGGCGACATTGAGATGGACATGCAGCAGATCCTCTCCGACGAGGAGGTCGAAGAGAAGAACGTCCGTCTCACTTGTATCGGGAGCCCGGCTACCGACGAGGTCAAGATCGTCTACAACGCGAAACACCTCGACTACCTGCAGAACCGCGTCATCTGATCGGGTTTCTCCTTCGGTAACGGCCGTTTTCACACGGGATCGCGGCGTGCGCGGTCCTCGACTTCCCTCGGAGCCGAGAGCGACCGGTCCGTCGCTTCGAGCGTCGACCGCGCCGCCGTCCCAACCGAATACATTCGGCTGAATTTCGCGGCCGTGGGAACGCGCGAAACCCCGTTCGGGGAACCGTCCGTACGGAGGGTATGGTCGAGAAGACGGACCGACGCGAGAACGCGAACGGGCCGCGGTCGGCCGACGGTCGCCGCTTCGAGGTGTTCGTCCGCGAGGCGGAGTCGGACCCGCTCCGGCACGTCGGCACGGTCGCCGCGCCGACGCCGGAAGCCGCCCACGAGGAGGCGAGCAAGCTCTTCGCGTGGTACGCCCGCGACGTGTGGGTGTGCCCGGCCGCCGAGGTGTCCCGATTCTCCGCGGAGGCGCTCGCGGACGACGCCGAGGGCGGCGCGAGCGCCGAGGACGCGGACGACGACGAGCCGCGCGTCTACGAAGAGACGGAGGGGACGCCGACCGTCTCCTGCGGCGGCGCGCCCCCGGCCGACGCGGTCGACGCCGACGACGCGGGGGGGCAGCGATGATCTCCGTCAGCAAGCTGCTCTGCGGGCTCGACGCCGAGAGCGACGGGCTCCGCTACGACGCGGCCGACGGCTCGAAGAAGCCGCAGATCACCGAGGAGAAACAGCAGCGCCCGGTCGTCGTCTGGAACACTACGAAGCGGTGTAACCTCTACTGCGAGCACTGCTACGCCGGCGCGGACGAGGCGGGCGCCCCGAACGAGCTCTCCACCGCCGAAGGGAAGGCGCTCATCGACGACCTCGCCGAGTTCGGCGTGCCAGTGCTCCTCTTCTCCGGCGGCGAACCCCTCGTCCGCGAGGACCTCACGGAGCTCGTCGCGTACGCCGCCGACAGCGGGATCCGGCCGGTGCTCTCGACGAACGGGACCCTCCTCACCCGGGAGCGGGCCCGCGAGCTGAAGGAGGCGGGGCTCAAGTACGGCGGCGTCTCCGTCGACGGGCTCCCCGAGCGCAACGACCGCATCCGGGGCGAGGAGGGGGCGTTCGACGCCGCCGTCCGCGGGATCGAGGCCTGCCTCGACGTGGGGCTCAAGACGGGGTTGCGGTACACGATCACCGAGCACAACGTCGACGACCTCGCCGGCGTCATCGACTTACTCGCCGACGTCGGCGTCGATCGCTTTTGCTTCTACCACCTCGACTACGGCGGCCGCGGCGCGGACATCGCGGACGTGGACCTCTCTCCGGAGGCGACCCGGCGGGCCGTCACCGACCTCTGTGACCTCACCCGCGAGTACCACGACCGCGGCGAGGAGATCGAGACGCTCCTCGTCGGCAACTACGCCGACGCGGGCCACCTCGTCGAATACGCCGACCGCGAGATGGGCGAAGACCGCGCGCGGCTCATCTACCGGTACCTCGAGCGCAACGGCGGCGACCCGACCGGCGAGCGCGTCGCCGACATCGACCCCGTCGGCAACGTCCATCTCACGCAGTTCTGGCAGGGGTACTCACCCGGGAACGTCCGCGACCGCTCGTTCGGCGCGATCTGGTCCGACGAGTCGAACCCGCTCCTCGCCGGGCTCCGCGAGCGGGAGGACCGCCTCTCCGGACGGTGCGCCGACTGCGCGTACCAGTCGGTCTGTCGGGGCGGCTCGCGGCTCCGCGCGCTCTCGGCGCACGGCGACCCGTTCGCCCCCGACCCGAAGTGCTACCTCACCGAGTCGGAGCGCGCCGGCGAGGAGGCGCTCGCGCGGATCGACGCCGCCGACCGCTCCGCCCCCGCCGACGACTGAGCCGCCCCGCCGTCGACTCACTCCCGTTCGCTTCCCGAGCCGTCTCCCGTCCCGTACTTCGCTGAGAAGCGCTCCGCGGGCAGCTCACCGCGGGCGACGCCGATGGCGTCGCGCACGAGCTCGGCGGCGTCGTCGTCGCGGATCGGCTCGACGACCGGGGAATCGTCGTCGCTCATGGCCGAGCGATGGGGTCGCCGCCCCCTCGGTCCCTCGCTTCACGTGTGGACGGCTTCAAGAGGGGTTTGGCCGCTCCGCGCCGTCGAAGACGTCGGTGACCAGCTTCGCCTGCGCCGTGCGGAGCCGCTGTGAGAGCGCCGACTTGCTGATGCCGAGCTCGTCGGCCAGCTCGCTCAGGCGCACGTCGCGGTCGTCGTCGAAGTAGCCGCGGACCACCGCGAGCTCGAGCCCGCGTCGCTGTTTCGGCGTCAGCGCGGAGAGGTCGAAGGTGACCTGCTCCGTTGCGTCCGGGCCCTCCACGACCGCGAGCCGGACGAGCCGCACCCGGTCGACCACGGCCCGGAGCTCCTCGACCAGCCGGCGGACGGCGTCGCGGTCGTCGACGTACGCGGTCACGAGTATCGTCTCGTCCTCGACGCGCCGGAAGTGCGGCGCGTAGCCGAGCCGCGCGAACGCGTGACAGAGGCAGTCCTCGTCGACCTCGCCGGTCCCGCGGCGCACGTCGCCGCCCGGCGTAGTCACGTCGGCGACGCACTCGTCGCCGACGGCGTTGACCGTGACCTCGGCGGCCGACTCCGCCTCGGAGACGATCGGACAGCCGCCGTCGCCGGTCGGGTCGACGTCGAGGTCGACCCGCAGGCGACGCCCCCCGTCGGCACCGGCGACGTCGGACATGGCAGCCCGTACGGGTGGCGCGGTTTTTACTTTTCGGCAGATTCCCGGGATCCGGCGCGACGTCGCGGGGGCCTGAAAAATCGGTCGGGGTCGCTTTCGCGGCGGCGACGCGTTCTCGCGGCGGCGGCTCAGTCCTCGGACTCGGGGGCGGCCTCCTCGGTGGCCGGCTCGCTCGTCCCGCCGGACTCGGCCTCCTCGCCCTCCTCGGAGCGGGCGGCGACGAGCGCCCCGCTGGCGACGCTGTACATCGGCTCGTCGGCCGAGCGCACGCCGCTGATCGAGAACGGGATGTTCGCGTCCGCGAGGTGGTCGGCGAACAGGTCCTCGAAGCCGTTCGGGCTGGAGGTGCCGCCGGTGACGACGACGGGCACGTCGAGCCCCTCCTCGACGTCCTCCTCGTCGACCTCGCGGGTGATGTTCTCGATGACGTAATCGAGCAGGTTCTCGTAGTAGATTGCGAGCGCGCCCTCGACGCCACCCACGTCGGTGCGGAAGTCGAGCTCGAAGTCGTCTTCCTTGATGCTCGTCACCTTGTCGACCGGGGTCCCGGTCGCCTGTGAGGTCTGCTCGTCGATCCAGTCGCCCCCGCGGGCGATGGAGAACTTCATGACCGGCACCGCGTAGTAGGCGAGACAGACGTTCGTCATCCCTGCGCCGAAGCTGATCCCGAGCCCGGTGAAATTGTTGTCGGCGAGCTCGGAGTAGATGACCGCCATCCCCTCGTTGATCGGCTCGGGGTCGTACCCCATGTCGCCGAGCATCGACTCGAGGGTCTTCTCGTGGTACAGCGTCGTCAGCCCGGAATCGATCGGGTCCGCGGGACTGGAGTAGAACAGCCGCTCGTTGGGCTTCGAAGGCTCGCCCACCACCTGCTCGGTGATCAGCTTGATCATCGGGATCGCCGACGCCTCCTCGCTTGAGAGGATGCCGTGTTGCATCGGCCGTCGAGTTTCCTTGTTGAAGATGTTCGCGAAGTTCAGCGCGTCGTCGCCGACGACGTACACCTTGTCGTCCTTGCGGATGTGGAGGACCTCGCTCCGCGAGAGCATTTGCTCGGCCATGTCGCTGTACTCGATCTCGACGAACGAGTTCCGCTGCTGTACGAACACCGTCTCCGCGCCCTCCTGTCGCCCGGAGAGGATGTTCATCGTACCGACGTCTAGGCCCTTAGCCATACGCGGGTATTTCATTTCGCACGTGATAAACGTTCGTGGGGGTCCGCCCCGCGCTCTCGCGGGTCCGGGCGAACACCTTCGGGAGTCCCGGCGATCGGCGGACGATACGCCGACGGGACGACCGCTGCGCGCCCCCGACGGTACGTCGTCTACCCGATCCCGCACCGTTTATTCCTCGGGGGCGGGAGTACGCGGACGACGTGCGAGACACGCTCCGCGGTATCGTCGAACTCGCCCGCCTCGGCAACTGCGTCGCGGCCGGGGTGCTCACCGCCACCGGCGCGTTCGTCGCGGGCGCGGCCGGGGCGGGCCTCCCGACAGCGCTCGCCGCCCTGACGACCGCCTTCGCGGTCGCCGCCGGCAACGCGATAAACGACTACTTCGACCGCGAGATCGACGCGGTCAACCGCCCTGACCGACCCATCCCCCGCGGCGCGGTCTCGCCCCGGGGCGCGCTCGCGACCGCGACCGTTTGGTTCGCCGTCGCGGTCGCGGCCGCGGTCACCCTCCCGCCGCTGGCGATCGGCATCGCCGCCGTGAACCTCGTCGCCCTTGTGACGTACACGAGCCTGTTCAAGGGGACGCCCGGGCTCGGCAACGCCCTCGTCGCGTACCTCGTGGGCTCGACGTTCCTGTTCGGCGGTGCCGCCGTCGGGAGCCCGCGGGCCGTCGTGGTCCTCGCCGCGCTCGCGGGCCTCTCGACGTTCACGCGCGAGGTGATCAAAGACGTCGAGGACGTGGCCGGCGACCGCGAGGAGGGGCTCTCCACGCTGCCCATCGCGGTCGGCGAGCGCCGCGCGCTGTGGATCGGCGCGGCCGCGCTCGTCGTCGCGGTCGCCGTCAGCCCGCTGCCGTACCTCTCTGGGACGCTCGGCGCGGCGTACCTCGCGATCGTCGCGGTCGCCGACGCGGTCATGCTGTCCGCGACCTACGAGAGCTTCGCCGACCCCGCCGCCGCGCAGCGCCACTTCAAGTACGGCACGTTCCTCGCGGCGGCAGCGTTCGTTGTTGGCCGGGCGGTCGTGGTCGCGTGAGACGGCTCGCGGCGGTCACGTGCGCCGCGCCGAACGGTCGCGTGGGTCGATAGAGCAGTCGCTCGCGGACGCGACTCGACAAAAACGGAGTCGACAGCGGTTCGAACCGACGCTCGACGGCGGACGGTCAGGTGACGGTCACGCGACGTTGAAACCCTTGTCGCGGAGGAAGTCCTCCACACGACCCGAGTGGTTCCCCTGGAGCTCGATGGCGCCGTCCTCGACGGTGCCGCCGCAGGCGAACTTCGACTTGAGATCCGACGAGAGGGAACTCAGGTCCACGTCCTTCGGGTCGAATCCTTCGATGACCGTTACCTCCTTACCGTACCTGCGCTCGTCGATGCGGATGCTGATCTGCTGGGACTCTTTCGCGACGTCCTCGCAGACGCAGAGTTCCTGGGGCAGTCCGCACGTCGAGCAGACTTCCGACATTACAGCCTGAGTCTACAGGATGCCCATATTAAATAGTGTCGGGAAGCCCCCCGTCAGCGGACGAACCGCCCGACGAGCGGCAGTCGTTCCACGGCGAGCCGGCGCACCGCGCGGCGCGCCTCGTCGGCCTCGTCGCGAGTCACCGACCCGGCGTACGCGGCGCGCTCGTACGCCGCCGCGACGGTCTCGACGCGCTCGTCCGCGCCGAGCGTCCGGATCGCGTCGACGTAGCTCCGCGGCGTCTCCCCCGGCCGCCGCTCGCGGTAGCGCCCGGCGAGCAGCCGTTCGAGGTCGGCGAACGCCCGCTTCGCGTCCGTCGCCGGATCGCGGCGCAGCCGGGGGAGCACCGGTCCGACCCGTCGGCTCACCCCGTCCCCGAAGCCGGTCCGCCGCGCGCCCGCGACGCCGAGCGCCGCCACGAGCAGCCAGTAGAGCGCGGTCCCCCCGTCAGGGAGCGGTGTCGACCCGCCGTCGGCCTCGACGTTCGGGCTGTCGCTCGCCGACACGCCGCCCGCCGGTCCGCCTTCGAGCCGCGCGATGTCGGCGGAAGAGGACCCCTGCGAGCCGTTGGTCGCGTTCGCGCCTCCCGCTGCCGGATCGGCCGTGCCGTTCTCAATGGAGTTCTCCCCCGAGCCGCCGTCAGCGGTGTTCGGGCCGCCCGTGCTGGGATCCACCTCCAGCGTCTGGTTTGGCGTCGACGCCTCGGTGTCGACGTCCTCCGCGCCGTCGGCACGCGCCTCCGCGAGCCGGGTGTCCCGCGCCTCGTCCCGGGGATCGGACGGCGTCGGGTCGAACGCGACCCAGCCGTGGTCCGGCACGTAGATCGACACCCACGTGTGGGCGTTCTGCCCCCGCACGACGTACTCGTCCTCGCCGACCCGCTGGCCGGTGGTGTAGCCGCTCTCGAACCGAGTCGGGACCCCCTGCGACCGCAGCATCGCCGCCATCGTCGTCGCGAAGTAGACGCAGTAGCCGGCGTCCATCTCGAAGAGGAACGTGTCGGCGACATCGCCCTCGGGCCGCTCGACGGTCAGCGAGTACGCGTACTCCGAACGCAGGTACGCCTCGACCGCGGCCGCCTGCTCGTACGGCGACTCCGCGCCCGCGGCCGCAACGATCTCCTCGGTTCGGTCGCCCACCCGCTCCGGCGTGCTCTCCGGGAGCTGCGTGTACCGCTCCTCGATCGCCTCGGGGTAGTCGGTGCTGGCGTTGCGGAGCGTCGCGGGGTCGGCGTCGAGCACGCGGCTCTCGACGGTCACCTCGTCGCCCAGATCGAGCGGCTCCGCGAGCCGCAGGCTCCCCCGCTCGTCGACCTCCACCGTCCCGCCGCCCGACGCGCCGACCGGCTTCCACGGCGCGGGTAACGCGCCGGACTCGGCCTCGGCGGTGACCGTCGTTTCGACGCGCTCGCTCTCGCCCGGCGGACCAGCGAGCGTGCCGTTGACCGCGGACCGCTCGCCGGTCCGCACCCAGCCGTCGCCGGTGTAGGTGTCGTACGCCCCGGTGTGCCAGTTCCGCTCGACCGGGCTCTCGATCGTGTACCGGACCTCCGGGGAGAGCCGCGTCGACCCGACCACCTCCAGTTCGTCGTCGCCGCTCAGGCTCGACTCCAGCGTCGACGTGCCCCGGTCGATCCCCAGCGGCACCGCCGCGCCCCCCGGGACCACGGTGACGGTCGCGCTCGCGACGACCATCGCCGCGACGATCAGCGCGAACGTGCCCGCGTGACCCCGCAGCCGGCTCGGGGTCGCGAGCGTCGAGAGACCGACGGCGAGCGCGAGGCCGACGACGCCGGCGACCGCCGCCCCCGTGCCCGCGTCGCCTGTGAGCACGAGGAAGCCGAGCGTCCCGCCCGCGACCGCCGCGGCCGCGACGTGTCGGCCCCGCCCCGCGAAGTAGCCGACGAGGAACGTCGGCACCGGCGCGACCGCGAGCACCCAGACGTCCGCGAGCGCCAGCCGCAGCACGGAGAGCCCGGTTGACAGCGCGAGCACGTCCAGGGCGACGCTCCGGACCGTGAACAGCGCGCGCTGGCTCTCGGGGACCGCGAAGAAGTACGCCAGCAGTCCCGCGACGAAGATCCCGCCGGAGAATATCATGGCGGCCCGCTCACCGATGACGCGCGCCAGCGCGAGCCCGCCGAGTCCGGCGACCGCGACAACCGCCGCGGTCCGGGCCGTCCCGCCGACGACGTTCGCCACCTCGAAGAACACAGCGAGGTACGCCGCGGCGACGACCGCGACGCCGACCGCCGCCGGGTCGGCGAGCCGCCGGTCGTCTCCGGGCGGATCAGAACGAGCGCGGGGTTCCCGAGCGGGCGCGTCGCGGCTCACGGCGACGCCACCCCCTGTCTGTCCGCCGCTCCGTCGGTCCGGCTCCATCCGACGTCGCCGTCAGCCGGACGCTCGCCCTCGGCCTCCCGGCGCAGGTCGTCGAAGGAGGCCGACCGGTCGCCCGTGCGGAACCGGGCGCCGTCGGCCTCGGCGATGATCGTCACGTCGGCCTCGTCGCCCGCCACCGCCCCCGGTCCGGTCCGCGCCGCGAGCTCCAACACCTCGCGCCGGCCGCGGTCGCCTGGCGACGCCGAGACGCGCCCGGCGGGGAGCCGGACATCGACCGGCACCCCGTCGTCGAGCAGCGCCAGCACGAGGCTCACCGTCGCCCGGGCGAGCTCGTCGGCCGCCGCCGCGCTCGGAGAGCGGTCCTCGGCGCCGAACCCGGACAGCTCCTCGCCGCCGCCGACCTCCGTCCCGCCCGCGATCGTCACGCGGTTCCGCGCGGTCTCGGCCGAGAATTGCTTGACGACGATCTCGTCGCGCTTGGCGGTCGTCGCCCAGTGGACGTCGCGGACCGCGTCCCCGCGGGTGTACTCGCGGAGCCGGTCGAACTCCTCGCGCTGCCGGCTCACGTCGACCGCGTCAGCCGCATGGAGCGCCCGGCGAAACCGGGCCGGGATCGGGTCGCGGGGCGGGTACACCGTCACCGCGTCGGTCTCGTCGACGACCAGCTCGCGCTCGAAGAGCCCGAACACGTCGGTGACGGTGAGCTCGATCGGGCCGAGGGTCCGCTCGCCGCGCTCGCGGTACGTCACCCGGTACGACACCGACTCCGAGCCCACGGAGGCCCGGATCGGCGCCGTCGGCCCGTCGAGCCCATCGTCGACGCGGACGAACACGTCGGCGAGGAACGAGCGGGAGGATTTGGTGTCGCCGGTCACGTCGGGCCCGAACTCCAGGCGGACCTCCCGCGTCTCCCCGACGAACCCGTCCGCGGGCGTCACGTGGCGGACGGCGGGGACGTCGACGCGCGACACCTGGACGTAGCCGGCCGCGAGCGCGATGGCGACCGGGATCACGATCGCGTCGAGCGCGCGCCCCCCGGCGGCGATCCCGCTGGCGGCCGCGACGAGGCCCACGAGGCCGGCGACGCGTCCCCGGCGGGTGAGTGCGGGCGTCATCGGTGCGTGGGGGGCGTCGGCGTCATCGTGGTGTCACTCCACCCGGATGCGGTCGAGCGCGTCGCTGACGATGTCCGCGCCGTCGGTCCCGCCCGACTCGGTCCGGATCCGGTGGGAGAGCACCGTCGGGGCCTCCGTCTGGACATCGTCGGGGATCACGTACTCCCGCCCCTCGAGGGCGGCCCGCGCCTGCGAGGCGCGGACCAGCGCGAGGCTCCCGCGCGGGCTCGCCCCGAGTCGCGCGTTCCGGCGAGTGAACACCGCGAGCCGGGCCACGTACTCCCGGACCGCCTCGGAGGCCTCGATCTCCCCGACGATCCGGCGGGCCGCCCGCACGTCGCCGATCGTCGCCACGGGCTCGACCGAGTCCACCGGGTGGTCGCCCGTGAGCCGGCCGAGGATCGCCGCCTCGTCTTCGGTGTCGGGGTAGCCGAGCCGGATCTTCTTCATGAAGCGGTCCACCTCCGCGACCGGCAGCTCGTACGTCTGCCCCGGCTCCACGTCGTTCTGGGTCGCGATCACGCAGAACGGGTCCGGCAGCTTGCGGGTGGTCCCGTCGGTCGTGACTTGGTTCTCCTCCATCGCCTCCAGAAGCGCCGACTGCGTCTTCGGCGGGGCTCGGTTGATCTCGTCGCCGAGGACGACGTTGGCGAACACCGGGCCGGGCTGGAAGTCGAACTCGTCGGTGCGGCGGTTGAACACGTTCACGCCGGTGACGTCGGAGGGCAGCAGATCGGGGGTGAACTGGACGCGCTTGAACGAGCCGTCAATCGAGCGCGCGACCGACTTCGCGAGCGTCGTCTTCCCGACGCCGGGCACGTCCTCGACGAGGAGGTGGCCGCGCGCCAGCACGGTGACGAGGACGTGCTCGACCGCCTCGCGCTTGCCGACGATCACCTCCTCGACCTCACTGACGATCCGGTCCGCGAGCGCGGCGACGTCGGCTGGCGTCTCGGGCGCGTCCGTCGCGGCGGCCTCGGTCGTCGCCCCCGCGGGCTCGGCGTCGGCCGACTCCGCCGGACCGGTTCCGATCGGTGCCGGATCCCCGGGGTCCGTCATGTTCGGCCGGCCGCGTCCGGATCGGCTTCCCGTCCGGACGCGACCGTGCGAATGCTCCCCGTGATCATCGATATACCCCGGATAAGGCGAGCAACGGCATATGCGTTCCGCCGGCGGTAGTTCGTTCGCATCGCGGGTTTCGGCCCCTCCACCGACCGCTAGCCGGCCGATCTCGGTGCGAGTCATCCGCCTGCCTCCGGGGCCGCTGACCCTGAACCCCGCGACTACGACTTCCTGACGTTCCGCCCGACCGGCTCGCCGAACGACGAGGCCCCGGTCGACGGGTCGCGCTCGTAGACGACCTCGCCGCGAACGAGCGTCACCTCGGGGAAGACGCCGCGGAGCCCCTCGAAGGGCGTCCACGCGCAGGCGCTGTGGAGCGCGGCGGCCTCGATCTCGCGGGGGTCGGCGGTGTCCACGAGGACGAGGTCCGCGTCGCGCCCCGCCGCGACCCTCCCTTTCCGGTCGAGGCCGAAGATCTCGGCCGGGTTCGCGGCGACGACGTCGCGGACGCGCTCGAGCGACAGTTCGCCCGTCCGCGCCGACTCCAAGAGGAGCGGGTACAGCGTCTCCACGCCCGGTACGCCGCTCGGCGCGTCAACGAGTTCGCGGCGCTTCTCTTCCACCGTATGTGGGGCGTGGTCGGTCGCGACCACGTCGACGTCGCCCGCGGCGAGCCGGGCGAACAACGCCTCGCGGCGCTCCTCCGACCGGAGCGGCGGGTTCATCCGCCCGAACGTGCCGAGCGAGCGCGCCCGCTCCCGGGAGAGGTAGAGGTGGTGCGGCGTCACCTCGCAGGTGACGCGAGGGGAGTCGTCGAATCTCTCGGCGTCACCCTCCCCCGACCCGTCCTCGCGGGCCGCGACGACGGCGTCGACCGCCTCTGGCGTCGAGGTGTGCGCGACGTGGACCTGCGCGTCGCGGTCCGCGGCCGCCGCGAGCGCGCGCTCGACCGCGGCGACCTCGGCGTCGGCCGTCCGGTAGGCGGACCACGCGTCGGCGGTCGCGGCCGTCCCGACCCCGCCGAGGTCGCCGTCGAGCGCCCCGTCGTCGAACAGCGTCGCGTCCTCCGCGTGGACGGTGACGGGGACGTCGCGGGCGCTCGCCTCGTCGAGCGCGTCGGCGAACAGGTCGGCGTCGATCCCCATGTCGCCGGTCGAGTCCGCGAGGAACACCTCGCCGAGCGCGAACAGGGACCGGTCGAACAGCCCGTTTGGGTCCCAGTCGGGGGTCACGCCGCCGTTGATCCCGTAGTCGACGAGCGACTCGGCGGCGAGCGCGGCCTTCTCGTCGAACGCCTCGCCGTCGACCGTCGGCGGCGAGGTGTTCGGCTGGTCGACGACGGTCGTGACGCCGCCGGCCGCGGCGCTCCGCGAGCCGGAGCCCCACGTCTCCTTGTGGCTCCCGCCCGGCTCGCGGAAGTGGACGTGGACGTCGACCGCGCCCGGCAGCAGGTGTCTCCCGCGGGCCTCGAGGACGCTCTCGCCGGCGTCGGCCCCGAGCCCTTCGGCGACCGCGTCGATCCGTCCGTCGTCGCCGATACGCACGTCTCGAACCCGGCCGTCGGCCAGCGTCGCGCCCGTGATGAGCATCGTTGTCGGCCGGTCGCGGCGAGCGGAATAAACGCTGGTGGTTCCGGGCGGGCGGCGGCCGGCCGCGACGGCGACGCCTCGCGGGTCACCACAAGAGGTTTGTCGCCCGCGGCGGCTCGTCTCGCGCATGGTCTCTCCCGCCCCCGCGCCGTCGGTTCCGCTCTCCTCCGTTCCGTCCGTTCCGCCTTCCACGGTTCCCGCGGTCGTCGATTTGACTGTCGGATGGCTGTGGGCGCTCACGCTGCTGGTCTTCCCCGGGCTCGTCGTCGCGGGGCTGTGCGCGCCGTTCCTCGCGGCCTCGCGCCTCCGAGCGCTGTTCGGGACGCTCCCCCCGACGGGGCGGGTCCTTCCCTCGTACCTCGCGGTCGCGATCGGGCTCTCCGTCCCGTACGTCGCCGGCGTCGGACTCACCGTCGCGCGCGCCGGCGAAGCGGGGCCCGCCTGGAGCGAGGGGTTCCTCTCGACGGCGCTCTTCGGTGCCGTCCTCGTTGCTCTCGTCGCGCCCTCGGCCGCGGTCGCCGGGCTGCCGCGGTTTGGCGTGGACTGGGACCCGGCCGGGTACGGCGCCTCCACGTGGGCGCTCCTCGTCGCCGCCGGCGCGTGGTACGCGGTTGTCGCCGCCGTCCCGCTCGTCGCGCTCGCCGTCGGGATGGCGCTGCCGGGCGGGTACTGAGGGCGTTGATCCTCCGCGAACCGTCGCGGAGATCCGTCGGACACCTCGATTCCGTAACGCTTTGTTGGCCCGCGAGAGAACCCCCGCGCGAATGTTCCCCGCACCCTTCCGGCTGTTCTTCGTCGCCGTCCCCCTCCTCGTCGCGGCGGGCGCGCTGGCGATGGCGGCGTTCCCGCGGAAGATGACGAGCTGGCAGACCCGATCGCCCGACGGCTCGACGCAGCGGATCGAGCCCAGCGACACCCGGATCCTCATGATGCGCGTGATGGGCGCCGTCGTTGCCGCGCTCGCGGTCCTGATGGCGTTCGGCACATTCACGTTCATCCCCTGACCCGTGACGCGCGACGGCCGCGCCGCGAGCGCGTCTAACGTCGACCCGCCACGAGGCTCCGTGGCAACCGATGCCGCCGCTCCGATACGGTTTTGAGTCGCCCCGCGGAACCCTCGACAAATGCTGTCTCGACAGTTCGTCCGGGAGAACCCCGAGGTCGTCCGCGAGGCGCTCGCGAACAAGGGAGTCGACGTCGACCTCGACCGGATACTCGACGTCGACGAGGAGTGGCGAGAGCTGAAACAGCGCGGCGACGACCTGCGCCACGAACGCAACGAGGTCTCCTCGAAGATCGGCGAGCTGAAGGCCGCCGGCGAGGAGGCGGAGGCGAAGGAGGCGATCGAGCGCTCCCAGGAGCTCAAGTCGGAGCTCCAAGACGTCGAGGCGCGCGCCGACGAACTGGAGAGCGAACTGGAGGAATCGCTGCTCGAACTGCCGCAGATCCCCCAAGACTCCGTGCCGGTCGGCGCGGACGAGTCGGAGAACGTCGAGGTACGCCGCGAGGGGTTTGACAACCTCCGCGAGGGCACCGCCGACGTGGAGCCGCACTACGACCTCGGCGAGGACCTCGAAATCCTCGACTTCGAGCGCGGCGCGAAGGTCGCCGGCGGCGGCTTCTACGTCGCGAAGGGCGACGGCGCGCGCCTCGAGCACGCGCTGATCCAGTTCATGCTCGACGTCCACCGCGAGCAGGGGTACGAGGACGTGTTCCCGCCGATCCCGGTCAACTCCGAGTCGATGCGCGGCACCGGGCAACTCCCGAAGTTCACCGAGGACGCCTACCGCGTCGAGGGGTCGAACGAGGACGACTACGACGACGACGACCTCTGGCTGCTCCCGACCGCGGAGGTGCCCGTCACGAACCTCCACCGCGACGAGATCCTCCTCGGCGAGGATCTCCCGCTGAAGTACCAGGCGTACACGCCCAACTTCCGGCAGGAGGCGGGCGAACACGGCACCGAGACGCGCGGCATCGTCCGCGTCCACCAGTTCAACAAGGTGGAGATGGTGAACTTCGTCCGGCCCGAGGAGAGCGACGAGCGCTTCGAGGGGCTCGTCGACGAGGCGGAGGAGGTGCTCCGCCGCCTGGAACTGCCCTACCGCATCCTCGAGATGTGTACCGGCGACCTCGGATTCACGCAGGCGAAGAAGTACGACATCGAGGTGTGGGCCCCCGCGGACGACATGGACGAGGGGCCCGACCGTGGCGGCCGCTGGCTCGAGGTCTCCTCCGTCTCCAACTTCGAGGACTTCCAGGCGCGCCGCGCCGGGATTCAGTACCGCGAGGAGCACCACGAGTCCGCGGAGTACCTCCACACCCTGAACGGCTCCGGGCTCGCGGTCCCGCGGATCGTCGTCGCGATCCTGGAGTACTACCAGAACGACGACGGCACTGTCACCGTCCCCGAGGCGCTGCGCCCGTACATGGGCGGCACGGAGGTCATCGAGGGCCACGACGCGGTCGGCGAGTCGAAGCTGGGCGGAGAGTAGCCGGCGCAGTCCCTCTCTCTCGGCCGCTACTTGTTTTCCAAGGCGTCGAGGATACACGCGGCCGCGATCACCGCCTCCTTCGGCACGTCGCTCGCGTCGTCGATGGTGACCGCGTAGGTGTCGCGCATCGAGAAATCCCCCTCGATGTCGCCGACGTGGCCGCCCTCGGCGTCGAATATCTCGTACTTGTTCGGGATCAGGTTCGCCGCGCCGACGACGTGACGGAGCGCGGACAGCAGCTTGTTCTTCGACCGGATGGTCGCCAGCGCCTCGCCGGTGTCTGGGTCGCGGACCGTCCAGTTCTCGACGAAGATTGAGTAGTCCTCGTCTAAGACGACGACCTCCTCGCCGGTGCCGGCGTCGACGATGGCGTAGTTGCCGCCGATGTCCACGATGCCGCCCGCCTTCACCGAGAAGGCGTCTTCGCCGTCGCCGGTGACGAACGGGAACTCCTCTTTCAGCTTGAGCAGCTTCTGTTTCCCGCGGAGGACAACGTCGCCGGCACTGTCGCTGACGGCGTACTTGTTGCGGACCAGCGACTGTTTCACCTCGTAGCGGTCGTCGTCGAGGTCGACCGTCGAGATGTCGTAGGCGCCGGACGCGGAGGGGTCGTTCATGCCCGGGGAAGCGCGGCAGCGGCTGAAATGCTTTGTGCTCCCGCGCGCCGAGCCGGTGGGTCAAACGATCCTCGTCGCCTTCGGTACCTGCTTGTCTCTCGCGGGACGACGCGTGAGCGATGTCACGGAACGCCGTCGCCGTGGTCTGCTGTCTCGCCTTCCTCACCGGCTATCTGGCCGGCGGGGCCCCAGGCTGTCCTGCGATCGGACCAGACGGAGACCGTGTCGCGGAGCCGGTGTGTCAGGGCGACGCCGCCGGCGGCCTCTCGCTCTCGCTCGACCGGACCGACGAGGCTGTGCGCGTCACCGCGACGAACGTCGGCGACGAGCCCGTCGCGGTCAACCCGGACCGGTGGGTCGTCTTCCGGGAGGCAGCCGAGGGATCGAACTCCGGCGAGGCCGCGTGGCGGCCGGTCGCGAACGCCCCGGCGGGGACGCACAACCTGACCGTCTCGATGCTGGAGCCGGGCGACCGGATGACGTGGGAGCTCCGCTACGCGCCCGACGCGGACCCGACGAACCGCCGGGACGCGACACTCGCCCGCCCGGGTCGCCACGTCTTCTCGCTGCGGGCGAACAACCGGACGTACGTCGTCGCCTTCGAGGTCGAGGGGTGAGCTACGGCGTCAGGCGGTCGACGGAGAGCCACGCCACGTCGGCGTCGGTCGGCGCGTCGCCGTCGGCGGGGTGACCGTCCCCGATCGCGGTCGGCGCGAACACCATCTCCTTGCGGACGCCGCCGGCGAGGCGCACGTCGAGCGACAGCTCCCGGGGCGAGAACTCGTGGTCGGGCCCGACGACGCGCACGAGGTGTTCGGAGTGCGGCAGGTCGTCGACAGTCTCCACGTCGAGGTACGTCCGGAAGTCGGCGCCGAACTTGAAACCCGTCTTGGGCACCGCGTCGGCCGCCCGGAGCCGCCGGTAGACGGCGAGCCGGCGGTCGAAGCGCTCGCCCTCCACGTCGCGGCCGCGGGCGACGATCCGGGCAGCGGCGTCGGCCTCGACGTCGCTGCGGGCTGTGTCGCCGCCGTCAGCGGTCTCGCCTCCGACCGACGCCGACAGCGACAGTCGACTGTCGGCGGCCAGCGACGCGGCCTCGACGAGCGAGAGCTGGAGCGCGCCCTCGACGTCGGCGGCCCGCCCGGTGAGCGGCCGCCCGTAGAAGCTGCGCTCGTAGAGCCCCTCGGGGGCGTCCCAGAGGACGACGCGGTCGGCGAGGAGCACGCCGGTCAGGTCGGCGGGGGGCTCGTAGCCGGTCGCCCCTTCGACACCGCCCGCCGCGGCCGCGAAGTAGGTGATGTCGGACTCCTCGTCGACGACCGCGAGCGTCCGCCCGGCGAGCCCCGCGGCCCCGACGGACTCGCGCTCACCGACGACCTGGATCGGGTACTTCACCTTCCCCGTGTCGGGCGTCTGGCCGCGCTCGTAGGTGACGAAGTCGACCGCGTCGCTCGGCGCGTCACTCCCGCCGGGCCACGGCTCGCGGGCGGGTGAGAGGTAGAAGCCGCGGTCGCGGAGGTCCGAGTAGACGAGGAACCGCACCGCGAAGCGGTCGGCGGCGGCCGCGCTGGCGACGAAGAAGCGCTCGAAGCCGACGGGATCGTCCGACCCGTCGGCGGCGTCGCCCCCGAGCTCGATCCCGGAGAGGTCGCCGCGGAACAGCAGGTGCGCGGCCTCGACCCGCGAGAGCGCGATCTCGTTGCCGTCGAGCGGCCGCCCGTACCCCCGGGCGTCGTAGAAGCGCTGGCGGGCGTCCCCGCCGACGCGGACCGCGTCGCCCCGCAGGTGTCCCGTCGGTTGCATACCAGTCACCCCGGCCGGCCGAGGGAAGGGGGTTGCGGTCGGCGGGCGGCCGCGCTCCCGGCCGCCGTCACGACAGCTCGCCGAGCAGTTCGTCGACGCGGCTCCGCAGCCGCTCGGCCGCCGCCGCAGTCGCGTCCGGCCCCCTCTGGTCTTGGACGTACAGCGACTCGAAGTAGTAGACCGCGTTCAACAGCGCGTAGCGCGGCTGCCGCCGGTCGAACCCGTCCGGAAGCGGGCGGACCGACTCGTAGCCCGCCCGGAACACGCGCTGGGGCTTGCTCGCTCCGGGGCCGAACGCCGGGACCACCGTCCGCCAGTAGTCGTACTCGCCGGGCGCGGCGATCGCGTGTTCGAAGTCGACCAGACACTCACCTCGCCGTCGGCGACGGCGACGTGCTCCGGCGTGGCCCACCCGTGGCAGCACACCGGTCCGCCGGCCCCGTCGAACGCGCCGGGGCGCTCCGTGAGGTGATCGAGCACCCAGTCGGCCACGTCGGCGTGTCCGTAGCGGGCGAGGACCGGGCGGCGCTCCCGGACGTACTCGATCGCCGCGGCGCGCCACTCCTCGCGGCCGCGGACCGCGAGCGCCCCGTCCGGGCGGAACGCGCCGTACGCGTCGACCATTGACGCCGTCTCGTCGTGGAGCGTCGCCAGCCCGCGCCCCGCCGCGCGCGCCCACGCCTCGTCGGCCTCGTGGTCCGCCTCCGGGGCGGGCGCGTCGGGGTGCCAGGCGGCGACGAAATAGTCGTCCGCGACGACCAGCGGCTCCGGGACCGGGACCGAGGTGCCGTCGCCGACGGCGCGCATCACCCGCCCCTCGACCCCCGCGCTCCCGGTCGGCCCCACGTTCGCCTTGTAGACGGCGCGGCGGCCGTCGACCGACACCTCGTACACCTCGTGGGGCGGGACGTCGTGGAGCCGGCGGCGGACCTCGTGACGGTCGAACCGCGCGCCGAGCCGTTCGTCGACTTCGCTTTCCATCGAGGGACACCACGCGGGCAGCGGTCATCGATCGTCCGCGACCGGCGCGACGACCGCGACAGGGATGCGGAACTGTCCGACGGGACGGACAAAACGATTTCGGGCCGCCGCGCGGCCGGACAAGCGTAAAGAGCCGCCGGCGAGAACGAGAGGTATGAACGACACCGCAGGGCTCCGGCTCACGGTGCGTGCCGCCGAGAAGCGGGACGCGGGCCGGGGCATCGCCAGGCTCCCCGAGTCGGCCCGGAAGCGGCTCGCCCTCCTCAGCGGCGACACGGTCGAGGTGCGCGGCGAGCGCACCGCCGTCGCGAAGGTGTGGCCGGGCGGTCCCGACGCCGCCGACGGCTCCGTCCTCATCGACGCGGACACCCGCGCGAACGCCGGCGTGAAGGTCGGCGACACCGTGACGATCGCGCCCGTCGACGTCGCTGACGCCGACCGCGTGACGATCGCCGCGCCGGGCCGCCTCGCCGAGGTCGATGTGAGCCGCGAGGTCGTCGAACGAGCGCTCTCCCGCGAGCTCCGCGACCGCCCCGTCACCGAGGGCGAGGCCGTCCACGTCGAGCGGCTGGGCGGCCTCCGCTTCGTCGTCGCGCGGACTGCTCCCGCGGGGACCGTGCGGATCACCGCATCGACGGACGTCTCGGTCGAGTATGAGGGCGATTCGGGGTCCGGGAGCGACGGCGCCGACGCGCGACCGGGGACCGGCGGCGACCGACCCGACGCGCCGACCGACTCGCGGAGCGCCCCGCCCGGGAGCGACGCTCGTCCCGAGGGCGGCGACGCCTCGCCCGCCGAGCACACTGCGGGCGCGACCTACGAGGACATCGGCGGGTTAGACGAGGAGCTGGAACTCGTCCGAGAGACGATCGAGCTCCCGCTCTCGGAGCCGGAGGTGTTCACCCGGCTCGGGATCGACCCCCCGAAGGGGGTCCTCCTCCACGGCCCGCCGGGCACCGGGAAGACGCTCATCGCGCGCGCCGTCGCCAACGAGGTCGACGCGACGTTCATCACCGTCGACGGTCCGGAGATCATGTCGAAGTACAAGGGCGAGAGCGAGGAGAAGCTCCGCGAGAAGTTCCGGGAGGCGCGCGACGCCGCCCCGGCGATCGTCTTCTTCGACGAGATCGACTCGATCGCGGGGAAGCGCGACGACGGCGGCGACGTCGAGAACCGCGTCGTTGGACAGCTACTCTCGCTGATGGACGGGCTCGACGCCCGGGGCGACGTGATCGTCATCGGCGCGACGAACCGCGTCGACACCATCGACCCGGCGCTGCGGCGCGGCGGGCGGTTCGACCGCGAGATCGAGATCGGCGTGCCCGGCGAGGCGGGGCGCCGGCAGATCCTCGACGTCCACACGCGCCGGATGCCCCTCGCGGACGACGTCGACCTCGACCGGATCGCGGGCCGGACGCACGGGTTTGTCGGGGCCGACATCGAGGGGCTCGCGCAGGAGGCGGCAATGACCGCCCTCCGGCGCGCCCGCGAGGCCGACGGGCGCGCGCTGAACGACGTGACGGTCGGGAAGGCCGACTTCGAGGCGGCGCACGCGAACGTCGAGCCGAGCGCGATGCGCGAGTACGTCGCCGAGCAGCCGACCACCGAGTTCGCCGATGTCGGCGGCCTCGACGACGCGAAAGACGAGCTTGAGCGCGCCGTGACGTGGCCGCTGTCGTACGGGCCGCTGTTCGACGCCGCGGGCGCGGACCCTCCGACCGGCGTCCTGCTGTACGGCCCGCCGGGGACCGGAAAGACGCTGCTCGCGCGCGCCATCGCCGGCGAGAGCGGCGTGAACTTCATCCAGGTCGCCGGGCCGGAGCTCCTCGACCGGTACGTCGGGGAGTCGGAGAAGGCGGTCCGCGAGCTGTTCGACCGCGCGCGGCAGGCGGCCCCCGCGATCGTCTTCTTCGACGAGATCGACGCCGTCGCGACCGACCGCGACGCGGCCGGCGGCGACGGCTCCGGCGTGAGCGAGCGCGTCGTCTCCCAGCTCCTGACGGAGCTCGACCGCGCCAGCGACAACCCGAACCTCGTCGTCCTCGCGGCGACGAACCGGCGGGACGCCCTCGATCCGGCGCTGCTCCGGCCTGGCCGCCTCGAGACGCACGTCGAGGTGCCGGAGCCGGACCGCGAGGCGCGCCGCAAGATCCTCGAGGTCCACACCCGTGGGAAGCCACTCACGGACGGAGTCGACTTAGAGCGCGTCGCCGACGAGACCGAGGGGTACTCCGGCGCGGAGATCGCCTCGCTGTCGCGGGCGGCGGCGATGCGCGCCATCGAGCGCGTCGCCGACGAGCACGGCGAGGCCGCCAACGATCACGCCGACGAGGTCGGGATCACCGGCGAAGACTTCGACGCGGCGCTCGAATCCGTCCGCCCCGAGACCGCCTGAGGGCCTCGGAGTCGCACGGTTCGCCTCCGCTCCCGCCGAATCGTCTTCGGCTAGTCGTCTCCGCTCGACTCGGCGGCCGCGCCGTCTTCCGTCTCCTTCTCTTCCACGTCTCCGCTCTCCACCTCGTCACTCTCTGCCTCCCTGTCGGCGGACTCGCCGTGGTCGTGCCCGCCGTGCGCGCCGGCGTCTCCGAGCGCGCTGGGGCCGAACTCGTCGACCGGGGTGACGCTGTAATCGACCGTGAGCGTGTCCTTCGTCGCGCGGACCTTGCCCACGAACGTCGATATCTCCTCTAACTCGCCCTCCAGCACGAACAGCTCCATACAGTACTGCGAGCCGACGTGGCTGTGGAAGTTCGAGGCGACGATCCCCTCGTCCTCGTGTCGCAGCCGCATCATCCGCTCCTCGACGTTCGTCGTCTCGTAGTTGAAAAGCACCGTCACGACGGCCATGAGGTCGCGGTCCTCGAGCTTCGCGTCCTCGAACTCGCCGAGGAGGTTCCGCGAGGCCTCGCGGACGACCTCGCTGCGGCCGGTGTACCCGTGTTCGTCGGAAAAGTTGTCAATGCGCTCTAGCAGCTCCTCAGGCATGGACACGCTGACGACTGTCATGTATTAAATCACACCGCGAGAGTTATTAATCTTTGAGATCCGGGACGTCCCGTTCTGGCCGGTCGCCGTCCGCTTCAGTCCTCGCTGTCACCGCTTCCTCCGGTCCCTTCGCTGTCGTCGCCTCTTTTGATCCGATCGCCGAGCCACGCGTAGTGGTCGAGCAGGGCGGTCTCGCCCGCCTCGGTGAGCGCGTACACGTCGGCGATGCCCGCTGTCCGGCGGTCGAGGTACCCGGACTCGACGAGCGCCGAGAGCGTCCCGTAGAAGGAGCCGGGGTCGATGCGCTCGTCGTAGTGCGACTCGAGCCGGCTCTTCAGCGACTGCGCGCGCAGCTCGCCGTGGTCGTACAGCAGCGCGCAGAGGTCGCGGCGGCGGCCGCTGTGGAACCACTTTGTCATGACTCCTCGATTGCGCCGCGGCCAAATAAATCGCTCACGACGCGTCGCTGGGGCCGGGGCGTCCCTCGCCGCGCCGGTCGGCGACGCCTCGGCCGCCGCCGTCGATCAGTTCGTCGAGGCGGCTCACGCGCCGATCGCCGAGGACGCAGCGGCCGCGCTCGTCGTGGCCGACGCGCTCGACGTGGACCGCGTCGAGACCCGCGTTCCAGGCGGCCGCCACGTCGCTCTCGCCGTCGCCGACGTAGTAGCCGCGGCCGCGGCCCGGATCGACGCCGAGCGCGTCCATCGCGGTCTCGATCGGGTCGGGGGCCGGCTTCCACCCCGTCTCGTCGGTACAGCAGACGACCGCGTCGAAGCGCCCGCCGAGGTCGAGCCGGTCGAGGACGGGGTCGGCGAGGAACTCCTGACAGTGGGTGACGAGCCCGGTCGGGCCGCCGACCTCGTTCACGTGGTCAAGCAGCCGCGCGGCGTCGTCGTGGAGGTACGTCGCCTCCGCGCGGGCAGCCGGGTCCTCGACCGCGTGGAACGCCGGCCAGAACGCGTCGGGGTCGACGCCGATCCCGCGCAGCGTCTCGGCCCGCGAGCCGCCGAGCCCGTGCCAGAGGACCCGCGCCTCCCGGTCGGAGAACTCCCGGCCGAGCCGGTCGCCGACGCGGTCGAACACCGTTCGGGTGTACTCCCACTCGGCGTCGACGAGCGTCCCGTCGAGGTCGAACAGGTGAAAGTCGTAGTCGGCGATGGCCATGGATCAACCTCTACGCCGGTGGCCGACAAGTGCGTTGTGGGTCCGCGGGACCGCGACTCACACCGAGGGAGCCGTCTGGTCGCCCGACGGCGTGCGCTCGCTTAGTCCCGGACGTGGACCGACGACCCGAGGTACTTGCGGAGGACCTCGTCGACCGAGTCGGCGTTGAACGGGCCGAGGTCCGCGGCGATCGCGTCCGTCAGCGCGTTGCGGTAGGCTTCGTCGGTGCGGAGCTCCCGGAAGTCGGCGGCGACCACCTCGACGCCCGGGGCGGACGCGACGCCCAACCGCTCCGCGGCCAGGCGGCGGAACGACGGTTCGTCGCCGATCTCGCCGCGCCACAGCCGGTCGCGGAAGAAGCGCCAGCCGTCCGTTCCGGGCTCGGGCGCGGGGATCTCCATCGTCGTCTCGAACCGGTCGGGCTCGACGGCCGCGTCAGCCGGGTCGAGTCCGACAGCGACGCGAAAGACGTAGGCGGCCTCCATGCGCCGGGGTTCGGCCGATCGATCCATAAACGTATACCGCTCGGCGTCGTGTAGCCCGAGCATGTGGCAGCGACTCCGCGGCCTCGCCGGGCGCGCGTACCGGCGACACCTCCGCCGCGAGATCGACGACGTCCCCGACCACGTCGCCGTCATCCAGGACGGGAACCGGCGGTACGCCCGCGAGCGCGGCGACGACGCCCCCGAGGGCCACCGCGCCGGCGCGGACACCACCGAGCGCGTCCTCGACTGGTGCGCCGACCTCGGCGTCTCGGAGCTCACTCTCTACGCCTTCTCCACCGAGAACTTCGAGCGCCCGGACGAGGAGCTAGAGCCCCTTTTCGACCTGCTGGAGCACAAGCTGCGCGAGTTCGCCGACGCCGACCGCGTCCACGAACAGGGCGTCCGCGTCCGCGCGATCGGCGACGTCCCTCGACTCCCGCCGCGCGTCCGCGACGCGGTCGACTACGCGGAACGGCGCACCGCCGGCAACGATCGGTTCACGCTCAACGTCGCGCTGGCGTACGGCGGCCGGACCGAGCTGCTCGACGCCGCGCGCGCCATCGCCCGCGACGTCGACGCCGGCGAGATGGCGCCCGAGGACGTCGACGTCGAGGCCGTCGAGTCCCGGCTGTACGACCGGCCGATCCGCGACGTGGACCTGATCGTCCGCACCGGCGGCGACGAGCGCACCTCGAACTTCCTCCCGTGGCACGCGAACGGGAACGAGGCCGCCGTCTACTTCTGTGCGCCGTACTGGCCGGAGTTCTCCGAGGCCGACTTCCTGCGCGCGATCCGCACCTACGAGTCCCGCGAGGAGTCGTGGCAGCGCGCCCGGGCCGAGCGGGCCGCCGCGCTGGTGCGCGCGCTCGCCGAGGTGGAGTTCGTCGAGGCCCGCGCCGCCGCCGCGCGGCTCCGGGACCGGGTCCCGCGGCTCGACGGGAGCGACCTCTCCGAGGACGCCCTCGGCATCGCGGAGGGTGACGCGGCCGACCCGGCCGACGGCGACGCCCCCGGCCGGCTCGACGGCGACGCGCCCGAGTCGACGGGCGCCGACTAATCCGTTCCCGGCGCGATCCCGCCCTCGTTCCGCGTCAGCAGGTACAGCGCGAACGACGAGAGCCAGTGCGACCCCGCGTAGTCGTCGGTGAGCACGTCCGCGGCCCCCGCCTCGGCGTGGCGCCGCGCGGCGTCTTCCAGCGGCTCGCGCAGCCGGACCGCCGCGGGGCCGTCCCTCCCCGCGAGCGCCTCGGCGAGCCCCGAGAGGCACCACGCGCGGGAGACGTTGAGGCCGATCAGGTGTATCGCCGCGCCGTCGCCCTCGTCCGGCTCGACGTCGACGGGCGACCGCAGCGCGTCGTGCGGCGGCGCGGTCAGGTCCGGGAGGAAGCCGTCGAGCCACGACGCGAACGGGTCCGGGTCGAGGACGCGGCGCATAAGATCCGCCTCGGTCAGCACCGGCGAGACGAAGTCCCAGCCGACCGGCTCCGCGCCGACGACCGCCGCGGTGTCGTCTGCGTAGAGGCGGCGGGCGGTCGCCTCGGCCTCACGTCCGAGGTCGGCGTCGCCGACGACCCGGGCGTAGTCGAGCACGCCGGCGAGCGCGAACGCGGTGTTGCCGTGCGTGCCGACGTGGTGGGGGCGGTCGATCTCGAGGAACGACTCGCGTGTCCCGCGGCGGACCCGGTCTTCGAGCGGGCGGAGCGTCTCGCGCCACGCGTCGGCGCGCGGGTCGTGCCACAGGGCGAGCTCGGCGACGAGCCGCAGCAGCCACGACCAGCCGTACGGCTCCTCGAAGCCAGGGTTCTCGTCGAGGTACGCGACCTCGCTCGCGACGTGCTCGGGGGTCAGTCGCTCGTCCACGCCGGCCGCGATCGCGGCCTCGTCCGGGTGGTCCGGCGCGAGCCGCAGCGCGCGGACGAGCGCCCAGTGGCTGTGGACCGCCGAGTGCCAGTCGAAGCAGCCGTAGAAGACGGGGTGATCCTTCGACGGGCGCGGCGGCGCGTCCGGCCCCTCGACGACGCCCTGATAGTGCGGGTACTCGGTCTCGACTCCGTCGAGCGGGTGGGCGGCCAGCGCTGTCGCGACCGCGTCGTCGAGCGCGTCCGCTCGCCCGGCGCGGAGCGCGTCCGGCGACAGCTCCTCGAATGCGTTCACGTCGGGCGGTCGGCGCGACGCCTGTTCAATCGGTCGGTCGCGTGCGAACCGCTCGCGTGCGGACCGGGCGGTCACCGGATGGAATCGCCTCTCGCCGCCTCGGTGGCCCGCTCACGCCGGGTTCTTCCGCGTCAGGTCGCTGCCGCAGATCGGACACCGCTCTTTGTTCTCGTCGAAGGTGCGATTACAGCCGACGCACTGGAAGCGCCACTCGCGCTCCTCGGTGATCCCCTCGCGCTCGATGGGTTCGACCGGGAGGTCGAGCCGCTCGGCGACGTTCTGCATCGCGTAGTCGTCGGTGACGAGCGCGCCGTGGAGCTCCAGCGCGGTCGCGATGAGCCGGATGTCGGTGTCGGACAACTCCGCGGCGTCGCCGGAGCCCTTCGCGGCGCGGCGGACCCGGTCGACCGCCTCCGGGGCCGGCACGTGGACGGTCATGCCGGAGCCCTCCATCGCGTCGAAGCGGAGCGCGACCTCGCCGGTCAGCTCGTCGTGGACCGCCGGGATGGAGACCACGTCCTCGTCGGTCGTGTACTCGTGGATGAACGCGGACGAGTCGAGGACCTGCATCAGCGGGCGACGACGATGTAGTCTTTCACCGCCTGCACGTTCGCGACCGGTACGCGGAGCCGCCCCGTCTCGTCGAACTCGAAGTCGACGCGCTCGTGTCGCAGCTGTTCGTGCGGGCTGACGAGGAGGTGGTTCAACTCGCCGGACTCGAGGTTCATCGTGATGTTGTACAGGTCCCCGAGTTCGGTTCCGTCGGCGCTCATCACCGCCTTCCCGGAGAGGTTCTCCGCGAGGATGTCGACCATACCCGCACGGTCCCGGGCAACGGTATTAAACGCCACGGGCCGTCGGACGGGCGACGGACCCGGTGGCCGCGCTCGCCGCGGCTCGCGGCGGCGTTTTGAAAGGCTTAACTGACGGCCGGGACGAATAGATGCTATAACCTTCTCGGGGCGATCACATATGACCGACCACACACACGCGGACACCCTGCGAACCCCAATCGTCGCCGTGCTGGGCCACGTCGACCACGGCAAGACGAGCCTGCTCGACACGATCCGCGGCTCCGCCGTCAGCGAGGGCGAGGCCGGCGCGATCACCCAACACATCGGGGCGACGGACATCCCGCTCGACACAATCTCCGGGATGGCCGGCGAACTCATCGACCCGTCCGACTTCGACCTCCCCGGGCTCCTCTTCATCGACACGCCGGGGCACCACTCCTTCTCGACGCTGCGCGCCCGCGGCGGCGCGCTCGCCGACATCGCGGTACTCGTCGTCGACGTCAACGACGGCTTCCAGCCGCAGACGGAGGAGGCGATCGACATCCTCCGGCGGACCGGGACCCCGTTCGTCGTCGCGGCCAACAAGGTCGACACGACGCCGGGGTGGAACCCGCAGGACGGCGAGCCGATCCAGAAGAGCATGGACGCCCAATCCGAGCGCGCGAAGTCCATGCTCGACGAGAACCTCTACGAGATCATCGGCCAGCTGTCCGACGCCGGCTTCTCCGCCGACCTCTACTGGCGCGTCCAGGACTTCCAGAAGAACATCGGCGTCGTCCCGCTGTCGGCGCTCACCGGCGAGGGCGTCCCCGACCTCCTCACCGTCCTGATGGGGCTGTCGCAGCGGTTCATGAAAGAGGAGATGGCGATCGACGTCACGGGGCCGGGCGAGGGGACGGTCCTCGAAGTGAAAGACGAGCGCGGCTTCGGCGCGACCGTCGACACCGTCGTCTACGACGGTGTGATCCGCAACGGCGACACCGTGGTCGTGGGCGGCCAGAACGAGCCCATCGTCACCGAGATCCGCGCGTTGCTCCGCCCGCGCCCGCTCGCGGAGATCCGCACGGAGAAGGAGTTCGAGAAGGTCGGCGAGATCGGCGCCGCGGCCGGCGTGAAGATCGCCGCGCCCGACCTCGACGAGGCGATGGCGGGGGCGCCCGTCCGGGTCGTCCGCGACCGCACCGTCGACCAGGTCGTCGAGGAAGTGAAAGCCGAGCTCGCCGAGATCGAGGTCGACACCTCCGAGAACGGCGTCGTCGTCAAGGCCGACACCCTCGGCTCGCTGGAGGCGATGGCGAACGCCCTGCGCGAGGCGGAGGTCCCCATCCTGCGCGCCGAGGTCGGCGACATCGCGCCGCGCGATATCGCGGTCGCGGAGACGGCGAACCAGGACGAACACAAGGCGATCCTCGGGTTCAACGTCGACCTCCTCAAGAACGCGGAGTCGGACTTGGAGAACGCCGACGTGAAGCTGTTCAAAAACGAGGTCATCTACCAGCTGGTCGAGGACTACGAGCGCTACGTCGAGGAGAAGCAGCGCGCGCAACAGGAGACGGTGCTTGACAAGGTGGTCCGGCCCGCCCGCTTCCGCATCCTCCCCGACCACACGTTCCGCCAGAACGACCCCGCGGTCGTCGGCGTCGAGGTCATCTCGGGCACGCTCCAGAACAACCGCAACGTCGGCTTCTTCGAGGGCAACGAGTTCGAGCGCGTCGGCGACCTCTCCGGGATCCAGAAGCAGGGCGATGATGTCGACGAGGCGCGCGCCGGCGAGCGCGTCAGCATCGCCATCGACGGCCCGACGGTCGGCCGGGGCATCGAGGAGGGCGACACGCTCTGGACCGAGGTGCCCGAGAAGCACGCGAAGATCCTCGAACAGGAGCTGAAAGAGGAGATCACCGCCGACGAGCGTGAGGCGCTCCAGGGCTACCTCGAGACGCGGCGGAAGCGCGACCCCTTCTGGGGGAAGTGACCCCGACAACGCTTTTCTGACCGGTCGTCGTCGGTGTCACATGGTCTCCCGCGGGAACGCGGTCATCCTCCTGTTCATGCCGGTCGGACTGGCGCTCGGGTACGGCGGTCGCGTCGCGACGGAGCTGACGACACCGCGCTGATCGGCGTCGTGCTCTTCGTCGGCGTCGTCGCACCGCAGCCGGTCGTCGGCTACTTGGACTCCGACGCCTCGGAGTGACGGTGGCCCGCAGCTCCCGACCGCGTGCCGACGTTATGTGTGTCGACCCCGTAGCACGGGTATGGAGACCACCGTGGTCGAACACGACGGCGCAATTCTCGCACGACTCGAGGGCGACGACAGAGTGTTCGAGGTACGCTTCGACGCGCTCGAACCGACCGACGTGACGCTCCGGTTCCTCCGCGACGGCGACCGCGTCGGCAGCGTCTACAACGACGACGGGACGAATCGAACAATGGCACGGCTGACGACGGCGCGGGAAGGAACCGACTTCATCGGCGTCGAGGTCCCGAAGGAGTTCGTCGCCGAGATCCTCGACGCGGCGCTCGAAACGGGGCGCGTCACCGACGAGACCGCCGCCGAGGGATACCGGCTCCGCGTGCTCTGAGGAGCGACGCCTCGCGTCCTCTGAATCGGGCGAACACGGGGTCGGTGGCGACGAACGCCAGATCTTTGCCACCGAGGAGCCCCGCCAGCGGCCACGCTAGGTGGGTTCACAGCCAATCGCGGGCGACGTGCACCTGCCCCGACCTGTCGGCGTCGCCGCGGTACCCGGCATGGACTTGCTAGCCGGTCGCCACGTCTGACGACAGTAGAATATGAAATTAAACGAATCTTGTATCGGGTGTTAATCGGTGAGAAACATGAACGCATCGACAGTCAGAACGACGATACTCACAGGAATATAAAATATCGATTGCGATAACTCGGTCATTGCTATCAAGTGTGTTGATATCTCTCACGCAGATACAAGAGAGATCAAATGAGCCGAAATAATAGGAATATTCAGTTGAGTCCGATTAGAAAAGGCCAAAATTCAGCCAATTCTGATAGTTCCCGACACACCGAGTGATTAAATATGGTCCAACTGGTGTACTTTTCAGCGGTCGCGATGTGTATTCTCGGGGCAATCACCGTCGTGTCGTACCGATTAGGGCGTCGGCTGGATAGCGCTGTCAGTAAATACGGAGCGGCGACGACGCTCTCTGCGGCAGGGATGTTCCTCGCATATGTCGGGATGACGACAATTCAGTTCTTCTTTGAGCAGACCGGACTCCCGCTATTGCTGATGGAACTGTCGCGGTTCATCGGATATACCATCATGTGGGCAGGAATTGTCTACGTCGTTGCGGCCATCTCAGGGGCCAGCCGACAGCTTTCGCTGGCGCTTTTTGTGGCCATAGCGGGTCAGTTGTGGATGACATTCTTCGCGTGGAAGACGGCGTTCGTCCCGCAGCAGGTCGTCCTAATTAGTCCCTTGCTACTGGCCGGCGGCGGGTATCTACTGTATGGACCGGTAGTAGCGGCGGCAAAAAAACGGTCGGAACGTCGACTGTCAGTGTTCAGCAAACTCAAGCATATCATGCTTCTCGGGTGGTTCGGTCAGGTCGCGACGGTGGTCGTTCACCCCAGTACACTCGGACTGACGACAGTGTTCACCGATTGGGTTACGATCATGTACGTTGAACTGCTTATCGTCGGTGCGTTCGTCGGCGTCGTGTACAGCAACGCGGTCGTGTTTGATCAGATCCCCGGATCCAGTACCGACGGGACTGGTCCGAAAGACGCGAAGCGGGCGACCGACCGTACGGGATCAGGAACGGGGGCGCAGCAATGAGTACTGAATACGGTCTCACGGCACGGTTCAGGCAGAGTTACAGCGCACAAGTAGGGATGGTCGTCGGGTTCGCGCTGGTCACGACGCTCGCGTTCATGCTTGGCTTCACGTTGTATCTCCTCGCTGCGCCACCCGATTTGGTCATGGACCGGGCGGTTGGGGTGATGGTTGCGCTGGCGATTGTCTTCATCGTCAATCTCGGCGTCGTTGGCGCTGTGTTGGGTGGGAACGTCGCAACAGCGCTCAATAAACTCAGTAGTCGAGCCGAGCGAATTGGTGAGGGCGAGTTTAGTGTCAGCCTGGAGACCGACCGTGCCGACGAGATAGGAGAGTTGTACAACGCAATCGACGAAATGCGGACCGACATCCAAACTCAGCTCTCCGAGATTGAACGAGCGAAGGATGAGATTGAGTCGACGAAACAGGAGGCGACGGAATTTAATGAACATCTCCAGTCAGAGGCAATGAAGTTCAGTCGGGTGATGGGTGCGGCCGCAGAGGGCGATCTCGATCAGCGATACGATCCGCCCGGTCGCAGCGACGCGATGGCAGAGATCGCGACGGCGTTCAACGAGATGATCGGAGAGCTGGAGACCGCGAGAAGAGAGCGGCGGAAACTGATGCGTGAAGTTGAAACCGACGTTGAAGCCCCCATCTCTGAGCTCTCACAATCTACCCGGGACGTCGCAGATCAGGCGGCGAGTTTGAACAGGATCGTCACTGAGCAGCAGTCCGCCATGGAGCGGACGTCTGGGGAGGTTGCAGAACTCAGTGCCACTGTTGAGGAAGTCGCATCAACGACGACAGAGGTCACGCGCACGAGTGAATTGGCCGAAGAGCGGGCCAAACGTGGTCGGGAGTCGTCGTCCGAAGCACTCGAAGCGATGGAAGCGATTGAAACCGCGGTAACGGATGCCTCCTCGAAGATGGACCGCGTTGAGGAAGGGGTCGAGCAGGTCAGCGAGGTGACCGACCTAATCAACGACATTGCGGAACAAACCAGAATTCTCGCACTGAACGCGAGCATCGAAGCCGCCAGAGCCGACGGTGGCAGCACGAGTGGCGACGGGTTCGCTGTCGTCGCCGATGAGGTCAAGTCGCTAGCTGCCGAATCGAAGGAGAGCGTGAACGAGATCGAAGCGTTAGTTGAAGACGTTCAGGCAGAGACGACTGACGCAGCCGACGGACTCCGGACAGCGATGACGCGAGTCGATACCGGGATAGCTGCTGTGGAACAGACCGAGTCAGATCTTGATGAGATTGTCTCGGCAGTCCAAGAGACCAGCCACAACTTCGAAGAGGTGTCTGACACGACTGATACGCAAGCCGAGACAGCAGAACAGATTGCCAGTTCGATCAATGATCTGGTCGGCGAGCTAGAAACGATGGCGGACGGTATCGACGAAATGGCGCTCGCGACGCAGTCACAGACCGAACAAGTCGACACCATTGCGTCAGCGACCGAGCAGCTAACCAGCGACGGTGACACCGCGAATCAGACGCCTTCGCCAACTCAATCGGGCCCACAGTTGGCGGGCGACGGTGGATCTGAGTCCGTGCGGAACGAGTAAGCCGCGGGTTGAACACCTCTCCGCCCGATTTCCCTCGGGGTGACACGGTAGTCAGGCTTGACCGTGAGTCGCTCGCGATCACACCGGCCATGAGTCGTCTATTAAAAGAGCCGTTACCAGCGAGAGAGAACGACCGACGCGCTCGGTTCCTTCGCTCATCGGCTCATCGACGGCCGACGCCGTGGCTTCGCCCCGTATTCTGGATTCGGTTATCGGTTCTGATAATATCTGGATCGGCTTCATAAGTGTGCGATACATAGCAAATTTGTGTTCGTACAGACAGCGACGTTCGCAGCTACCGCGGGAGCACTGATCATCGCAACCGTCGGGTTCCTGTGGTTCACTACCACTGGAGAGTACGAAAACGACTACCTGTTCATCCCGCCGGTGATCACGTTCCTTGCCGCCGGAGCGTACACGGTAATGGCGGCGAGTTCTTCGGGTGTCATCGCGGCGGACATAATCTTGGAGGCGAGGTACGCGGACTGGCTGGTCACGACACCGCTCATCGTCGCGTACCTCGGGCTCGTCGCCGGCGCGAGACGCCGGACGATCGCCGCCGCGATGGCCGCTGACGCCGTGATGATCGTGACCGGATTCGCGGCGAGCACGACCGGCACTGCGGCCGTCCGGTGGGCCGGCTACGGCATTTCGTCGATCGCGTTTCTCGCGCTGGTGTACCTCTTCCTCACCGCGTTCACCGACGCGCTGGGATCGGTCAGCGCCGCCGCACAGGGAATGTTCCGCACCCTGCGGGACCTGACGATCTTCCTGTGGTTCGTGTACCCGGTGGCGTGGCTGTTCGGACCATCCGCCGGTGGATGGATATCTGCCGTCGATTACCACTTCATCGTCGCGATTCTCGACATGTCGGCCAAGATCGGATTCAATCTCATCATCGCGTTCAGTCTCGTCCGTGTGACCGAACTCGTCGATACGAGCGAACAGTCAGAGACCCCCGCGTAACCGACGCCCCTCCAAACAGACGCCACATCAACAATGTCGACACAAGACAGTCCGGACGGTTGGCTCGCGAGTAGTCTCGACAGACAGGCCGGTGTCGCCCTCGTCGCCTTCGCCGCGTTGCTGGTCGTAACGGCCGCGACACGATGGTTCGCGATCCGCGACACGGTGTCGCCGGCAGCCGAATCGGCCGTGATCTCAGCGCTTGCGACCACGGTTATCGTGGCTCTCGTCGGCGCGACGCTCTTCTCGATCATCTTCGTCCGCGACACGGCGGGCGCGCTGTCATACCTCATCGATAAGGCGGCGAAGATCGAGGACGGAAACTTCGACGTCGACCTCGGGTCGCCGCGTGACGACGAGGCCGGGCAAGTGTATCACCCGGTCCGAATGATGCGTAATTCGATCGTTACGCGACTTGAAGAAGTCGAAACAGCCCAACGGGAGGCACAGGAGGCACAGCGCGAGGCAGAGGCCCGCGCCGAGCGACTGGCCGACCAGGCGGACGAGATGAGCGAACGCTTCCAAGCGGCCGCCGACGGCGACCTCTCCGTCCGCGCTGACGAAGACGTCGACGAGCCGGCGCTTGCCACGATCGCAGCGTCGTTCAACGACATGATCGCCGAAGTCGAGACGACGGTCGAAAACGTCCGCACGTTCGCGACGGAAGTCGAAAACGCGTCCGAACAGATCGACGACACCGCGGCCGACCTCGCGGCGCAGGGCGACGACGTCGCCGACGCGATCGAGAGTATCGCCGAGAACGCGACGACGCAGAACGACACGATTCAGGGGGCGTCTAACGAGCTGTCGGACCTGTCGGCGTCGGTCGAGGAGGTAGCGAGCTCCTCGGACGAGGTCGCCGAACAGTCGGAGGCCGCGGCACAGCTCGGCAGCGACGGAAACGAGGCGGCGACCGAAGCAGTCGAGGAGATGAACGCCATCCGCGAGAAGACGGAGACGTCGATCGAGCAGGTCGAGCAGCTCGAATCGGAGATGGACGCTATCGGTGAGATCGTCACCCTGATCGACGACATCGCCGAACAGACCAACATCCTCGCGCTCAACGCCAACATCGAAGCGGCGCGAGCGGGTGGCGGCGGCGACGCGAGCGAGGGGTTCGAAGTTGTCGCGAACGAGGTCAAGGGCCTCGCCGAGGAGACCGCCGAGAAGACCGACGAAATCGAGCGCCGGATCGACGACTTACAGACGACGGCGAACGAGACCGTCGAAGAGATGCGTGAAACGGGCGACCGAGTCGACCGCGGCGTCGAGACTATCGACGAATCCGCCGAGTTGCTCCTCAAGATGGTCGAACAGATCGAGGAGGCGAACACCGGCATCCAGTCGATCAGCGACGCGACCAACGACCAGGCGAGCTCGACCGAACAGACCGTCGCACTGATCGACGAAGTGGCCGATCTGAGCGACCAGTCGACCGATGAGGCGAACGAAGTGGTCGAGCTCGTGGAATCGCAGGCGGCCGAGCTCTCACGAGTGACCACGCGGATCGACTCGCTCACCGAACAAGCGACGCAGCTCCGTCAACAGATCGACTCGTTCGGGAGTCGCGACGAGACGCGGCCGGACGCCGACGCCGTGCCGTCGCCACCGACCGCCTCGCAATCCCCGGGTGACGACTGAACGCGTCCGTCTTCGTCCCGGCAACGGCGGTGGTTCGAACCGGACACGCCATCGCGCCGAACACATTGATCGATCGACAATCGCCCGGTAGCGCCGCCTCGATTCTGAGTAATGTTCCGGACGGTAGGCGACGACGGGCGACTGCGCTCGACCGCCACGTCCGCTCGATCACCCGTACACCAAGATTATCAGGGCGACGAACACCAGTTCTCCGCCGACGAGCAGCGCCGCGAGCAGCCACGTCCGGTAGGTCCACAGCCAGTCGCGAGCGGCCGCGAGCCGCCGCGCACCGTTCGACTCGGCGCGGTAGGCGGCGTCGACCTCCCAGCCCGTCTCGGGGTCGTACGTCGCGGGCACGCGGGCTCCGACCAGCTCGCCGACATCGAGCGGCGAGACGCCCACGGCCTCCAGGAACTCGAGGAACGCCTCGGACTCACGGAGCGAGCCGTCGCGGGGAGCGTCGAACCGCTCCGTGTGGGTGGCGTCGCCGTGGGGCGGGCGCATCTCGACGGCGACGCGGTCGCCGACGGAGCGCACCCGGGTGACGATCAGCGCGTTCTCCTCGTCGTTGAGGTAGGCCTCGCGCAGGCGGCGCTTCACCTCGTCGTCGACGCCCGCGTCGTCGAGGTCGTCGGGGAGCGGATCGGCGTCGCCCGCGGCGTCGGCGGTCGCCCCCGCCGACTCGGCCGCGGTTGCCTCGCCGCCGTCCCCGGATCGGTCCCCCATCGATCTGACGTTGACGGCGCGCTCGGATAAGCACACGGCCGCGGCCGCTCCGGGCCGTCTACCGTTCGCCCTCGACGGACCGCCTACTGGAGCCGGTAGCGCAGGATCGCGCCGATGCCGCTGAGATTCGACAGCTGCTCGCCGGGGGCGAACTCCGAGGAGAAGACGACCACGTCGCCGCCCTGCCGCTCCACCGATTCGATCACCTCGTTGACGTCGATCTCCCAGTCGCCGTCCCCCTGCCGCTCGGTGCGGAGTCGCTCATCGACGACGAGCAGCGTCTCGATTGCCCCGAACTCGGCGGCCTCGGCCACGTCTTCCGGGCCGTACGTCGCCTTCGCGCCCGTCGCGATGTTCTCCGTCAGGTCGTCGATGAGGCTCGCCTCCTTGGAGATGCGGGTCTCCTTTTGAACCTCGTCGACCGCGCCACGTTTGAGCACCTCGTGGACGCCGCGGTCGCCCGCCGCGGAGGTGTCGACTGTGGTGATCCGGTCGGAGAGGTCGCGGTACTCCTCGTCGATGTAGTCGCGCGCGTCGCTCTTCGTGAACCCCGGGCCGGCGAGGATCACGGCGTCGGCGTCGAGGTGCGCGAGCGCCTCGCCCAACTCCGCGAACAGCTCCTCGCGGGGGCGCGAGAACTCGCCTTTCCCGGTCGGCTTCGTGAACGAGGCGTACTCCTCGGTCCCGTACTGCTGGACCGTGTGGACGTACGCCGCGCCCTCCTCGACGGTCGCGATGGCCACGTCCGGGTTCTCCGCCGCTTCCGTCGCCTCCTCTAACCGCTCCGTTTGGTCCGGCTTGAAGTGCTTCTCGACGGTGATCTCGTCGTGCTCCTCGACGTTGAGCGTGTGGTGGGCGTTGAGTTGGTCCTCCCGCGAGCAGCCGACGATGACGCCTGACACGCGGAGCCGGTTGGCGAACCGTGCGAACTCCACGTCCTCCACTTTGAGGGTGACGAAGATGTGCTCGCGCTGGCCGCCGGTGTCCCGCATCTGGTCGTCGTTCCGCTGGATCCGCCGGGTGGTGTCGCCCTCGACGAGGTCCCCGGGTTCGAGGACGTGCGCGAGGTGCCAGAGGTCGTCCACGTTCTCGGGGACCAGCGTGAGCCGTTCCCGGCCCTCCTCGCCGTACCCCCGCTCGGAGATGCGCATGTCCGAGCGTTCGCTCGGGACCGTATCAACCCTTGTCTTCCGCGTCGTCGAGCGTCGGCCCCCACTCGAAGCCGTCGTTCCGGGCGGCGGCGGCCGAGGTCGAGTCGGCGACCGCGTCGCTCGTGTCGCTCACGTCGTCAGTGTCGGTCGCGTCGGCCACGCCGCCACCGTCGCTCGCATCGATCGCGTCGGCCACGTCGCCGACGGCACCGGTGTCGCCCTCGACGTCGTCGCCCTCGTCCCCGACCGGTACGGCCCGGCCGACCTGGACCGCGGCCGGCGGCTCGCTGTACATCGGCCGCCCGCCGTCGCCTGAGACGACCTGAACCGGCGGGCTCTCTGGCGCGTGACCGCTCTCGGGAGCCACCGTGCCGCGAGTCGTCGTCCCGCCCCGTGTCGGTCCCGTGCCGCGAGCCGCGCCCGCGACGCGGGTCGCCTGAGTCTCGGCGCTCCTGTCGACGCGACCCGCGCCGACGGTCGGACCAGTCTCGCCCCGGTCCTCCGACCCAGCGGCCATGGCTCGGGCCGCGCCCCGCCCGTAGAGCCCGTGAGCGACGACCCGGACGAGGAAGGCGAGCGCGATCCCGACGACCAGCGGCGCGGTGGGGGCCGCGACGGCGTATCCGACCGCGAGCGCGCCCACCGCGAGCGTCCATCCCGTGGCGTACGGGCCCGTCGCGGCGACGTCGGCCACCCGTCGCGGGTTCAGTCCGTCCCTGAGCCGCCCGGACGCAGCGAACGCGGCGAGCGCGGCCGGCCGGACGTACGCGAACGCGAGGAGGTACGCGCCCACGAAAGCGACCCCGACGCCGGCGGCGGCGACCGCGACGGCGGCCGGCCCGGCCGGTCCGAGCGCCGACTCGACCGTCGCCGCGGCCGCTCCCGGGTCGACCGGGCCGGCGACGAGCGCGGCGACAACGCCGACTGCGACCGCGAGGCCGCCCGCAAGCGGCGCGAGCAGCGCCGCGGACAACAACGCCGACTTGACCCCGTCCCGGACCAGCTCGCCCCAAGCGACGAGCGACGGCGCGCCGCCCGCGTCTCCGGACTGGATCGCGCTGCGCGTCACGCGGACGAAGTAGCCGCGCGCGACGAGCGACGGCGCGAGCGCGACGGGGGCCGCGACGGCGACGAGCGGGCTGACGAAGAGGACGCCGATCAGCCACAGCGGCGTCAGGACCCACGCGAGCAGGGTCACTGCGCCGCCGACGAGGGCGACGCCGACGGTGTCGTCGGTTCGCGCCAGCGCCGCCGCGGCCGCGGTGAGCATGTATACACGTTCACGGACGGAAGCAGCATAAATCATAGCCGGCCCGAGCGTTTATGACACTCCGCGAATTATCGTCAATCGGCCGCGCGGGTTAATCGTGTGCCTCTGACAACCTATCGGCGGCCGCCAGACGGCGGCCGCACCCCGTCCGCGGCTTTCGTGAAATCGTTACTCGCCCAGTCACGGCGCCGCCGCGTGCCGGTACCGATTTATCCCGCCCTGCCGACGGATCGAGTATGACCGGCGACGAGCGGACGGCCGATCTGGAGCCGGAACTCAGGAGCTACGGCGTCAGCGTCGAGTCGATCGACGGGGACGACCCGTTGGAGCTGACCTACATGACCGCGTTCCCCGGCCGCGAGATCCACCGCGGGGAGATCGGACGCGCGCTCAACGCGCTCATCGACCGCGCGGAGGCCGACGAGTGGGAGCCCGTCCGCGTCGAGGGGACCGTCGTGCGCTCCCCCGGCGACGTCCTCGGCACGTGGCACGCCGAGGCCGAGTGGTTTGAGGCGCTCGCGCGCTACGAGATCTCCGAGACCGAGTTCTCGAGCCGGGTATTAGCGACCGTCAGCCACGAGCCGGACGCGGGGCCTGACCCGGAGGTTCCCGACGACGCGGCCGCCGACGAGCCTGACTCGGAGGGCGACCGGTGACCCGTCGGAACCCCGTCAACCGGGCGCAGCGCCGCCTTGCGCGGCCGGCCCGCGAGCGGTTCGCTACCCGTGCGGTCGCGTTCGACGCCGACGGCGCGACCTGTCGCGGCACGCTGTACCTCCCGGGCGGCGATGTCGACGACCCCCCGGTCGTCGTGATGGCACCCGGGCTCGGCGCCGAACGGACCTTCGGCTACCCCGCCGTCGCGGAGCGGTTCGCCGACGCGGGGTACGCCGCCCTCCTCTTCGACCACCCGGAGTTCGGCGACTCCGACGGCGACTCGCAGGCGGTCGACCTCGGCCGCCAGCGCGCGGCGTACGAGGCCGCGATCGACCGCGCGAACCGCCTCAACGACGCGGGCGACGACCTCGTGTTGTGGGGCGCGTCGCTGTCGGCCGCGCACGTGATCACGCTCGCCGCCGAGCGTCGCGACGTCGACGCCGTCGTCGGCGTGGTCCCGATGCTCGACGGGCGGGCCATCGCGACGCGGCGCGGCGGCGGGTACCTCGTCCGCGCCAGCGCGGCGGGGCTCCGCGACCTGATCGGCCACCGGATCGGTCGCGGGCGGACCGTCCCCATCGTGGGCGACGCGGCCGAGCGCGCGGCGATCACCGAGCCGGGGACGAAGCGGAAGTACATCGACCTCGTCGACCGCGAATCGGCGTGGCGCAACGAGACGCCCGCGCGGTCGCTGCTGGGGCTCGTCGGCTACCGCCCGGTGACGCGGCTCGACGACATCGGTGCGCCGACCCTGCTGTTGGCGGGGACCGACGACGTCATCGTCGACGCGGAGTCCGTGGTTGACGCCGGCGAGCGCCTCTCACGGGGGACGGTCGTCACGATGCCCGCGGACCACTTCTCCGTGCTCGGCGACGACTTCGAGGGCGCGATCGGCCACCAGCTCTCCTTCCTCCGCGACGCGCTGGAGTAGGTCGCCCCGGTGAGCGCCGACTTCGGGAGTCGCCGCTCGCAACCGCTTAAGTGAGTCCGCGGCACACCTCCGTCCATGACAGCCATCGCGATGCTGAGCGTCGCCCCGGTGATCGAGGAGAGCATGTCCGAGGAGGTGGCGAAGGCCGTCGCCGCGCTCAACGAGTTCGACGTGAGCTACGAGACGAATCCGATGGGGACCGTGATCGAGGCCGACGACGCCGAGACGCTGTTCGCGGCCGCCGCGGCCGCCCACGACGCGGTCGACGGCGACCGCGTCTCGACGGTGCTGAAGATCGACGACAAGCGGACGAGCGACGAGACCGCGGCGCGGAAGGTCGACGCCGTCGAGGACCACCTCGGCCGGGAGGCGAAGCGAGAGCGCTGAGGGACCGGCGGGACGGTCGCCGCTCAGTCGCTCCCGTCTCGGCCAGCGTACCGGAGGAACATGTTGACGTGGTCGACGTGGTTCTCGTTCGTCGCGTCGGGCGCCGTCGAGACCCACGCGAGCTCGGCGTCCCCGTCGGCGAACCGGCTCTCGGGCGCGACGGCGGGGTCCTCACGGAACGACGGCGCGGGCTCCGCCAGCGAGCAGACGAAGGAGACGCCGTACGCGGAGAACGAGGCAGAGCCGTCCCGCCGCTCGAACCGCAGGTCCTCGACGAGGACCGCCCCCTCGACGGCGACGGAGACGCCCGTCAACCGCTCGGCGCTCCGGCGCGCGGCCGCCGCCCAGTCGCCGCCCGGCTCGACGGTCCCGCCCGGCGGCGCCCACTCGCCCGTCCCGTTCCAGTCCTGTAGCAGCACGCGGCCGTCACCGTCGGTCAGGCCGATCTGGACGACGCCGTCGATGTCGTCGTACTGCTCGCGTCGCGCCTCGTAGCGGTCGGCGTCGAGCGTTCTCGCGACGCGCTCGGCCCGCACCGCGTCCCGGTCGAGCAGCGCCTCGGGGTCGCGCAGCGACGCCACGGGATGCGGCTCCGGTGGATCTGACATCGCGTCGGCAGAGGGGCTACGGAGACAAAGGCGCGACGGCGGTTCGCCGTCCCGGGTCCGCCCCGACCGTCACCCCTTGATGTTACAGACGGGGAACGTGCGCGCGACCTTGTCGCCGATGCCGAGCTCGTCGCTCACCCGGATCACCTCGTCGATGTCCTTGTAGACGCCGGGGGCCTCCTCCGCGATAGTGGCCCCGGACTGCGCCTTCACGTAGATCTGCTGGCCGTCTTTGAGGTCGTCTTGGACATCGCCGCCCCAGAACTCCTGTTTCGCCTGCGTGCGGCTCATCAGCCGCCCCGCGCCGTGGGCGGTCGAGCCGAACGAGACGCCCATCGACTCGTCGCCGCCGCGCAGGACGTACGAGCCTGCGCCCATGCTGCCCGGGATGATGACGGGCTGGCCGACCTCGCGGTACGTCTCCGGCACATCCTCGTTGCCGGCCGGGAACGCTCGCGTCGCGCCCTTGCGGTGGACGTACAGCTCGCGCTCGTCGCGGTCGACGGCCGCGTCGCCGACGGCGGGACGCCCCTCGGCGTCGACGCCGACCTCGTGGGTCTCCTTCTTCGCGATGTTGTGCGCCACGTCGTACAGCAGCTCCATCCCGAGGTCGTCGATCGGGTCGGCGTCGAACACGTCGCCGAACGTCTCGCGGACCTGGTGGGTGATCAGCTGGCGGTTCACCCACGCGAAGTTGATACAGGCGCCCATCGCGCCGTAGTACTCCTCGGCCAGCTCGGAGCCGGCGGGCGCGGCCGCGAGCTCCTTGTCGGGCAGGTCGGCGAGCAGGTCGCCGTGCTCCTGTTCTATCCGCCGGAGGTAGTCGTTACAGGTCTGGTGGCCGAGCCCGCGGCTCCCGCAGTGGATCAGAACGACGATGCCGTCCTCCTCAAGGCCGTACGCCTCGGCGACGTCCCCGCGGAACACGTCGGTGACGCGCTGGACCTCCAGGAAGTGGTTGCCCGAGCCGAGCGACCCCATCTGGTTGCGCCCGCGGTCCATCGCCTTCTGGGAGACGTACTCCGGGCGCGCGTCGGGGCGTCGCCCCTCGTCCTCGCAGTGCGCGAGGTCGCTCTCGATCCCGTAGCCCGCCTCGACCGCCCACTCGACGCCGCGTTCGAGCGCGCCCTCGACGGCGTCGGCGGTTCCCTTGACGACGCCGCCGCCGCCGAGCCCGGAGGGGACCGCCTCGAAGAGCGCGTCAACGAGCTCTTCCTCCCGGCCGCGCACGTCGTCGTAGGTGAGGTTCGTCCGCACCATCCGGACGCCGCAGTTGATGTCGTAGCCGACCGCACCGGGCGAGATACAGCCGGTTCGAGCGTCGATCGCCCCAACGCCGCCGACGGGGAAGCCGTACCCTTGGTGGCCATCGGGCATACAGAGCGCGGGCTCGACCATCCCGGGGAGGTGAGTGGCGTTTTTCAGCTGCTGGAGCGAGTCGTCGTCGCCGATCGCCTCAAGCAGCGACTCGCTGGCGAGGACCCGCGCGGGGACGTTCATTTCGCCCTCGCGGGGGATCTCCCAGACGTGCTCGCGCACCTTCTCCAGCCGGATCCCGTCGAACTCGCGCGTGGTCATACCCGGCGTTCGACGCGGGGAGGCAAGGGCGTTGCGTCAGCGGGCGAGTCCGTCGAGGCCGATGCCGGTCGCCCGACCGCTCATTGGTCGAGCGGGTCGATCGGGAGCCAGTCGATCGCGCCCTCGGCGAGCGTGAACGCGGCGAAGACTCGGCCGAGGACGAGCCCGTACAGCACGTGTGCGACCGCGATCACCGCGCCGAACTCGAAGCTGGCCGTCAAGCCCGGGACCGGGAGCGTCGGCACCGGCAGCGCAGTCGCGCCCTCGATCGCGATGGCGGCCGGCAACAGCAGGCCGCCGGTGAGCACGCCGAGCAGCGCGGAGTGGACGACGCCCAAGGAGAGGCACCCGCCGACGTCCCCGCGCAGCTCCGCGAAGAAGGGGCGGTCGAAGACGGCGACGAACAGCGCGCCGAACAGGGTGCTGTTGAACAGGTGGACACCCCAGCCGGCGACGACCGTCTCGACGCCGACCAGCGCGCCGATCGTCGGCATGAGTCCGAGCCCGAAGTGTAAGATGGTGCCCATCGCCACGCCGGCGACGAGCCCGCCGACCGCTCCGGCGCGCCACCGCCGCTTCGCGACCGTCCGCTCGCCCCCGCCGCTCCGCTCTGAGTGTGACATACGTTAGCAACGTACTCGATAAACATAATGGTTCCTCATTATGGGCGCCGAGCCGGGTCTCACGGCCTCACACGTCGAACACGACGTATGCGCGCCACCCGTCTCCGCGGCGTTCGAGCGCCATTTCGGAGTACGTGACGGCCTTGATCTCACGGGCGGCCACCGCGTCGAGCGGGACGCCGCGCGCGCTGGCCGCCAGTCGCCACGCGTCCGGGTCGTCGGACTCGTCCGTCCGGTCCGTCTCGCTCGGTTCGGCGACCGTACAGCGGTGGTCGGCCGGGAGGACGAGCCGCACGTCGCGCTCGTAGATCAGCCGGTCGAGGTAGTCGAACAGCAGGGCCTCCCGGCTCTCGGCGGCGACCTCGACCTCGAACCGGTCCCCGGGCGTCGCCGGCACGGACTGCGCGCTCGCGGCGGTGAGCCCCTCCGCGACCGCCGCGAACAGCGCCGCGAGCGTGTCGGCCGTCGCCTCGACGGCGACGTCGGCGGTGTGGTCGCGCAGCTCGTAGCTCATCGCCCGTCGCCCCTCGCGTCGTCGCCGGCCCCGTCACGGGGCTCCGCCGCGCTCTCCGATCGCTCGTCGGCCGGGAACCGGGCGTCGATGGTGCGCTCCGGCGCCTCGGCGCGGAGGTCCTCCGGGTCGACGTCGTCGAGGTCGGCCGCGACCTCCTCTAACGCGACCCCGCTCGTCACCAGCGCGCGGATCCCCTCGTCGACGGTCAGTTCGACGTCGACGACCCGGCGGTCGGGGACGAAGACGACGTGGCCGCCCATCACTGGGTTCGGGGCCATCGGCATGAACAGCGTCCGCATCCCCTCCCCCTCGCTGTCCGCGTGGTCCGCGATCACGTCGGGCGTCTCGCTCGTCACGAACGCGAGCGTGTAGGTGTCCGCCGTCGGGAACTCCACGAGGACGACCTCACGGAAGTTGCCGCCCTCCGAGTCGAGCATCGCGTCGCTCATCTGGCGGAACCCCTGGTAGACGGAGCCGACGCCCGGCACCCGCTCGACCGCGTCGTCGACGTAGTCGACCGCGCGCTCGCCGTACCGCGAGGACTCGACGCCGGCGCCCAAGAGGAGGATCGTGGCCACGAACACGACCGGCGTCGCGATCTCGATCGCGGTCTCCCGCGAGACCGCGCCGATCACCGGGAGCCCGTCCCCCGGCGTCACGGCGACCACCGCCGTGGAGAACGCGTCGAGGTAGTCGTACACCGCGTTGAACGCGAACGCGAGGACGGCCAGCGTGATGACCGCGGGAACGATGACGGCGACGCCGGTGAGGAAGGCCCGTCGGAGCAGCTCGACGCCCGACGACTCGTCGGTCATTGATCCCGACCACGCCCGACCGCGACAAAACGTTTCCGTCGAAGGCTCGCCCCGCGTCGGCGTCGATCTGCCGGCCGCGTGCCGGGTCGCGGAAGGCGGGCTTCCGACCGCGCCGGCCCCGCTGGCGGTGGAGTTATATTCCGCTGGCGTGTTAGGTCATCGCAGTGAGCGTCAACGTCGAAAAGCGGACCGACCCGCCCGGCGAGTCCGACTACTCGACCGCCGCGTGGGAGCTCAAAGAGCAGATTCGGTCCGCGGAGGGCGTCCTCCGACAGCGGCGCGGCTTCTTCGTCGACGCGTATCGCCGGTCCACCGCCCACCTGCTCGTCGAGAACGACCGGCTCGTCGCGTTCGCCTCGGTCCGACGCGACGGCTACATCCTCTTCCTCGCCGTCCACCCAGACCACCGCGGCCGCGGCTACGCCGAGCGGCTCGTCGCCGACGTCGCCGAGGACCACCGGTCGGTCACCTGCCACGCGCGCACGACCAACCGGCAGGCACTCGGCTTCTACGAACACCTCGGCTTCGAGGTGATCCGCCGCATCGACGACTACTACGAGGACGGCGGCGACGCCTACTACCTCAAGCTCGGCAGCGAGTCGCTCCGCGAGCGGCTCTCCGGCTTCGTCGGTCGGTAGGCGATCGATTCTCTCGACGACACGGCCTCCGGGGCCGCGGATCCGACCGTCGAGGACCCCGGAACCGACAGTAATTAGCGCCCGCCGCGAGGAGTGGGCGCCATGTCGCAACCGACTCCTGCGGACCTCGCGACCCGGGTCCGCGACGGCGACCTCCGCTTCCACGAGCTGGAAGACCACGCCGACGCCGACGCCGCGACCGCCGCGCGCCGGCTGCTCGTCGCGGAGGCGACCGACGCCGACCTCGACCCGCTCGGCGAGTACGCCTTCGACGCCGAGGCGGTCCACGGCTCGAACATCGAGAACACCCTCGGCGGGGTCCAGGTACCGGTCGGCGTCGCGGGCCCGGTGACCGTCGACGGCGGCGCGGACTCGGCCGAGCGCTACCTCCCGCTGGCGACCACCGAGGGGGCCTTGGTCGCGTCGATCAACCGCGGCTGCTCCGCCATCGAGGCCGGCGGCGGCGCGACCGCGCGGGTGACGAAGAGCGGGATGACCCGGGCCCCCGTCTTCCGGGTCGCGGGCGTCGCGGAGGCCGAGGCGCTCGTCGCCTGGGTCCAGGACAACGAGCCCGCGCTCGCCGAGGCGGCCGAGTCCACGACGAGCCACGGCGAGTTGCTCGACGTGACGCCGTACGTCGTCGGCAACAACGTGTTCCTGCGGTTCCGTTACGACACGAAGGACGCGATGGGGATGAACATGGCCACCATCGCGACGCGGGAGGCCTGTGACGCCGTCGAGGCGGAGACGGACGCCTCGCTCGTCGCGCTCTCGGGCAACCTCTGTTCCGACAAGAAGCCCGCCGCGATCAACGCCGTCGAGGGCCGCGGGCGTTCGGTCGTCGCGGACGCGACGATCCCCCGCGAGGTCGTCGAGGACCGCCTCCGCACGACCCCCGAAGCGGTCGCGGAGCTCAACACCCGGAAGAACCTCGTCGGCTCAGCGAAGGCGGGCGCGCTCGGCTTCAACGCCCACGTCGCCAACGCGGTCGCGGCGATGTTCCTCGCCACCGGACAGGACGAGGCGCAGGTCGTCGAGGGCGCGAACGCGATCACGACCGCCGAGACGACCGACGACGGCGACCTCTACGTCTCCGTCTCGCTGGCGAGCTTGGAGGTCGGCACGGTCGGCGGCGGGACGAAGCTCCCGACGCAGCAGGCGAGCCTGGAGATCCTCGGCGTCGCGGGCGGCGGCGATCCCGCCGGTAGCAACGCCGACGCGCTCGCGGAGTCGATCGCCGTCTGCGCGCTCGCGGGCGAGCTGAACCTGCTCGCGGCGCTCGGCTCGCGGCACCTCTCGTCGGCCCACGAGGAGCTCGGTCGATAGGCGGGCAGCGGGACGGCGCACCCCGCGTCGCCGATTCCCTCAGTCCGACCAGCGCGGACAGTCGTCGCGGAGCGCCGACCGCCCCGCGTCGGTGAGCCGATAGACGGCTTCTCCGGTCACTCGCTCGACGAGCCCCGCGGCCGCAAGCGCCTCCAGCCGCGACTCGACGTGGTCGGCGTACAGTCCCGTGTTGCTCGCGACGAAGGCCGGGTAGTCCGTTCCCACGTCATCGAGGTACGCCAACAGCCGCTCGTCGGAGCGCGTGAGCGACGGCGCGTCGGGGCGCTCCCCGCGGTCGCCGCCGTTGCGTTCCCCCGAACGGTCGGCCGGCCGTGCGTCGGGTGCGGTCATCTCACACGTGGTGACGTGTGACACAATAAAGGGCGTACCGGGGGTTCTCACTCGATGAGAGTCGCCGACGAGCGGGCTGAACGTGTTCGACCACCGAACGGTCCGTTCGACCAGTCGGCGACGCGGACTGGGGCGACGACGCGGAGTCAGTCGTCGGCGTCGGCCGGGGGCGTCCCGGCCGCGCCGCCGCCAGCCCGGCGGTTCGACAGCAGTGGGGTCCCGTCTGCGCGCGGCCCGAGCCGCGGACCGTGCGGGCCGTCGTCGGGGTCGATCCGGCGGTGGGTCCGATAGTCGGTCGACCGCTCGACCGGGGTCCGACCGATCGCCGTGATCATCTCGACGTAGTCCTCGAACGAGCGGTACTCGCCGTACTCGCCGCCCGCGCGGCTGGTGATCTCCTCCGAGAGGATGGTCCCCATGAAGTCGTCCGCGCCGCAGTTGAGCAGCTTGAGTCCGTGGGCGTCGCCCGACTTCACCCACGACGCCTGGACGTGGTCGACGTTGTCTAGGAAGAGCCGCGCGACCGCGACCACGAGCTCGTCCTCGGCGCGCGAGGGCCCGGAGTCGACGACGCCCTGTCGGTAGAGCGGGGTGTTCTGGTGGATGAAGGAGAGCGGGACGAACTCCGTGATCCCGCCCGTGCGGTCCTGGAGGTCGCGGATCACCTTCAGGTGCTGCGCGCGGTGCGCCACCGTCTCGACGTGGCCGTACATCATCGTCGAGGTGACGTCGAGGCCGGCGGCGACCGCGCCCTCCATCGCCGCCACCCAGTCGCCGGTGCGGATTTTCCCCGGGCAGATCACGTCGCGGACCTCGTCGACGAGGATCTCGGCCGCGGTGCCCGGCGCGGAGTCGAGCCCCGCGGCCGCCAGCTCGTGATACACCGCCTCGTACTCCCAGTCGGTGCCGCGCGAGGCGTGGTACGCCTCCTCCGGGGTCATCGAGTGGAGGTGGACGCCGCCGACCGACATCGCCTCCATCTGCTCGACGTAAGTGCCCGGGTCGGTCGCGTACGTCTCCGGCGGCTTGTAGTTCACCTCGCTCGCGGGGTCGTCGTGGGCCGCGAGGACCTCGTGGTGCTCCTCGTTCAGCGCGAACGCGGGGTGGAGCCCCGAGACGGAGCACACCTCGTAGACCCCCATGTCGAGGGCGTCCTCGACGACCGCGCACGACTCTGCGGGCGGCTTGGTGAACCCCGCGTGCTCGACGTCGCTGTCGGCCTCGAACGCGTGCGCGGAGTCCTTGAAGTTACAGAACAGGCAGCCGGTGTTACACGCCGTGGTGACGTTGTTGTTCAGGTTGGCGACGAAGGTGACCTCGTCGCCGACCTCCTCGCGACGCCGCCGGTCGGCGGCCTCCAACACCGCCTCCTTGCGGACGGGGTCGATCCCCGACGACGCCGTGCCGGTCGCGAGCAGCTCGGTCGCGTCGTCGACGGTGAGGCGGACCCCGTCGCGGGCCTTCGCGAGCGCGTTCTCGAACGACTGGTCGGTCGCGGGCGTCGCGAAGTCGAACTCGTTCGCGCCGCTCTCCGGTCCGCCGTCTCCGCGCTCGTCCGGCCCGTTCGCGCCGGAACCGCCGCCCGAACTCATCCCCTAACTCTCCCGGTTCCATCCTGATAAACGGGCGGGTCGCGACAGCCGGCGAGCGAGAAGTGATCGATCGAACAGAGCGGTCGACGGCGCGACCGATCGGCCTAGCGCACGTCGCGGTCCTCGTCGGCGTGCGCGCGAACCCACAGCTGCCCGATTCTTGAGAGGCTCGTTCGGTAGGACTTCCCGTGCTCCTCGCGCTCGATGTATCCCTTGCCGCCGGGGCCGAGGCGGTCGACGTTGTAGATCACCTTCGAGCGGAACGAGTCCGTGTACTCCTCGTTGAGCTCGGCCGCGAGCGTCTCGGCCAACTCCGAGACGGACTCGAACTCACCGTGCTCGCCGAGGGTGAAGAGCACCAGCTCCTCGAACGGCTTGACGTTCTGGAAGGAGGCCACCGGGAGCTCGATGACGTGGCGGTCGCCGATGCGCTTCGCGCCGATGGTGGTGCCGCGCTCGTCGAACTCCGCGAGGAGGTCAGTCGTGCTCGTCAGCCGGTCCGCGACGCGTTCGGGGTCGACCCCCGCGTCCGCCAGCGCCTCGGCGTCGCTCCCGTCGTCGAGATCGCGCAGGAGGTCTCGGGTCGCGCGCAGCTCCTCGGCGAGTTCGGTCTCCAAGTACTTCTCGGGGGCCGTGTAGTAGGTGTGGATACGGTCGCGGTCGGTCTGCCGCTCGACCATGATCGAGTGGGCCGCGGTCGCGAACGCGAACGAGACGGGGCGGGGCATCGAACAAAGGTTCACCCACACCTCGCGCTCGTCCGGCGGGCCGTCGTCGGCGCCGTCGGCCGCATCTGCGCCGTTCCGGTCCAGTTCGGCGTTGATGAGGTCGAACGCACGCTCGAAGGCGGCGTCGTAGTCGTACACGTCGTCCAGCCGCTCGCGGACCGTCTCCGCGCCGAGCAGGTTCCGGAAGTCCTGTTCGAGCTTGCGCGCGATGTTCCGCGAGTACTCGACGTTGGCCTCGCTCCCGACCGTCCCCTCTAGGAGTATCACCCGGTCCACGTCGAACTGGTCCCGGATGAGGGGGGCGATCATCCGGTCGTAGTCGAACCCGACCGGAACGATGTGGGTCTGCATACGTCCGACGACGTGGCGGCGGTCATAAAAACCACGCTCTGTCGAACTCGCCGCTGGCGGGGGAACTCTCCGCGAGCGTCGGCCGGTCGGGACCGCCGGGAGCGCCGCCCGGCGTCACCCGGTCCGGAACGAGAGGTCGAGCGCCGGCGCAGAGTGCGTGAGCCCGCCCATCGAGATCACGTCCACGCCCGTCGCAGCGTACTCGGGGACGGTCTCGACGGTGATCCCGCCCGAGGCCTCGGTGAGCGCGTCGGCGTCGGCGGCGGCCACGCGGTCGACCGCCTCCGCCGTCTCGGCGGGCGTCATGTTGTCGAGGAGGACGACGTCCGCCCCGGCCTCGGCCGCGCGCGCCGCGTCGGCCGGGTCTTCGACCTCCACGTCGAGCGCGGTCGCGAAGGAGGCGCGCTCCCGGAAGCGCTCGATGGCGCCCGTCAGCCCCATCTCGGCGACGTGGTTGTCCTTCACCATGACCATGTGCGAGAGGTCGAGTCGGTGGGTGTCTCCGCCGGCGGCCGCGACGGCGCGCTTCTCGACCCCGCGGAGCCCCGGCGTCGTCTTGCGGGTCGCCGCGATCCGGACGTCGTCGTCGACCTCCCGGGCGGCCGCGACCGCGGCGTCGGTCGCCGTCGCGACGCCCGAGGCGTGGGCCGCGACGTTCACGGCGACGCGCTCGCCGCGGAGGACCGCCGTCGCCGGACCCCGGACGCGCAACAGGGCGTCGCCGGGGTCGATCGCGGTCCCGTCCACGACGCGCTCGGTCACGTCGACGTCGAGGTAGTCGAACACCGCGCTCGCGGCGTTGAGTCCCGCCGCGACGCCGGACTCCTTGGCGACGAGCCGGCCGGTCGTCTCGCCGGGCACGTCGTTGGTCACGTCGTGGTGCCCCACGTCCTCGCGCAGCCACCGTTCGATGTCGCTGTCGGTGAGCATCAGTCGTCGGCCGTCGGGCGAGGGTCCGTCGCCTCGCCCTCGTCGAGCCGGTAGTGCGTCCCGATGCTCTCGTCGTTCGCCAGCGCGTGCCGGGTCACCAACAGCCCCGTCACGGTCGCGTTGCGGAGCTCGTACAGCGAGCGAGAGGTCCGTGTCCGGACGTAGGAGTCGACCTCGCCCTTCAGTCGTCGGAGGACGCCGAGCGCGCGCCGCAGCTCGGCCGGGTCGCGCTCGATGCCGACACACTCGTCCATCACGCGCCGCAGCCGCCGGAACTTCTGGCGGGCGAAGTCGTCCGGGAGGGCGGGGTCGCGGTCCGAGAGCTCCGGCGGCGCGACGCGTTCGACGTCGTCGCCGTCGTCGCGGGACGCGTCCGCGCCGGCGCGCAGTCCCCAGACGAGCCCCTCGAGGAGGCTCGTCGACGCGAGCCGGTTCGCGCCGTGGAGCCCGGTACGGGCGCACTCGCCGACGGCGTAGAGCCCGTCGAGGCTCGTCCGCCCGCGGTCGTCGACGGCGACGCCGCCGCAGAGGAAGTGCTCGGCCGGCGCGACCGGGATGCCGTCGGTTGGGTCGACGCCCCGGTCCGCGCACTTCTCGGCGAGCCCGGGGAACTCGTCGGCGAAGTCCAGCGGGCTCACGTCCAGCAGCACCTCGCCGGTAGCCCGGCGCTCGGCGGCGACCGCCCGCGAGACCACGTCGCGGGGGGCCAGCTCGGCGTCCTCGTGGTAGCCGGGCATGAACCGCTCGCCGTCGCCGTTCCGCAGGACCGCGCCCTCGCCCCGGACTGCCTCGCTGACGAGGAAGCCGTCCTCGTCGTCGTCGGCCGCGTACGCGGTCGGGTGGTACTGGACGTACTCCATGTCCGTCACGTCCGCTCCGGCGAGCGCGGCCATCGCGATCCCGTCGCCGGTGGCTCCCGCGGGGTTCGTCGAGCGCGGGAACAGGTCGCCGATCCCGCCGGTCGCCAGCACCGTCGCGCCGGCGTAGACGGGCTCGCGTTCGCCGTCGGACTCGACGACGGCACCGTGGACCCGCCCCTCGTGGCGGATCAGTTCCAGCGCCGCGGCGTCGGTCCGGATCTCCACGCGGTCCCGGTCGTCGAGGTGGTTCAGGAAGGGGACGTGGACGTGCTTGCCCGTCGCCGCGCCGACGTGGAGGATCCGATCCTCGCTGTGCGCGGCCTCGCGACCGAAGTCGAAGCCGCCGTCGCCGTCGCCGGTCAGGCCCGCTCCGGTCGCTGCCGGCGTTCCGCCCGGGCCGTCGCTCGGGTCCGCGTCGCCGTCGAACGACACGTCCAGCGTGTCGACGAGCACGTCGGACACGGCCTCGTTCGCGTTGTCGACGAGCGTCTCGACGGCGTCGGGCTCGGCCGTGCCGTCGGAGGCCGCGACGATGTCCCGCCGGAACTGCGCCGGGTCGTCGCGGGCGACGGCGATCCCGCCCTGCGCCCACCACGACGACGCGCCCTCCGGGCGGGTCGACTTCGTGGCGACGAGGACGTCTCGGCCCTCGCGGGCCGCGGCGAGCGCGGCGGCCAGCCCGCCGATCCCGGCCCCGACGACGAGCACGTCGGTGGTTTCGTGTCCCGTCATCGTCAGATCTCCAGCATCCGGTCGAGCGCGACCCGCGCGAGCTCCTTCTCCTCGGGCGCGACCTCGACGACGTTCGGCTCGCGGCCCGCGACCAGCTCTTCGAGGACCCACGTCAGGTAGTTGGGGTCGATCTGGCGCATCGCGTTACAGTCCATACAGGCGTCGCCGCAGAGCGGCACGACGTTGACCTCCGGGTGCCACCGCTGGAGGTGCTGCGCGAGGTGGATCTCGGTCCCGATGGCCCACGTGTCGCCCGGGTCGGCGTTCGCGACCGTCTCGCAGATCGTCGCCGTCGACCCGACCACGTCGGCCGCTTCGACGACCTCGCGGCGACACTCTGGGTGGACGACGACGCTGACGTCGTCGTGCTCGTCGCGGACCTGCTCGACGTGCGATGTGCGGAAGCGCTCGTGGACCTGACAGTAGCCGTCCCACAGGATCACGTCGCTCTCGACGACCTCGCCCGCGTCAGCCGACGCGGCGTCCCACGGGTCCCACTCGGCGATCTCGTCTTCCAGCCCCAGCCGGTGGGCAGTGTTTTCCCCGAGGTGCTTGTCGGGGAGGAAAAGCACCTTGTCGCCCTCGTCGAGAGCGTACTCGAACGCGTCGTGGGCGTTCGAGGACGTACAGACGAGCCCGCCCTGCTCCGCGCAGAACGCCTTGAGGTCGGCGTAGCTGTTCATGTACGTCACCGGCACGATGTCCGCGTCCGTCGCCGCGGTGAGCTCCGCCCACGCCGCGTCGACCTGGAGCGCCTCGGCCATCCCGGCCATCGGACAGGACGCCTCCATGCTGGGGAGGATGACGCGCTGGTCGGGATCCGTGATGATGTCCGCGGACTCGGCCATGAACGTCACGCCACCGAAGATCACGTACTCCGCGTCGGCGTCCGCGGCCTCCTTGCTCAGCTGATAGGAGTCGCCGACGAAGTCCGCGTGCTCGACGATCTCCCGCCGCTGGTAGTTGTGCCCTAAGATCACCACGTCGTCACCGAGCGTCTCGAGGGCCGCCTCGATGCGCTCCGTTCGCTCGTCCTCTTCGAGCGTTCGGTATTCCGGCGGAAGCTGTTCGAGATCGTCGTATTTGAACAGACTGAGATCGGTATCGAACTCAGCGGTTTCCATTGCTGGCATAGTCGAATATCCTCGTACTACGATCTATATGAGCGTGTATTGAAAAAATTTTGTCTTCAACAAGCATCCGTGATTGAGAGGCTTGTCTTACAGGCGCATATCGAATCGCCTGTATCACCGCTCGTCGGCCTCTTCGCGCCGGGCAGCGGGCCCTCCTCGGTATCGCGGCCCCGTCGTCTCGAAGCCTGAAGCGGGGACGTCGGGGTTGAGCGCCCCGGTCGAGTTCCTCGCGGGCCGCCGGTCCCGGCGTTCGGGGCCGCGAGCGGCACGATTATGCCGTGTCACTCCGTACCAACACACAACATGTCACAGCAAGGCGTTCAGGAGGAACTGTACGTCGATCAGTACACGCTCGGCCTCGTGGGGCCCGACCAGGAGTGGGCGGGCACGGTCGCCGACGGCGGGACGGTGACGACGTACACGCCGCCGGGCTGTTGGGGACCGATGGTGACGCCGTCGTTCCGCGGGGGCCACGAGGTGACGCGACCGATCCGCGTCGAGGGCGCGACGGTCGGCGACGCCGTCGCGATCCACATCCGCGACGTGGAGGTGACGAGCATGGCGACCAGTACGGGGTCGATGGCGGAGCGCGACGAGGCGTTCGGCGACGACCCGTTCGTCGACCACCGCTGTCCCGAGTGCGGCGCGACGTGGCCGGACTCTGTCGTCGAGGGCACCGGCGAGGATGCGATCCGCTGCGCCGAGTGCGGGGCCAACGCCTCCTCGTTCGGCTTCGAGTACGGCTATACCGTCGCGTTCGACCACGAGAACGCGGTCGGGATCACCCTCGACAAGGACGGCGCCCACGAGCTCGCGACCGACGCCGAGCGCGTGATGGACATCCCCGAGAACGCCCGGCAACACCCGATCCTGTTGTACGAGCCGGACGAGATGCCCGGCACCCTCGGTCGCCTCCGACCGTTCATCGGGAACATCGGCACGACGCCGCCGGTCACCATGCCCGACTCGCACAACGCCGGCGACTTCGGGCAGAACCTCATCGGCGCCGACCACGACTACGGCGTCGAGACAGAGGCCGACCTCGACCTGCGCACAGACGGCCACATGGACGTCCCCGAGGTCCGGGCGGGGGCGACGCTGATCTGCCCGGTCGTCGTCGACGGCGGCGGCATCTACGTCGGCGACCTCCACGCGAACCAGGGCGACGGCGAGCTCTCCTTACACACTACCGACGTGAGCGGGACCGTCACGATGGACGTCGAGGTGATCGACGACGTCGACCTCGACGGCCCCGTCCTCCTCCCGAACGCGGAGGACCTCCCGTTCATCAGCGCCCCGTACAGCGGGGAGGAGGCCGCGGCGGGCGAGGCGCTCGGCGCGGAACACGGCGTCGACGTCGACACCGACGCCGCCCCGATCCAGGTGATCGGCTCCGGCGCGACGGTCAACGACGCCACGCAGAACGCCTTCGACCGCGCCGGGACGCTCCTCGACATGAGCGAGGGCGAGGTTCGCGCCCGGTGTACGTTCACCGGCGGGGTCCAGATCGGCCGGCTCCCCGGCGTCGTCCAGCTCGACATGCTCGTGCCGGCGGACGTGCTGGCGGACTCCGGCCTCGACGACGTGACTCGCGAACAGTACGACCTGTAGCGACGGCGAACCGTCCGATTCGCCTCGCGGCGTCCGATCTGCCCTGCGGCGCCCGGTGGACGTCGCGGGCGCTCGCTCACCGCCGCGACCGTCCCGGTCTGCCGGCCGCTCGCGACGGCCCCGCCGGGATCCGCCGCGTCGGACCCTTCGCCTCGGCCGTCTCACGCAACCGCTCGACGCGCTCGTCTGTCGACGGGTGGGTCGACAGCCAGCGCTCGGCCGCCTCCTCGGTCCGCTTGTTCGTCGAGAACGGCGCGAACGACCACGTCGGGTCGGTCGCGCGCTCGATCCGGCGCAGCGCCCGCGCGAGCGCCACCGGGTCGCCGGTCACCTCCGCCGCGCGGTCGTCGGCCGCGAACTCTCGCTTGCGCGACCGCGACCGCGCGACGAGCGTCGCGAGGACGAACCCGGCGAACAGCGCGCCAGCGAGCGCTCGGTGGAGCCGCGCGAAGGGGCCGGACCGGTCGCCCGGCCGCCCGCGGATCCACGCCGAGGCGGCCGAGAGCCCCGACAGCGCCAGCAGCGCCGGGAGCGCGGCCACGGTGGCGAACCCGACCAGCGAGCGGCCGACCCCGTCGGCCATCGCGATCGCGAGGCCGTCGTTCCCCTCCAGGTGCGCCAGCTCGTGCGCGAATATCGCTTCGACCTCTCGGGGGGCGAGCAGCCGGAACAGCGACCGGTCGATCACCAGCGCGCCGCCGTCGCTCCCGCCGCCGACCGCGAACGCATTCGGCGCGCGGGCGTCGGTGACGTACAGCTCCGGGCGCTCGACGTCCATCCGCGCCGCGAGCGAGTCGATCCGCCGGTGGAGGTCCGGGGCCCGCTCCCGGGGGACGCGGTCGCCCTCGAGGTTCGCGAGGATCTGCGCGGTCCCGAGCCGGTAGCTGAGGTACGCCGACGCGAGCGCGGTCGCGGCGAGGAGCGCGAGGAGGACCGGGAGGTCCGGGCGGGCGGCCCAGACCGCGCGCAGCAGGTCGGCGACGAACAGCGCCGCGGCCAGGTAGACCGCGAGTAGGCCGACGCCAACGGCCGCTGCGGCCGCGCGGAACGCGAGCCGAGACATAGTCGGATTTACGTGGCGGCCGGTCAAACGCGTTGCGGCCGACCGCCCGAACGGTCCGTGAGGGGTGTCGCTCCGGCTCTTGCGGTCCGGGCTCCCCCGCCCGCCCCGCCGGAAGGAAAAGCGGTAATTCCCCGGCCGCGAAACCGGTAGCTATGGACGCACGCGTACGCGAACACGCCGAGATCATCGCCGACCACTCCACCGGCATCGAGTCGGGCGACGACGTGGTCATCCAGATGCCGAAGGAGGCCGAGGACCTGGCGGTCGCGCTCCACGAGGTCTGCGGCGACCGCGGGGCGAACCCGGTCTACCTCAACTACTCGAAGCGCGCGCAGCGAGCCTTCAAGCGGTCTTCGGAGGAGTTCACCGAGCCGAGCCACCGGCGCGCGCTCTACGAGGAGGCCGACGTCTTCGTCATCGCGCGCGGCGGGGCGAACGCCACCGAGGACGCCGACGTCGACCCCGAGACCAACGCCGCGTACAACCGCGCGATGGAGGACGTCAAGCGGACGCGGCTCTCGAAGACGTGGTGTCTCACGCAGTACCCGACCGCGAGCCACGCCCAGCTCGCCGGCATGAGCACGGAGGCGTACGAGAACTTCGTCTGGGACGCCGTCTCGCTGGACTGGGACGAACAGCGCGAGTTCCAGTCGAACATGGTCGAGATCCTCGACGCGGCCGATGAAGTGCGGATCAAGTCGGGCGACGAGACCGATCTCACGCTCGACGTGTCGGGCAATGCCACGCTCAACGACCAGGGCGAGGCGAACCTCCCCGGCGGCGAGGTGTTCACCGCGCCGACGCGCGACGGCGTCAACGGCGAGGTCCACTTCGACCTCCCGCTGTACCGCTACGGCCGCGAGATCGACGGCGTCAGGCTCCGGTTCGAGGACGGCGAGGTCGTCTCGCACTCCGCCGAGCGCAACGAGGACCTCCTCACCGGCATCCTCGACACGGACGAGGGCTCGCGTCACCTCGGCGAGCTCGGTATCGGGATGAACCGCCAGATCGACCGGTTCACCTACAACATGCTGTTCGACGAGAAGATGGGCGACACCGTCCACATGGCGGTCGGCTCCGCCTACCCGGAGACGGTCGGCGAGGAGAACGCGGTCAACGAGTCCGCCGAGCACGTCGACATGATCGTCGACATGAGCGAGGACTCGGTCATCGAGGTCGACGGCGAGGTCGTCCAGCGCGACGGCACCTTCGTCTTCGAGGACGGGTTCTGACGACCCGATCGGTCACGCCCGCGCTCACGCCGCCACCTCCCCGTCGCGCGCCGCGGTCCACCGGATGAACGCCGCGTACGCGGCGATGAGGACAGCGAGCAGCCCGACCGTGCCGATCGCGGCGATCCCCGGGTAGTCGGCCAGCGGCGCGATCTCCTCGGCTGGCGGCGCGACGACGTCGACGACGCCGGTGCCGACCGACAGCGCGAGCACGGCGAGCCACATCGTCCCCACCGCGTACCCGAGCGGGACCAGCCGGTCGGTGCGCGCGGCGTGCGCGACGACCGCGCCGCCGCCCACGATTGGGACCGCGACGAGGGGGCTCGTCGGGTCCGGGAGGAGGACGCTCCCGCCGAGCGCGATCGCCGACCAGTAGACGGCGACGGCGACGACGGTCCGGAGCGAGTCGGGGAGTGACACGGGGTGTGCGTTCGGCGGCGCGGCACAAAACGATCGGGGGCGACGGCGCCGCCGTCCCGCGTCGTGGGTCCCGCGACGGTGTTTATATCCGGAGGGCCCCTACACCGACGCATGGTCGAAACAGTCCTGTTCGAGTCGGAGAGCCGCCGGAGCCGCGAGGAGATCGCCGCGTACCTGCGAACGGTCGCGGACTCGCTGGACGCCGGGAACGCGATCACCCTCACGCGCGGCGACGAGTCGACGACGCTGGAGCCGCCCGCGCGACCGACCTTCGAAGTGAAGGCGGAGCGCGAGGGGCCCGCCGAGGGGCCGGGCGAGCTCAGCGTCGAGTTCGAACTGGAGTGGGACGAGGACGCCGGCGACGGAAGCGGTGACGGCGATCTGGAGATAGAGTAGGCGGCGGGCGGGCGTCGGCGGTCGCGGCCGGTTTTGCGGCTGCGTCCCGCGTTACGGAACGTTCCCGGGGACCTCGACGAACGCGTCCCGGGCGGAGAGGTGATCGAGGGTATCGTCGACTTCGAGCCGGACAGATTCCATCCGGTCGATGAGCGCCTCGTACTCGTCGGAGCCGGTCGTGCCGGTGGCCTCCAGCGCGGCCTTCTTCGAGGCGAGCGCGAAGAACTCCTGGCTCCGCTCGTCGAACGCGGCGCGGTGGAGGAGCACCTCGACGAGCGTGAGCAGGTCCTCCTTGCTGACGGGCTTCGTCTTGTAGTCGTCGAACGGCATCTCGACGATGTCGACGTCTGGCTCGACCGCGGTCAGCATCGCCACGCGGGCGTCGTACCCCTCGCCGCGGATCTCGTTTAACACCTCGTGGCCCGACATGTCGGGCATCCGGCGGTCCAAGAGGACCACGTCGACTTCGTCGTCCATCAGCTCGATCGCCTCGTCGCCGCCCGTCGCGACCCGGACGTCGTAGGCCGAGTCGAGGTAGACCCGGTACAGTTCCGCGAGATCCGGCTCGTCGTCGACCGCGAGTACGGTCGCGTCCGAAGTTCCGGTCATCGGAGGGGCCTCCGGGTCCTCGTCTCGCGGTCTGCGAGCGCCGGACCGGCGCGGCCGCCCGCCGTTCGTGCGTCCATACGTCGTGGTTCCCTCGCCGCAGTTTTAAACATTGACCACTCTTTATCATATCTGATACCGAAGTACCGAGCGGGGTCGCCGGCGCTTCGCAAAGCGGACGGCCGCTCGGCCGTCTCCCCGACCCAACGGTCTCTCCGTGACCCAAAGGCACATTTACGCCCGCATCGTATCCCGGATAACGAATGTCTCACAGCCCCTCACTGCCCGACCGCCCGCGGTTGGAGCTCGACCCCGAGATGAGCGACGCGGAGCGGCTGGAGGCGATCCGCCAGCACTTCCGGCGGATCGTCCAAGTGAACGAGGAACTGGAAACCCGGCTCGCGGACGCCGAGGGTCGCCGCGGCGAGCTAAAAGACGATGTCGAGCAGCTAAAACGCGAGAATGAGGTGCTGAAGACCTCCTCGCTGTACATCGCCTCCGTCGAGGAGATCACCGACGACGGCGTCGTGATCAAACAGCACGGCAACAACCAAGAGGTACTGACGCAGGCCGCCACGCGGCTCGACGAGGACCTCCGCCCGGGCGACCGCGTCGCGATAAACGACTCCTTCGCGGTCCAGCAGGTGCTCGACGACGAGACCGACTCCCGGGCGCAGGCGATGGAGGTCACCGAGTCCCCGAACGTCACCTACGCCGACATCGGCGGGATCGACGACCAGATCCGGGAGGTCCGTGAGGCCGTCGAGGACCCCCTCGAGAACCCCGAGCAGTTCGAGACGGTCGGCGTCGAACCGCCGAGCGGCGTCCTGCTTCACGGCCCGCCGGGCACCGGGAAGACGATGCTCGCGAAGGCGGTCGCTAACGAGTCGAACGCGACGTTCATCAAGATGGCCGGCTCCGAGCTCGTCCGGAAGTTCATCGGCGAGGGCGCGCGGCTCGTCCGCGACCTCTTCGAACTCGCCGCCGAGCGCGAGCCCGCCGTCATCTTCATCGACGAGATCGACGCCGTCGCCGCCAAGCGGACGGACTCGAAGACCTCGGGCGACGCCGAGGTCCAGCGGACGATGATGCAGCTGCTCTCCGAGATGGACGGGTTCGACGACCGCGGCGAGATCCGGATCATGGCCGCGACCAACCGCTTCGACATGCTCGACGAGGCGATCCTCCGCCCCGGCCGCTTCGACCGCCTCATCGAGGTGCCCGAGCCCGGCGCCGAGGGCCGCAGGCGCATCCTCGAGATCCACACGCAGGACATGAACGTCGCGGCCGACATCAACCTCGGCACCGTCGCCGCCGACCTCGACGGGTACAGCGGCGCGGACATCGCGTCGCTGGCGACGGAGGCCGGGATGTTCGCCATCCGCGACGGCCGCACCGAGGTGGCCCAGGAGGACTTCGAGCGCGCCCGCGACAAGCTCCAGGACGCGGACAAGGAAGACGAACAGGTCATCAACTACCAGTACTGAAACGTCTCCCCCGTTCCCGTCGTTGTCCTCCGAGCGGTCCGGTTCGTAACCCCTTACCTCTCGGGTCGCCGATCTGTCGTCGATGAACACCATCCACGTCGCCGGGGGCGTCGGGGTCGCCGACACGGCGATGGCCTCCTACGACGCCGCGCTCGCGGACGCGAACCTCCACAACTACAACCTCGTGGCGGTCTCCTCCGTCGTCCCCGCCGAGGCGACCGTCGAGGCGGTCGCGGAGGCGCCGCCCCTCGGCCCCGCGGGCAACCGGCTCACCGTCGTCGAGGCTCGCAGGACGATCGGCCCCGACGACGAGGTCGACTTCCGCGAGGGCGGCCGTTCGGGCGCCGAGGACGCCGAGTCGAAGCGCGCGCCCCGCCGCCACCCCGACGCGGTGGCGGGGCTCGGCTGGGCGACCGGCCCCGGGCCGGGGCTCTTCTACGAGGTGACCGGCGAGGACCCGGCGGACGTCCGCGAGCGGATCGAGGCGGGGCTCGGCGCCGGGAGCAACCTCCGCGACTGGGACCTCCCGGACCGCGAGACGCGCGTCGAGACGGTCGCCGCCGAGCCGGACCGCTACGCGACCGCGGTCGTGATCGCCGCGTACGGGGAGTCAGAGCCGCTCCTGTAGCGGCGTCCGGGGAGCCGGTCGCCGGCGGCGACGCCTTTTTTAATCGGCTCCGCGTATACGTTGTACCTTCGAATGAACGGCAACAACCCGTACGCCGGGGCACCGGGTGTGACGGACGCGGGCTCGCCCGCAGCCGTCGACCTCTCTCCGGACCAAGAAAAACAGCTCCGGCGCGCGGTCGCCGGCATCGTATCGCGCACGGAATCGTATCTCCCCGACAGCTACGCCGTCGGCTCCGAGCTCTCCGTGGGCGCGAACGGCCCGCAGGCGACCGTCGCGGTCAACCCCCCGGCCGGCCACCCCGTCTCGGCCGGCTTCACCCCCGACCCGGAGGACTTGGACGCCGGCATCGCCGAGTCCGACACCGACGAGGTCGCCCGCGGCCTCGCCGCCAGCGCGGCGGTCCAGGTGATGGACGCCGTCGGCGACATCACGCCGACCGCGAAGTGACTCCCGGCTAGCACACTCGGTTCGACCGTTCCGACCGACGCTCTCAGTTCTCCCCGCCCGCTTCGTCCGCCGCCGAGTCGCGTCGCCCGCCGGCCTCCTCACGGCCGTCGCGCGGGTACACCCGCAGCTCGCCCTCCCCCGGCGGCTTCAGCACGCCGGTGACGCGGCCGTACATGCCGAAGATGTCGTCGTACCCGTGTTCGCTGGCGAGGACCGGAACCAGCCCCGGCTCCTCGACGCGGTGCGTGTGGACGTCGTCCTCCGCGAACACCGCGCCCTCGGGAATCGCCTCGAAGTTCGCGTAGTGGACGTGCGGCTCGCCGCCGCCTTTCGGCACCTCCTCGCGGCCCTCCACCACGGTCGTCTCCGAGAACGCCGGCGGCTCGTCCGCGAGCGCGCCGTGGACGCGGAGGAACGCGAGACACGCCTCGTGGCCGTACTCAACGGCGGCTTCGCTCCCCTGTCGACCCACCTCGATCGAGACGGTGTGCGGGACCGTGGAGTCGAGCGTGGTCGAGCGCAGGCCGCTCGCGTCCACGACGTGCTCCAGCGGCAGCCCGGTGACGGTGCGGCGGACCGACTCCGTGAGGTCGCTGAAGATGGCGAACGGGGGCGGGGCGCTGTGGGAGGTGTGGAGCGCGAGGACGGCGTCAAACCCCTCTAACGCGGCGGTGAGCCGCGGCGCGAGCGCGCGCTCGTACTCGTCGCTGTCGGCGTCGCCCGGGAACGCGCGGTTGAGGTCCGCGTCCGTGTAGCGGGTCTCCGCCGCGAGCGCCCGCTCGTTGGCGACGATCAGCCGGACGAGCCCCGCGGAGCCGTCGCCGCGCTCTTCACCCTCGTTGAGCGTCGGGAGTTCGTCCGCGATCCGCCGCACTATCTGTTCGCCGGCGGGCTCGTCGCCGTGGATCCCGCCGACGATCGCGACGCGAGCCGACCCCGCCGACTCGCGGTCGATCGTTTGCATATCGTTGGTACGGCGCGGTCATCCCATAAATCGTCGCGATCCGTCGTCGCGGGGTCTCACCGACCGAGCCGCTCCGCGAGCGCGGCCCGGTACCGCCGCGCCAGCCGTTTCGCGACGAAGCGGTCGCGCGGGTCCACGCCGAGAAGGCGGAGCGCGCCCGCATACGCTGCGAGCCCGACCGCGCTACCGACGAGGACCGCCGCGCCGCCCGGCAAGAGCGCCCGGACCCCGTACATCGCGGCAACGGCGACGACGCCGGCCGCCAGCGGCGTGAGGAAGGTCCGGTCGAACGGCCACAGCCCCTCGAAGCGGCGGAGGAGGACCACCTGGATCCCGTTCTGAACGGCGATGGCGAGCGACGTGCCGAGCGCGGCGCCGACGAGCCCGTACCGGACGACGAACGCGTAGGTCAGCCCGACGTTGAGCACCGCGAGCAGCCAGTCGAGCGCCATCCGCGCGTACTGGTGGTCGGTCATCATCAGGAGCCAGCCGGTCGCGCCGACGGCGCTCCCGACGAAGACGCCGCCGAGGTAGACGACGAGCGGGCCGTACCCCGAGACGTACGTCTCGCCGAACAGCGCGAGTATCTCCCGGCCGTACACGACCAGCACGGCGAGGATCGGGACGACCGCGGTGACGATCTGTCGCGTGACGGAACCGTACACCGCATTGAGCGTCGCCGTCCGGTCGTCCGCGTACAGCTCCGAGGCGACCGGCGGGAGCAGCTGGTTGAACGAGAGGAGCGGGATCCACGCGACCGCGACCACCACGAGGACGACGTTGTACACGCCGGCCGCGGTCGCCGTCAGCAGCGCCCCGACCAACAGCACGTCGACGCGGTTCTGGAACACCTTTCCGAGACTGCTCATCGCGACCGGGACCGCGTGGTCGTAGAAGCGGCGCGCCTCGGCGCGCGCGCCGCGGAGCGTCGGCCGGACGCCGGTGACCGAGGCGGAGAGGGGGACGGCGACCGCGGCGAGCAGGCCGGCGGCGGCGACGATCGCTCCGGCGACGCCGACGACGGAGTAGCCGAGCGCGAGCGCGGCGAGCGCGCCGACGAGCCGGGCGGCCGGGCGGAGCAGCTTGTTGAGCAGGATCTCACCGCGGGCCGACCCGACCGCGCGGAAGAGCGCGGACGCGACCATCACGACCCCGAGCAGCCCGACGAGCCCGCCGAACGCGCGCATCGTCCCCGCGAACGCCGGCTCGGTGACGGTGCGCGCGTTTATTTCCGGGGCCGCGAGCCAGACGCCGGCCGCGATCGCGACCCCGAAGCCGATCGTCGTCGCGTACGCGAGGCCGGCGATCGCGCCCCGTCGCCCCGCGTCGTCGGCGTACTCCGGAAGGTAGCGCTGAATGGCGGGGACGCTGCCGAACGTCACGAGCCGCGAGAGCAGCTGCGCGATCCGCCAGGCGAGCGCGTACACGCCGTAGGCGGTCGGCCCGAGCCCGCGGGTCAGCGCGAACTCGGCCGCCGCGATCAGCGCGCGCTGACCGGCGACCCCGCCGGAGGTGAGCACCGCGCCGTGCGCGATGGTCTCTAACGCCTCGCGCTCGTCGTCGGGGATCTCGCCGCGCTCGGGCTCCTCGTCGGACTCCGGCGCCTTCCCCTCGCGTTCGCTCTCCACGGTCGTCTCTGGCGATCCGCTCGCGGTCGCGCGAAAAAAGGGACGCGTTTCGCGGCCGACCCGGTCGGCCCCGCGGTCGCGCGGCCACGACCTACCAGCGCTGGTGGACGTGGGCGCGGACGTGCTCGTCGTAGACGTCGGCTGCCGCCTCGCGCTCGGCGGCGTCGAGCGGGGCGGCCTCGCTCGCGGCCGCGTTCGCCCGGATGTGTGCCGGCGTCGTCGAGCCGGGGATCACCGTCGAGACGGCGTCGTGGTCGAGGATCCAGCGCAGCGCGAACTCGGGCAGCGGCCGGCCGTCCGGGAGGCGCACGTCGAGCGCGTCGACCGCGTCGAGGCCCGCCTCGAAGGGGACGCCGGCGAACGTCTCGCCCACGTCGAAGGCGTCGCCCTCGCGGTTGTAGTTCCGGTGGTCGTCCTCGGGGAACTCGTCGTCGCGCGAGAGCGCGCCCGTCAGGAGCCCCGAGGCGAGCGGGACCCGACAGATGACGCCCACGTCGCGCGCGGCGGCCTCGTCGAGGAACAGCTCCGCGGGCCGCTGCCGGAACGGGTTGAAGATGATCTGGACGCTCTCGACGCCGGGGAAATCCATCGCCTTCAGCCCCTCCTCGACGCGCTCGACGCTGACGCCGTACGCGTCGATCCGGCCCTCCGATTCGAGCGTCGCGAGCGCGTCGAACGTCTCCGGCCGGTAGTAGACGTCCGTCGGCGGGCAGTGGAGCTGGACCAGGTCGAGCGTCTCCACGCCGAGGTTCTCCCGCGAGCGGTCGACGAACCGACGGAGGTTCGCCTCCGTGTACCCGTCGGGCTCGTGGGGCTCGAGCCGGCGGCCGGCCTTCGTCGCGACGGTCACGTCGTCGGCCGCGATCTCGTCCGCGAGCGTCTCGCCGAGGATCCGCTCGGAGCGGCCGTCGCCGTACACGTCGGCGGTGTCGAAGAAGTCGATCCCGGCCTCGCGGGCGGCCTCGACGGCCGCGACCGCCTCCGCCTCGGTAACATCGCCCCAGTCGCTCCCGATCTCCCACGCGCCGTAACCGACCTCGCTGACTGCGCCGACGCCGCCGAGTTCGCGGTGATTCATGGCTGTAATCTACTGATCGCGGCGGGGGCAAGGGCGTTCCGGAGGCGGCGAGGCCGCGACGTTCCGTTCCACTGCTCATTTTTACCTAGGGCCTGGACGACCCGACTGACATGGCGAAGTTCGGACTGGTCGTGAATGCGGTCGGATTCCTGCTCAGCGCGGTCGGCACCCTCCTGCTGTACGCGCACGTGACCGACGAGTACCACTCGCACATCCAAGATATCGGGTCGATTGCGGTCGGCTACCTCGGCGTGGTCCTGTTCGGACTGTCTGTGTCGCTCACCGGGATCGCGCTGCTGTTGCGGCGGTCCGTCGACTGAGGTCGCCCCGCTCGTGCGGGAACGGGAGGTGCGCGCGCCCCTCGTCCCACTCGGCGTTCATCACCCGCCAGCGGGGGTCGTCCAGCCAGAGCGAGCGCTCGTCCCGCTCGGCGCGCTCGTGCGCCGCGGTCTTGTCGTGGCCCGCCGCCCGGTGTTCGATCTCCCTGAGTTCGTGGTAGAGGATGAACCGGTCGTACTTCGCCCACTTCTCGGAGATCCAGACCTCGTTCTCGGGGATTCCCAAGACGTCCGCGGCCGGGGGGTAGATGAGCTTCCCCTCGTAGACGACCCGGTAACAGGCGTTGTAGTCCGCGATCACCTCGTGCGGGACGTGTTCGATCGTCCACCCTCGCTCTCGAATCGCCTCGCGCGGCGACGGCATGTCCAGGGCTCCCACGGCGCGACGCTTCAGCGTTCCGGCGGTCTGCGGCTCGTTCACACTCTCCGTCAGAGCGCGGCCGCGAGCGCGTCCATCGCCTTGTCGACGCGCTCGACCCGGGCGTTGTGGCCCATGTGGCCGACGCGGAGAACGTCGCTCGCGCCGTCGCCCAGCCCCGTCGCGAGCAGGACGTCGTGCCCCTCGCGCAGCCGCTCCTGGAGCGTCTCGGCCCGCCCGGGCACCGCGAAAGCGGTTACTGTCGGCGAACTCCGCTCGGGGCCGGGCACCGTCTCGAGCCCCAACTCCGCGCCGCGCTCGCGGCACCGCGCCGCGGCCGTCTGGTGTCGCTCCCGGACCGCGTTGAGCCCCTCGTCGAGCAGGAGCCCAAGGGCCTCGTCGAGCGCGACGACCTCGGTCGTCAGGTGGGTGTACGGGAAACCATCGCTCACGTCGCGGAACGGCAGGAAGTTCGCGTACAGCGCGTGGGGGTCCCGCGCCTCCATCGCGGCCCACGCGCGGTCGCTCACCGCGGCGGTGGCGAGCCCCGGCGGGGCGCTGAAACACTTCTGGGAGGCGCCGAGACAGACGTCGATCCGTTCCGTCGGCACCGAGACCCCGCCGAGCGAGGAGACGGCGTCGACGACCGTGAGGATCTCCGCGTCGGCGGCCTCGATCCGGTCGAGCGCGGCGTCGACGTCGTTGAGCGCGCCGGTCGGCGTCTCGCAGTGGACCATCGTCGCGACGTCGAAGTCGGCGTCGTCGGCCGCCAGCGCCTCGTCGAGCGCGTCGAGCGGCAGCGGCTCGTCGTGCTCGGCGGCGACGACGGTCGGGTCGCCGCCGTACGACTCCACGAAGCCGGCGAACCCCTCGCCGTAGAGCCCGTTCGCCAGGCACAGCACCTCGGTCCCGGGCTCGATGAGGGACGCGACCGCCGCCTCCAGCCCGAGGATCCCCTCGCCGCCGAGGACGACCACGTCGCGGGCGTTGTCTCCCGAGGCGTCGGGGTCGATCCCGTACGCCGTCGCCAGCCGCTCCGTGACGCGGTCGTAGATCGCTCGGAACTCCGGGTCCACGTCGGGGTTGATCAGCTCGCGTGACATCGCCTCGCGCACCGGCTCGGGGACCGCGGTCGGTCCCGGCGTCATGAGCATACGCCTCGGTTCGGCCGACGGGATATAAACGGACCGCGAACGCGACCGTCGCGCCGCCTCAGGGGGCCGCTCCGCGGGGGTCGCCCGCGTTCGGTGCGCCGACACGCTCATAAGTTCCTGTCGCCTGCGTTCCGGTACGATGATGCTTCCGACCCACGTGCTGGCGGGGATGCTGCTCGCGGCCCCGCTGGTGCGCGTCGCGCCGGAACTGGCCCCGGTCGGGTTCGCCGCCGGCTTCCTCGGCGGCCTGGTTCCGGACCTCGACATGTACGTCGGCCACCGCAAGACGCTCCACTACCCGGTCTACTACGCCACGCTCGCGGCCCCGGCGGTCCTCGCAGCGCTCGTGGCGCCCTCCCAGATCACCGTCGGCGTCGCGTTCCTGCTCCTCGGCGCGGCCCTCCACAGCGTCGCCGACATGTACGGCGGCGGGCTGGAGCTCCGCCCGTGGGAGGGGAACTCCGACCGCGCGGTGTACGACCACTACCGGGAGAACTGGGTCGCCCCACGGCGCGGCGTCCGGTACGACGGGGCGGTCGAGGACCTCGCGCTCTCCGTGGGGCTGGCGGTCCCGCTGCTACTCCTCGTCGACCCGCCGCTCCGGCAGATCGTGATCGGCACGCTGGCTGTCGCGGTCGTGTACACGGTCCTCCGGCGTCGCCTGGCGGAGATCGCGGCGGCCGTGATCCCGCTGCTCCCCTCGGTCGTCGACCCGTACCTGCCGGAACGGTACCGATGAGGCGTCGGGGGATCCGGGAACCAATGCGCTTACTTTCTGCGTCTCGTTTGACTCGGTAACAGTCCGCGCCGGCGACCGCTCGTCCCGGCGCGCGCACCCACAATGCAACAGTACCTCGATCTCGTCGACGACGCGCTCTCGACGGGCACGTACAAGCCGAACCGAACCGGCGTCGACACCATCGCGACGTTCAGCGGACAGTACACCGTCGACCTCGCGGAGGGGTTCCCGCTCCTCACCACGAAGAAGATGGACGGCTACCGGTGGAACTCGCTCATCCACGAGGTGCTGTGGTACCTCTCCGGCGAGGAGCACATCCGCAACCTCCGCGAGGAGACGAAGATCTGGGACGCGTGGGCCGACGAGGAGGGGAAGCTCGACACCGCCTACGGGCGGTTCTGGCGTCGCTACCCGGTCCCGGAGGCGGCCGCCGAACTGCCGGGCGAGACGTGGCCCGACGACGCCGACCGCTGGGTCACCGTCGAGGAGGACGCCGACGGGACGACGCGCCGCACGTTCGACCAGATCCAGTACGTCCTCGACACCCTCGAGGAGAACCCGCACTCCCGCCGGATGGTCGTGAACGCCTGGCACCCGGCGAACGCCGCCGTCTCCACGCTGCCGCCCTGCCACTACACCTTCGTCGTGAACGTCCAAGGCGGCCGGCTCAACCTCCACCTGACGCAGCGCTCGGGCGACATCGCGCTCGGCGTCCCGTTCAACATCGCGGCGTACGCGCTGCTCGCGAACGCGCTCGCCCAGCGGACCGGCTTCGAGGTCGGCGAGTTCGGCCACACGGTCGTCGACGCTCACGTCTACTGCGGCCGCGGCGACCGCGGGAAGTGGTACGCGAACAACCTCCGCTACGTCCAGGAGCGGCTCGCGAGCGTCGAGAGCAAGGACGACTACCTTGACGTGAAGAGCTGGGTCGAGCGCACCGCGCCGGACGAGCCCAACGGGCAGGAGGGGTACGACCACGTCCCCGGCCTGCTCGAACAGCTCTCGCGGACGCCGCGCGACCGCCCGCGGATCGAGATCGCGGACAAGCCGCTCGACGGACTCACCTACGAGGACGTCGCGGTCGTCGATTACGACTCCGCGGACGGCATCTCGTTCGCGGTCGCGGAGTAATGACGGACGGCGACGCGGCCGGCGGTGCGACCGACACCGCCGCTTCTAGTGGTGCTGCTGACGCCCCCGACGACGAGCGCGGCTCGGCGGACCCCGACCTCGCCCTCGTCGCCGCCGTCGCCGAGAACGGCGTGATCGGCGGCGACGACGGGATGCCGTGGCACTACCCCGCGGACCTGGCGCACTTCAAGCGGCTCACGACCGGCCACCCGGTGATCGTCGGCCGGAAGACGTACGAGGACATCGCCGACCGGATCGGCGGGCCCCTCCCCGACCGGACCAACGTCGTGCTGACGAACCGCTCGCTCGACGACGCGGACCTCCCCGACGGCGCGGTCGTCGCGGGCGGCGTCGACGAGGCAGTCTCCCGCGCCGCGGCGGACGCGACCGACCGCGGCGTCGAGACCGTCTACGTCATCGGCGGCGCGACCGTCTACGAGGCGCTTCTCGGCCGCGCCGACGGGATGGTGATCACCGAGATCCCCGAGCGGCCGGCGGGCGATACGCGGTTCCCGGAGTGGGACGCCGACGCCTGGGTCGAGCGCGCGCGAGAGACGGAGGGCGACCTCGCGTTCGTCACCTACGAGCGCACCGGAACGGAGTGACCGAGGCCGGGACGCGGCTCGTCTTCTGGCCTGCGGCTCGCTCCGGAGAGCGCGAGCTACTCCAGAAAGCGCGACTCGACGTCGCCTGACGGCATCATACACCGGTCCTTCTTCCCGAACCACTGGTACCGGTGGTCGGCGACGACGTCGTACACGCCGTCCCGGACCGCGGCCGGGACGTATCGGAACGGCGAGAGCAGCCCGTACGGCCAGCCGAGCCCGGCCGCGATGCGGAGGACCGCCGCCGACTTCACGTAGGCCTCCCCGCCTTCGATCAGGACGATAGACTCCAGCTCGTCGGTCGGCAGGTCGTGTTCCGCGAGCAACGCCCGGCCGACGTCCGACTGGAGCGAGGCGAAGCGGTACTTCCCCTCCGGGTCGCGGGGGAGGACGAACTGGACGAACCCGTTACAGAGGTTACAGACGCCGTCGAAGAGCACGACGGCCGCGTCCTCCGGTATCTCCCGGTCCATCTCGTGTCGTCCTTGCGGCGCTGCGCTGTTCAGGATTCCGGTCGCCCGGTCGCCGACCGGCGCTCCGACGGAGCCGACCGAGCCCGGCGAGACCCGCGTCAGGCGGCCTTGTCGTCGGTCGCCGGCTCGACCTCGATGAGGCGCGCGACGTCGGCCGGGAGGCTCTGCTCGGCCGACGGCGTCTCGACGGTGAGCATGTCGAACGGCGCGACGTCGACGACCACGAGCTCCGCGCCCGGCCAGACCCCCGCGTCAGCGAGGTAGCGCAGTTCGGCGTCTCCCTGATGCCGGACGCGCTGGACGACGACCCGGTCGCCCTCCTCCGCGTCGACGAGTCGGACGGCGTCGCCCGCCTCGGGGAGCGAGAGGTCGGCGTCGGGGATCGGGTCGCCGTGCGGGTCGACCGGCGGGTTGCCAAGCGCCTCGGCGATGCGGTCGCTCAGCTTCTCGGAGACGTGGTGTTCGAGCCGGTCGGCCTCGTCGTGGACGTCGACCCAGCTGTAGTCGAGCTGCTCGGTCAGGAACGACTCCAGGAGCCGGTGGTGTCTGAGGATCTCGAGGGCCACGACCTCGCCCTCGTCGGTGAGCGTCACCCCCTTGTACTCCTCCCGGTCCACCAGCCCGCGCTCCGCCAACTTCTTGATCATCGAGGAGACGGTCGGCGCGGTGACGTCGAGGTAGTCGGCGAGCGCGGAGGTCGACACCCGCTCGCCGGTGTCGCGCTCGATCGCGTAGATCGCTTTTATGTAGTCCTCCATGACCGCGCTGATCACCTCCGAGGACGCCCTCCGCTTGGGGGTCTCGTCGCCTGCGTCGGCGTCGCCGCGGTCTCCGTCCCCGGTCACGGCTCAGTCACCCCTCGCTCCGGCGTCGGCCTCGACGCCGTCGGTCTCGATGCTCCCCATCTCGGGGGTCTCCGCCTCGCCGCGGACGGACTGGAGCTTCCCGACTCCGACCGCGCAGACGTAGATCGCGACCGCGACGAGGACGATGACCCCACCCGCGGTGACGCCGCCGTAGTAGGCGACGCCGATTCCGAGGAGGACCGCGAGCTCCGCCAGCACGACCGAGACGACGATCGACTCGGTGAAGCTGCGCGAGACCTGCGTCGCGCCCGCCACGGGCACGACGAGCATCGCCGCGACGAGGATGACGCCCATGATCTGCATCGCGCCCACGACGACCATCGCCGTCAGCATCACCATCACGCGGTTGTACCAGTTGACGGAGATCCCGGAGACGGCGGCCGCGGTCTCGTCGAAAGTCACGTAGAGGAGCTGGTTGCGCGTCAGCGCCACCGTGCCGACGATGACGGCGAACAGCGCGAGCAGGATCCCCGCGCTCTGGGGCGACACCGTCGAGAGGCTTCCGAAGAGGAACTGGTTCACCCCGACCGCGAGCCCGCCGGCGTTGATGCTGATGAGCGTCGTCCCCAGCGCGAAGCCCGTCGAGAGGACGATCGCCATCGAGACGTCGTTGTACGCGTCCGTCGTCTCGGAGATGAGCTCGATGAACAGCGCCGCGATCATCGCCACGACGACGGCGGTGAGGTACGGCGACACCCCCAGGTCGATGACGGCGTTGAGGAACAGCCCCACGGCGACCCCCGCGAACGCCGTGTGCGCCAGCGCGTCGCCGATGAGCGCGAGCTGTCGGTGAACGAGGAAGGTGCCGATGAGCGGCGCCATCACGCCGACGCAGAGCCCGACCAGCACCGCCCGCTGCATGTACCGGTACCGGGGGTTCAGCATCTCTAGCCCGGTGAGGTAGTGCGCCCAGTCCATCAGCCAGTACCACTGGTCTAACACCCAGAGGAGCGCGCCGAAAACGGTTTCGCCGACGCCGGCGAGACCGCCCTGAAGCGCCAGCGCCGCCGACTGGTTCACCGCGGCGAGCAGCCACGCCGCGAGCGCGGCGGTCACCGGGTCGCTCATTCGCCGCCCCCCGCGAGGAAGCGCGCCCCGGCGCCGAACGCCCGCGCCAGCGCGTCGCTCTCCACGAACTCGTCGGCCGGACCGTCGAAGTACATCTCGCGGTTCAGACAGACGACGCGGTCGGCGTGCTCGACGACCGCGCTGAGGTCGTGCTCGATGAGGAGCACGGTGATCCCCGCGGCGTTGAGCGCGTCGAGCAGGTCGTAGAACGCGTCGACCGACTCGGCGTCGACGCCGACTGTCGGCTCGTCCAACACGAGCAGGTCGGCCTCGCCGGCCAGCGCCCGGGCGATGAACACCCGCTGGCGCTGCCCGCCGGAGAGCTGCCCAATGCGGCGGTCGGCGAACGCGCTCATGCCGACCGTCGCGAGCGCGTCGTCGACGATCCGCCAGTCGGCGGCGGTGAGCCGTCCCGAGACGGCGTTGGCGGTCCGGCGCGCCGTACCGACCGGGTCGTCGAACAGCTCGTCGACGACCCCAGCCCCGCCGCCGGGGAGGTTCCCCACAGCGACGTACGGGAACCGACCCATCTTCACCACCTCGCGGACGGTGATCGGCATCTCCTCCGCGGCGGTGGCCTGCTGTGCGACGTAGCCGACGCGCTCGCCGTCGTCGAACCGGGCCGCGTCCTCGCCGAACAGCCGCGCCGCTCCGGCGTCGGGGCCCAGCAAGCCCAGCATCAGTCGCATCAGGGTCGACTTCCCCGAGCCGTTCGGCCCCACGACGGCGACGTACTCGCCGGAGTCGACGGTCAGCGACACGTCCTCGACGACCGGCGTCGCCGTGTAGCCGAACGTGACGCCGGAGAGGTCGATGACCGGACCGCTCGCCCCGGCGTCGGACGCCGCGCTCGCACCGGTCGCGGGGTCCGTCTCGTTCGCGCTCATACCGGTTCGAAGTTCCGCCACTGTTCGACCCACCCGTCGGTCGGCGCTGCGGCCTCGGGCGTCTCGGTACCGAGGACGATCTTGAACGTGGGCATGTTGACGTTGTACGCGATCTCCTCGTACCCCCAGTTCTCCGCGACCCACTCCTCGCGCACTCCCGCGTACGGCGTGACCGGGAAGTACGCCTCGACGTCGGTCTCACGGAGGAGCTGTTGGGCCGGTCGCTGCGACTCGAAGACGCCGTTCGCGATGTACCGGATGTCGTTCTCGCGGATGACGCGCGTCGCCTCGCGGACGTCCGCGGGCTTGACGTCGCCGCTCGCCGCGAGGTTGGTGACGAGCGGTCGCATCCGGACGCCGTACCGCTCGCCGATGTACTGGAAGGCGTTGTGCGCGGCGAGCTGGACGACGTCCCGCTCGGCCCGATCGAAGATGGCCTCGTAGTCCGCGTCGATGCGGTCGAGGACGTCGGTCTTGTACGCCTCCGCGTTCTGTCGGATCTGATCTGCGTGGTCGGGGACGAGCTCCGAGAACCCGTTCGCGATGTTGTCGACCGAGCGCTTCGCGCGCCGCGGGTCCAACCAGAAGTGCGGATCCTTGCCTCGCTGTGCGCCGACGCCCTCCTCGTCGCGGTCGAGCGACGCCGCGAGGTCGACGAGCTCGATCCCTTCGCGGACGTTCAACAGTGTAGTGTCCGCGCTGTCGGCCTCCATCGTCTCGATGGCGCGGTCCGCCCAGGGCTGGAAATCCTCGCCGACGTGGACGAACGCGTCCGCCTCGATGATCCGTCGGGTGATACTCGAGTTCGGGTCCCAGCCGTGACCGTGGAGCCCCGTCGGAACGAGGTTCTCGACGGTCAGCGGGGTCCCCTCGGCGACCTGCCGCCCGAAGTCAAAGAAGCTGAAGAAGGAGGCCACGGCGACCGGTCCCTCGTCGTCGCTTCTCGCGCCCCCGGTCCCCACCGGCGCGCCGGGCAGCGACGAACAGCCGGCGACGCCCGCCAGCGCCGTCACCGCCCCGGCGCGTACCGCCTCGCGCCGCGTCACCGATCGCCCGTCGTCGCTCTCAGGTGTCATGAATAGAGATCACATCCAATTGTTTGACTCGTCTAAACCTATGCTTTTTTTACTCATATATCTCTTCCGCACCCGGCGCTGTCGCTCGGTCAAAATACGGGCAGGGGGGAGAACCGCCGGTTCGGTCGCCGACGAGCGCGCGGCGGTCAGTCGTCGATGACCGTCGAGCCGCGGCCGATCCGGGTCTGGTACGCCCGCGCCTCGATCCCGGCGCCGGCGAAGGCGTCGATCATCTCGGCGGCGACGCCGCGGCGGTCGCGCTCGCGGCAGGCCGCGATCACCGCGGGGCCCGCGCCGCTGACGGTGACGCCCGTCGCGCCGGCGTCGAAGGCGCGCTCGCGCACGTCGTCGTAGCCGGTGATGAGGCGGGCGCGCTCGGGCGTGACTACCGGGTCCGTCATCCCGAGGCCGACGAGGTCCGGGTCCGAGCGACACATGCCGACCGCCAGTGTCGCCGCGTTGCCGACCGTCTCGACGAGGTCCTCTATCGAGGCGGTCTCGGGGACGACGCGGCGCGCGTCGCGGGTCGAGACCGCGACGTCGGGCAGGCAGACGACGAGCGGGACGGCGGCGTCGACCGAGTGGGTCCCCTCGGCCGTCGTCACGGTGAACCCGCCGAGGATCGAGGGGGCGACGTTGTCCGCGTGCGCGACCCCGGAGACGACGGCCTCGCCCTCCGCGGCGATCGGGACCAGCTCCTCCCGCGAGAGCCCGCGGTCGTACAGTCGGTTGAGCGCGACGGCCGCGCCCGCGGCGCTCGCGGCGGAGGAGCCGAGCCCGGATGCCGGGCGCACGCCCTTATCGATGTGGATTCGCGCCGGCGCGTCGAGCGCCTCAACGACGGCGCCGACCGTGTTCTTTTCGGGGTCCTCCGGGATGTACTGCGCGCCGACGCCCGTGACCTCGATCGTCGTCTCGGCCGCCTTCTCGACCGTGACGACGTCGGCCGGCCGCGAGAGGGCCGCCCCGAACACGTCGAAGCCGCTCCCGAGGTTCGCGCTCGTCGCGGGGGCCCGTACCGTTACCATGGCGGGCAGTGTCCCCGGTGGGGCAAAAAGGAGCGGGATCGAACAGATAGTGGGACCGCGACGGCGCCGAACACGGTCGGCGGGAGGAGAGGAGAGAGCGGGCGCGTCGGGCAGGGTTCAGTCGGGCGTTCCGTCCGGCGGGCTCAGCGGGCCATCGTCCACAGCAGCGCACCGATGAGGACGAGCGGGATGCCGAGGAGGATGAACGTCGGCGGCATCGTCGTGTACGGCGCCATCAGGAAGACGACCCCGAACACCGCCAAGATCGACGCGATGGCCTTCTGCGACTTCAGCGGCGCGGCACCCAGAAGCGAGACGACGAGCCCGAACAGTATGACGTGCCCGAGGTGGTAGTCGAGCAGGAACGTGTCGATGACCAGCGGCGAGATCATTCTTGGCTGGAGGTGCGAGCGATTCGCGCATTAAAGTTCCGTTTCTCGTGGCCCGGGCGGCTCGCGGCGTGCCGATCCTATAAGAACCGTCGGCGCGACCGGCGACCGTGCGACTCGTTCAGGTCATGATTCCGGCGGGCAAGCGGGCGGCGGTCGTCCGCGCGCTCGACGACGAGGGGGTCGACTACGTCGTCACCGACGAGACGAGCGGTCGGGAGTACACCGCGGTCGCGACGTTCCCGCTGCCGACCGCCGCCGTCGAGCCGGTCCTCGACCGACTGCGGGAGGCGGGGATCGACGAGAGCACCTACACGGTCATCGTCGCGGCCGAGACGGTCATCTCGCGCCGGTTCGACGCGCTCGAGGAGGAGTACGAGGCCGACGCGGAGCGGAGCGGCGACCGCATCTCTCGGGAGGAGCTTCAGGCGAAGGCGGACGATCTCGCCTCCGGGCTGGGGACGTACGTGCTGATGACCGTCATCTCGGCCGTGATCGCCACGGCGGGGCTGCTGCTCGACTCGCCCGCCACCGTGGTCGGCTCGATGGTGATCGCGCCGCTCATCGGGCCGGCGATGTCGGCCGCCATCGGCACCGTCGTCGACGACGAGGCGCTGTTCCGCCGCGGCGTGCGGATGCAGGTGCTCGGCGTCGTCGTGGCCGTGTTCGCCGCCACGCTGTTCGCGTTCGCGCTGCGCTCGCTCGCCCTGGTCCCGCCCGGACTCGACCCGCTCGAACTCGCGGAGGTGTCCGAGCGGCTCGCCCCGAACGCCCTCGTGTTGGTCGTCGCCGTCGGGGCCGGCGTCGCGGGCATCGTCTCGCTGATGACGGGCGTCTCGGCGACCCTCGTCGGCGTGATGATCGCGGTGGCGCTCATTCCGCCGGCGGCCGCGGTCGGCATCGGGATCGCCTTCCGGATCCCGCGGCTCGTGCTCGGCGCGGGCATCATCGTGGCGGTGAACGTCCTCTCGATCAACCTCTCCGCGCTGGTGATGCTGTGGTACGAGGGCTACCGGCCGCAGCGGTGGTTCCGCGAGGACGACGCGCGCGCCGCGTTCGTCAAACGCGCCGCCGTGCTGGTGGTCGCCATCGCGCTGTTGTCGGTGTTCCTCGGCGGCGTCACCTACGACTCCTACGTCGCCTCGACCACCGAGGCCGACATCCGCGCCGCCGCGACCGACGAGCTGACGGCGCTGGACTCGGAGTTCGAGCTGCTCGAGCTCACGATGGAGCGCTCCGGGACGGTGCCGCCCCTGGAGACCGACCGGGTGGTGGTTACGGTCGGCGCGCCGCCCGACGGCACCGTGGCGGGGATCGCGCCTGCGCTCGACGGCCGGATCGAGGCGGTCGTCGGGAGGTCGGTCCGCGTCGAGGTCCGGACGGTGACCGTCGAGCGCGCCTGAGGGCGGCGCACCGCTCCTGCCGCCGTCGTCCGCTCTCGCGGCGACGTGATCCGAAGAGTAAGGGCTTTTTATTGGGCCGCCGTGGCCTCGGCCAGTGACGGATTCCACGCAACCTGACGACGACTCGATGCGGGAAGTCGTCGAGCGGTCCCGGAGCGGCGCGCCCGCGGTCGGCGAGGCCGTCCGGGACCGGTTCTCCTCCGACGAGGTGTTCCAGCGGATCATTGCGGCCGCGGACGAGGAGGTGACCTCGGGGAGCCGCGAGCTGTTCTTCAGCGGCCTCGCCGCCGGGCTGGCGATCACGATCACGTTCATGCTGTACGCGTCGCTGACGGCGGCGACCGGCCGCGACCCCATCCTGAGCGTCCTGTTGTACCCGCTCGGGTTCATCTACATCATCATCGGCGGCTACCAGCTGTACACCGAGAACACCCTCCCGCCAGTGGCGCTCACGCTCGAACGGCTCGCGAGCCTCCCGACGCTCCTTCGCCACTGGACGATCGTGCTCGCGGGCAACTTCGTCGGCGGCGGGATCGGCGCGCTCGTGCTGTCGTACGGCGGCGTCTTCACGGGCGACACCGTCGACGCGGCGCGGTACATCTCGGAAGGTGGGTTCAAAGTCGGCACCGTACCGCTGTTCTTCAAGGCCGCGATGGCGGGGCTGATCGTCGCCGGCGTCGTCTGGGTCGGCTTCGCTTCCACCGACTCGGTGAGCCGGATGCTGGTCGTCTACCTCGCGTTCCTCGCGATCCCGCTCGGCGACCTGTTCCACGTGGTCGTCTCCTTCACCGAGGTCCTCTACCTGTTCTTCCAGCACGACATCCCGCTGTACGGCGCGGAGCTCAGCCTCTACTCCGGGATCGTCGGGTTCGTGATTCCGGTGCTGATCGGGAACACGCTCGGCGGGATCGTGTTGGTCACGCTCGTCAACTACTTCCAGACCAGCGAGGAGCGCCTCGAGGAGGCGCGCTTCGAGGGCGTGAGCCGTCGCCTGACGGTCCCCGAGTGGGTGTTCGGCCGCGCGGCCGGGCGCTCGTACGTCCCCATACTCGACGCCACCGAGGCGACGCTGTTCGCGGGCGAGGGGTACCGCGTCATGGTGCCGATCACGAACCCCCGGACCGACGGCCCGATAGTCGAGCTGGCGGCGCGGCTCGCGAGCAGCCACGAGGACGGCGTCGTCCACATCGTCCACGTCGTCCAAGCGCCGGAGCGGATGTCGCTGTCTTCGGGCGACGCCGGGCAGCGCATCGCGGACGCCTCCGCCGAGGGGATGGCGAACCTGCGCTCGACGGCGGCCGAACACGAGGTGGAGGTGTCGACGTCGACGGTCGTCTCGCACCGCTCGTTCGAGGAGGTGTTCAACATGGCGCGCCGGACCCGCCCGGACGCCGTGCTGATGGGCTGGGGCGACGACCAGCTCTGGAGCGCCGCCCGCGCCGAGCGCCCCATCGACGAGCTCACCAACCAGCTCCCCTGCGACTTCCTCATCCTCAACGAGCGCGAGCTCGACACCTCGCGGATCCTCATCCCGACCTCCGGCGGGCCGGACTCCGACCTCAGCGCCGAGGTGGCGAAGGTGCTCGCCGAGACCACCGGGGCTGAGGTGACGCTGCTCCACGTGGTGGACGGCCCGGACGGCAGGGCGCGCGGCGAGGCGTTCCTCGCCGAGTGGGCGGCGGAACACGACCTCGACGACGCGGAGCTCGTCGTCGACGACGGCGGCGACGTGGAGGACGGCATCTGCCGGGCGGCCGCCGACAAGACGCTGGTCATCATCGGGGCCACGGAGAAGGGGCTGCTCTCACGGCTCGTCTCGAACTCGCTTCACCTCGACGTGATCCACGACGTCGACGCCTCGGTGCTGCTCACCGAGCGACCCAGCAGCCGGTCGCTGCGCGAGCGACTGTTCGGGTCGGGTCGCCGCGACGTCGCCGTGTCCGGCGGCATCGAGCGCGAGTCGGAGCGCTCCCAGGGGACCGACGTGCGGTCCGGCGAGCCCCGCGAGGTCGATGCAGCCCCCGACGGCGACGCCCACGGCGACGGCGGCGACTCGAACGACGCCCGCGACGCGGCCGATGGCGCCCGCGCCGCAGCGTCGCCCGACGAGGCCGACGCTCCCACCGACGAGCAGCCGCACCTCGACGACGCCTTCATCGCGGACCACCACGCCGCCGACGAGGAGGCCGAGGCGGACGAAGCCCCCGACCGCGACGACGGGCGATAGGAAAAACGGCTCTTTGCGTTATCGTCGTCTTATAGCCGGCCGCCGACGAACGGTCGCGTATGGACAGACGACTGACGGCACTCATCGGCATCGCGGCGCTCGTCGCGTTGGCCGGCTGCGCGGGGTTCGCGGGGACCGCGACCCCGACGGACGGCGACGAGGCGCAACTGGAACGGAGTATCGAAGTGACGGCCGCCGGCGAGGCGACGTCGACGCCGGACCGCGCCACGCTCCGGGTCGGCGTCACCGCGACCGGGTCCGACGCGCAGGCGGTCCGCGACGAGTTGGCCGCCGGCGACGAGGAGCTCCGGGCGGCCTTGACGGAGTGGGGGCTCGCCGACGACGCGATCCGGACCGAGCAGTACGACGTCCGCGAGAGCTACGAGACCCGCGACGACCCGAACCGGACGCGGTACGAGGGCGTCCACCAGTACGCGATCGAGGTCGACGACGTCGACGCCGTCGGCGAGGTGATCGACGTCGCGGTCGACGCGGGCGCGGACCAGGTCCAGCGGATCCAGTTCGGGCTGACCGAGGAGACGGAGCGCGAGGTCCGCGAGCAGGCGATCGACCAGGCGATGTCGAACGCCGACGACGACGCGGCCGCGCTCGCCAACGCGAGCGGACTGGAGGTCTCCGGCGTCTACGAGGTGTCGACGGCGCAGTCGCGGTCGAGCCCGTACGTGGCCGAGTCGTACGACGCGGCGGCCGGCGGCGACGGCGGCGCCTCGACCGCCGTCGAGAGCGGCGACGTGAGCGTCCGCGTCACGGTGAACGTCGTGTACGAAGCGGTTCCGGAGTAACGCCGCGAAAAAACCTCGTTTTTCGACCGTCGTCGCCGAGCCTGTCGACTACTCCCCGTCGCGCGTGGGGAGGTCGGGCTCGTAGCCGACCGCGTCGACGGCCATGTCGAGGACGCCCTCGACGTTCTCGTCCTCCGTGACGCTCATCGTCGCGTCGACCGACTCCGCCTTGACCGCCTCGAAGCGGTCGTGTTTGTTCGCCACCGTGAGCAGCGGCACGTCCGCGCCGAACAGCTCGCGGGCCTCCTCGCGGAGCTCGAGCTGGACCTCGAGCGGGTAGCCGCAGTCGCCCGAGGGGTCGATGACGAAGACCACGGCGTCCGCGAGGTGTTCGAGGGCGCTCACCGCCTGCCGCTCGATGTCGTTGCGCTCGTCCTCCGGGCGGTCTAAGAGCCCGGGCGTGTCGACGATCTGGTACCGGACGTGGTCGCGTTCGAAGTGCCCGATCTGGACGCCCTTCGTCGTGAACGGGTACTCCGCGATCTGGTTCGACGCGCGGGTGACCCGGTTGACGAACGACGACTTCCCGACGTTCGGGTAGCCGGCGACGACGACGGCCGGCTCGTCGGGCTTGACGTCCGGCAGCACCCTCAGCTGGTCCCGGGAGTCGCCGATGTAGCGCAGGTCGTCTTCGATCTGGTCCATGACGTCCGCCATGCGGGCGAACGCCTGCTTGCGGTGTTTCCGCGCGGTGTCCACGTCGGAGTTCCGGACCTTCGTGGTGTACTCATCGCGGAGGTCCTCGATCTGGCGGCTGGCCCACATCACCTGCGAGAGCGCCTGGCGGAGGCGGTCGACGTCGACGAGCGCGTCCGCGAGCTCGTAGTAGAACGGGTCGACGTCGAAGCCGAAGTCCGGCCACGAGGTGACGACGTTCTCTAAGTTGTCCGAGAGCACGTTGCCGGCAGTCCGTAACATCGACTCCTGCGCCTCATGGCCGCGCTTCGCGCGGCCGGCCCGCGCCGCCCGCGAGAACGCCTTGTCGACGAGCTCCTCGGAGCGCGGAGTCGTCGGGAGGCCCTCGAATATCATGTTACACCGGCTTCGCCGCCGACGCGTATAAGAGCGTCCGTTCGCGGACCCCCGCGACACGGCGGCACACGGTCTGACGCGGGGACTGCCGCGGGAACCGCGTGAGCAGCCGACCGCAACCGGCAAGATCTATCCGTATCTATCACACGCATATTTCGAGCCATACTTATGCTTCAAACGAATACAGCCGGATATGGCACGCTCGTTCACTCCGACGGCGTACGACGACCTCGACCCAGACCGCCGCCCGAGCCTCGCGGCGGCGCTGGTCCCGGTCCTCGCCGTCGTGGCGTTCCTCGGCATCGGCTCGGCCGTCCTCGGCCTCGACCCGCACCCACCGCTCCTGTGGAGTATCGCCTTCGTCGGCGCGTTCGGCCTCTGGCTCGGCTACGACTGGGACGAACTGTTCGACGGGATCGCGAACGGCCTCGTCATGGGGCTTCAGGCGCTCCTCATCATCTTCACCATCTACGGGCTGATCGCGACGTGGGTCAGCGCCGGCACGATCCCCGGCCTGATGTACTACGGCCTGGAGATCCTCTCGCCGACGACGTTCCTCCCGGCGGCGGCGGTCGTCGCCGCGGTCGTCGCGTTCGCCATCGGTTCCTCGTGGACGACGGTGGGGACGCTCGGCGTCGCCTTCGTCGGCATCGGCGCGGGGCTCGGCGTCCCCGCCCCGATGACGGTCGGCGCGGTCCTCTCGGGCGCGTACGCGGGCGACAAGCAGTCACCGCTCTCCGACACCACGAACCTCGCGGCGGGCGTCGCGAACACCGACCTCTACGGGCACATCCGCCGGATGCGGACCGGCACGGCGATCGCCTTCGGGCTCGCCGTGCTCGGGTTCACGGCGCTCGGGCTCCGCGCGAGCGGGTCCATCCCGGCTGGCCGGATCGCGGAGATACAGGGCGCGCTCGGCGAGACGTACGCGATCACCGTCGTCGCGTTCATTCCGCTGGTCGTCACCTTCGGGCTGGCGCTGCGCGGCTACGCCGCCCTCCCGACGCTCGTCGCCGGCGTGTTCGCCGGCGCGCTCACGACGATCCTCGTCCAGGGAGTCGGCTTCGTCGCCGCGTGGGAGACGTTCATGTACGGCACCGCCCCGGAATCGGGGTCGACGCTCGTCAACGACCTCCTCGCGACCGGCGGGCTCACGGGCTCCGCGTGGACCATCACAGTCGTCGTCGCCGCGCTCGCGCTCGGCGGCATCCTAGAGCGCACGGGCGTCCTCGCGGTGATCGCCCACGCGTTCACGTCCGCCGTGCGGAGCCCCGGCGCGCTCGTCGCCGGCACCGGCGTCTCCGCGATCGTCATCAACGCACTCACCGCGCAGCAGTACATGAGCATCGTCCTCCCGAGCGTCACGCTCCGGAACACCTACGACGAGTTCGGCCTCGACACCGACCAGCTCTCCCGCGCCGTCGAGGCCGCTGGGACGCCGACCGGCGCGCTGTTCCCGTGGCACGCGGGCGCGGTGTACATGGCAAGCGTCACCGGCGTGCCGACCCTGGAGTACGCGCCGTACTACCTGTTCGCGTTCCTCTCGCCGCTTGTGCTGTTCGCCATGGCCGCGACCGGCTACACGATCGACGCGAGTCCGACCCCCGCCGACGCTGGCGGCGAGGCGAGCGAGACCGCCGCCGCGACTCCGGGCGGCGACGACTGAGGCGCGCCCGGCCGGATCGACCCCGCGTTCGACACGTTTACGGGCCCGCCGATCCGTCCGTTCCGTATGAGTCTGGAGGTCGCCGTCGCCGCCCCGTTCAAGGCCCGGGCCCAGGACCGGCTCGGACAGGGGGAGTTCGTTGTCGCGCTGTCGCTGGAGCGGGAGTGGTTCTCGCCCGACCAGGCGAAGCGGCTCGTCGACGTCGCCGTGGGCCGCGGTCTGCTCGCGTCCGAGGACGGCGACCTGGTCCTCCAATTCGACCCGGCCGAGGTGACCGTCCCCGAGGGGTTCGTCCCGGACGAGTCGGTCCTCCGAGAGCAGTCCACCTTCGAGAGCGCGCTCGACGCCATCGTCGCCGCGGGCGTCGAGAAGCAGCGCGCGGTCGCCGCGATCAACGAGCGCCAGCGCGCGCTAGCGGTCACCATCGAGGCCGCAGCGGTCCTCTACGCCCGCGAGCAGGGTGCGACGGTCGACCGCCTCGCGGCCGACGTGCGCGAGGATCTCGGCGCGGCGACCGACGAGGAGACCGCCGACGACGGGGCCGATCCGACCGACGTCGACGACCCGGGGGCGGCCTGAGATGGTGACGGACCGCCTCACCGACGGCGTCAGGCTCGCCCAGCTGCTCGCCTCGGAGGTGACGGGCAACGAGAGCCGGCTCCGCGGGCTGACCGTCGTCGACGCCGACCGCGACGTCGAGCCCGCGGCCGACGGCGCGCTGGCGTACCGGATCGCCCGCGAGCGCGGCGGCTCGGACGGCGGAGACGAGCGCGCCGACCACGTCGCGGAAGTGTACGTCCAGCCGGACCGCGTCCGGATCGAGGCGACGGCCGCCCCGGACGCGGTCGCGACGGCGGCGAGGGAGGCCGACCTCCGCGTCCGCCCGAAGGCGGTGCGACCGCCCCGGACGCTGGTGTTCGTCGAGGACGCCGCACAGGTGAAGCGCGCGCTGGCGGTCCTCGAAACGCTCCGACGCGAGTCGACGACCGACTGACGCGCCGCGTCGCTCCGCGACGCCCCTGACGACTGCCTCCAAAAAAAGCCGCCTCGGTTCTCCGTGACTACTCGGGCTGCCCGCCGTCGCCGACCGCGACGTTCGGTCCGGGCGAGCCGTCAGGGTCGACCCCCTCGCTGGAGACGTCGAAGTCGCGCACGAGCGCGCCGAGCCGCTCCGCCTGCTGCGCGAGCGAACCAGCCTCGGTCGTCGCCGCGCTCATCGCGGTCAGCTGCTCGTCGGCCGCCTCGGCGACCGCGTCGGCCTCGTCGGCCGTCGACTGGCTGATGTCCGCGACCTCCTCGGCCATCGAGACGGTCTCCTCCGTGCTGGCCGCCTGGTCGTCGGTCGCCCGGCTGATCTCCCGGATCCCCTCGCCGGCCTCCGCGGCGTTATCGGACACCCGCGCGAACGCGTCCGCGGCGTCGTCGACCGCCTCCGCGCCCGCGGCGATGTTCTCTTCGGCGCTCCGGACCGCCTTCACCGTCCCGTCGGTCTGCGACTGCGTCGCGCCGATGAGATCCTCGATCTCCGTGGCCGCGTCCTGGGTCTCCTCGGCGAGCTGTTTCACCTCGTCGGCGACGACCGCGAACCCGTCGCTCCCGCCGCCGCTCCCGCCCGCGCGGGCGGCCTCGATGTTGGCGTTGAGCGCGAGCAGGTTCGTCTGCTCGGCGATGTCGCCGATGAGGTCGACGATCTCGCCGATGTCCTCCATCCGGTTGTCCAGCTTCTGGACGGTCTCCGCGGCGGAGTCGAGCGCCTCGCGTGACTCCTCGACGCGCTCGATCGCGGCGTCGGCGGTCTCCTCGCCCTCGTCGGCGATGTCGGCGGTCTGTTCCGCGACCTCGACGACGGTCTGCGTCGAGGAGGCCACCTCCTCGATCGTGGCCGAGAGGTCGTTCATCTCGTCGGACACCTGCCGCAGCATCTCGCGCTGCTCGTCGGCGCCCTCGGCGATCTCGCCGACCGACTGGCTCACGGCCTCGCTTCGGTCGGCCGCGGTCTCGACGCCGTCGACCGTGTTCTCGCTCGCGTCCGACACCTGCTGGGCGAACGACCGGACCTCCCCCATCGCGTCGTCGATGTCGTCAATCATGCCGTTGAACGCCGCGCCGATCTTCGCCATCGCCTCGCTCTCGCTTTCGGCGTCGAGGCGAACGGTCAGGTCGCCGTCGGCGGCCCGGTTCATCGCCGCGCTGTAGGCGTCGGCCTTCGTCTCGAGGTGGCTGTTCAACCGCTCGACCTCCTCGCGACGCTCCTCGACCTCCGCCTTCGCGGCCTCGACGTCCTGGATCTCCGACTGCTTCTGCTCCGCCAGCGCGAGCTGCTCGCGCGCCGCCTCGCGCGACTTCTCGATCGAGTACCAGTTGACCATCAGCGCGCCGACGAGCCCGAGCACGAAGAACGCGTGAATGCCGCCCCAGACGATCGGGTTCTCGATCGCCGCGGTGTGGTTGTAGACGAGGCTCGAGTCGATGAGGCTGAACGCGCCGTGCCCGACCGCCACGTAGCCGACGCCGATGGCGAACGGAACCCAGTCTTCGTACAGCGCGAGCACCCCGACGAACACGAAGAAGCTGAAGTGCGCCTCGATGTACCCGCCCGACAGCTTCACCAGCGCCATCGAGACGGTTATCAGGCTGAACGCCGTGAGCACCGACCGCTGGCGGCGGCTGAGCCGCGACCAGTTCGCCAGCGCGCCGGTGCCGAGGATGACGGCGACGAACGCGCCGAGCATCCACAGCGGCGTCGCTGGGATCTGTGCGCCCGTGACGGACTCCGTGCCGTTGTAGAGGCCGAGACCGACTAGCAACGGTACCTGTACGGCGATCAGAATCAAGATGTTCCGATGCCGCGGCTCCCACATTTCTTCCGGCATCGAGGTGCCGTCCGGAATGTAGCGGATCACGTCCCGCACGCTCTCCGCCAGCCCGCCCGATCCCTCCGAGTCGACCCCGGTCGCAGTCTCTGCCATACCCGCTGATTGTCGTATGGCATAAAAGTCCATCGTCTCTAAGTATTATTGCTGATACCCCTGTTCGGCGGCTCTCAGACGTGATAACCGCCTGAACTATCTCGTACCGGGCGCCGTACCGCAACCAGCTATCTTTGCTGCTTCTTCGATGATAGTCGAACTGGTTCGTCTATCCGGCCGATCCGACCCGCCGACCCGCGGGCGCTCGACCGGCGACACCGCCGACCGCGGCGGCCGACGCCTTTTATATCGGCCCGGCCCGCCGTACGGTCGTGACGCTCGATCCGATCCACGTCGAGAACATCGCCCAGCTCGCGTACGGCATCGGCGGCGACGTGGACGCGACGGACCACGACGACCTCGCCGAGCGCGTCTGGCGGGAGTGGCTCCCCGAGCTGCGCCGCGACGGCCGGGTCGTGCTCGAAGCGTTCGGCGACCACGAGCGCCGCCGGGCCGCCATCGACGACGTGGCGCTCGCGGAGCGCCCGTTCGAGACGGTCCACGGGCTCGACTCGGGGACGATCAACCCCACGACGTTCAAGAACGGCCTCGTCGTCGACGTCGCGCACGCGGCGATGGCGAGCTCGCCGACGGACCTCGACCTCCACCGCGACCGGACCATCGTCGCCACGGTCCACGCGGGCGACTCGACCGCGGGCTTCGACAGCGAGTGGACCCGCCGCGACGAGGGCCACACCAAACAGCGCGTGCTCCACGTCCCGCGGGTGAACCGCTACGCGGAGCGGGTCGTCCACGCGCTCGCCCTGTACCTCGCGGAGGGGACCCACGCGCTCGACCACGCCGACCGCGTCGACGACCTCCTCGTCCTTGACGGGCCAGTCTACCCGAAGGAGCTGTTCACCTGGGCCGACCGCGACCCCGAACTCGGCGCGCTCGCTCGCGAGGCGAAGCCCCGCGCGGTCGTCGAGCAGTACGTCCGGCTCGTCGAGCGGTTCGTCGAACGCGATGTGCCGCTGGCCGGGTTCGTCAAGAACCCCGCGAGCGCGACCGCCACCCGCGCGCTCTCGCGCGCCGGCGTCGAGTCGCCGTGGCCCGACGACACCGCGCTGTTCACCCGGCTGCTGGAGCGGCGCGAACCGGGCGGCGACGCGGGGATCGGCGGCGACGACGGTCGCGGCGGCGCCGACCGCGGCGCCCGCCTCGACGACGACCTCACGTTCACGACGTGGTTCCGGAGCCGCGGCGGCGCGGACGCGCCGATGGCCGCGGACGGCGACGCGCTCGGCGTCGACCGCGAGCTCGACCCCGAGCTGTACGAGCCCACGTTCATGATCGTCTACGACCCGCGGACCGACGTGACGTACAAGCTGGAGGCGCCGTACGCCTTCACCCGCGACGTGGCGACCCGTGAGCGGCTCACCCGGCAGGTGGTCGCGGAGGTGGCGGCGACCCGCGGGCCGCCGGAGCCGGTCTCGAAGGCGGACGCGCTGGCGCGCATCTCCGCCAGCGAGAAGGCGGCGCTCCGCCGGAAGTTCGAGGAACGGCTCGGCAGCGACCAGCAGGCGACCTACGACGACCTCCGGTGGGGGAAGGCCGACTTCTGAACGGCCCGCGCCGGCGGGCTACACCGCCTGCGCGAGCAGCACCGCGTAGGTGATCGCGTTGTAGATGCCGTGGACCAGCCCCGGCACCACCACGTTGTCCGTCCACTCGTAGAGCGCGCCGAGGACCGACCCCAACACGATCACGACGCCGACGTACGCCCACTGCTCGACCATCGTCCCGGAGACCGAGGGGAGGTGGATCAGGCCGAACGCGAGGCTCGCGATGAGCACCGCGGGGACGGCGTCGAACGCGCGCCGGACGCCGCCCTGGACGACGCCGCGGAACAGCAGCTCCTCGACCGGGCCGACCACCGCGAGCGACACGGCGATCATCGCGAGGTAGTAGACCACCGGGTCGCCGGCGGGGACGACCGCCTGGTTCTGCCCGGTCGAGAGCCCGACCTGATCGAGCAGCAGGAGGGCCCCGTACTGGAACGCGAACAGGAGGACGCCGCCGCCGACGATGATCGCTGCTTCGCGGGCGTCGGGCCGGGAGACACGGGCGATCTCCCACTCGCCGGTGATCGCGAGGTAGCCGACGGCGGCGACCGCGAACCCGGCGAACTGGAGCAGCGTCCGGAGCAGTCGGTAGCCGGTCGTGTCCTCCGACACCAGGCCGAGGGAGGCGGCGAGGTCCGCGCCCGGGGCGGTGATCGCGCTGGCGACGAGCAGCGCGAACACGATCGCGAACAGCGCGCTCGCGACGCGGAACACCCGCTCGCCGACGGCGCTCCCAGAGGGGTCGTCGCTCATTGCCGGAGCCACGGCTCGCGGGGCTTTAGACGCACCGGAAGGGGACCGCGTCGCCGGTCTCTCGCCCGGCGGTCGCCCCCCTCAGTCGATCCGGAGCTCGCGCTTCTCCGCGACCGCGTCGGCCTCGTCGAAGTCGCCGCCGCCGAGCAGCCCGCGGGCCGCCTTCTTCCCCCACTCGACGGCGGGCTGCGTGAACGTCGAAACGCTCGCGAGCTCGCCGTACAGCACGCAGGCCGCCTCCATCCCGAACAGGAGTTCGCCGAGCGCCCGCTCGTCGACGCGGTCGATCTCGACGCGCACGTTGGGGACGCCGGCCGCCGCGAGGCTCGCCTCGGTCGCCTCGAACTCGGCGTCGAGCAGGCCGCCGAGCGACGAGCCGCCGAGGTACGCGAGCCCGTCGAGGTCCGTCTCGGGGATCGGCGCGTCGGCGCGCTCGGTCGGGCGCACGAGCGTCACCAGCTTGTCCGGCGGGCCGGCGCGGTACAGCTGGAGTTGGGAGTGCTGGTCGGTCGCGCCGAGCGCGCGCGCCGGGGTCTGTCCGAGCCCGTCCTTCCCGAGGCTCTCGGCCCACAGCTGGGCGAACCACTCCGCGAACGTCTCCAGCGACTCGGCGTACGGCATCACGGCGTTGGTGAGCGCGCCGCGCTCCGCGAGCGCGTACGTCGCCGCGCCGTAGGCGTACGCGGGCGAGTCGTACAGCGACCCGGCGAGCGCGTCCATCCCGTCGCGGCCGCCCGCGAGGACGGCCTCGATGTCGTGGCCCTGGAGCGCCGCGACCGCGAGCCCCACCGTCGACAGCGCCGAGAAGCGCCCGGGGACGCCGTCGGGGACCGGGAGCGACGGAAGGCCATGGCGGTCGGCCAGTTCGCGGAGGTTCCCCGACTCGCCCGTGGTGACGAGGGTGCGCTCGGTCCAGTCGACGCCCGCGTCGGCCATCGCCTCGCGGACGACGAGGAAGTTCGCGAGCGTCTCCGCGGTCGTTCCCGACTTCGAGACCACGTTGACGACCGTGTCGCCGAGCGGGAGGTCCGCGAGCAGGCGCCGCGTCTCGTCGGGGTCGACGTTGTCGAGGACGTACGCGTCGACGTCGCTCTCCAAGGCGTTCGACAGCGTCGCCGCGCCGAGCGCGCTGCCGCCGATCCCGACCGTCAGCACCGCCTCGGGGCGGTCGAACCCGTCGACCGCGGAGCGAATCGCGTCCGGGTCCGCGGTCTCGGGCAGGGTGAGGGCGGCGTACCCGAACTCGTCGTCGGCCATTCCGGCCGCGATCCCCTCGTGCGCGGCCGCGACGCGGTCGTCGAGCCGGTCCAGCGTCTCCGTCGTGAGCCCCGGGGTCGTCTCCAGGGCGTTGCCGAGGTCCACTCGCATATTACTCTGACCGCGCGAGAGTCACTTAAAAACCGCCGGCGAGGCGGGGGCGGCGGTCCCCGACCGCCGTCGCGGGCCGACGCGGTCAGTCGGCCGCGACCGCCGACTCGTCCTCGTCGAGCGCGGGGCGTCCGAACCAGTAGTCGAACGCAAGCGGCCCGGACCCGAGCGTGAACACCGCCGACGCCATGCCGAACAGCGCCACGTGCGCGAGGACCGGGTCGTCCGGGAGCCCGAACAGCGTCGTCGTGAACAGCACGAACGAGAGCGCGGCCGCGCCGCGGGTGAAGAAGCCGGCGATCAGCGCGATCCCCACGGCGATCTCGGTCACGCCCGCGCCGACGACCCACAGCCCCGGGTCGACCGGGACGACCGCCGTGAGGTCGTACTTCTCGACGACCTGAAGCGCGCTGCCGGGGTCGGCCAGCTTCTGGATGAACCCGAGGTAGACGAACGAGACGCCCATCCCGACCCGGAGCACCGTCGGGACGTAGCGCCGCAGCGGGGCGGTCGTCCGGTCGAGGAACGACTTCAGGTACTGGACGGGGTCGACCCGACCGTAGTACGATCCGGGCGTGCTCGCGACCGCCAGCAGCATGTCGTCGGCACTCGGCCGGCCGCCGCCGAGGATCAGCAGCGCGAGGAACACCGGGACGTACTCCACGGCGAGGAAGACGAGGGGGTCGACCGCGAGGAACACCCACGCGTACGTCAGCAGGCCGACCGTCGCGGTGATCCGCGTCGCCAGCCCGAAGAGGATGAAGAAGCCGAGCCCGATGAACAGCACTCGGAGGAGCGAGCTCGAGCCGGTGTCGAACGCGAGCGTCGGCGCGAAGAGGTACCCCTCGAAGCCGGCGCCGACGAGCGGGAGCCCGACGGCGAGGCGCAGCATCCACGGGACGAGGTCGCCGTAGCCGGCGAGCTTCTCGCGGAGGACGACGATGTCGACGATGGTGGGGCGCACCCAGAGGTACACCGCCAGCCCGGCGAGCGCGAGGACTCCGGACCCCGCGAACAGCGCCGCGTTGAACGGGTCGGACAGGACCTCCGCGGTGAACGCCACCGCGTCGAGGGGCTCGCCCGACTCCTCGGTGACGTAGTCGACGTGGGCCGCGGCCGGTCGCGCGGCGAGCGTCGCGAGCAGGGCGAGCGCGGCGACGACGGTCGGTCGGACACGGACGGACATACCTCGCCTACGAGCCGGACGCACGTAACGCTATTTCTTCACGAACGTTCGACTCCGACTCTGAGACAGTCGTTTAGCGGATCCGACCCGGGGCGACTACGGCGCTCGCGCGACGACGCCGAACGTCTCGGTGCGGCCCGCGGCCGAGACGACCTCGAACCCCGCCGCCTCGAACGCCGCGGTCGCCTCCGCGGGCGAGAACCGCTCGTCGACCGGCGGCCCGTGATCGCCCGGGCCGTCGCCGCTCCAGTCGAACGTGACGACGACGCCGCCCGACCGCACGACGCGGGCGACCTCCGCCAGCGCCGCGTCGCTCGCGAACTCGTGGTACGTCATCGTGGAGACGGCCCCGTCGAGCTCGTCGTCGTCGAACGGCAGGTCCGAGACGTCGCTCGCGACGAGCTCGACGTTCTCCGGGACGCCCTTCTCGCGGTAGTACTCGTGCATCTCGGACTGGACGTCGACGCCGTAGAGGGTCTCGACGTGCGGCGCCACGTCGTCGGTGTAGAACCCGGTGCCGCTGCCGAGGTCGGCGACGTCCGCGGCGTCGGCCTCGACCAGCGGCCCGATCAGCTCTTCGGCGGACACCCAGCGGTAGCGCCCGGGTCGCTCCAGCCCCTCCGCCTGGTCGGCGTCGAACGTGTGGAATCCCATGCGCAGTCTTGCCCGTCGAGCACTAAAACGCGTCCGGTCGAGTGGCGTCCGTCGCCGACCCGGGACCGGGAGACCGCCCGCCGCGGCTCACCACTCCGGCTCCAACGCGTCGAGGAGCCGGTCGATCTCCGCCTCCGTCGAGACCGCGTGGACCGACACCCGGATCCCGTCCGGATGCGGCAGCGACCGGACGACGATGTCGTCGGCCGCGAGCCGCTCGACGGTCGCCTCGGGGTCGTCGACGTCGACCGTGACGAGCCCCGACTCGTGCTCCCGCGGGCTGAGGAGTCGCCCCTCGGGGACGCCCGCCTTGAGCCGGTCGGTGAGCGACGCGATCCGGGACTGGATCGCGTCGACGCCGACGGCCTCGATCGCGTCGAGCGCCTCGACGAGGCCGACGTGCGCCGCGGCCGTCGTCGTCCCGATCTCGAACCGCTCCGCGGCGGGTTTGAACTCGATCTCGCCGCCGGTCGGGTCCGCGACGCTCCGGTAGCCGACCGCGCGCGGTTCGAGCCCCTCGGCGGCGTCGCGGTCGACGTAGAGGAAGCCGGCCCCCCACGGACCGAGCGTCCACTTGTGGCCGGCCGCCGCGACCGCGTCGGCCCCCCACTCGGTCACGTCCATCGGCATCTGTCCGGGCGACTGGACCGCGTCGACGAGGGTGAACGCGCCGGCGTCGTTCGCGACCGCCACGAGGTCGGCGACGGGGAGGCGCGTGCCGTGCGTCCAAGTGATCGCGCTGAAGCAGACGAGGCGGGCGTCGGCCACCGCCTCGGCGTATTCGTCGCGGCCGAGGCGGCCGTCTTCCGTCTCGAGGACGCGGACCTCGACGCCCTCGCGTTCGAGGCGCTTCCACGGGAGGACGCCGGCCGGGTGTTCGAGGTCGGTCCGAACGACCACGTCGCCCGGCTCCCAGTCGATCGCGTCGGCGACGCGGTTGATCCCGTCCGTCGTGCTCTCCGTCAGCGCGATCTCCGCGGGCTCGGCGCCGACGAACGCCGCGATCCGCTCGCGCACCCGGTCGTACGTCCCGAAGGCGTGTTCGTACGGGTCGGTCGTCGCCGAGCCGAACTCGTGGTCCTCGATGAACGAGGCGGCCGCCTCGACGACGTACTCGGGGCTCGGTCCGTGCGCACCGTAGTTGAAGTACGCCGCGTCGCTGAGGGCGGGGACGTCCGCGCGGAGCTCTCTCGGGGTCATACCGTCGGCGTCGAGTTGGATCGTTCTCATGATGTCGGTTTCCGCGTGGCCGCGGGCTGCGCCTCTCGGTTCAGGCGTCGGCGTCGGCGACCGCGTCGGTCAGCGCCTGCTCGGTCTGTGCGCCGACCATCCGCTCGACCGGTTCGCCGTCGGCGAACACGAGCAGCGTCGGGATCCCCTGGACACCGAACTTGCCGGCGAGGCCCTGGTGGACGTCGACGTCGACCTTCAGCACCGCCGCGTCGGTGTCGTTCGCGACCGCCTCGACGGCCGTTTCCATCATCTGACACGGGCCGCACCAGTCGGCGTAGAAGTCGACGAGGACCACGTCGTGGTCCGCGACGTGCGCGTCGAACGCGTCGGTGTCGGCCAGCTGAATCGGCTCCGCCGGGGCGGCTTCTGTCGAACTCATACCACCGACTACGCGCCTCGCCGTAATAACGGTTTTGGATAGAAAACACAATACTACGAAGAAGCGTTGCGCGAACTGCGGGCGATCGCGCGGCGACCCGAGCCGGCGCGGCCGCGCTCGGCGCCCGGTGCTCCGCGGCGACCGGCTGAGCAATCGCTCGTCGAGTTCGCGTCCGAAAGAGACAGAAGAGACGGTTCGCAGGCGGCCGACGCTGAGGTCGACCGGCGCGCTCGATTACTGGATGTGGCCTTCGCGGCGGAGCTGGTCGGCGTCCTCGTCCGAGTACCGCCACTCGACGTTCGCCTTCTCGTCCTGCCAGTCCCACGGTTCGGCGAGGACGACGTCGCCCTCGCTGATCCACGTTCGATACTTCATTCGGCCGGGGATCCGACCGAGTCGCTCTTCGCCGTCGGCGCAGCGCAGCTGAACGTGGTTGCCGCCGAGGTGCTCGGTCACCACGGCGAACACTTCGTCGTCGTTGGGCATGCGGAGGTTCTTCCGCCCGGATTCTTCGCTCATACCATCCGTAGTGCGCTCGCCCGTATAAGTGATGGGAGACGCGTGTGTGCCCCCGTCACGCGATCTGTTCCCACGCCACTAGGGCGGGACCGACGGCGCTCACTCGGCGTCCGAGAGCGTCGCGGAGCGGTCCCCCCGCCCCTCCGGTCCATCGCCGCTCGACGCCGCCCCGCCGAACGCCGCGTCGACCTGCGCGAACGTCTCCGCCTCCGTGCCGGAGTTGTCCACGACGACGTGGTCGGCCGCGACGCCGTCGAACAACTCCTTGAAGTGGAGGTGGATCTCGAAGTCGGCGTCGCTGATCCCGTCCCGGCGCTCGATCCGGCGCTCGACGACCGCCTCGTCGCAGGCCACCTCCACGAGGTCGAACTCGGCCGCGGCCGCGGCGGCCGCCTCGCGGGCGTCCGCCCGGAATCGGGCGTCCGCGAAGGTGGCGTCGAGGACGACCGCCTCCCCGCCGGCCACGTCCTCGCCGGCGCGCGCGAGGAGTTCGGCGTAGACGGCCTCCGTCTCGTCGTCGGTGTACTCGGGCTCGTCGAACAGCTCCTTGCGTATCACGTCCGTCCGGCGGACCCGCCCGTCGACGTGGGCGGCGATCCGCTCGGCGACGGTCGTCTTGCCGACGCCGGGGAGCCCGCAGACGACGACCAGTCGCCCGCTCGTCCCTTCGCCGTCGTCGGCCGCGGCGGTCGAACTCGGAGGCGTCGGCGCGAGCGAATCCGCCGCGTCACCGTTCGAAGTCGGCGATTCGCCCCGGTCCCGCGATCGACCGCCTCGGTCACTCATCTACCGCTATTCTCCGGGGTGAAGTAAAAGAAACTTCTCATTAGCCACCCCCGACCGACGCCGTGAGGCTCCCCCGCTCGCGGCGGGTCAGAACTCCTCGACGTACCGCCGGATCACCGAGGTGCGGTCGTGGGTCGTCCACTCGTAGTCGGTGAACTCCTCGTGGACCGTGAGGTCGACCGGCTCCGGCCGCGTCGAGCCGAGTTGATCGCGGGGGGTCCCACCGGTCGTGATCCCGACGACGCTGCCGTCGAGCGTCAGCAACGGACCGCCGCTGTTGCCGCTGAGCGAGGGGACAGAAGTGAGCAGCGTCTCCCCGAAGCCGGGTTCGACGTACCGCCCGATCGACACCACCCAGTTGCCGATCGCGAACGGGTGGCCGACCTGAACGAGCGGCTGTCCCTCATCGACCGAGTCCGACTCGCCGAGGGAGAGCCGGTTCGCCGGCGAGAAATCGGTTTCGAGGACGGCCACGTCGTGATACGGCTGGTTCATGTGGTCCGACGTGCCGACGAGTTCGGGTTCGAACTTCTCGCCCTCCATCGGCCACGCCTCGAACGAATCGCTGCCGGCGACAACGTGGCTGTTCGTTATGAGCCGTCCGTCGTCGAGGAACCACGCGGTCCCGCCCTGTCCGTTATTTCCCCTGATCACCGCGACCGCCGCTCGGGCGTCCTCACCCACCGATCTGGCCCGATCCAACTCCGCGTCAGAGAAGTCGTCCAGTTCCGGTGGTTCGCCGCTCGGCGTATTTCCATCGACCGCCCGTCGGGCGACGTCTTCCGGAATCGCCCCGCTACAACCGGCCACGCCAGTGACGATTCCGGTCGCCCCGATCTTGACGACGTCCTTCCGGGTTCGATCCGTCATGATCAGACACTATCACTTGCCGGAATATAGCTTGGTATGCGCCGCGGACCGAACGGGGATCTGCCGGGAGAGATTTCGCTCGGAGTCGTGTGGTTTCGGCCGCAAGAAGGTGGGTTGGGGCAGATTTGAACTGCCGGCCTCCTCCATGTCAAGGAGGTGTCATAACCGGACTAGACTACCAACCCGCAGGGGCTTACTGACGCATCTCGTCGTTTCCGTGGGACGTAATTGAACCTTTCGTTTCGCGCCGCTCCGCCGGCCCCGTCGGCCGCGATCGATCGGGAGACGGCGGAGCGACGATCGCGGAGCCGACGGTCGTCGAGCGGTCGATCCGCTCCGGCTCCCGACCGATCCGCGCCGGTCGGGGTGCGCGCGCCGGCCGGGTTCCGACCGGTTTTACTGACTCGCTGAGAGTCTGGTCGTATGGTCGACCTCGCTGCCCGAACGGACAGGCTCGACGCGTACCTCGACGAGCGCGGGCTCGAAGCGGTCTGGTTCGCGCGCCCGAACGGGTTCGCGTGGCTCACCGGCGGCGACAACGTCGTCGACGCCGACGCGACGACCGGCGTCGCGGCCGCCGGCTACGACGGCGAACTCCGCGTGATCACCGACGAGATCGAGGCGGACCGGCTCGTCGACGAGGAGCTCCCGGACGCGTTCGCGGTCGAGTCGTTCCCGTGGTACGCCGACTCGCTCGCGGAGGCGGTCGCCGAGCAGTCCCCCGCACCGGCGGCCGCCGACTTCGACGTTCCGGGGTTCGAGGCAGTCGACGGAGGGCGCCTCCGGCAGCCGCTCACCGATGACGACGTCGAGCGATGCCGCGAGCTTGGCCGCGAGGTCGCGGCCGCCGTCGAGACCGTCTGCCGGAACCTCGAACCCGAGGATCCCGAGTACGAGGTCGCGGCCGGCATCGACATCTCGCTCGCCTCCCGCGACGTGGACACGCCGGTCGTGCTCGTCGGCGGCGCGGAGCGGGCGCAGACGTACCGCCACTACACGCCGACAGACGCCACGCTCGGCGACTACGCGCTCGTCTCGGTCACCGGCGAGCGCGCGGGACTGTACGCCTCACTGACGCGCACCGTCGCCTTCGACGCCCCGGACTGGTTCGAGGAGCGCCACCGCGCCGCCGCGCGCGTCGAGGCGACCGCGATCCGAGCCACCGAGGCCGCCGCGGCCGGGACGCTCTCGGACGACGGCGACGACGCGCCGGACACCGCGGGCGATGTCTTCGCGGCCGTCCAGGAGGCGTACGACGCCGTCGGCTTCCCGGACGAGTGGAAACGGCACCACCAGGGCGGCGCCGCCGGGTTCGCGGGCCGGGAGTGGATCGCCACGCCCGACGGCGACGAGCCGGTCCGGCGGCCGATGGGCTACGCGTGGAATCCGACCGTTCGCGGAACCAAGAGCGAGGACACGCACCTCGTCGCGCCGGACCTGACCGAACGGCTCACGAAGACCGGCCGGTGGCCGACCCATGAGGCCGAGCCGGTCGACGTGGCGGGGATCGACGACGAGCCGGTCGAGCTGTCGGCCCCCGTCATCCGGTAGCGACCGGCTCCGGCGTCCGCGCGACCACCCTGTCGGTCACGCGCGACTGCGCGGCGCCGGCTGGACGACGCGTCAATAAACGTACTCGGTCTCGTCGATGCCGACGTACCCCTTCTTCACCCGTCGCTTGTTCCACTTGTACCCGACCAGCAGCTTCAGCGACTCCCACCCGGAGCGGTACGGCTGCGAGAGGAGGTCGTCGCCGGTCTCGGCGGCGAGCATCGCGTCGGCCGCGCCGATGACGCGGTTCCAGTCGGCCGGCTCGTAGTCGGCGACCATGTCCGCCATCGTCACGTTGCGGACGACCTCGTCGCCGATCGCCTCCTTCCAGCGGCGGTTGTACGCGGCCATGTCGCCCTCCGCGGCGAGCTCGCCCGCGATGGCACCGGTCCGCACCGCCACGTGGTCGCCGCCCTCGTGGAACGCCGAGGTGGTCCCCATCGCGCCGCCCACGACTGCGACGCCGGCCCCGACGGGCGAGTCGATCGGCCGGGTGGAGGAGATCGGGTACGTCTCCGTCCCGCCCCGCTTGCCGGCCTCCTCGACGAGCGGGAAGTCTTCCTCGACGTCGTACTCGTCGCCGTACTGCCACTCTAGCAGCCGCCGGATGTACTCGCCGCCCTGCGGGATCGACCCGTCGTCCTCGCGGAGGAGGGCGTACTCCGAGGCGTTTACCTCGTCGATGTCGAGGCCGATCGGCATCGTCAGCCCGACCCGGCAGACGCGGTCCGCGTTGGGGAAGATCCACGGGTACGCGGTCTCGCCCGGCATCACGCCCCACCAGAAGACGAGCGCGTCCTCGACCTCCTCGAACACCTCCTCTGGGACGCGCCGGTACTCCTGGTACGCGATGTGGTTCGCGGTCCGTGAGGCCAGCCGCTCGGAGGCCTGCGCGTCCGCGGGCAGGTACTCGTCGAGGACTTGGTTCGTCACCGTCCGCTGCGGCCCGTCGGCGAGGACGACGAAGTCGGCGCCGACGGTGCCGCCGTCGGCGAGCTCGATCGCGTGACGGGGGTCTTCGTCGCCGGGCGCCATCGAGAGGTCCGTGTCGACGCCGCGGACGGAGGTCCCGACGCGGTACTCGGCCCCCGCCTCCTCGGCCCGGTCGCGGAGCCAGTCGTCGAACCGCGCGCGCTGGAAGGTGTACCCGAACTTTTCGTACGAGGAGTCGATGCCGGTCGAGGTCAGCGTCGCCGACTCGTCGGGCCCGCGGAACTCGGCGCGGGTCAGCTCGCGCTGGACGACCTCGTCGTCGAACTCGTCGGGGTGGATCCCCATGATGTCCACCCAGTAATCCAAGATGCCGGCCGCGTCGGTCGAGTCGGGACCGAGGCCGTCGCGGTCGGCCCGGGGGACTCCCTTCTCGACGACCAGGGCGTTCGCCCCGCCGGTCGCGGCCGCGTGCGCCGCGGACGACCCGGCCGGCCCGCCGCCCACGATCGCGACGTCTACGCGTTCCATACCTCGTGAGGTCCCTGTCCGGCTATTAAATTCACGGTCCCCGACGCGTGGCCGGACCGCCCGGCGAACCGGCGCGGACGGGCGACGGCGGCGGTCTCCGATGCCGCGACGGTGACCGATTGATCATGTTTGATGATCAGCAGTAACAGCCCCGGAGAGACACGTTTTTACACGGGAGGGCGTCTCTCTCCGACACCAATGGCACGCGAGACGTGGGCGACGCGGGCGGGGTTCATCCTCGCCGCGGTCGGGAGCGCGGTCGGGCTGGGTAACATCTGGCGGTTCCCGTTCATCACCGGTCAGTACGGGGGCTCGTCGTTTCTGATCACGTATCTGGCGTTCGTCGCGCTGATCGGCTTCCCGGCGATCCTCGTCGAGTTCGTCATCGGGCGTCGCACGGAGCGGAACCCCGTCGGCGCGCTGCGTGAACTGGGGAGCGGCGCGTGGTCGTCCGCCGGCTGGCTGTTCGTCGTCACCGGCTTCGTCATTCTCTCGTACTACAGCGTCGTCGCGGGCTGGTTCCTCCGATACACCCTCATCGGCATCACCGAGGGATTCACCCGCGCCGATCCGGCGGCGGCGGAGACGCTGTACCGGACGGTGGCGACCGGCCTCGACACGCTCGTCTTCCACGCTCTCTTCATGCTGCTCGTTATCGGCATCATCGCCGCCGGCGTCAGGCGCGGGATCGAACTGAGCGTGAAGGTGATGGTCCCCGCCATCCTCGTGCTGCTCCTCGGGCTGGCCGCCTACGGCTTCACCCTCGACGCCGCGAGCGCGGCGTACGCATACTACCTCTCGCCGGACTTCGGCACGATAGCGGCGAACTGGACCGAGATCCTGCCGGCTGCTGCGGGCCAGGCGTTCTTTACGCTCTCGCTCGGCATGGGTGCGATGATCACCTACGCCTCCTACCTCGGGGAGGACCGCAACCTCGCGTCCGACGCCGCCATCATCGCGACGCTCGACACGCTCGTCGCGGTCCTCGTCGGCTTCGTCGTCTTCCCGGTCCTCTTCACCGTCGGCATCGAGCCGGGCACGGGCGGCCCCGGCGCGATATTCGTGAGCCTCACCGCGGCGTTCGCGGGCATCCCCGGGGGTCGTATCCTCGGCGTTTTCTTCTTCGCCATGGTGGGCATCGCCGCGCTCTCGTCGGCGATCAGCATTCTCGAAGTGCTCGTCTCCTACCTCATCGACGAGGTCGGCGTCGCCCGGGTCCCGGCGGCGGCCGCGGTCGGAACCGCGGTCTTCCTGCTCGGGGTCCCGGTGACCATCGACTCCATCTTCCTCAGCCTGTACGACGGGTTCGCGGACGGCATCCTGCTCGTCCTCGGGTCGCTGCTGCTCGCGGTGTTCGTCGGCTGGGTCGTGCCGGAGTTCGGCCGCGACGAACTCGGGAAAGGGATCGCGGACATCGGGGGCCTCGACGACGCGTGGATCTGGGCCGTTCGGGTCCCGATCGTAGTCGTCGTGATCGTCTCGCTGTACCTCGGGATCGTCGACTACGCCGGGTTCCTCTCCGGCGACTTCATCGACTGGCTGGCGGCGCGGTAAGACGGAGCCGCCGGTCGGCGACTCGGCTCCGGCTCAGACGTGCTCTTCTCGCGGCTGGACCACGACGAAGCCGCCGTCGCCGTCGAAGCGCATCTGGTAGCGCTCGCCGGACTCCTGTCCGATCATGTCCGAGAGGCTGCGGTTGACCTCGACGTCCGGGGACGTGCCGCCCCACGCGACGGTCGCGCTCGGGTCGGTCGCGACCGGCGGTTCCAAGACGATGGGGTCGCCGTGGGTGGTGATCGCGACGTACCCCGGCCCCTCGAGGTAGACGTTGCTGAAGCCGCCGGCGAGCGCGCCGGCGAGGCTGTCGATGGTGTTGATCTCGTACGAGAGCGACTCCTCGAAGGCGAGCACGTCCTCGCCGTTGACCGTGATCGACTCGCCGGCGTCGAGCTCGACCACTTGTACTTTCTTGCCGTCGTCGGCGAAGTAGACGTGCCCGTCGCCCTCGACGGCCATGATCGGCGTCCCCTCGCCGGTGGCGGCCTCCTTGAGGAAGCCGGTGATTCCCCCCTCGGCGGAGGCCTTCCCGGTGAACGAGACATCGCCCGTGTACGCGACCATCGAGCCCGCCTTCGCCATGACGGTGCCGGCGACCTCGACGTCTAAGGTGTAGCTGTTCTCGCGCTGGAACGGTTCCGCGCTCTCTGTCGGTGCGTTCTCGGCGGTGAACTGATCGAGATCCATGGTGCGGGGACCGAACCGTCTCGGTTCGGCTATCCGGAGTTTCCGCGCAATCGGTTAAGAATCTACGGGAGACGTGGGACGGAACCGCACGACTCGACGGGTCTCCCGCGGCTCCGACCTTCTGCGGTCCAGATCCCGACCGCGCCGTCAGTACACGACCAGCGCGAGGTACAGCTGTCCGATCCCCGCGACCACCATCACGCCGCCGGCGATCCGCTTCAGCAGCCCGGCGTGGGCCATCACCCGGTTGGCGTTGCTGAGGAGGCCGACGCCGGTCGCGACGGTGGTCGCTGCCATCAGGACGGCGACGGTGCCGGCGTAGGTGCCGAGGACGAGCGCCGCCGCCTCCGGGGGCAGCGCGATGGCGCGGGCCACGACGCCGAGGAACACCGGCGCGACGCAGCCCGCGCCGGCCAGCGCGTACCCCGCGCCGAAGAGCCCGAACCCGAACACGCTCGCCCGCCGCTCGGGCAGCGGCACGGAGATCGACGGCGAGCGCCCGGCGACGACGAGGAGTCCGAAGGCGATCAGCAGCCCGCCGACGAGCGTCTCGAAGACGGTGATGTTCGACAGCGTCGAGTAGCCGACCCGGACGGTGGCCCCGGCGAGCAGCGCGAACGTCGCCAACACGCCGACCGCGGCCGCGACGCCGCGGGCTCCCGCCCCGACGACCGACGCCGAGTCGGCGTCGACGGAGTTCACGTAGAAGCCGACGTAGCCGGGCAAGAGCGGGTAGGCGCACGGCGAGAAGAACGTCGCCACGCCCGCGGTCACGGCGAACGGGACGTTCGTCGCGAGCGAGACGTCGGTCATCGCTTACCCCGTCGGGTCATCGGTCGGAACGCCCCGTCATCGGTCGAGCGCGCGCTCGATGCCCGCGACGAACTCCTCGGTGGTGTGCGTCCCGGAGGTGGCCCACCTGACGCGCCCGGAGGCGTCGACGGCGCGGGCGCTCGGGTAGCTGCCGACGTCGAGGCGCGCCGCCAGTTCGGCCGAGACGTCGGCGGCGACGAGCCAGTCGCCCCCGTTCTCGCGCCACCAGTCCGTAACCGTCTCCTCGCTGACCGCGTCGCCGACGGGCTCCGTCGTCACGGAGACGAACAGCACCTCGTCGCCGATCCGGTCGTTGGCCGCCGCGAGGGCCGGCATCTGCTCGGCGCAGGGCGGACACCACGTCCCGAAGAAGTCGACGAACGTGGGGCGGTCGGGGGCGGGGAGCGTCACCTCGCCGTCGCGGCTCCCGGGCGCCTCGACGGTGTCGAGCGTCACCGGCTCGATCGGTTCCGAACCGTCGCCGCCGGTCGAGCCGTCGCCGTCGCTCGGACCGCCGCCGAGCGAGCCCGGGACCCCGCCGGTCGCGACCGCGCCCGCCCCGCCGAGCACCGCGACGCTCGCGAGCCCGGCGACGAGGTCCCGCCGCCTCACGCCGTGACCACCCGCCGGAAGTCGTCGACGATCCGTTCGACGTCGGTGGCCGGCCCGCGCGGGTACGACCGCTCGACGATCCCCCGCTCGTTCACGAGCAGGATGAGCCCGTAGTGCGGGAACGCGTACTCGAGGTTCTCGTACCCCTCGGCGTCGGTCTTCTCGATCTTGAGCCCGAAGTTCTCGTCCATCAGTTCCACGCCCGCCTCGTAGGACTCGGGGCGGAGGAAGTGCCAGTTGCCGGCGTCGAGGTCGACCCCGCGCTGGGCGGCGTACTCGCGGAGCATGTCCGCCGTGTCGCGCTCGGGGTCGAACGTCAGCGGGAGGAAGGCGGCCTCGTCGCCGAACCCCTCCTCGGCCGCGACCTCCTGGACGCGACGGAGGCGGAGGATGAGAGCGGGACAGACGCCGTCGGGGCAGTTGGTGTAGAAGGACGTCCACAGGAACGCGCGCTCGCCCTCGAACGCCGCCGTGGATATCTCCTCGCCCGATATCGGGTCCGGGACGGTGAACTCGGGCATCTCGTCGCCGTGGATCGGGTGGACCGGCTCGCCGCGGGTCTGTTCCGGCGGGCCGAGGACCGTCCCGTCGTCGTCACCGAGCGGCCCCGAATCGCCGAGGACGCCGGCGCAGCCGGCCGTGGCGGTCGCCCCGGCGGCGGTCCCGGTGGCGGCGAGCGAGCGGAGGAAGTGGCGGCGGTCCATGTCGTTGCCCGACCTACGTGGTCGCTCGTAAATGAACCCCGCGGCTGCTGGCACGCGCTGAATATGACCGCGCTCTCGAACGCCAGCAATGCGGCCGAAAGGCGGACGTCTCCGGCGTATTCGCGGTTGACGAACGTCCGGAACCTCCGTGGTAACGCGGCCCTCGCAAGGGTTATGCCCTAACCGGCTGTACGTTTATTCGCAATGGCAAACGGTAAGGTTGATTTCTTCAACGACACTGGCGGCTACGGTTTCATCTCGACTGACGACGGCGACCTCGACGACGACGAAGACGTGTTCTTCCACATGGAAGACGTCGGCGGCCCGGACCTCGAGGAGGGTCAGGAAGTGGAGTTCGACATCGAGTCGTCCCCCAAGGGACCGCGCGCGACGAACCTCGTCCGCAACTAACCCCCACACCGCGGACGGCGCGTCCGCACGCACTACCGGATTTCGGCGGTCGCTCGACGTGATCGACGCCATCTCCGTTTCTCTCACACTTATTACACCTCGACGAGCGACGGCCGCGCGTCGCGGACGACGCACCGCGACGCGTCTGCCGGTGTGATCGACCGTTTAAATACGAGCGCGGGCGAAGCGCCTCGCAGTGAGCGATCCGATCCCGATCGGCTGTCGGCCGGTCGACGAGCTGTTGGGCGGCGGCTTCGAGCGGGGCGTCGTCACCCAGGTGTACGGGCCGCCGGCCGCCGGAAAGACGAACCTCGCGCTCGCGGCCGCGGTGGAGGTCGCGGCCGGCGGCGACCGCGCCCTCTACATCGACACCGAGGGGCTCTCCATCGACCGCTTCGAGCAGTTGGCCGCGGGGCGCGCCGACGACCCGGACACCGACGAGACGGTCGATTCGATCGCCTCTCGACTGGTGATCTCGGAGGCGTACGACTTCGACGACCAGCGTGAGGCCGTCCGCGACGCCGAGGAGCTCGCCGAAGAGGTTGAGCTGATCGTGTTAGACTCCGCGACCGGCTTCTACCGGCTGGAACGCGCCGGCGACACCGAGGGCGGCGAGTCGCTCCGGAAGGTCGCCAAGCAGGTGACGCACCTCCTCTCTCTGGCCCGCCGGCACGATGTCGCCGTCGTCATCACGAACCAGGTGTTCACCGACCCGGACGGCGACCGTGACCGCGCGCTCGGTGGCAACACCCTCAACCACTGGACCGGGGCCATCGTCCGCGTCGACCGGTTCCGCGGCGGGAACCGCCGGGTGACGCTCGAGAAGCACCGCTCGAAGGCCGCCGGCGACACCGCGACCTTCCGGATCGTCGGCGACGGGCTCGCCGAGGGCACGGACGCGTGATCGCCTGCCGAGAGGGAATTCGCATTTTCCTCCGGCCGACCGGTGAGCCATCTCTCGCGACGGCGCCGTTCGCGCGGCTCCGCTCGGGCTTCTGAGCGCTGCGCGGTCACGCGGCTGTCGCGGCAGAGACGACGCGCGAAAAATACGGCCGGAACCGTCGAGCGTCGTCGGACGCGTTACCGGCTCACAGGTCGCCGAGCTTCCGGAGGAGCTGGCCGCGGTACTCCTCGTCGGCGTTGACGCCCTTGATCTCCAGGACGTTCCGCTCCAGTTTGTCGAGCGCGACGTGGAAGGCGTGTTCGGCGCCGTACCCCTCGCCGGAGCCGCCGACCTGCCCCTCGTTGGTGCGGAGGCGGATCTGACACTGGATCAGGGGCGTGCCGCGGAGCTTCTCCTTGTGGGCGTGGAGCCGGACGTGCGCGTGGATGACGTGCATGTCGGCGTACTTGTCCGCGACCTGCTCGATGGACTCGACGATGTGTTCGCGGGAGGTCCCCTCCAGCAGGTCGACGTTGGTGATCTGGACGTCCATCGAGTCCTGCTCGGTGAACGTGAGCGCGCGCAGCACGTCGGTCTTCGTCACCATCCCGGCGACGGTGTCCGCGCCCTCGGGCGTGATGACGAGCCCAGAGACATCGTTGTCGAACATCCGCTGGACGACCGCCTGCGCGGTCTCGTCGTTCGCCGCCGTGACGACGGGGCTCGACATGATGTCGTAGACGGGGATGTCGAGCATCCGATCGATGTCGCCGGCGCGGTCGCCGCTGCCCTGTCGCTCCTGGTCGCGGACGACGAACTCGACGATGTCGTTCGTGGTGACGACGCCGACGAGGTCGCCGTCCTCGTCGAGGACCGGGAGCCGGGAGACGCCGTTCTCGCGGAGCCGGTTGATCGCCCGCCCGACGCTCTCGGTCTCGCCGATGCCGATCACGTCTTCGGTGGCGATCTGGCCGACGGTGATCGCGTCGAGACTGTCGAGGACGGCCTCGAGGATCTGGTCGACCGTGACGATGCCGAAGAGCTTCTCGCCCTCGTAGACGGGGGCGATCTTCACGTCGCCCTCGACGAGGAGCCGAGCAGTCTCGCGGACGTCCTCGTGGCGGTCGACGGAGGGCGCCGGCTTCATCACCGCCGACACCTTCGTGTCGTCCTCCATGCGCGAGCGCATGAGCTGCTTCTCGCCGACGACGCCGGCGTAATCGCCGTCCTCGACGACGATGATCCCCTTCGGGTTCTCTCGCTCGAAGATAGAACGGACCTTGGCGAGTCGCTCGTCGATGTCGACCTCGACGTATTCCGGCACTGCGATATCAGAGATGTTCATGGTCCAGCCTGAACGTTCGACGGGCCGGGTATTGAAAGTGCGGGAGGCGTCGCACGAGACGGGTGCCGTCGTCGACCGGTCGCAATCCGCCTGAAAGTATTTGAGCGGCGACGGCGAAGCGTTCTCGCGAAGCTCTCGACCGCGCTGATCGCGCTCGGCGTCGCGCTGATCGTGATCCCGCTCCCGGTGCCGATCCCATTCGTCGGGGCGATCGCCGGCGCGCTCGCGGTGCTCGCCGGGCTCTTCCTCCGGCTTTTCGGCGTGTGAAACCTTTTTGCCCGTTACCGACCCACAGGGATGCGTGTACGACGCCATCGTCCTCGACAACGACGGGGTGTTGATCGGGCGGACGCCGTTCGACACGCTCCGCGAGGCGGCTTGGGACGCGTTCGTGAGCCTCGGCGTCGAGGACCCGGACCTCGCCCACGTCGACGACGTCGCCGTCGGCGTCGACCCCGCGACGCTGACGGACATCTGCGAGCGGTACGGGGTGGACCCGGCGGAGTTCTGGCGGGTCAGAGACGAGACCGCGGCCGCGGCGCAGATCGACGCCGCCCGCAAGGGCCAGAAGACACCGTACGACGACGTCGACGCCGTCCGCGTGCTGGACGCGTCGCTCGGCGTCGTCTCCTCGAACCAGCAGGCGACCGTCGACGCCCTCCTCGACCACTTCGGGCTCGCGGGTCACTTCGAGGTCGCGTACGGCCGCGAGCCCTCGGTGGCGAGCCTCTCGCGGAAGAAGCCCTCCCCGTACTACATCGAGCGCGCCCTCGAGGACCTCGGCGCGGAGACGGCGCTGTTCGTCGGTGACAACGAGTCCGACGTCCGCGCGGCCGACAACGCCGGCATCGACTCCGCGTTCCTCCGTCGCCCCCATCGCCGGTCGACCGAGCTGGACTGTCACCCGACTTACGAGATCGACGACCTCCACGACCTCGTGAGCATCTGTGGACGAGCGCCGGCCGATCCGGACGGAAAGGTCTGACCGGCCGGCGACCGCCCGACGGCCGCGCGACCAAAACGGACATGTGATCGGTCGCCGAAACGCGGACGATGCCCTCTCCCTCCGCGAGTCAGCCCTCGGACACAGACGCGTCGAACGTGCGGTCCGTCGTGGCTCGCTACCGCCGCGCGGAGCGCGCCGTCAGCTGGACCCTCGCCCTGCTCGTCGTCGCCGCGTTCCTCGCAGCGGTCGCCGCCCTCTCGTTCTGGCCCGGGATGGCGGTCGGCATCGTCCTCGTCGTCGCCCTCCGCGTGCCTGCGTTTCGACGGCGCGGCTCGGCACGCCTCCGGACGGACGCGCCGCCCGCGGCTGTCGTCGGCCAGTTCGCGTCGGCGGAACCGCCGATCCTCGCGTTCCAGTGGGGCGTCGCCGACGAGGTTCGGAGCGACGACGCGCCGAACTCAGCCGACACCGCTACCGACGGAAGCGCTTCCGGGACGGTCGCGACCTACGAGTTCTCCTCCCTCCTCGGGCTCAAATCGGTCGAACTCGACCTCTCTACCGACGTGCGAGAGCGGGTCGCGGCAGAGGGCGAGGGAGCCGGCGCGCGCGACTCCGACCGCACGCCGGTCGCGACGGTCGAGATCGAGGGGACGGCGGAGGGCCGGCCGTGGGCCTCGTACGCGGCGACGGTCCGCGAGACGGCCGACGGCGGGACCGTCGTCGACCTCGAACTGCGGCCGACGCGGCGGCTCGACCTCCGGCGGCTCCCGCAGGGGTGGGTCGCCGAGCGGTACTACGCCGAGGCGCTCGCCGCGCAGGGGTACGAGGTCCTCGAGCGGTCCGTGTCGGTGACGGTGTGACGGCGGCGCGCGGTTCGAACCGTTTTTGTCTCGGCTCGCGCGAGCTGTTCGCATGGAACTCCCGCCGGTCGGTCTCGGGACGATGGGGATCGACGATCCGGACGCGGTCGCGACGGCGCTCTCCGTCGGCTACCGCCACCTCGACACCGCCCGCATCTACGAGAACGAGGCGGTCGTCGGCGAGGGGCTCGCCGCCGGCCTCGCCGACGCCGACGTCGATCGTGAGGACCTGACCGTCGCGACGAAGCTGTGGATCGACGACCTCGCGGCCGCGGACGTCGCGCCCGCGGCCCGTGAGAGCGCGGACCGGCTCGGAATCGACGCCATCGACCTCCTGTACGTCCACCGACCCCGCGGCGACTACGACCCCGAGGCGACGCTGTCCGCGCTCGACCGGCTGGTCGACGAGGGCCCCGTGCGGAACGTCGGCGTCTCGAACTTCGAGGTCGCTGACCTCGACCGCGCGATCGACGTCCTCGGACGACCGCCCGCGGCCCACCAGACGGAGCTCCACCCGCTGTTCTACCGGCCGGAGTTGCTCGATCACGCCCGCGAACACGGCTACACGGTCGTCGCGTACTCGCCGCTCGCCGACGGGCGGGTCGGGGAGGTCGACGCCGTCACCGAGGTCGCCGCGGCGCACGACGCGACGCCCGAGGCGGTCGCGATCGCGTGGGCGACCGCGAAGGAGCCGGTGGTCGCGGTGCCGAAAGCGTCGAGCGCGGCCCACCTCCGCGCCAACCTCGCCGCGGCGGACCTCGAACTGACCGACGCGGAGGTCGCCGCCATCGACGCGGTCGAGCGCGAGGCGGAACTGTTCCCGGAGTAGATGATCCACATGTACGGATCAAATTGTGTTTGATTCGGACTCGATACGCACGATCCCGGTTCACTTTTACCTCGGGGGCGACGAGATTCGTCCATGACGGAGATCATCGACGGGGAGTCGGTCGCGGCGGACGTGCGCGGCGCGGTCGCCGACGAGGTGTCGCGGCTGTCCGACGCGGGCGTCGAGCCGGGGCTCGCCACGGTGCTGATGAGCGACGACCCCGCGAGCGAGACGTACGTCTCGATGAAGCAGCGCGACTGCGAGGAGGTCGGTATCGAGAGCTTCCACGTCGAGATCGACGCGGACGCCCCCGCCGCGGAGTTGTACGAGACGATCGACGACCTCAACGAGCGCGACGACGTCCACGGGGTCTTGGTCCAGCTCCCGCTCCCGGACCACGTCGACAAGCGGACCGTCCTCCGGCGGGTCGCCCCCGAGAAGGACGTCGACGGCTTCCACCCGGAGAACGTCGGCCGCCTCGTCGCGGGCGACGCGCGGTTCAAGCCCTGTACGCCCCACGGCGTCCAGAAGCTGCTCGACGCCTACGACGTGGAGACGGAGGGCGCGGACGCCGTCGTCGTCGGGCGCTCCGACATCGTCGGCAAGCCGATGGCGAACCTGCTGATCCAGAAGTCGCCGACCGGGAACGCGACGACGACTGTCTGCCATTCCCGGACCGAGGACCTTGAGGCGAAGCTGGCCGGCGCCGATCTCGTCGTCGCGGCCGCCGGCCTCCCGGAGTTCGTCGACGGCTCGATGCTGAAGGCGGGCGCGACCGTGCTCGACGTCGGGATCAACCGCGTCGACGCCGACACGGAGAAGGGGTACGAACTGGTCGGCGACGTGGACTACGAGTCCGCGAAGGATGTCGCGGGGGCGATCACGCCGGTCCCCGGCGGCGTCGGGCCGATGACGCGCGCGATGCTGCTGTACAACACGGTGAAGGCGGCCGGCCTCCAGCGAGACGTCGAGGTCGACCTCGAGTAGCCGGGGCGGCGACGGACGCGCACGGTCCCGCCGAAACCTCGCGGTCGTCGCTCGGTGCGGTGTCCGCCTACGTCTCGGGTCGCCACCGACCCCCGATCTCGTCGCGGGGGTAGTCCTGGTACGTACCGTTCAGGAACGTCGTAACGCGTCCGTCCTCCTCGCTGAGCGTGATTCCCCAGAGGACGTCGTCGCGGAGCGAGGTCTCTAGGGCGCTCATGTGTTTGGTCCCCATCCAGTCGGGGAACTCGAGGGCCTCGAGTTCCTCGACCTCGCCCCGAGAGGGGTTCCGGACCCGCACCATCTGTCGCTGAACGGTGCCGTCGCCGGTCACGATGACGGCCCCGTCCCGGCTGAACGCCACGTCCCGAGCGACGTTCGTGAACACGTCGCGCGACTCGGTGACGATCCGGCAGCGGTCGACCGGCCACTCGTTGTCGCCGAGGGGGTCTGTGTACTCCGCGAAGTTCACGTCCGCGACGATAAGGATGTAGAGACTGGGGCCGCTCACGTACTGTTCGCCCCACTTATCGAACTCCATGCTCAGCGACTCGGCGGTGTATCTGATGTGATCCATGAGGTGCTGGCTCGTCGCGTACTTCTCGAGCACCTCGTCGAGCGCGTCCATATGGTATATGTACACACGGGCCAACCCCGTTTAAATCCTCTCAGCGGTTCGAGAACCGACTCGCCGTTTGCGGCCCGGCGTCCCGGCCGGTGGCGGTCGCGGGGCCGGCGCCGCCCTTTCAGTCGTCGTCCGCCGCGGCGGCGCGGTTCCGGATCTCGATTCGTCCCTCGACCTCGGGGGCGATACCGTGCTCACGGGCGAACGCCGCCAGCACTTCGTACTGGATGTCCGCCTCGTCGATCCGGTGGCGCTGGGCGAGCGTCGGGAACTCGTGTTCGGAGTGGAGCAGGTACTCCGAGACGGCGACCGTGTAGCGTTCGTCCGGATCGACCGGCTCGCCGTCGACGGTGGCCTCCAAGATCAGCTCCGCGTCGTCGTCCCAGACGACGCGGGCGTTCGAGACGTGCCCGTGCCACCAGTCGTCCTCGCCGAAGTCCACGTCGGGCGCGGCCATCTCGCGGAACACCTCCTGGAGCTCCGCCCCGCTGACCGACGCGAGCGCCACCGGCTCCTCGAACGGGATCAGGGAGATCAGGTCCGCCTTCGTCACGTCGCCCGCCCACGGGTCTCCCTGTCGGAGCCCGCCCGCGTTCGACAGCCCCACGTCGGCGTCGTGGACCCACCGGAACGCGTCCGCGACGAAGTTGCCGACGCGGCACTCCCCGCCGTGGACCACGTCGCCCGACCGCTCGATCGGGCGGTCGACGACGTCGATGGTCTCGTCGAGGTCCGCCGCGGCCATCCGCTCGGCGAGCGCGTCCGCCAGGCCGGGCGCGGGGTCGGCCCCGTCGGGCTCGTGGAGCGTCGCGGTCGGCGGGTCGGCGCTGAGGTCGATCTCGGCCACCGTCTCCCCGTTGACGCCGGGCCGGACCAGCAGCGTGTCCGCGACGACCTCGTTCCGGCGGCTGTGGACGTGCCCGCCGGCGATCGCGTCGACATCGAGCTCGCGGGCGAGGTTGTCGTCGCCCGCGCCGAGGTGCGAGAGGACGACGACGTGATCGAGCGCGTCGCCGCCCGCTCCCGCTGTCTCTTCGCGTTCCGCGACCATGGCGCGCATCTCGGCGAGCGCGTCGCGCGCGGCCGAAACGGGGTCGTCGAACGAGAGGTCGGCGGCCATCGGGTTCAGCGAGTCCGTCGCTGGGTCGGTGACGCCGACGAACCCGATCGTCTCGCCGTCGACCTCGTGGGTCGCCCACGGGACGACACCCTCGTCGCGGCCGAACGGATCGCCTTTCTCGTCGCGGACGTTCGCGGAGACGAATGTCGCGGGCGCGTCGGCGACGAAGTCGCGGCACGCGTCGGGGCCGTAGTCGAACTCGTGGTTGCCGAACGTGTCGAAGACGGTGTCGGTCGCCTCGTAGAAGTCGAGGACCTGCCTGCCGGTCGCGACCAGCGAGAGGACGCCCGGCGCGGTCGTGTCGCCCGTGCCGACAACCGCGGCGTCGGGGCCCGAGAGCGACCGGACGCGGCCGGCGAGGCGCGCCGCCCGCTCCGGAGCGTCGAAGACGTTCTCGATGTCGGAGTAGTGAACGAGACGGACCATTCGTTGTGTGGACTGAGGACCGAGCGACGCATAAAAAGCGCGGAGTGTCGCCGCGCCCGTCGCGCGGGGTGCGGCGGCGACCGCGCCGCCGCCGGTCCTGCCCGCGATCTCGCCCCGTGACTCCCGCTCGCACACGCACGAGACATTGAAAGCGCTTTTATGCATGTCCTGACTACCACGGGGCACAGCCTCTGTGGGGTTGATGATGTGCCGTTCCGTTAGGGACCGACCACGGGACGGGCACGCGAGCCCGCACGGAGGACAGGTGAACAACATATGCCCGTTTACGTAGACTACGACACCCCAGCAGACCTCGCGGAGCGATCCCTCGAAGCGCTCGAGGTCGCCCGAGACACCGGTACCGTGAAGAAAGGAACCAACGAGACCACCAAGGCCGTCGAGCGCGGCAACGCCGACCTCGTCATCGTCGCCGAGGACGTCTCCCCCGAGGAGATCGTGATGCACCTCCCCGAGCTCGCCGAGGAGAAGGGGATCCCCGTCGCCTTCGTCGACACCCAGGACGAGGTCGGGCAGGCCGCCGGCCTCGAGGTCGGCTCGGCCGCCGCCGCCGTCGTCGACGCCGGCGACGCCGCCGACGACGTCGAGGACATCGGCGAGAAGGTCGCGGAGCTCCGATAACCTCCCATGAGCGCAGAAGAGGGCACCGGCGACTCGACGACCGCGGAGGTCATCGAGGTCGTCGGCAAGACCGGGATGCACGGCGAGGCCATGCAGGTCAAGTGCCGCATCCAGGAGGGATCGAACCAGGGCCGGATCATCACCCGGAACGTCCTGGGTCCCGTCCGTCTGGGCGACGTGCTCCAGCTGCGGGAGACCCAGCGCGACGCCGACTCCATCGGAGGCCGATAACCAATGGTCGAGACACGCACCTGCGATTACAGCGGTGAGGAGATCGAACCCGGCACGGGGACGATGTTCGTTAAGAAGGACGGCACCGTGCTCCACTTCGTCGACTCGAAGGCGGAGAAGAACTACTTCCTCGGCCGCGAGGCGCGCGACGTCGAGTGGACCGAGGAGGGTCACCGAGCCGGAGGCGACGAGCAGTGAGCCACCACGACGAGCGCACCTTCGTGATGGTGAAGCCCGACGGCGTCCAGCGCGGTCTCATCGGCGAGATCGTCTCCCGCTTCGAGGACCGCGGGCTCAAGCTCGTCGGCGGCAAGTTCGTCCAGCTCGACGAGGAGCTCGCGAAGGACCACTACGGTGAACACGAGGACAAGCCGTTCTTCGACGGCCTCGTCGAGTTCATCACCTCCGGCCCCGTCTTCGCGATGGTGTGGGAGGGCGCGGACGCGACCCGACAGGTCCGCGCGATGGTCGGCGAGACCGACCCCGCCGAGTCCGCCCCGGGCACGATCCGCGGCGACTTCGGCTTAGACCTCGGCCACAACGTGATCCACGCGTCGGACCACGAGGACGAGGGCGCGAACGAGCGCGAGATCGACCTGTTCTTCGACGACGAGGAACTCGTCGACTACGACCTCGACACCGCCGCGTGGGTGTACGAGGAAGAGGACCACTGACGCGCCGCTCTCGGACATCTCACTTTTCGCCGCTTGCTTCCCCGCCGAGCCCTCGCTCCGTCGACACACCGCGTTTCCGGTGAACGCCGAGGCGAGGCCGGCCGCTGTCGGTCGATCCTCGAAGAACGGTCGTTTATAAGTGGTCGCGAACGACGCCGCCGGCTCAGACGTCGACCGCGATCGCGGTCCCGTCGTCCGCGACCACGATCACCTCGTCGTCCCCGTCACCCGTGACGTCGGCGAACAGGGGGCCGCCGTAGACGACGACGTCCCCAGCGTCGAACCGCGTGATCACCTCGCCGGTCTGGGTCATCGCGAGCACCTCGCCGTCGCGGTTGACTACGATCGGCGTGATCTCGCCGTCGCCGTCGACGTCACCCATGCGCGGTTCCGTGATCCGGGTCGACGCGCCGTACTGCTGTTTCCAGACCACCTCGCCGTCGAGCAGGTCGACCGCCCACACGCTCCCGGAGCCGCCGACGTACACTCGACCGGGGTCCGCGTCCCCGACCGCGACCGGGCGGTCTTGGAGCTTGACCTCGTACCGGTCCGACCCGTCGCTCGTCTCGAGGGTCTCGATGTTCCCATTTGCCCCGCCGAGCGCGAGTACCGGTCCGTCACGGCTGTCCGCCGCGTTCCAGCTCAGCGGGTTCACGCTCGGCGCGGCCGTCCAGCGCGTCTGCCCGCGCCCGTCGAGCATGTGGACGGTCGCGGGGCTTCCCGCGGTCGTCAGGACCGCGAGCCCGCCCCGCTCGCCGTCCCCGGCGTCGGGCTCGACGAGGAGCGGCCGCCGGTCGATCTCGCCCGACAGCGAGGCCTCGACGACCGCGCCGCCCTCGCCGTCGACGACGCGGACGCCTCCGTCGGTCGTGACCGCCGCGACCTCGCGGCTCCCGTCGCCGGTGAGGTCGCCGACGGCGGGTCGGAGTCCGGAGGGACCGCCGAGCTCGACCGCGAACCGCTCCGTCCCGTCCGTCGCGTCGACGACGACCAGTTCGCCGCGTGCCGTCGTGAGCGCGACCACCGGGTCGCCGCCGAGCGTGGCCGCGGTGAGTCCGCTGACCCCGACGGGCCCGTCACCGCTCCCGTCGGAGTCGTTGCCGTCCGCGTCCCCGGAGACGTCGCCGCCGCCGCGCTCCGCGTCCGGGCCAGAGATCGGGGCGGTCCAGGCCGTCTCGTCGGTCCCGGCGACCGTCGCGCTGACGACCCGCGACCCGTTCTCGACGGCGGGGCGGAGGAGGAGCGGGTCGCCGTCGACGGTCGCGACCACGGCCCCGCTGCCGTCGTCGCCGGCCGCCGGTTCGGACTCCCAGACCACCGTGGCCTCCGTCGCGGCGTCGTCGACGCCGACGAACGCGAACAGCGCCACGCCGACCCCGGTCGCGCCGCCGGCCAGCAGGATCAGCGTCGCGAACAGGACGCGTCGGTCCATTTGAACCCCTTTCGGGCGTCGCCGTGAAACGGTTGTCGAATGCGGGGAACGCGCCGCCTACCGTTTCAGGAGCGTCGCCACGTGGCCGGCGCGCGCATCGCCGACGAGGTCGCGCAGCGCTTCGGGGTCCCGCTCGCCGTCGGCGTTCACCAGGTAGACCGTCCCCTCGCGGTCGCCGTAGACCCCGTGGAGGTCGTAGACGAACCCGTACACCGTCGCGTCGGCCGCCTCCTCGCGGTCGCGAGCGAACGCGACCTGCTCGTGGACGTTGTACTCGACGAGGCGGTCACGGACCGAGGCACGGGCGTCGCCGTCCGAGTCCGCCTCGTCGCCGCCCCCTTCGCCGTCGCTCCCCTCTGCTTCCGACTCGCCGACCACGGCGGGGTCGTCGAGTCCGGCCTCGACCGCGCCGCACCCGGTGTGGCCGACCACCGCGAGGACCTCGGTGTGGGTGTGCCGGAGCGGGTACGCCACGCTCCCGTCGAGGACGCGCTCGCCGTCGACGACCGTGCTGACGGCGTTGCCGATGGCTCCGGAGGTGAAGAGGACGCCCGGCTCCTCGACCGCAAACATCCCCTCCTGCGAGACGCGGGAGTCGGAACAGCAGACGGAGACGACGCCGGGACGCTGCCCCTCGTGGTGCCCGTCGAACGCGCCGGGGGAGAGCGCAGCGACGTGGTCGTCGTTGCGGTCGAGGAGGTCGGCGAGGATCCGGTGGGCCATACGGGCACCGTCACCCGGGGGTGTGAAAAACGCCGTGGACGCGGCGGTCTCTCGCCGGTCGGTCGCCGCCGCCGGAGGTCGCGGCGGTGGGACCGGTCAGGCGACGAGACCGACCGCGAAGACCAGCACGCCGGCGACGAACACCGCGAGGAGCGCGATCGTCGATATCACGACGGCGGGCGCGAGCACCTCCTCGTTCTCGTCGACCACGAAGTCTTCCAAGTTCCGCATATCCGGGTCGTCGTCGCGGCAGGGTTTGAACGCTTCGACCGAGGTCGCGCTCGCGAACGCGTCACTGACGCGATCGGGGAGGCCGATCCGGGGCGGCGGAGGCCTCCCGCCGACGTGTTTTTGTGCGTCCGGCGAGGCGGATACGCCAACACGATGCCACGCGAACAGTACCAGACGAAGCTCGAAAACCTCCGCGACGACGTCCTCTACATGAGCGAGGTCGTCGCCGAGCGCCTTCGGAAGGGGCTCGACGCCCTCGAACGCCAGGACGCGGAGCTGGGCGAAGAAGTGATCGCCGGCGACGCCGAGATCAACGACCTCTATCTCGAGCTGGAGGGGCAGTGTACGGACCTCATCGCGCTCCAGCAGCCGGTCGCGGGGGACCTGCGGTTCATCGCGGCCTCGTTCAAGATCATCACCGACCTTGAGCGGATCGCGGACCTGGCGACGAACCTCGGCGAGTACGCCAAGCAGGCCGACCGAGAGGTGTTCCCCGACGTCGACGTCCAGCGGATCGGCGACGACACGCTGGCGATGCTCCAGGACGCGATGGACGCGTACGCGGAGTCGGACCCCGAGCGCTGCTACGCCGTCGCCGAGTCGGACGACGACCTCGACGCCGCCTGCGAGGCAGCGAGCGACCTCGTCGTCCGCGACCTCATCGAGCGCGACGAGCTCCGTGAGGACGCGGACGTCGAGGGAACGATGCAGAACGTCTCGCGGCTGCTCCTCACGATCCGCGACCTCGAGCGCGTCGGCGACCACGCGGTCAACATCGCCGCCCGGTCGCTGTACATGATCGAGAACGACGACGAACTGCTCTACTGACCGGCGCCGGCCGACCCGCGCCACCGCTCCGGTGACCCGCGCGGAACGTATCACCGAGACTGACGCTGTCCCCCCGTTATTTCCGCCCGAGCCGCGAGGCGTCCGCATGGTTCTCGGAGCGATCGTCTCGTTCGTCGTCGCGCTGCTGGTCGGCGGACTGGGCATCTACGTCAGCGGTCGCATCGTCGCGGACGTCGACGACTACTCGCACGCGGTCGTCACCGCGCTGCTCGGCGCCGTCGCCTGGGCAATCGGATCGCTGATCCCGCTGATCGGGTCCGCGGTCGCGCTGGTCGCGTGGGTGTGGGTGATCAACTGGCGCTACCCGGGCGGCTGGATGGATGCGGCGATCATGGGGCTGGTCGCGTGGGCCGCGGCGCTGGTCGTCATCGCCGTCCTGAACGGCGTGCTGGGGCTCGGTATCAGCGCGTTCGGCGTGCCGGGCGTCTGATCTCTCCGCTCGCCGCGCGCCCGCGATGGCGGACGGGTTCGCGCGACGAAACGTCGGGTTCGCAAGGGGCCGACCCCCTCAGTCGTCGGCGGCGGCCGGGGGCTTCGTCGGCGCCGACCGCGGCTCGGCGTCATCGGACGCAGGCGTCCACGCCAGTTCCTCGTCGTAGCGGAACGCGCGGTGGTCCCGCGTGGGGTCGACGACCGTCAGCGAGAGCCAGTCGTTGTCCAGGAGTTCGGCCACCGCGCCGTTGTCGGCGAGCACGTCCATCACGCGGTCGACGGGCGCGTGGACGACCGTCGAGAGGCGGAGTGGCTGGTGGTACGGCGTGTCGGCGGCGGCCTTGACCGACTGGAGCGGCAGGCCCGTCATCAGGTCGCCCCCGTTCCCTTGGTAGACGCCGACGTTACCGACGGGGTTTTGCGTCACCTTCGAGCCGCTCCCGTACGCCGCGTTGTCCACCGTCGAGAAGTAGTACTGCGCGTTGATCCACTGCGTGACGACCATCGGCCCGGCGAGGATCGCCTCGAGGGCGTCGCCGTCGGGGTCGGTCGCCCAGTCGTACGAGTGGAGGAAGGCGCGCCCGTCGAGGTCGAGGTCGCTCGTCAGCTCCCGGGGGCCGATCACGAACCCGGCGTTGCCGGCCAACCCCCACTCGGGGCGCGTCTCGGCCCAGTCGCCGGCGCGGCGCTCGGCCTCCCGCACGCTCGTGGCGTCGGCGGTCGACGACCCGAGCCCGACGCGCTCGGCTGTCGCGCGCTTCCGGGCGACGTCGAGGTCCGCGCGCAGCCGCTCCACGTCGCCCGCGTGCGAGTCGGGCACGCCGCCGTCGTACAGCTCGACCTCGTCGGTCGTCGTGTTGTGCTCGGCGGCGAGGAAGACGGTGTCGTCGGGCACGTCGTGGCCGCGCTCGCGCAGCCCGTCCCTGACCGCGGGGTCGTTACAGATCGCCGCGAGGACGCGGGCGTTCGGCCCGCCGGGGTTGCCGGCGCACGCGCCGCAGTCCAGGCTCGACCCATGGGGGTTGTTCGCCGTCTCGGCCGCGTGGCCGGTGAAGACGACGAGGCGGCCGAACGCCTCCCATCCCATGAGTTCGAACGCGGTCGCGGCGTACTCGACCCGCTCCTCATGGGTCAGCCCGACGGGGAGCCCGTCGGAGGCGTCGTCCTCCCCGTGGAGGCCCGGTTCGCAGAACTCGTGATCGTCCGGCACCGCGTCGTCCGCGCTCGCGAGGAAGTCGTACACCCGACCGGGGAGGAGCGTGCGCGCCGCGAGCGCGAGCCCGTACCCGCTCCCGGCCCCCTCGACGAAGCTGAACGCGGTCGCGGGGTTCGAGCGCAGCGTCTCGATCACCGACTCGGCGGTCTCGCGGATGCTCGTGAGACGGTCGCGGCTCGCCCGCGTCTCGCCGTCCGTCGGGACCTCCGAGACGCGATGTTGCGGGTCGAGGATGGGCGGACAGGCGTCGACGGACACCGCGGCGTCGTACCCGCGGTACTCGATCGGGACGCCGAAGAAGCCGGCGTAGCCGTGCGTTTCGTAGTCGCCGGTCGCCTCGACGTGCCGGCGGATCACCTCCGAGCGCGTGTCGATACAGAAGACGAGCTGGGCGGCCGGCCGCTCCGCGTCGTCGCCCTCGTCGAGGGCGTCGCTCCCGTCGAGCCCCTCGCTCTCGGCGGCGACGCGGTCGACGAGCTCGCCGCGGTAGCCGGCCTCCCACGCGCTCAGGAACGCCGCGGCGATCTCGTCGCTCGCAGCCAGTTCCCCGGCGTCCGCCTCGGGCGGCGGCGAGAGGTCGGTGTCGAAGGCGTCCGCCAGCGCGAGCCGCACCGCGAGGTAGCCGGTCAGCGTGATCGGGTACGCGGACTGCCACGCACCGTCGTCGGCGGCGCGCCGCTTGAGCAGCCCGGTCCAGCCGGGGAGCGCGGCGAACTGCGCCTCGAAGATCGGCTCCCACTGGTCTCTCGGGTACGCGTCCAGCGCGGCCTCGATCGCCTCGGTGGGGGCGTCCGGCAGGTCGGCGACGAGGCCTCCGTCCGGGACCTCGTCGTCGTACGCCGCCACCGACCGGAACGCGTCGTAGAAGCCCGCCTCGCGGTTCGGCATCGACCACTCCGCGCGCCCCTCGTCGAGGAAGGCGGACAGCCACTTCGTCAGCACGCGGTCGACGCGCTCCGCCGCGGAGTCCGTTTGCGCTCTCTCGCCGGCTTCGTCCGGCTCGTCCGCCTCTTCCGCGGCCGCCAGCCGCTCCAGCAGGCGTTCGGTATCGGCGTCGAACCCGCGCTCGATCAGTTCCGCGTCGAGCCGCTCGCGGTCGATCCGACCCTCGTCGAGCGCCGCCCGGAACGTCTCGGCGCGCGGATAGCCGCGGCCGCCGAAGCGGTCGGCCGCCCGGCTCACGGCCTCCTCGAACGGGCGGTCCTCGAAGCCGGAGAGGGGGTTCGCGGTGACGAACGAGTGGATCGGCCAGACCGAGCCGACGCTGCTCGCCGCCTCGTCGACCGCGGCGTCGACCGCGTTGTCAGTACTCATCGTACTCCTCCGTGGCGGTCACGACAGTGTCCGGAGCGGGCCGTCCGGCGTTCAACAGCGCGACGTAGAGGCGCTCGCTGCGCTCGTAGACGCCGGTGTCGATCGCGAGGTACGCCGCGAGGAAGGCGACCGCGACGAGCGCGTGGAGCGCGGTCAGTTCGGTCGGCGCGGAGACCAGTGGGAGCCCGGCGAGGAGCCCCGAGACGGCCTGGTAGGCGAGCGCGTACACCGCGATGGCCGGGAGGGCGACCAGCGGGACCACCGCGTAGCGCGCCGGCCTCGACGAGGTGGCGTGACGGGCGGCGCTCCGGGCCGCGTGGAGCGTCGTGAGCGCGACGAACCCGGCCAGCAGCAGGCCGCTGTCGAGGCTCGTCCCCTTCCCAGTCAGCACCGCGAACGTCGCGCCGCCGGCGACCCCGGTCACCAGCGCGACTGCGGCCCCGACGACTGTCGTTCCCGCCGACTCGGTCTCGGTCGGCGCGGCGCGCTCCACCTCGCCGCCCGCGCTGAGGAAGTGATACGCCTTGTAGAAGCCGTGTAACACGAGGTGCGTGACCGCGGCGGCGAAGAAGCCGAGCCCGGCCTGAACGATCATGAAGCCCATCTGTCCGATCGTCGAGCAGCCGAGTTCGCCCTTCACGTCCGAGCGGACGGTCTTGAGCAGCTTCCCCGCGAGGGCGCTCGTCGCGCCGACGACCACGATGCCGAGCATGAGCCACGTCTCGACGGTCACGACGGGCGCGAAGCGGGTCAGCAGGATCCCGCCCGCGTTGACGAACCCGGCGTGCATCAGCGCCGAGGCGGGCGTGGGCGCGGTCATCGAGGAGAGGAGCCAGCCGTGGAACGGGACGAGCGCCGACTGGATCATCGCCGCGAGGACCAGCGCGCCCGCGGCGACGAGCCACGCGGGCCCGCCGAGGGCGTCGGCGTTCGCGGCGATCCCGGAGACCGTCGTCGCGCCGGTGGCCCACCACAGCGCGGTCAGGGCGACGCCGAGGAGCGCGCTGCTGGCGAGGAAGGACCGCCGGGCGACGCTCGCGGCGGCGCGCGCCTGCGGCCACCCCTCGGCGGTCCCCACGAGGCCCGCCATCAGGAGTCCCATCGCCAGCCAGCACAGCCAGAACAGCGCGAGGTGGTCGGCCGCGACGAGGGCCATCACGGCGAGCGTGAACGCGAAGACGGTGCCGAAGAACTTCGTCTCGTGGGCGTCCCCGGCCATGTAGCGCCGGGAGTAGCTGTGAACGATGCCGCTGAAGAACGTCACCACCAGCCACAACAGGACGGTGAGGCCGTCGACGGCGAGCACGCCGGGGAGCTCCCACGGCCCGCCGAGTCGGAGTCGGACCGCCAGCACGGCGAGGCTCGCGGCGAACAGCGACCACGCGAGCCACGTTAGTGCGGCGGGGACAGACGATGTGTCCGTCGTCTCCCGGAGCGCTCCGACCGTCGGTTTCGAGGTGCGTCCTGACATCGTTCAGTCCGTCACGCGACCGCTCCCGGCTCAGGCGACGCGCCTGAATCCGGATTCGGTCGCATCTACTACTCTTTGAGAACACTATGTGTATTAAATCTGCTTCTATTCACAAAACGTTCGAATAAAGCGCATTATAGAACGTTATGGTTATCCCGCGTCGGCTGGGCGGCCGCCGAGGGAGTCGTCTCTCCCCGGCCCGCTTCCCGAATCGCTCGCGATCTCCACTCAGGAAATCATATCGTTCCTCGGACCGGAGGGAGGGTATGGAAGAAGTCTCGGGGACCGTCCTCGTCGGAGAGTCGTTCGATCCCGTCCGGGGACGCGTCGTCGTCGACGAGGGGCGGATCGAGGCGGTCGAGGAGACGGAAACGGACTCCTCGGCCATCGTGGTGCCGGCGTTCGTCAACGCACACACGCACTTGGGCGACTCCGTCGCGAAGGATGCGGCCGTCGGCCTCTCGCTCGACGAGGCGGTCGCGCCGCCGGACAGCCTGAAACACCGCCGGCTGGCGGCCGCCGACCGCGACGAGCTCGTGTCCGCGATGCGGCGGACGCTCCGGCTCATGGCGCAGACCGGGACGGTGTCCTGTCTGGACTTCCGCGAGTCGGGCCCGGCCGGCGCGCGGGCGCTCCGCGACGCGGCGGCGGGCGTCGACGTCGACCCGTTCGTCTTCGGGAGCGGCGACCCCGCAGTCCTCGACGTCACCGACGGCTACGGGGCCTCCGGCGCGAACGACGACGATTTCGCCGCAGAGCGGGCCGCCTGCGAGGAGCGCGACGCCCCCTTCGCGATCCACGCCGGCGAACCGGACGCGACCGACATCCACCCCGCGCTCGACTTGGACCCGGACCTGCTCGTCCACATGGTCCACGCCGAGGGGGACCACCTGGAACGCGTCGCGGAGGCGTCGGTCCCCGTCGCGGTCTGCCCGCGGGCGAACGCGGTGCTCGACGTCGGCAAAGCGCCGCTGCGCGAGCTGCTCGACCACACGACCGTCGCGCTCGGCACCGACAACGTCATGCTGAACCCGCCGTCGATGTTCCGGGAGATGGCGGACGCCGAGATGCGGTTCGACGTGACCGCCGAGGAGGTGCTGCGGATGGCGACCGCCGCCGGGGCCGAGATCGCCGGGCTGGACTGCGGCGTCATCGAGCCCGACCGGCGGGCGGCGCTGCTCGTCCTCGACGGCGACTCGGACAATCTCGCCGGCTCGGTTGACCCGGTTCGCGCGGTCGTCCGGCGGGCGACGGCGCTCGACGTCGAGCGCGTCGTCGTCTGACCGGGCCCCTCGCCCGACCGCCTCTCCGCTCTTCCGTCGACCGCCTCGCCCCGCTCACTCGTCGCCGTGACGCTCGGCGTCGAACTTCCCGAAGGGCGTCGTCTCGTGGGTCCGCACGAGCACCTCGTCGGCGACGGTGACGCCCATGTCGAGGAGCGCCTGCGCCACGGGCGTGATGTCGCTGTCCGACTCGCCCACGACCGTCACGAGGAGGTTCTGCTCGCCGGTGACCAGCTCTTGGACCGACACGACGCCGTCGATGTCGAGGATGTCGGGGATGAGCTCGCCCCGCTCCGGGATGGAAGCGGTACAGTACAGCAGCATCCGGAGGGGGTACCCCGAGCGCTGGTAGTCGACGCTGGCGCTGTATCCCTTGATCACGCCCTCCGACTCCAGCCGTTGGATGCGCTTGCGGACGGTGCTGTCCGAGGTGCCGGTCCGCTCCGCGATGTCCCCGGACGAGGCGTTTCGGGCGTCCTCCTGGAGCGCGTACAGGATCGCGCTGTCGACCTCGTCGATCGCTCCGTCGTTCATACCGGCGTGTCGTGGTACAGCCGCTTTATTATTACACATCGTCCGGGCGCTCCGCGGTCGCGGGCGAGACCGAAGCGAGCCGGGTCTCGATGGCTACATAGGGTCCCCGCCAGTGGGTCGGACATGGCACCTTACACCGTGGACATCGACGTGCGGTTCCGCGACATCGACGCGCTGGGCCACGTCAACAACGCCGTCTACGCGACGTACGTCGAGCAGGCCCGGACGCGGTACTTCCGCGACGTGCTCGACGTCGACATCTCCCAGTCATCGAACGTGCTGGCGTCCCTGTCGATCGACTTCCGCCGGCCGATCGAACTGCCCGACGACGACGTGACCGTGACCGTCGAGCTCGCCGACCTGGGTCGGTCGAGCGCGACGATGACCCACGAGATCCGCGTCGGCGACGCGGTCGCCGCGGAGGCCGAGGCGACGATCGTCGCGCTGGACCCGGAGACGGGTGAGCCCGCCCCGATCCCCGAGTCGCACCGCACCGCGATGGAGTCGTACCACGACCTCTGAGCCGGCGAGCGCTCACCCGACGACCGCCGAGACGACGAGCGCCGAGACGGTGAGCCGAGAGCGCGCCCCGCGGCCGCCGACGGACGCACACCTTCTTGACTCCGCGGACGGATCGATCGGTATGACCGTTCGACTGTACGCCCTCGACGGGTGTCCGTGGTGCGAGAAGGCGGCAGACGCGCTCGACGACGCCGGCGTCGCGTACGAGACGGAGTGGGTCGACGCGCTCCACTCGGCCCGCAACGAGGTCAAGCGCGTCAGCGGCCAGCGCGGTGTCCCCGTCCTCGTCGACGAGGAACACGGCGTGACGATGGCGGAGAGCGCGAACATCGTCGAGTACGTCGAGAGGACCCTCGCATGAGCATCTACACCGGCCGCGGCGACGAGGGGGAGACCGACCTCCGGGACATGAGCCGGGTGTCGAAGTCGAGCCACCGCATCGAGGCGTACGGCTCCGTCGACGAGGCGAACGCCCTGCTCGGGACGGTCCGGCCCACGGGCCACGACGATGTCGACGACCTGCTGGAGACGATCCAGAACCACCTCCACATCGTCCAGGCGGACCTCGCGAACCCCGACCCCGACCCGGACGACCCCCAGGTCGAGAGCGACCACACCGCGACGCTGGAGGACCGCATCGACGCGTTCGACGAGGAACTGGAGCCGCTCCAGTCGTTCATCCTCCCGGGCGGCGGCGAGGCGGGGGCGGCGCTCCACCACGCGCGCGCCGTGGTCCGGCGCGCGGAGCGGCGCGTCGTCGACCTGGCGCGCTCGGAACCGATCAACGAGGCGGTCGTCACCTATCTCAACCGACTCTCGGACCTCCTCTTCACGCTCGGACGGGCCGTCAACGCGCGCGACGGCGAGCCCGAGGAGTCGCCGACATACTGAGCCCCGTCGCCCGCGGCCGAACGCGCGATTTTTCCCCGTCCCGCGCCACGTACGGGTATGACACTCGACAGTTACGCGGCGGCGGTCGCCGATCTCGACCCGGATCGCGGCGCGGTCGAGACGGCCGAGCTCGTCGTCACCGACGACGTGCTCGTGAAGGCGTTCGTCCTCGGCCCGGACGCGACGGTCGAGCCGCACGAACACGCCGACGCCACGAACGTGTTCCACGTCGTGGAGGGCGAGCCGACCGTGATCCGCGACGGCGAGGAAGAGTCGCTCGCGGCCCCGGCCGTGGTGGAGAACGCGCGCGGCGCGGTCCACGGCGCACGCAACGACACCGACGATCGAGCCGTCTTGACGGCCAGCATCGCGCCGCTCAACTGATGGACGGCGAAATCGATCCCGAGGAGCTGTCGGCGCTGCTAGACGCGCGCGACGACGGCTCCGCCGACGAGTCGCTCCGCATCGTCGACATCCGCGACCAGCGCGCGTTCGATCGGGGCCACCTCCCCGACAGCGAGTGTATCCCGTTCCCGGAGCTGACGAACCGGGTCGCCGAACTCGAAGACAGCGACCGCATCGTCACCGTCTGCCCCCACGGCGTCGCCAGCCAGCAGGCGGCCCAGCTCATCGGTAGCTACGAGGGGACCCAGGAGGCGCGCGTCGAGAGCCTCCGCGGCGGCATCGAGGCGTGGGAGCAGGAGATCGGCGACCTGCCCGCGTCGGACGAGCCGGCCGCCGGCGACCCCGACGAGGGGCCCGAGAGCCCGTTCTGACGCGAAGCGGTCGCCACCGGATCAGATCGCGCGGATCCGCACCCGCCAGAAGTCGCGGAACGCGTCGTTGAGCGCCGCCTCCGGCTTCCCGGTGGCGTCCGACACGTCGGTGACGTCGGCGCGATCGCGTACGCGCCCCAACACGCTGCGCTCGCCGACGACGATCACGCGGTCGAGGTCGCCCTCCGCCGCGACCCCGGCGAGCGCCTCGTCGGCCCGGCCGAGATGGTCGTCGATCTGCCCCTCCCGGCGGCGCTCGAAGCGCCCCTGCGAGAAGCCGCCCTTCGAGTGCGCCTCCTTCACGTCGGTGGTGAACCCCTCGAAGGCGACCCGTTCGTCGCCCTCGTACGTGCCGACGGCGAAGGTGTCGGACCGGACGACGGCGAACGCGAAGCGGCCGGTTGGGCGGAACCACGCGTCGTCGAGCCGGAACCGGTCGTCCCACCGATCGAACGGCTCGGGCTCGACCGGCGGCGTCAGCGCGGCGCTCACCGCGCCCGTGTCGTCGGCGAGGACGACGGCCGGGGCCGCGCGCCGGACGAGCGCGGTGCGGTCCCCGAACCAGTCGGCGACGCTCGCCGGGACGGAGTCGCCGTCCGGCACATACGCCGTGAGCAGCCCCTCCTCGTCGGTGCTCTCGACCGCTCGAAAGCGGTCGAGGGCATCCGCCAGCCGCGCGCCGCTGCGGTCGCTCACGCGGCGAAAATCGACCGTCTCCTCCGTCCCTTCGGCGCGCTCCACCCGCTCCTCTAGCGACTCGATCCGGTGTTCAAGATCGTTCACGCGCTCCTCGGCGCGCTGCCGGTCGGCGACCGCGTCGGACCGGCGCTCCTCCTCGGCCTCGGCGCGGCGTTCGAGGTGACGCTTCTCCTCTTCTAACTCCTCGATGCGCTCCTTCAACTCGGCGCGCCCGAGCAGCCTGTCGATCATACCCGAACGCCGCTCTCCCGCGACCTAAAAGGTGCGTCTGCGGCGGAGACGGACGCCGCTCTCCGGGCCGTCAGCGCGTCGCGCCACCGTCCGACGCCGTCTCCAGCGCGGCCGTTCGCCGCCGCGTTCGCGTCGCTCGCGTCGCGCGTGACCCATTCGGTGCGTCTCCGCCACCGTTTTGAGGGTTCCCGACGCCTCGGGAGACATGTCGTCTCCGTCCCTCCAGGAAGAACCGAAGACCGGCACCGGCGTCACCGCCGACCTCGACCTCGACTGGCTGTCGCTCGAGGACGACGAGGAGATCCGTTGGGCGAGCACGCCGCACAAGTACAGCGTCGTCCCGGCGCTCCTCGTCGGCATTCCCCTGTCGCTCGTCCTCATCGGGATCCCGATCGTCGCCGCGAGCTACCTCCAGTACAAGAACACGAACTACGTCGTCACGAACAAGGGGCTTTACAGCAAGCGGGGCATCCTCTCGCGGGACGTGAAACAGATCGGGTTCGAGAAGGTACAGAACATCTCCTACTCGCAGTCGGCCATCGGTTCGTCGCTCGGGTACGGGTCGGTCGAGGTCAGCACCGCCGGCGGCTCCGGCGTCGAGCTCCGGTTCCGGAGCATTCCGGATCCGGCGTCGGTCCAGGAGCTGATCGCCAGGGAGATCGACGCCCGAAAGCGGGACAGCGCCGACGGCGACGGCGACGCCGACGACGTGCTCGCCGAAATCCTCGTCGAACTCCGCGCGATCCGCTCCGCGGTCACCGACGACGGTACCGGCGGCGACGTGGAGACGCCGATCGCGACCGGCGAGGACGTCGGCACCGACCGGACCGCGTCGGAGACGGCGCGCGAGGACCGATGACCGGCGACTGGTGGTTTCGACACGACGACGAGACAGTCGTCTGGACGGGCCGCCCGCGGCTGTCGGCGGCGCTCGGCGGGGGCGTCGTCGGCGTCGCGACCGTCGCTGTCGCGCTCCTCGCGGCGGCCGCGGTCGACCCGCGCATCGCCGCGGCGAGCCCGCTGGGCGTCGGCATCGCCGGCTGGGAACTGCTCCGCGTCACACGGACCGACTACGTGGTCACGACCCGAGCGATCTGGTCGAAACGGGGTGTGCTCGGTCGAACGGTCCGTCGCGTCGGGCTGGCACAGGTACAGAACACGGCGTACAGCCAGTCGGTGACCGGTTCGGCGTTCGGGTACGGCACGGTCACGGTCGAAGTCGCCGGCGGGCCGGACCTCGAACTCCGCCGGATCGACGACCCGCAGGCGGTCCGACGGTCGATCACCGATCGGATCGGGACCGCCGACCGCGAGCCACCCGGAACGGTCGAGCAGTGGCGGGCGGTGCTGTCCGTCGTCCGCGACATCGAGGCCGCAGTCGACTGACCGGCGACGACCCCGGCGGAGCGACGATGACACCGGTCAGGCGACGCCCGCGCCGCCGAGCATCAGCCGGATCCCGATGATCGTGAGGAGGCCGAGGACGATCCCCCGCCGGAGCCGCTCACTCACGCGGTCTCGGAGGCGAGTCCCGACGGCGACGCCGGCGACCGCGGGGACCGCGGCGGCGGCCGACGCGAGCGCGAACGCGGCGTCCGGGTAGAGTCCGAGCGCGCCCGCGGCCCCGACGCGAAGGCCGTTGATCCCGACGAATACCAGCGCCACGACCCCGACGAACACCCCGTGCGAGAGGTCGAAGCTCCGGACGAACGCGACCAGTTGGACGCCGACGTTCGTCGCGCCGAACAGGACGCCGGAGACGACGCCCACTGCCCCCATGACGAGCGGTCCTTCGGCGCGCCCGCGGTCGGCCGAGGTCGGCAGCGACGGGAGCGGGACCGCGCGCTGTGCGGTCGCTACGAACCCGAGCGAGACGACGCCGAGCAGGACGCGCAGGGGAGCCACCGGGAGGCGATCGAGCAGCGCCATCCCCGCGAGGGTGCCGACGAGCGCGGCCACGAGCAGCGGTGCGAACCTGGCCCCGCAGGTCCGCAGCTCCTCGAGCGTGAGCTCTCCGACGAGGGCGACGTTCACGGCGAACATCGGGACGATCATGAACGCGACGGCGGCCGCCGGGTCGAGCGTCGACGCGAGCACCGTCGTCCCCACGACCGCGAAGCCGAACCCCGCGACCCCGTTGACGGCGCCCGCGACTGCGACGACGACCGCGACAGTCGCCACCGCTTCGGCCGAGAGCGCGAGCGCCATACCGTTGACACGAGCCGAACCGGCATAATAACACGAGTGCCCGACCAGGCGGCTCCGGAGGGGTCCGCGACCAGATGCTCGAACCATTCTCCCGCCGACGCGGTCGCTATGGCGGTCGGTCCCAGGCGCAATTCGACTCGACGGACGGGCCCGCTCCTCTCGATGTCCGAGCGCTGCCGCCGCGGCCTTCGCCGTTCGTGACTCCCCCAGAAACGCGTCGTCGTCCTACGCGTTCACGAACGGCTCCCACCCCTCCCAGCGGAGGAGCGTCTCGGCGCGGTCGGCGTCCGCCAACAGCACGTTCCGCCGGTCCGGGAGCGTCTCGTCGGCGAGTCCTTGGGGAATCGCGAGCGTGCCGCTCGGTACGTCGTCGTCGCCGCCGACCGGAATGTGGCCGCCGTCGACTTTCATGACGAGCGGGGCGTCGAGTCGCTCGACGCCGTCGCCGTCCGCGTACAGCTGCTCGTTGACGTGTTCGTGGTCCGCCCGCCGGATGACGGCGCGCTCGCCGTCGTGGGGTTCCACGTACAGTTCCCCCAGGTAGTAACCGCTCGAAAATCGCTCGAACATTCTGTGCGTGTTAGTCTCTACCATAGCTATATATAAGCGTTTCCCGTGGCTCACGCGCGCTGAGATTCGGCTCGAACGCCCGTCAGCCCCCGAGCGCGTCGCCGTCGCCCGACTGGTAGTACGCCGCCAGCGGCGTCCCGCGTTCGTGTTGGGCGTCGAACAGGCCGGCGAGCCAGCCGACCGCGTCCGGGTCGTCGTTGGCCGCGTACCCAAGGAAATTGCCCCTATCGCCGTGGATCGCGAGGTATGCCGTCGTGCGGTCCTCGACGGTACTCAGGTACCACGCGAACGGGAGGTCGGTGACGACGCTCATCTCCACCCCGGCGTCGACGATGGAGCGCGCTCGCTCGGGGCTCTCGGCGGCTAGGTAATCCGCGACCCGCTCCGTCAGGACGAACGACAGTTCGAGCGACTCCTCAGCGACGGTGCGTCGGTACAGCGTCGAGACGAACCCCTCGTCATTGGCGGCGACCGACGCCCCTCGGAACCGGTCGGCCGCCTCGGCGACGCGGCGGAGCCGAGTCAGCACCGTCGCCGGCGAGGTGTCGGCTATCGTCACCAGCTCGGCGTCCGCGAAGAACCGGTGGTTGCGCGGCGCCGACGGGAGCTCGTTGAAGACGCCGTCGGACGCCTCGACCACCTCCGCGATCGCGGACGCCTCGTCGACGGTGTCGAGGAGGATCCGGCCGGCGTACGTCGCCTCGTAGCCGTCCGTCCCGCGCTCGATGAGGCCGCCCTCTTCGAGGGCCCGGACCGCGCGATTGACCGTCGACCTGGAGTGCTCGAACTCCTCGACGAGGTCCCGGATCTGTGCGGGACCGTCTGAGAGGCGGACGAGGTACCGTCGACCCGTGAAGGCGAGGTCGAGCACGATCCAAAATATCGGACAGCTATCAGTAATACGTGTCGCTTGAGCAAGACTTCTTGCCGCGACGGGAGTGTGACCGGGTCGGTGCCGCCGTCGTGGCCGCCGGACGGGCTACGCGTCGTCGCGCCGCGCGACCTCGTGGCGGCCGAACCCGTACCGCAGGCGGTTCGCGAGCCGCCGCGAGAAGCGGCCCTCGTTGCGCGAGTCGAACCGCTCCGAGAGCGCCTGATAGATGATCGGCACCGGGACCTCCTGTTCGAGCGCCTCCTCGACGGTCCACGTGCCCGTCGAACCGCCCGCGACGCGGTCCGCCACGTCGCCGAGGTCCGACCCCTCTTCGCGGAACGCCTCCTCGCAGAGCTCCAAGAGCCACGACCGGATCACCGCGCCGTTGTTCCACGTGCGCGCGACCGACTCCATGTCGAGGTCGTAGCGCCCGTCGGCGAGCAGCTCGAACCCCTCGCCGTACGCCTGCATCAGCGCGTACTCGACGCCGTTGTGGACCATCTTCACGTAGTGGCCCGACCCGGACTCGCCCATGCGGTCGTGGCCGTCGGGCCCGGTCGCCACCGCGTCGAAGACGGGGACCATCGTCTCGTAGGCCCACGCCGGACCGCCGATCATCAGCGAGAATCCCGCCTCCGCGCTCGCCGGGCCGCCGGAGGTGCCGCAGTCGAGGTACGCGGCGTCGGTCGCCGCGGCGCGCCGCGTGGACTCCTCGAAGTGGGAGTTGCCGCCGTCGACCACGACGTCGTCGGCGTCGAGGTGCGGCTCCAAGTCGGCGAGCGTGGCGTCGACCGCGTCGCCCGCGGGGACCATCAGCCAGATCCGCTTGCCACCGTCCCCGCCTCCCCCGTCGCCGCCGTCCAGCCGCTCGCAGAGGTCCGCCACGCTGTCCGCGGGCTCCGCGCCGTTCTCAGCCGCCTCCGCGGTCGCCTCCGCCGAGAGGTCGAACGCGACCACGTCGTGGCCGGCCGCCAGCGACCGGTCCGCGACGATCTGCCCCATCCGTCCGAGTCCGATGACCCCGAGTTCCATGCGCGAGGGGTGGCGACCGCCCGCCGTAGTGGTTCCGGTTCACCGGGCGACCTCGGCTCCGATTCGTCCACGAGTGAGCGTCGTCACGCCGCCGCCGCGCCCGCAATCGTCGTCACACCATCGTATATCGCGGCCGAGACGCCGGGCACGTCCCCGAACCTTTTGCCGGCGGGCGGAGTGGCGCGGTCATGGGACGCGTCAACGAAGCCGACCTCGACTGGAGCGAGACGGACCGCGGCGAGACCCGATTCCGGCGGAAACAGCTGGCCGAAGCGGCCGACGGCGAGGCGATCGGCTGTAGCCTCTACGAGCTCCCCGCCGGAGCGAAGTCGTGGCCGTACCACTATCACACCGCCAACGAGGAGGCCCTCTACGTCCTCGCCGGCGAGGCCACCCTCCGTCGCGGGGGCGAGACGGAGTCGATCGCGGCCGGCGACTACGTCTCCTTCGCGGCCGACGAGTCGGGCGCGCACCGCGTCGTCAACGAGGGCGACGAACCCGTGCGCTACCTCGTGCTGTCGACGATGACCGAGCCGGACGTGACGGTGTATCCCGACTCGGGGACGTTCGGCGTCTTCGTCGGGTCGCCGCCCGGCGGCCGCGAAGAGCGCTCGCTGTCCGGGTACTACGACGCCGACGACGACGTCGACTACTGGGAGACGTAGGGCGACCGGAATCGACGCTGCCCGCGAGCTCAGGCTCCGTCGCCCTCGTCCGCCTCGGCCTCCCGCTCGCCGAGGTGCGCGCGCAGCGCGTCCACGTCCTTGTTGCCCGCGCCGGTGTTGAGGAGGACGACGGTGTCGTCGGGGCCGAACTCGCCCCGGTCCGCCAGTTCGAACGCCCCGGACGCGGCGGCGGCGCAGGTCGCGCCCATCTCTAGCCCCTCGGCGCGCGCGACCTCGATGGCGGCGTCGAGGATCTCGCGGTCCGTCGTCGCCACGGCTCCGCCGTCGGACTCGCGGATCGCCTCCAAAATGAGGTGGCTCGCCCCCGGGTCCGGGATCGCGATGCCGTTGCACGCCGTGTCGACCTTGTCGTTCGCGAGCGGCTCGTGGCGCTCCGCACCCGACTCGTAGGCGCGGACGACCGGGGCGCAGCCCGCGGCCTGCGCGGCGTACATCGGCACCAGCTCCTCGGTCCACCCCAGATCTCTGGCCTCCTGGGCGGCCTTGTGTATCCCGACCAGCCCGACGCCACCGCCGGTCGGGTAGACGACGGCGTCCGGGGCCTCCCAGTCGAGCTGCGCCAAGAACTCCAGCGCCATCGTCTTCTTCCCCTCGTGGCGGTACGGCGTGACGAACGTCTTCGTCGAGTACCACTCGGGGTGGTCGTCCATCGCCTCGGCGTAGGCCGCCCCGGCGTCGCCGATCTGGGAGCCGCCGTCCACCGGGTCCGTGACGGTCAGGTCCGCGCCGTGGACCTCCGTCATCGCCTTCTGCGTGAACCCCGCCCGCGAGGGGAGGAACACGTGCGCGTCGAGGTCGGCGCGGGCCGCGTACGCCGCGGCCGCCTGCCCCGCGTTGCCCGCGCTGTTCAGGGCGACCTCGCTCGCGCCGTGCTCGCGCGCCGCCGTCATGGCGGCCGCTTGCCCGCGGTCCTTGAACGTCCCCGTGGGGTTCGCGCCCTCGTCTTTCAGGAGCACGCGACCGACGCCCATCGCGTCCGCGAGTCCCGGACACTCCACGAGCGGCGTCGCCCCCTCGCCGAGCGACACCGCGGTCTCGGCCGGGAACGGGAGGAGTTCGTCGTACCGCCACATCGACCCCTCGGGGCGGGCGTCGAGCGTCTCCGGCGTCAGGTCGATCCGATCGTAGTCGTAGTCGGGGTCGAGGATGCCGTCGCAGTCGGGACACCGGTGCGTCGCCGTCTCCGCGTCGAACGTCGCCCCGCAGTCGACGCAGGTGAGACCGACGAACGCGTCTGTCGTCTCCATGGCGACGCGCTCGCACGCCGGCACCTTCGGTGCTGTGGTCGCGGCGGGTACTTACGTCCGAAACGTATGAAGCGGTACGCCGAGGGGGCCCGCAGTCCTACGGTTACGCGAAATGCCCGACCCAGCGACCGCGGCCGAGCCGTCGACCGAGCCGAGGTGGAAGCGATGAGCCGAACGGAACTGCGACTGGACCTCCCGACCGGCTCGTGGCTCGGGGACGCCTCGCGGGCCGTCCCCTCGGCGACGCTCCGGGTCGCGGAGACGATCGCGGTCGACGACGCGGGCGGCCCCGGCGTCGACGACCGGGTAGAGACCAACGGCAACGCGGCCGCGACCGTGCTCGTCGGCGGCACCGACAGGGACCGCGTCGAGCGCGCGCTCGCCGACCACGACCGCGTCGAACGCGTGACGGCGGTCCGGCGCCGCGGCGACGTCCGCACGCTCCGGGTCGTCGGCGAGGCTCCCGCGTACCTCCCCGCGGCGCGGGCGGTCGGCCTCCCGATCGAATCGGCGGTAGAGGCCGCGGACGGCCGCGCGACCGTGACAGTCGTTGGGGACCAGGATCGGATCGAGGCGTTCGGCCGGCGGCTCGCGAGCGACGGCGTGACGGTGGGGGTCGCCGCGACCGGCACCGACGGCTCCGATCGGACGCTCACCGAGGCGCAGCGCGAGCTCGTCTTCGAGGCGGTCCGGGCGGGGTACTACGACACGCCGCGCCGCTGTACGCTCACGGAGCTGGCGGCGGCGAACGACATCGCGAAGTCGACCTGTAGCGAGACGCTCCACCGCGCGGAGGGGCGCGTGATGCGGCGGTTCGTCGACGGCGACGGGCCGTTCGCCCCGGGCCCGGACATCGAAGGGAGGGCGGCGGTGAACCGATCGCCCTCCGGCGCGGTCGCGCTCGACGCCGACGACGGCGACGCCGACAAGCTCGACGCCGACTAGTCGGGCGCGGGCGTTCGAGCGGCTTACTCCCCGTCGAGCGCCTGCCAAGAGAGCCGCGGGTCCCGCGCGGCGCCGACCTGGTCGATCCGGGCCGCCGCCGTGCGGTTCGGGGCCGCGTCGAGCGCCTCGTCGGTGTCGGCGTACGCGAGGTTGAACGCCTCCGCGAGGTCGTCGAGCGAGGACTGCCCCTCGATCTCCGTCGGCTCGGTCAGCATCGCCTCCGGCACCATCTCCGGCCACTTCGTCGTCGGCGGGTGGACGCCGAAGTCGAGCATGCGCTTGGCGACGTCGGCGGCGTCGCGGTCGCCCGCGGTCGCCGCGAACTCGTGGTGGAAGGGACCGTGCGGCACGTCGAGGTCGATCCGATCGGCGAGGTAGTTCGCGTTGAGGACGGCCTTCGCCGCCGCGTCGGCGAGCCCCTCGTCGCCGAGGCGAGCGATGTACGCGTACGCCTTGATCAGCACGAGCCAGTTGCCCGCGAAGCCGTGGACCCGCCCGATCGTGTGGGCCGGCTCGAAACGTTCGTATCCCGACCCCGCCGTCGACTCGCGCACCCGTGGCGTCGGGAGGAACGGGGCCAGCTCGTCGACGACGCCGACCGGGCCGGCCCCGGGACCGCCGCCGCCGTGGGGAGTCGCGAACGTCTTGTGGACGTTGTAGTGCATCACGTCGAACCCCATGTCGCCGGGCCGGCCGCGGCCGAGCAGCGCGTTGAGGTTCGCGCCGTCGTAGTAGAGCAGACCGCCGGCGTCGTGGACGATGTCGGCGATCTCGGTGATATCGCGCTCGAAGAGCCCCACCGTGTTCGGGTTCGTGAGCATGAGCGCGGCGGTGTCCTCGCCGACGGCCGCCTCCAGCGCCTCGAGGTCGACCCGGCCGTCCTCGCCGGAGGGCAGCTCGACCACGTCGTAGCCGGCGGTCGCGGCGGTGGCGAAGTTCGTCCCGTGGGCCGACGCCGGGATCACCACCTCCGAGCGGTCGTTCCCGAGGTGCTCGTGGTACGCCTTCGTGACGAGGATCCCGGTCAGCTCCCCCGCCGCGCCCGCGGGCGGCTGGAGCGTGACGGCGTCCATCCCGCCGATGTCGGCGAGGGCCTCCTGTAACCGGTACTGGAGTTCGAGGTTCCCCTGCGCGGAGCGGGCGGAGCGGTCGGGGTGGACGGCGGCGTTCGGGTCGGCCGCCACGTCCTCGGTGAACTTGGGGTTGTACTTCATCGTACAGCTCCCCAGCGGGTACGGCCCCGCGTCGATCGCCCAGTTCATCTGCGAGAGCCGGGTGTAGTGACGGGCCGTCTCGGGTTCCGAGGGGTTCGGCAGCGTCAGCTCTTCGCGGGTCAGGTCGTCCGGAAGCGGAGAGTCCTCGCGCACGTCGACCGTCTCCTGGCCCTTCTCCGAGAGCAGCGGCTCCCGGACGTCCTCGTCGCCTCGCTCGTAGTTCGCTTGGTCGTGGATCATCAGAGCACCTCCTCGAAGGCCGCGACGAGGCCGTCCGTCCGCCCGGCGTTCAGGTCCGTGACGCACACCTGGAGCAGGTGGTCGTCGATCGCGTGGACCGCGAACCCCTCGGCCTCCAGGTCCTCGGCGACGGCCGGGGCGGGCTGGTCGACGCGGACCGCGAACTCGCGGAAGTGATGTCGCTCGTGGACGGGCGCGGCCGCGCCCGACAGGTCGTCGATCCGGGCCGCCAGCGCCTCGGCCTCGCGGACGCAGTCGTTCGCGAGGTCGACGAGGCCGTCCGGCCCGAGCGTCGCCGCGTGGATCGCCGCGCGGAGCGCGACCCACGCCTGGTTCGTACAGATGTTCGAGGTGGCCCGCTCCTTGCGGATGTGCTGCTCGCGCGTCTGGAGCGTCAGCGTGTACGCGCGGTCGCCGTTCGCGTCCTCGCTCGCGCCCACGAGCCGGCCCGGGACCTGCCGCAGGAAGTCGTCGCGGCAGGCGAAGAGACCGAGCCCCATCCCGTAGCTGGTCGGCAGCCCGAGCGAGCCGGCCTCGCCGACGACGACGTCAGCGCCGACCGCCGCAGGCGACTCGAGGACCGACAGCGCGACGACGTCGGAGCCGAGCGCGAACAGCGCGTCCGTCTCGTCGGCGACGTCGCCGATCGCCGCGAGCCGCTCCTCGAGGCAGCCGCGGACGGTCGGGCTCTCCGCGTACAGCATGACGACGTCGTCGCCCGCGCGGTCGGCGATCGCGTCGACGTCGGCGGTGCCGTCGGCCATCGGGTACGTCTCGACGGTCAGGTCGGCCCCGTCGCAGTAGTTCTCCAGCACCGCTCGCTTCCCCTCGCGGAGCTGCTCGGGCACGAGGACGGTGTCGCCCGACGTGGACCGGACGCGGTCCGCGAGCGTCGCGGCCTCGCCGAGCGCGGTCGCGGCGTCGTACATCGAGCAGTTCGCGACGTCGAGTCCGGTGAGCTCGACGAGCATCGACTGGTACTCGAACAGCGCTTGGAGGAACCCCTGCGACACCTCCGGCTGGTACTGGGTGTAGCTCGTGAGGAACTCGGCGCGGTCCGAGAGGTGGTCGACGACGCTCGGCACGTAGTGGGCGTAGTGGCCCCGGCCGAGGAACTCCGTGAGGTCGTCGTTGCGCTCGAAGATCCGCGCGCACTCGTCGCGGATCTCGCGTTCCGTCCGCGGCTCGATCCCGAAGTCGCCGTCGAAGGCGACCGACTCGGGGATGTCGAACAGCGCCTCCTCGTCGTCAACACCGATGGCCGCCAGCATCGCCGCGGTCTCCGCGTCGGTGTGGGGCGCGTACGGCGTGCCGTCGGCCCGGCTCATCGGTTCGTCCCGCTCCGTCCGCAATCTGTCGGTCGGTCGTCGGTGGCTCCTCGGGTCGCGGGTCGTCGGTCCACGGGTCGCGTGGAGTCGGAAGATGGCGTGGTCATGATCGTGTGTCCGGGTAGTGGTTCGACCGGGGCCGTCGCCCGCCCCGGGGTCGCGTCGGGGGCGGTCAGGCGATCTGGTCGTCGTACTCGTCGGCGTCGAGGAGCCCCTCGGCGTCGCCTCCCTCTGCGGGCGCGACCTCGAGCATCCAGCCCTCGTCGTACGGGTCCTCGTTGACGAGCTCCGGGCGATCGAACAGCTCCTCGTTGACCGCGACGACTTCGCCCGCGACGGGCGCGTACAGGTCCGAGACGGCCTTGATCGACTCGACGACGCCGAACGCCTCGCCGGCAGCGACCTCGTCGCCGACCGCGGGGAGTTCGACGAACACCACGTCGCCCAGTTCGTCCTGCGCGAAATCGGAGACGCCGATCCGAACCGTGTCTCCGGTCGTCGCCCACTCGTGCGATTCCAAGTACCGTCTGTCGTCGGGAACGTCGAAGCTCATTGGTCAGAGTCGCCGCGGCCCGCTCGGACGCCGGCCCGCGAGGTCACCGGGCCGACAGAGTCGTCGACGGCGACGACTCGACGGCCGGCCACCGCCGGCGTCCGCGATCGGGAGGCGGTCCGCGACACGTGTGTTTCACCCTACTGACGACGAGGGAATAAAAGGTGTGTTCGCGGCGGTCGAGCCGTTACACGCCGCCCCGGACCGTCCGGTCAGATCCGCGCGCCGCGGCCCGTCACGTCCACCGGTCGAGGCCGGTCTGGACCTGCGACTCGGCGATGCGCTCGAACCCCCGCTCGACCTCGTCGGCCGCGACGCCCCACTCGTCGACGACGTACTCGCGGGCGGCGGGCACGTCCGGGTTCACGTCCGTATCGATCGCGACCTTCGTCGCCGGCGGGTCCATGAACAGCTCGCGGATCGCCTCGGCGTTCGGGATCTCGGCGTCGCGGGCGTCGAGGACGCCCCAGAGGTCGCCGTGCTCCGTGACGGCCTTCACCGCCGTCTTCGGCCCGATCCCGCGGACACCTTCGTTGAAGTCGGTGCCACAAAGCATCGCGACGTCGACGAGCCCCTGCCGGTCGAGACCGAGGTCCTCCAGGGTCGCCGCGAGGTCCATCAGCTCCGGGTCGCCCTTGCTCGTCAGCTGCCGGAGGGTCGTCGGCGCGCCGAACAGCAGCGTGTCGTAGTCCTCGCTGCCGGCGTGGTCGACGGTCCCGGCCGCGGCCATCCGCGCGCACTGCGCCTCCCCCTCCGCGGGCGCCTCGACGACCGGCACGTCGAGGCGCTCGAGGAGCTCGCGGGTCGTCTCCTGTATCGTGTCGGTGAGCCGCTGGGTGCGGGCCTCGAGGCGCGCGGCCTCGACCGCGTCGCCGCGCTCCTCGGCGGCCGCCTTGCGTTCCTCGGCCGCCTCGCGCTTCTCGCGCCGCTCGGCCACCTCGTCGGCCTTCAGGTCGGTGACCGCGCCGTCGAACACCATCACCGGAATGAGGTCATGCTCGAAGAACTTCGGGAGCCCCTGGACGACCCCGACGAGGTTCGCGACCTCGACCCCGTCGGCCGTGGTGTACTTCTCGTCCGACGTCCACTTGACAGTCGTCGTGAGGTACCGGTACAGCCAGTTGTGCGCGTCGACGGCGACGACCGACCCTTCGAGCTCCGCGAAGGGGACGTCGCGGATCGACGCGAGGTCGCGCAGATCGGCGTTTCCCATTACCGATCGGTCGTCGCCGCGACGCTTAAATGATCGACTCGCGGAGCCGTCGGCGTGGACGGGCGAGCGCGGCCTCCCCGACGGGAACGAGGCGCACGCCGCACGGCGACACGATTCAAGTTCCGACCGGCCGAACGGCACGCACATGCGCTCCCGCCGCCTCGGCCTCCCCGCGGTCGCCGCCGCCGGAGGCGCGGTCTACGCCGTCGGCGTCCTCTCGTGGATGGTCTCTAACGGCGTGTACTTCGACGGCGACCCGGGCTCGACGGCTGCCGGGGTCGGTTACGCGCTCGGCGGGCTCTGGCTGACCGCGGCCGTCCCGCTGTACCTGCTCGGTCGGGCGTCCGTCGCGTCGCCGCTCCTCGTGACCGCCCTGTCGCTCGCCTCGACCGCCTTCCGGTGGGCCGTCGGGACGCATCTCCACCCGCTCACCTCGCACCTAACCGTCTGGCCGCTGCTGTTCGCGCTCGCGATGGGGGCCGGCGCGGTGGAGGCCCTACTCCGCTCCGGAGCGGACCGCCTGCTCGGCGTCGGCGGGTTGCGCCGACTCTGGAGGCGGCCGGACTGACTGCCGACCGTGCCGGTCGGATCGCCCCAGAACCGCGGTCCGCCGGCGCCCGGGCGGCGGCGTCCACCGAGCCGCGCCGCTCCGCCTGCCGACTTCTGGGCAGTTTATGTGCGTCACGCGCGTACGGAGTGGTGTCTGAATGGTCTCCCCGTTCGAGGTGTTGGACGTCGACGAGGACGCCGACGACGAGGCGGTCGAACGGGCCTACCGCGAGCGCGTGAAGCGCGCGCACCCGGACCAGGGGGGGTCGACCGAGGAGTTCCAGCTCGTCCGCCGCGCCTACCGGGAGCTGTCGGAGCGCGACGGGAACGGCGAGGGCAGCGACGACGGGGTCGACCCGGCGGGCGTCGACCTCACCGAAGATGACGCCGCCCGCGAGCCGCGATCGACCCGCGTCGAGTTCCTCGACTACGAGGCCGTCGTGGACTACGGCTGGTCGCTCGACGACGACGAGCTGTTCCGGAAGGCCGCCCACGCCGACCTCGGCCCCGACGCCCACGGCCGGCTGCTCGTCCACCCCGGTGAGAGCCTGCTGGAGGCGGCCGAGCGCAGCGGCTTCGCGTGGCCCTTCTCGTGTCGCGGCGGCGCCTGCGCGAACTGCGCCGTCTACCTCGCCGAGGGCGACCTCTCGCAGCCGACGGACCACATCATGCCCGACGACCTCGCCGAGCGGGGGTTCCGGCTCTCCTGTAACGGCTACCCGCTGACCGACGAGCTGTCGGTCGTGTTCAACGTGAAACAGCGGCCGGAGCTCGACGACCTCATCCTCCCGCCGGGACCGTTCACGCGCCGCTGACCGGGTTGCGGCCGAGAAAACGGACCGGGAAGCGCCTCAGAACGACTCGGCGACGGCGGCGACGACGGCGTCCTCGACGGCGTCGCGCTCGCCGGAGAGGAACTCGATCTTCCCTTCGCGGACGCCGGCGGTGGCGACGTCCGCCGCCGGCGCGAGCTCGGCCGCGCGGGCGGCCACGTCGCGGACGGAGACGTCAGCGGTCGTGCGGACGTACAGCTCGTCGGTGCCGACGCCGACCGTCGCGAACGGCTCGCCGTCGGCGCGGCGGCGGTGGAGGTCGTCTAAGAGGAGCGGCGTCGGCGGGAAATCGTACCGGTGGGTGTAGCCGTCGGTGTCCAGCAGCGCGAACTCGACGCCGTCGACCGCCTCGGTCACAACGTTCGCGTCCGCCGTCTCGACCTCGGTCTCCAGCTTCTCGCGGAACTGCTCGGAGACGTGCGCCGCGAGGTCGCCGCCGTCCGAGAACAGGAGGTCGGCGATCAGCTCGCGCTTGTCCTGGTACGACTGGTAGTACGCCTCCAGCGCGACCGCCTCGCGGAGCTCGGCGACGCGCTCGGCGTCGTAGCCCGCGTCGCGCGCGAGGTCGACGTACCGCTCGGGGGCGTCCGCCCAGTAGCTCACCGCCGGGAGGTGGCGCAGGTCGGCGCGGACCTCGTCGTTGATCGCGGACGCCAGCGAGGTGACGAGCGCGCCCGTCGAGAGCGTCTCGTCGCCGTCGACGTCGGCCAGCTCCGGCGAGACCAGCGTGTCCACCGCGTCCCGTGTCTCGGGGTCGGCGACCGCGGCGTCGACGACGACCGCGTCGACCCCGTACACCGACAGCAGGTCGATACCGTCGGCGGACTCCGTCGTCGAGCCGGCCCCGACGAGGAGGAACAGCGGGAGCTTCTCGTCGTGGCGGTCGCGGTCCTGGAGCATCCGCGTCGCGTCGTTGGTGGCCGCGTCCATCCCGTACACCGGCTCGTCGAGCGGGCGGCGGGTGAAGTAGTGGTACTCCGCGTCGCTCTTCGCGTGCTCGTCGCGAATCAGCGGGAGGACGGCGCGCTCGACCGCGGCGCCCGCGACGTAGCCGTCGGCGGTCGCCGGGTGGCGCACGACGATCGGGCGGGACTCGAGGACCGCGCGGCGGACCGCCTCGGCGGCGTCGAGCAGCCCGTCAGCGAGCTCGGCGACCGTCTCGTCGCCGGCCAGCGGCTGGAGCCCCTCGGGGCGCGCCTCGTCGGTGAGCGCCTCTGCGAGGCGGCGGCGGACCGTCTCGGCGTCCTCGCCCTCGAGGAGGACGAGCGCGTCGGACTCGACCTGGATGTCGCCGCGGTGGCTCTCGACCTCGCCGTCGACCCGCACCGCGTCGCCGACCTCGACATCCGGGTACGCCCGGACGCCCGGCTCGACGAACGCGGCCACGTCGACCGCGCCCGTCTCGTCGCTGACCTCGAACACGGTCGGGCCGCCGGTCTGGCGGACGCCGACGACCTCGCCTTCGATCCGGACCGCGTCGCCGACCGCGTCGCCGAGCGTTGTGATCGACACGCGTTCGGGCTCCGGCTCGTCCGCGTCAGACTCGTCCGCGTCGACCTCGTCGAACTCCTCTTCGTCCGCGGTCGTCGCTTCGTCCGCGGTCGCGTCCGATTCGTGAGCGTTCGTCGTCTTGGATTCGACCGGCTCCTCGTCGCCGTCGTCCGTCTCGCCGGCGCCGTCGTCAAGTTCTTCGGCCTCGTCCACCTCCGTAGCGTCGTCGGTCTCGTCGACCGGCGCGTCGGGTTCTGCGTCGGTTTCCGGCGCGTCCGCGTCGGCGGACTCCGGGCCGTCGCCATCGTCGTCTGCTGCGGCCGCATCGTCGTCGCCGTCAAGCTCCTCGTCGGGAAGGTGTTCGCCGGACGACTCCTGGATCAGGACGCCGCGGAACTCGCGGTCGGCCTGCCGGATCGACCAGCCGAGGTCGACGTTGCCGTTGTCGCGGACGCCCTTCACCTGGACGAACACGTCGTCGCCCGGCTCCCAATCGAGGCTGTCGAGGCGACGGTCGAGCTCGGAGCGGTGGAGCAGTCCGGTGACGCCCGGCGCGAGGTCGACGAACACGCCGAACTCGGCGTACCCGTCGACGACGCCGCGGTAGAAACGGCTCGGAACCAGATCGTCGGGAGCGTCGCCACGGAAGTCGAACACGACGTCTTCTTGATGCGAGTCGCAGACCCGACCGCCCCCGACGTCGGTGCCACAAATGATACAGGATCCCATTTGAATACACCGAGAGTCTCGGGCCTAAAACGGTTGTCGAAACCCCGCTGGCCGCTCGACGAGCGCGAGGCGAGCGCCGGCCTCACGTCACGCGCCGAGCAGCGTCCGCGCCGCGGCCACGACGCGGTAGCCGACGCCGTAGCCGAGCGCCGCCGGCGGGAGGGCGGCCGCGATCGTCCGGATCGGGGAGAGGCCGTGGACCGCGCGGAACCCGACGAACAGCAGCACCGCGGCGTACGCGCCGCAGACGAGCCTGAGCTCGGGTATCACCGGTCCGGCCAGCGCCATCGGCGAGCTCGCGTACGCGACGACCTGGACCGTCTCGCTCACCCCGCCGCGCTCGCGGAACCCGAGCCCGTCCGCGAACTCGACGCTCGCCACCACGACCCCGACGGTCGCGATCGCGGCCGTCAGGTGGAGGCCGACCGGCGCCGCGAGCGCCATCACGACGAGCAGGGTGACGAGCCCCGAGAGCGCCGGCGAAGAGGGAACGACGCCCGGCACCGCTCCGGGGTCGGAGACGATCCACCCGAGCGTGAACGCGGCGGCGACGGCGACCGCGAACGTCAGCGCCGGCGCTTGGTCGCCGGGCGTGATCCCGTTCACGAACGCGCGCCGCGGCCGAACGAGCACCTCGACCCAGGTCCGCGCGACCCCGCGCAGTCCGCGGGGGCGACCGCCCGACGAATCGCTCATCCCAGACACGGTCGGAATTCGGTCGCGCGGAATAACCCGCTTCCGGTTCGGCCCGGGCGCGGTCCCGGGTCGGCAGGCACGACGCGACCAATCTTATCAGCGCTGATACGTGGTCCGGAAACGCTTATACCGGTCCAGTCTGAGTGTCGCTTGAATGGTTGCGTTCCGAGACGACGAGCGCGGGTTCACCCCGCTGGCGGGGACGGGGCTGCTCGTCGGGGTTGTCGTGCTGCTGCTCGCCATCGTCGGCGCGGCGGTGTTCGGTCTCATCGACGGCGTGGCCCCGCCGGACGCCGAGTTCGAGGGCCAGCAGGAGAACGGCACCATCGTCGTCGTCGCGCTCGGCCCCGAGCCGGTCCCGGCCGAGGAGCTGTACGTCCGCGGCGAGGACCCCGACGGGAACGTCCAGTTCGGCGCGTGGCCCGGCGACGGCGTCGTCAGGCCGGGTGACAAAGTTCCCGTCCCGAACGCGACGGGCAACGAGAACTTCGACATCGTCTGGGAGCCGGTCGCGTTCGACAATCAAGAGACGCTGGGGAGCTACGACGGCGAGGACTCCGCGATCGACGAGTGGAGCGAGGAGAACGGCGGGAGCACGCCCGGCGGCGCGGTCGGCGTCTGAATCCGGGACGACGGCGCGGCGCAGGTCGTGGTCCCCCGGTTTCGCCGCCGCCAAGCGCTCATTCGACCGCGACCCACTCGCCCCGCTCGGCGGCGCGCTCGACCGCCGCGAGGACCCGTTGGACCGCGTACCCGGCTTCGAACGACGGTTCGAACGCGTCGCCGTCGGCGACCGCCGAGAGGAACTCGTAGTTCTCGTGGACGAACGTGTGCTCCCACCCGATCAAGTGGCCGGGGGGCCACCAGCGGTCGATGTACGGGTCCGACTCCTCGGTGACGAGCACCGTCTCGTAGCCGCGGTTCCCCGCGCGTAGCACTTCCAGTTCGTTGAGCCGCTCTAAGGAGAATTTCAAGCTCCCCTCGGTCCCGTGGACCGCGATCGCGTGGTCGTTCTTGTGCCCCGCGGCGACTCGACTCGCCTCGAAGGTCCCGGTCGCACCCGACTCGTACTCGACCTGCGCGCTGTACGCGTCGTCGACGGTGACGTCCCGATGCTCCACGACCGCCCCCTCCTCGTCGTAGACAGGCCGCTCGTCGACGAACGTCGTCAGCTGGCCCGAGACGCGGTCGACCCCGCCGACCCGGTCCCCGACGAGAAACCTCGCGAGGTCGATCGTGTGCGCGCCGAGGTCGCCGAGCGCGCCGGACCCGGCCATCTCGGCGTCCATCCGCCACGCCCACGGCGCTTCGGGGTCGACGAGCCAGTCCTGGAGGTAGCGCCCGCGGACCTGTCGGATCTCGCCCAGCTCGCCGGCCGCGATCAGCTCTCTGGCGTGTCGGATCGCTGGGACGAATCGGTAGTTGAACGCCGTGCCGGCGGTGACGCCCGTCGCGGCAGCCGCGTCGCGCATCGCCGCCGCCTCCTCCAGCGTCGGCGCGAGCGGCTTCTCACAGAGGACGGGGACCCCCGCTTCGAGGGCCGCGATCGACGGCTCCGCGTGGACGTGGTTCGGGCCGAGGTTGTAGAAGACGTCCACCTCGTCGATCGCGGCCTCCCAGTCGGTCGCGGTGTGCGCGAAGCCGAACCGCTCGGCCGCGTCCGCGAGCGCCGCCTCGTCGCGCCCGACGAGCGTGTGCCGCTCGATGTCTGGTGCGTCCGGGAAGAACATCGCGAGCCGCGCCATCGCGTTCGCGTGCGCCTTGCCCATGAATCGATACCCCAACACGCCGATATTCAGTGGTTCTCGTGTCATCGGATCGTTCTCCGCCTCACTCCGTCCAGTACGCGTCGCCCGGTTCCGTCTCGAACACCGCGCGGTCCAACATGTCGACGGCCTTCTCTAACCCCTCTCGCGCCGACGTGAGCGAGTCCTCGTGTTCGATCGACAGCGCCCCCTCGTACCCGACCATCCGGAGCGTCGAGACCACGTCCTTCCAGTGTCCTTCGCCGTGTCCGTAGCCGATCGACCGGAACAGCCACGACCGGTCGGCCTCCTCGGCGTAGCCCGTCGTGTCGAGGACGCCCTTCACGCGGCTCCGGGCCTCGTACACCTTGGTGTCTTTCGCGTGGACGTGGTGGATCGCGTCGCGCTCGCCGAGGAACCGGATCGCCTCCGTCGCGTCGATCCCCTGCCAATAGAGGTGCGAGGGGTCGAAGTTGGCCCCGATCCGGTCGTTGGTCGCCTCGCGGAGCGCGACCAGTCCGGTCGGCTCGTACACCAGCATGTTCGGGTGCATCTCGATCGCCACGTCGACGCCGTGGTGGTCGGCGTGGGCCGCCACATCGCGCCAGTACGGGATCGCGGCCTCGTCCCACTGGTAGTCGAGCGCGTCGGCGTGTTCGGTCGGCCACGGCGCGGTCACCCAGTTCGGCGTCGAGTCGCCGGGCGCGCCCGCCGGGAGCCCGGAGAAGCAAGTGACCGTGTCGACGCCGAGCAGGTCGGCCAGTTCGATCGCCTCGCGCAGCTCGCGGTCGGCGGTCGCGGCCCGGTCTTCATCGGGGTGGAGCGGGTTATTGTGCGTCGCCAGCGCCGAGATCCGGAGCCCGCGGTCGTCGAGCAGCGCGAGCAGCTCCTCCCGCGCCGCCCCGTCGTCGAGGAGCGCTCCGCGGTCGACGTGGTCCTCGCCGGGCCACCCGCCGACGCCGAGCTCGACGGCGTCGACCCCGAGGTCGGCGAGGTACGCGGCCGCGTCGTCGATCGGTTCGCCGCCGAGGGGAACGGTCAGCACGCCGATGTCCATGCGCACGGCTACACCGACGCTCGGAATAAGTGTTCAGGACGGTCGCCGCGGCGCTCGGGTGTCGGAGGCACCCGTCTCTGAGGACCGCCACGCGTTCCCGCCGCGGACGCCGGCGCTGCGCCGCGAACCGCATGAGGTTTTAACGGGTGGAACGCGTATAATGGGACATGGGAATCCTCTCTCGCGCCTCCTACGTCATCCGCTCGAAGGTGAACTCCCTCCTCAACCGGGCGGAGGACCCGACGGAGTCGCTCGATTACTCGTACGAACAGATGCGCGACGAGCTCCAAGACGTCAAACAGGGCATCGCCGACCTGACGACTCAAAAGAAGCGCTTGGAGATCCAGCAGCGTAAGCTCGAAGAGAACGTCGAGAAGCACAACCGCCAGGCCCGCGAGGCGGTCCAGCAGGACCGCGACGATCTCGCGCGGAAGGCGCTCGAGAAGAAGAAGTCGAAGATGGCCCAGATCGAGGAGCTGGAGGGCCAGATCGCCGAGCTGAACGACACCCAAGAGCAGCTGGTCGAGAAGAAGAACAAGCTCCAGAACCGCATCGAGGAGTTCCGCACGAAGAAGGAGACGATGAAGGCCCGCTACGAGGCGGCCGAGGCGTCCTCCCGCGTCTCGGAAGCGATGACGGGCGTCGGCGACGAGATGGAGGACGTGAGCCGCTCCATCGAACGCGCCGAGGAGCGCACCGAGGAGATGGAGGCGCGCTCCGAGGCGATGGACGAGCTGGAGGACTCCGGCGCGTTCGAGGACGCGCTCTCCGACAAGGACAGCATCGACCGCGAGCTGGAGAGCCTCTCGACGAACAGCGAGGTCGACGCCGAGCTGGAGACGCTGAAAGGCGAGCTCGGGAAGGGCGAGTCGTCGAACGGCGACACCGCCGTCAGCGACGAGGACGTCGACGCCGAGCTCTCGGACATCGAGGCGGAGATCGACTCTGACGACTTAGAGAGCGACCTCGACGGCGGCGATTCGGACGCCAACCTCGACGAGGAGCTCGACGTCGAAGTGGAGGAGTCCGACTCGACGGCCGACGAACCACGGAACTGAGACTGCGACCGACCCGCGTTCGGTCCTCGCGATCTCCGCGGTCTCCGCGTTTCCCCCTCCCTCGCTTCTAACCGACTTACTCCGACGCCGGACGCGCGCCGGTCCCCGCGCGGTCCTGCTCGGTGAGCCGTATCTCGCCGTCCGCGAGTTCGACGCCCTCGTACGGGTCCTTGGCGAGCAGCAGCGAGCCGTCGAGGTCGGCGTAGTCCAGCAGAGGCGCGAGCTGCGCCGCCGCCGCGATGGAGGCGTTCGACTCGATCATACAGCCGCACATCACCTCGAGGCCATGCGCTCGCGCGGCGGCGATCACCCGCCGCGCCTCGGAGAGGCTCCCGGCCTTCATCAGCTTCAGGTTCGCGATGTCACAGCGGTCGGCGATCGCGGGCAGGTCCGCCGCGGTCACGCAGGACTCGTCGGCGGCGATCGGCAGTTCGGCGCGCTCGTAGACGTACCGGAGCCCCTCCGGGTCGTCGGCCGAGACGGGCTGCTCGACGAACTCCACGTCGCAGTCGGCGAGCCACGCGCTCTTCGCGACCGCCTCCTTCGGCGTCCACGCCTCGTTCGCGTCGACGCGGAGCCGGGCGTCGGGCGCCGCCTCGCGGACCGCGTCTATCAGCTCCCGGTCGCGGTCGGTGCCGAGCTTGATCTTCAACACGTCGTGGCCCGCCGCGACGGCGTCGGCCGCCTTCTCGCGCACGCGGTCGGTCTCGTCTAAGCCGATCGTGAACGACGTCTTCGGCGCGTCGCTCGGGTCGAGCCCCCACAGGCGGTGGAGAGGGACGCCGAGCCGCTTCGCCGCGAGGTCGTGGACCGCTATCGAGACGGCGCAGCGAGCGGCGGGGTTGCCGTTCACGACCCCCCGCAGTTCCGCCTCGATCTCGTGGACTGCGTGGGGGTCGCCGACGCGCTCGACCGCGTCGAGGAGGTCCGGCAGGACGGCCGCGACCGTGTCGGCCGTCTCGCCGTAGTGAGTCGACGGCGCCGCGCCGCCGACCCCGGTCATCCCCGCGTCGTCCGTCACCCGGACGATCACGTTCTCGGCGGTCGTCTGGGTCCCTCGCGAGATGGTGAACGCGTTCTCAAGTGGCAGCGAGGACCGCTCGAACTCGGCGTCGAGGCTCATTCGGTCGCTCCCTCCCCGTCGACCTCCGATTCGGCGTCCGCGGCGTCGCCCGCGCCCAGTCCGGCGTCGACGGCGGCGTCGACGATGGCTCCCGCGCCGTGTCGCACGGGGTCGGTCGCGGGGACGCCGGTCTCGGCGGCGAACGCGGCGACCGCCTCGGCGGCCGCGTCGTCGTCGGCGATGTCCTTCGTGTTGACCGCGCCCGCGACGACGCTCGTCTCGTGAACCGGCGTCGCCAGGTCCTCGCAGAGGTCGACGTAGTCCGCGAGCGGCGGAAGGGCGAACTCCTCGTAGCCGTGGACGACCTCGCGGCCCGCGGCGTGACAGAGGACGAGCCCGTCCGCCATCGACCCGTGGAGGATGCCGCAGGTGACCGCCGAGTAGGCGGGGTGGACGATGCTCCCCTGGCCCTCGACGACGAGCAGGTCGCGGTCGTCGCCGACCTCGACGAGCATCTCTTCGACAGCCCCGGCGGTGAAGTCCGAGACGACCCGGTCGATCGGGTTCCCCCAGCCGGCGATCATGATCCCGGTCTGGCCCGTGGGGACGAACGCGGCGTCGATCCCCCGGTCGCGGGCGGCCGCGACGATCTCCAGCGAGGCGGTCATCTTCCCGACCGAGCAGTCGGTGCCGACCGTGAGCAGCACGTCGGCGTCGACGTCGCCGGACGCGCCCGTCGCGACCGTGAGGTCGTCGTCCGGCTCGCGCACGTCGACGAGGTCGACGCCGTGTTCGGCGGCGAGCGCGGCCAGCTCGTCATCCTCGTTGAGGAAGTAGTGAAGGCCGCTCACCACGTCGCAGCCCGCCTCGATCGCGGCCTCGACGTCCGACCGCCACGACTCGTCGAAGCCGCCGCCGATTGGGGCGATCCCGATGTAGAGGGCGTCCAGGTCGCCGTCGGCCGCCGCGTGCGCCTCGTCGAACGACGCGACGATCGGCGCGTCCGCGACGTCCGGGACGTGGTCGTTCACGCGGTCGCCGGCGCGGTCGCGGTCGAGGACGGCCTGGACGTCCTGGTCGCCGTAGCGCAGCACGCCGAGCGCGGTCTTCGCGCGGTCGGGGAACTTCTCGTGGGCGAGAACGGCGATCCGCTCGTGGTCCATGGTGGGTCGCTTGCCCCGGGCGTTCTTAAAACGGTCGAGGGTCGGTTGAGCGACGAAAACGAACTGCGGCGGCGCGTGCCGACGAGTGCCCGCAGGGCGCGAGTCGCACGCGCGAGGGAGTCGCGAGCGAAGCGAGCGACGAGGCTGGGGAGGCGTGAGGCTGCGGTGCTGTGCGTTCCCGCGAGCAAAGCGAGCGGGAGCACGGAAGTCGCAGCCCGCGCAGCGAAGCGAGCAGGAACGTCTTCCGGAGGGGTGGGACTCAAAGGGGCAGCCGGGAGGACGAAGCACGGCGTAGCAAGCACCGCAGCGAGCACCGCGAGCGAGGCGCGCAGCAAGCCGCGCGAGTCCTCCCGGCTGGGGCTTTGGAGGTGGTCGCTGTCGCTACGTCGGTACCCATTCGCAATTACACGTCCGAATAGCGAGAAGAACGTCCAGCTCCACCGGTGATTCCGTTTGCGGTCGAGTACTCAGGCGCTGCCGTCGACGAACTGGTCCGCCCCCTCGTAGAACCAGTACCCGTTCTCGCGCATCGCGCGACCCAGCTCCTGATGGAACTCGACGAAGTCGGCGAACTCCTCCTGCTCGACGTGCTCGAAGATCTCCTCGACCGAGACGACCGTCTCGAAGTCGATCCGGATCGGGTGGTCGCCGTACTGCTCGACGTACTCCGCCGCGGTCAGCGGGAAGTCCTCCTCCTCGTCGATCTTCTTCGCGAGCACGGCGTGGCCGTACTGCCGCATGCCCTCGCTCCCCTGCTCGCCGTCGGGGTCGTGTGGCCAGTCCATACCGGTGGATTCGCCGGATCGGGCATAGTGGTTTCGGATGCGGCGGTCGGTCTCCGACCCCCGATCGATGTCTGCCCGCGCCGGTCGATCTCTGACCCCGGTCGCCGCGGTGCCCACTCGTCGCCGGGCGCGCGTCCAGTTCGATCGGGACTGTCTCCAACGAGTGTGACGACCGTCCGAGGTTTCATCTCTAATTCTCTGAACTGATATTTTGCTGCTGGCGTTTATGTGTGGCTGTCGGAACAGCGAGATATGCCAGCCGACGACGGAACACGTCTCCTCCAGCGCCTCTTCGATCGTCTCCGCGGCCGATACGCGTTCAAAATCGCGGCGGCAGTCGTCGTCGTCTCCGCGGTGTTGCTCGGCGCGGGCGCGCTTGCCGTCGACCAAGTCCAGGGCAGCGTCGAGTCGGACGCGCGCGAGGCGATGATGAGCTCCGCCGAGCGCGAGGCCCAGGGGATCGACGGGTTCGTCGAGGACATGAACGGGTACACTCGCCGGGTCTCGTCGTCCTCGGGCGTCCAGTCGTCCAGCGAGGGACGGATACGAGACGAACTTCGGGCTAACGCCGACATGCTCCCCGAGTACGTGGTCGAGGTCCACTACTACGACATGGTGTCGAACGAGGTGACCGTGAGCACGTCGCCGAGCACGGAGGGAACGACGTACACCGAGTCGGAGCGACCGTGGGCGGTCGGGCCGGCGGCGTTCGCCAACGCGAACGATGTCCGATCGTTCGAGCCGTACAAGCAGGACGGCGAGAACCACCTCGGCTTCGTCAGCCCGATCAACAACGTGCCCGGGAAGGCGATCGTCATCACCGTCGATCTCTCCGATCGCGGGGCGCTCCTGACGTCGCCCGTCGACGGCGGGAACATGCAGGTCGTCTCCACGCGGACCGGGAAAGTCGCCCTAGCGTCGAACAGCGACGCGATCTTGAACGACTACTTCCTCATCGAGGAGCTCTCGCACCTGAAGACCGAGGTCACCGAGACGGTCGCGGTCGACGTCACTGACGACGAGCAGACGGTCGTGAACGGGTCGGCTGTCGCCACGGCGACCGCGCCGATCGACACCAAGCCGTGGGCCGTCGTCGTCGCGGCCCCGGAAAGCCAGGTCTACGGGACCGTCGGCGACGTCACGCGGACCGTCCTACTCCTGATCGCCATCTCCGTCGTCGGGCTGCTCGCGGTGGGCGGGTTCGTCGTCCGCGACGTGAACGGCTCCGTCGACGACCTGCGGGGGTACGCCGAGGCGATCGAGGCCGGCGACCTCGACGTAGACATCGAACGCACCCGGACCGACGAGTTCGGCCAGCTCTCGGCGCTGTTCGACCGCATCCGGGAGACGATGCGCGAGCAGATCGCGGCCGTCGAGGAGTCCGCCGAGGAGGCCGCCACGGCCCGCGAGGAGGCGGAGTCGCTGTCGACGCACCTGGAGACGAAGGCGGACGAGTACGAGGCGACCATCGACGCGGTCGCCGACGGCGACCTCACCCGCCGGCTCGACCCCGAGAGCGAGAGCGAGGCGATGACGGCGATCGCCGAGTCGCTCAACGAGACGCTTGAGCAGTTGGAGGCGCTCGTCGTCGGCATCCAGGACGCCGCCGAGACGGTCGGCGAGCGGAGCTCCGAGGTGACCGCCTCCGCGGAGGAGGTGGAGTCGACGAGCGTCGACGTCGCCGACAGCATCGAGGAGATCTCGGTCGGGACCGAGCGCCAGGAGGAGACGCTCGCGACCGCGGTCGCCGAGCTGGACGACCTCTCGGCCACCGTCGAGGAGATCGCCTCCTCGACCGACGAGCTGGCACAGCAGTCGGCCGAGATCGCCGAGACCGGCGCGGCGGGCCGCGACGACGCCGGCGAAGCGATCGAGCGGATGGACCGGATCGACGACGAGGTCGGCCACACCGTCGAGGAAATGCGCGAGCTGCGCGACGAGGTCGAGCGCATCGGCGAGGTGGTCGACCTCATCGACGACATCGCCGAGCAGACGAACATCCTCGCGCTGAACGCCTCCATCGAGGCCGCCCGCGCCGGCGAGGCCGGCTCCGGCTTCGCGGTCGTCGCCCGCGAGGTGAAGGATCTCGCGGAGGAGACCGCGGACGCGACCACCGAAGTCGAGGAGCTGATCGCGGGCGTCGAGGCCTCCACGGAGTCGGTCGCGGAGGGGATGTTTGCGATGGAGGACGACGTTGAGGCGGGGCGGGCGGTGGTCGAGGAGACCGTCGCCACGCTCGAGACGATCGTCGACAGCATCGACGACGCCAACGCGGGCGTCCAGTCCATCAACGAGGCCACCGACCAGCAGGCGGAGTCGACGCAAGAGACCGTCTCGATGATCGACGAGGTCGCGGAGGTGAGCGCCGAGACCGCGAGCGAGGCGCAGAACGTCTCCGCCGCCGCGGAGGAGCAGACCGCGGCGATCGGACAGATCTCGGCGAGCGCGGAGTCGCTGTCGTCGCGCGCCGACGAGCTCCGGACGCTGGCCGACGAGTTCGAGGCCCGCGAGGCGGCGGCCGCGGAGTCCGGGTCCGAGGTCGCAGACGGTGAAGGTCCGGTCGGCGGCGACGCGAATGCGGTCGGTGACGGCGACGGAGGCGAGACGCGCGCCGAGGACGCGGTCGACGAGTTCGAGTTCGGGCCGACCGACGCCGAGGCCTCGGCGGACGGCGGCTCGGAGGGCGAGGGCGAGGCCGCCCCCGGCGACGACTGAGCGGAGTCGAATGGGCGTCGGCCGCAAAAAGCACTTCAGGCCGTTTGCTGTTGTGCCCGACGTGCGCCGCAGAGCCCTCCTCGCGTCCGCGACCGCCGTCTCGACTGCCTCGCTCGCGGGCTGTCCCACGCCGCTGTGGGGCGACGGCCCGACGATGATCGACGGCGCCGAGGTGACGTTCCGTCGGGAGCACACGGGCGAGTTCGGGTCCGACGAGCCGAGTCCGTGGGGCGCCGCCGTACTGCTCCGGGCGCTCGACGCCGACCCGCTGCGGCTCACCGTCAGGGGCCGGCTGCTCGACGGCTCGCGCGACTGCTACCGCGTCGACCTGATCGAGGCCGACCTGACGCCCGACCGCCTACTGTTCCGGCTGACCACCGAGGACGATCCCGACTGGGAGGAGGAGGTGTGCCCGGACATCGCTCAGCCGCATCCTTACGAGATCGCCGTCGCGTTCGTCGAGGCGGCCGTCCCGGAGCGCGTCGTCGTTCGCCACGAGGGCGAGACGATACTGGCGGAGCAGATCTGACGAGGACTTCTCGATCCCGACCCGACCGCCGGTGCTACTCCACGACCTCGACGAGTGGGTCGTCCGCGGTCAGCCGCGTGAGGAGGACGCGCGGGACGTTCGCACGCATGAGGATCTCCCCGGCCACCGCCCGCGCCGCATTGGCGTCCGCCTCGTCGTCGACTTTGTTCACGATCGGGATCGCGGTCGCGCCGCCCGGGACGCCCTTCAGCCCGCCGGCCGGGCTCGCGAGGACGGTCGCCACGTCGGCGGGGCGTATCTCGTCGCCGACCTCGCGGCCGGTGATCGCGGCGACTTCCTCCGGCCGGTGGACCAGCTCCTCGGTGAGCGGTTCGCAGACCACCTGCGCGCTCGCGACCGGCGCGACGACGTCCACGTTCGCCGGGATCTGCGGCTCGTGGTCGGCCGGCGGCTTGAACTCGCGGAGGCGTGCCCCGTCCGCCTTCACCAGCGTCGCGCCGGGCGCGGCGTCGGCGACCTCGGCGACCGTGTCCGCGTCGTACCCGAGGTAGCGGTCAGACCGCTCGCGCTCCGAGACCAGCCCCAGCGGCCAGTCGCCGTCGCCGGCCCCGTCGACCGCAGTCACCAGGTCATCTGTCACGCGCACCGCGGCGACCCGGTCGTCGAAGATCGGTATCCGGACGGTCGCGGTCACCACCGGTCGGTTGAGGCGGTCCGCGAGCGCGAACAGCGTCGACCTCTTCCCGCCCGCACCGACGACGCAGACGGTCGCGTCGCGGGCGTCGAGCGCGGTCGTCAGGTCCATGCCGGGGCATTCAGTCGCCGCCGAGCTCACTCTGGCGGTCGGGAGGGGGGTTGGCGCGGCGGCCTCAGCGACGCAGCCCGCCCTCTGCTTTGATACGCATGATATGCCGGACGTTGAGGTATATCTCTTCCGGCGACGTCTCTTCCTCGGCGTCGTACAGGTCCGAGACCCGGTAGAGGATCGCCGAGAGCTGCTTGCTCTCCGAGCTATCGCCGCGTACGTCCGCCGCCACCTCGCGGAGGAACTCCCGCACCTCCGTGTCGGCCGGGATCTCCGTGCCCGACGCGTCCTCTGGGACCACCGGGTCGACGCCCGCGGCCGCGAGGGGGTCCTCGCGGTCGTCGTCCGCGTCGGTCATCGCCCGCCGCTCACCCCGCGACGACGGACGACGCCGGCGTTGTTCGCGACGTTCTCGACGAGCACTTTGAACGAGTCCGCGGTCTCGCCGTCCTCCAAGACGACCGGCTCGCCGTCGTCGCCGCCGGTCCTGACCGCCGGGTCGAGCGGGATCCCGCCGAGGAACGGGAGGTCGTGGTCCGCGGCGAGCCCCTTCCCGCCGCCGGAGCCGAATATCTCGTGGAACCCGCCGCAGTCCGGACAGCGGAACCCGGCCATGTTCTCCGCGATGCCGAGGACGTTCGTATCGTGTTTGCCGAACATGCGGAGCCCCTTCACCGCGTCGTCGAGCGCCACGTCCTGCGGGGTCGTGACGATCACGGCCCCCGTCAGCGGCAGCGTCTGGAGGATGGTGAGCTGGGTGTCGCCCGTCCCCGGCGGGAGGTCCATCACGAGGTAGTCGAGCTCGCCCCACTCCACGTCCTCGACGAGCTGCGTGATGATCTTGTGGACCATCGGCCCGCGCCAGATGACCGGGTCGTCCTCGCCGGTGAGGAAGTCCATGCTCATCAGCTTCACCCCGAACCGCTCCGGCGGGACGATCGTCTCGCCGTCGGTCTCGGGCCGCTGCTCGGCCGACACCATCCGCGGCACGTTCGGGCCGTACACGTCGGCGTCGAACAGCCCGACCCGGGCGCCGAGCGCCGACAGTCCCGCGGCGAGGTTCACCGCGACGGTCGACTTCCCGACGCCGCCCTTCCCGGAGGCGACCGCGATCACGTTCTGGACGCCCGGGAGAACCTGCTCGTCGGCGGAGAGGTCCTCGGGGATCGACGCCGACAGCTCGACGTCGAGGTCGGCGTCCGCGAGCGCGTCACGCACGTCGTCGGCGATGGCGGACTCGTTCGGCGAGAAGGGGGCGCCGAGCGCGAGCGACACGTGGACCGTCCCGTCCGCCTCGTCGACCGCGACGTCGTTCACCAGTCCGAGCGAGACGATGTCGCCGCCGAGGTCGGGGTCGCGCACGTCCGCGAGGCGCTCCCGCACGTCCGATTCGTTCATGCCCGATGGGAGGGCCGTGGGTCGAATAAGGGTTCTGTACGGGGCCGAACGGCCTTCCCCGACGCGCCCGCGGCGCGCCCGCTGTCGCGCGCTCAGTCGATCCGGGTTCCCGCGCCCTCGCCGCGCAGGAACGGCGACAGCCCGTCGCCCCCGAACACGTACGCCGGCGCGTCGAGCGCGAGCAGCTCCCGCACCTTCGCGGCCATCCCGCCGGAGACGTCGGTGGCGTCGCTCGCGCCGAGCGCGTCCGCGACCGAGGTGAAGTCGTCGACCGCGGGGATCACCTCCCGGTCGCCGTCGAGCACGCCGGGGACCGTCGAGCAGACGCCCACGCGGCGCGCGCCGAGCCCCGCGGCCAGCTCGACGACCAGCTCGTCGCCCGAGACGACCGTCACCCCGTCGCCGGCCGTCACCACGCCGTCGCCGTGGAGGACCGGGACGAACCCCTCGGCCAGCAGCGTCGCCGTCGACCCGAGCGGGAGGTCGAGCCCACCGTCGACGCCCTCGGCCCGCGCCGCGAGCGACAGCGGGTGGACCGGGACCGCGGGCACGCCGCGCTCGCGGAGCCGCTCCAAGACGCGCGTGTTCAGCTGCTTCATCGCCCCGTGGATCGCGGCCACCGCGTCGACATCGCGCGTCCCGGCGGTCGTCGACACCCCGTGTTCGCTGGCGTGGTGATGGCCGAAGCTCCCGCCGCCGTGGACGACGACGAGCCGATCGACCGCGCCCGCTTCGAGCGCGTCGGCCACGGCGTCGCAGGCGTCGGCGAGCGCCGACTCGTCTACCGTCTCAGGGCGGTCCTTCTCCGTGATCAGGCTCCCACCGAGCTTGAGGACGACCGGGGGCGCGGACTCGCTGGCGCCGCCCCCCGTCACGGCTCCACCACCCGGACGCCCTCGGTCGCCAGCTCCGCGCGGAACGCCTCCTCGCAGCCCTGCGTGAACGAGAGCGCGGTCTCGGTCGCGTCGCTCTCGTCCAAGGCGACGATACAGCCGCCGCCGCCCGCGCCGGTGAGCTTCGCGCCGTGGGCCCCCGCGTCCCGCGCGGCCCACACCATCGCGTCGAGCGAGCGGGCGGAGACGCCGAGCGCAGCCAACAGTCCGTGGTTGAAGTCCATCAGCTCGCCCAGCTCCGCGAGCAGCGCCGGCTCCGGGTCGCTCTCGGCGTCGGCTTCGGCGAGCAACGCTTCGCCCGTCCGGACGAGGTCGCCGATGGACTCCACGGTGTCCGCGGCGAACTCGTGTTCCGCCCGCAGTTCGCGGACGCCGGCGACGAGCTCCCCGGTGTCGCCCGCGCCCCCGTCGAAGCCGACGACGAACGGGAGGTTCGGCGCGTCGATCGGCTCGCAGTCGTCGCCCGCGACCCGCACCGCGCCGCCCATCGTCGAGCAGAACGTGTCGGCGCGCGACGCCTGCCCGTCCTGGACCTCGAACTCGGCTCGATACGCCCGCTCGGCCAGCTCGCGGCGGTCGAGGGGCTCGCCGAGCGCGCGGGTCGCGGCGTCGATGCCGGCCACGACCACGGCCGCGGACGAACCGAGCCCCGCGCCGAGCGGGATGTCGCTCTGGACGGTGATGTCGAAGCCGGCGTCGGGCGCGTCGGCGGCCTCGCGCGCCTGCTCGACGGCGGCGTCGACGTAGCCCATCGCGGCCTCGACGAGCGGAGTCGGCACATCGATGTCGGGCCGCTCGCCCCTCCCGCCTGCGTACTCGACGGTGAACCCGTCCAGGGAGAGGTCCTCGGCCTCGACGCGCACGTGGTCGTCGTCGCGCGGCTCGGCGGTCACCGTGGCGCGTCGCTCGATCGCCGCCGGTACGGCCGGCTCGCCGTAGACGACGGCGTGTTCGCCGAAGAGGTACACCTTCCCCGGCGCCTCGCAAACGGTCATACGAGTCCCCTCTCTCCCCGCGCTTACAGGCGTTGCGCTTGGCGCGCCCCGCGCCTACCGGTTCGCCGGCCCCGGCTCGCGGTCGCGTATCGGCTCCCGACGCCGCACCGCCCGCCGCAGCCCGATCTCCGTCACGTCCCCTCCGCGATCCGCGGTCCGCCGCAGCGCGCGGGAAGCCCGCCGGAGTTCGGCCGCGTCCGCGCCCGCCCGGTCGAGCGCGTCGAGCTCGTCGCGAATCCGACGCAGGCCTTCGAGCGCGGCTCGGGCGACGTTGGCGCCCGCGTCGCCGAGGGCGACGCTCACCCCGTCGGCCACCACCTCCCGGACCGCGCGGCCGACGTCGCGGCGCGTCTTTAGGCGCGGCTCCGCCGGCGGGCCATCGAGCGACGCCGCGGCGCGGCCGACTTCCGCCGCCGCCTCGCGGAAGCGGCACAGCTCGCGCATCGCCGTCCACGACTCGAACAGCGCCGGCCGCGTCGTCCCGAGCGCGTCGACCTCCCGCAGGTCCGCCATACCGCGGGAGACCGACCGATCGATCATCGCGGCGAGGCGGTCGACATGCCCGTCGCGGGAGCCAATCGGCGAGGCGTCGGGGGCCGTCGCCAGGGCCTCGACCGCGTCGCAGTGTATCGATCGCACGGTGAACGCCAGCTGTCGGAGGGACTGGCTCACCGAGACCTCTCCCGAGTCCAGCATGATCCGAACCGTCGTCGCCGTCTCCGACTCGGCGGCAACTGACATCCCGACCCGGTCGCGGGCGGTCCGCTCGACGACGCGCCGCTGATCCGAGGTGAGCGGCTCGACGACTTCGAGGCCGCGGTGGCGGCCCGCGCCGACGCGCTCGCCGACGGCCCGGGCTGGGACGACCGGTTCGGCGAGCGGCTCGAGGCGCTCGACGCGGAACTCGACGCGGTCGAGCCGCCCGTGCCGTGGGCGCGCGTGGACGAGAACGGTCTCGGCGGCGCGATTCGAGTCCCCGCCAAACGAGGGCGACGCCGACTAACGCCGCCGGGTCGCCCCTACCTTTTCCACCCCCGACCGTGTGCGGTTCGGCATGACGCAGATCCCGTCGCTCGTCTCCCCGTCGCTCTCGAACTTCGTCCAGGGGCTCGTCGTCGCGGCCCCGCGGCTGCTCTCGGGGCTGATCTTCCTCGCGCTGGCGTACCTGACGGTCAGGGTCGTCCTCTCCGTCGTCCGGCGGTCGATCGAACGACTGTACGTCGGCGACCGCGAGCTGGTCGGCGACCTCATCGTCACGCTCGTCGCCGTCTTCCTCTGGTTCGGCGTCGCGCTCACGTTCCTGAAGGTCGTCGGCATGGACGACATCGCCGCGAGCCTCGGCACCGCCGTCGGGTTCATCGCCCTGGGCGTCTCGTACGCGCTCTCCGAGATGATCGAGGACACGGTGGCGGGCGTCTACCTCCTGCGGGACCCCGACTTCAACGTCGGCTAGCGCGTCGACGCCAAGGGGGTGACCGGCACCGTCGCCGTCATCGAGCTCCGGAAGACGCGGATCGACACTGACGGCGGTGACCGCGTCGTGATGGCGAACCGAGAGATCGAGCCGCGGTGGACGCACGACGTTCCGGCGGCGGACGAGACCGCCGGCGACGAGGCATCGACGGCCGACTGAGCGCGGGCTGCGGTCGTGTCACACTCTCCCAACACTTATCAATCCGCTGCGAAACTCCATCGCTATGGCAACCGAGTCCACCGAGACCGTCGACGCGACCGCCGAGGGCGACACCGTCGAGGGCGACACGACGCTGGCGGCGCTGTCGCACGCGTCGGCCCTCTTCGCCTCCTTCCTCGGGCCGATACTCTTCCTGATTCTCGCCGACGACGGCGACGAGCTCGTCGAACAGAACGCGAAGAACTCGCTGAACTTCCAGATCATCGTCTTCGTCGCGCTCATGATCGCCGGCGCCCTCAGCTTCGTGTTCGTCGGCCTCCTGCTGTTCCCGATCATCGCGGTCGCCGACCTGGTCTTGGTCCTCGTCGGCACGGTGAAGGCCAACGACGGGAAGGTGTACTCGTATCCGTTTACGCCCGACATCGTCTGACGATAACACTTTTCCGGCGGTGCGGCTCCCGACGGCTGCCAGGCGGAAACCAGTAGCTAGCGGGCGTTGACCGAACGAAACGGGAACGTGAACGCAAAAAGCGACCGGCTTAGAGCTCGTCCTCGAAGTCCTCGAGGGCGAACACGGTGTCGGTGCCGCGCCGGTCGAGCGTCTCGTTGGCGAGGAGCCAGTAGACGACCGACAGCGCGCGCCGACCCTTGTTGTTCGTCGGGATGACGAGGTCGACGTTCGACAGCTGGTTGTTGGAGTCGCACATCGCGATCACCGGGATGCCGACGGTGATGGCCTCCTTGACGGCCTGCGCGTCGCCGATCGGGTCGGTGACCACGACGACGTCCGGCTCGATGTAGCCGGCGTAGTCGGGGTTCGTCAGCGTGCCCGGGATGAAGCGCCCGGTGCGGGCGCGGGCGCCGATGGCGTCCGCGAACTTCTCGGCCGGGAACCGACCGTACTGCCGCGAGGACGTGACGAGGATCTGCTCGGGGTTGTAGTTCGCGAGGAAGTCCGCGGCCGTGCGGATCCGCTGGTCAGTGAGGCTCACGTCGAGGACGTAGAGCCCGTCGTCGCGGACGCGGTGGATGAACCGCTCCATGTCCTTCGTCTTCTGCTGGGTCCCGATGTGGACACCAGCGGAGAGGTAGTCCTCGACGGGGATCAGCAGGTCGACGTCGTCGTCCGGCATGACGTCGTCGTCGAACGGGGAGGCGTCCTCCTCCTCGTCGGCGGCCTCGCTCTCGGCGTCGGCGGGTGCTTCGGGCTCGGCGTCGGCGGACGCCCCCTCGGCAGCCGCGTCGGCGGTCGGTTCCTCGGTCGTGTCGGCCTCCTCCTCGACCGCCGCGTCGACCGCCTCGGTCTCCGCGTCGTCGTCGAGTTCGACCGCGTCGTTGTCTTCGCTCATGCGTGGTGTGGGCCCGTCATACCGCGTCGTCCGCGATGCGGACCAGTTCGTTCAGCTTGGCGGTTCGCTCGCCGCCGACCGTGCCAGTCTTGATGTAGCCGGCGTCGGTCGCCACGGCGAGGTGTGCGATGGTGGTGTCCTCGGTCTCGCCCGAACGGTGGGAGATGACCGTCTCGTACCCGTTGCGGGCGGCGAGCTCGACGGCGTCGAACGCGTCCGACAGCGTCCCGATCTGGTTCGGCTTGATGAGGATGCTGTTTGCCGCGCCGGCGTCGATGCCGTCCTGAAGCCGCTCGACGTTGGTGACGAACAGGTCGTCGCCGCAGATCAGCGTCCGGTCGCCGACCCGGTCGGTCAGCTCCGCGAACGCCTCGTAGTCGTTCTCGTCGAGCGGGTCCTCGACGTACGCGAGGTCGTACTCGTCGACGAGGCCGGCGACGTACTCGATCTGCTCGTCGGCCGACTTTGTCTCGTCGCCGTAGACGTACGCCTCGGCGTCGTCGTCGTACAGTTCGGCGGCGGCCATATCGAGGCCGAAGCGGATCTCGAAGCCCACCTCGTCCTCGACCCGGTCGACCGCCTCGTCGACGACCTCGAACGCGTCCGCGTCCGAGATGGGGGGCGCCCACGCGCCCTCGTCGCCCTTCGCCGCGGGGACGCCGCGCTCGTCGAGGACGTCCGCGACCGCCGCATGGACCGCGGCGTTCGCGAAGACGGCCTCCGAGACGCTCGGCGCGCCCACGGGTGCCGCGAGGAACTCCTGGATGTGGGTCGCCTCCTTGGCGTGCTCCCCGCCGCCGACGACGTTGCCGAGCGGGATCGGGAAGTTCTCGCCGCGGAACGCGCCGCCGAGGTGCTGGTACAGCGGCGCGCCGAGCACGTCGGCGGCGGCCTTCGCGGCCGCCATCGAGATGGCGACGGCGCTGTTCGCGCCGATGGCGGAGAAGTCGTCCGTCCCGTCGGCGCCGCGCAAGGCGTTGTCGACCGCGCGCTGGTCGCCGGCGTAGACGCCCTCGAGGCGCGGGACCGCGTGTTCGCGGGCCTTCGCGATGGACTCGCTCGCCGGGAGTTCGATCGCTTCGTACTCGCCGGTCGAGGCCCCGCTGGGCGCCGCCCCGCGGCCGAAGCCGCCGGACTCGGTGAGCACGTCGGCCTCGACCGTCGGGTTTCCGCGCGAGTCGAGCACGCGACGCAGCGAGACGCTGGTAATTCGGGTCATTAGTTGGATTCCCTCCGCACCGTGAACGGGAGCGCGCCCGCGTCGTACTCTTCCGCGGCGACGAGAATCGGCTCCGTCTGGTCCGTGTCGATCAGCACGGGCGCCCCGTAGGACACCTGCAGCGCTCGCGCGCCGAGGATGCGGGCCTTCTCGTATCGATTGTATCGCTGTCCTGACATGGTTACTGGTACGGCGAGACGACGTCTACGAGGTCGCGGTGGCTCACCAGCATGCGCCGGCAGCAGTGCCGGTCGACCCCGAGGTCGTCGAGCACCTCGCCGGGGTCTTCGTCGCCCTCGCGAGCCCGCTCTTTGAACTCTTCCCAGTGTTCACCCACGACGTTGCCGCACGTGAAACACCGGACGGGGATCATCATGACTGGATCACCTCAGCGGTAGGACTTCTGGTAGCGAGCGCGAGCGCCGGGTCCGCCCCACTTCTTGGGTTCGGACTGGCGCACGTCGTTGACCAGCAGGGTGCGGTCGAAGTTCATGTACGCGTCGCGCAGCTCCGCGTCGCCGAGGTGCTGGACGAGGCCGCGGGCGATGGCGGTCCGCGTCGCGTCCGCCTGGCCGCTGAAGCCGCCGCCCTCGACGTCGATGTCGATGTCGACGCCGTCGCGGAGCTCCTCGCCCGCGATGCGGAACGGCTCGAGCATCTTGAGCCGCGCCTGCTCCGGTTCGACCAGCTCGACTGGCTGGGAGTTGATACGCACGCGACCCTCACCCTCGCGCACGGTGGCGCGGGCGACGGCCGTCTTCTTCTTGCCTGAGGTGTTCGTTACCATGTGACGTTGGCTCCCAGAGACTCGGAGATCGCTCCGAGGGTCGTGAATTTGATGTTCGAGAGGCGGTCGAGCGAGGTGCCGTCGAGGACGACGCTCTCGACGTCCTCGTCGCGCTCGTAGGGGTTCTCGACGTACACGCGCACGTTCGAGAACGCCTCACGACCGTCCTCCGACTTGTACGGCAGCATGCCGCGGATGGCACGCTTGAAGATGCGGTCGGGGCGCTTGGGGTAGTACGGACCGCTGTCCGAACCGAGCTCCGCGCGCTTGTGGTACGTCTCCATCGTCGCCTCCTCGTTGCCGGTGATGACGGCGCGCTCGGCGTTGACGACGGCGACGGTCTCCCCGGCGAGGACGCGCTGGGCGACCTCCGAGGAGACGCGACCGAGGATACAGTCGCGGGCGTCGACGACGACGTCCGCGTCGATCTTCGCGAGACTCATCGGATCACCCGCACGTTGCTTCCTTCGGGGTTCTGTTCGATGAACTGTTCAAGCGTTACCGCTTCGCCGGCCTGGTCGATCTTCGTCCGGGCGGTCCCGGAGAAGTCGACGGCGGCGACGGTAACGTTCGTTTCGAGCACACCGCTGCCCAGCACCTTGCCGGGGACGACGACCGTCTCGTCTTCCTGAGCGTACCGCTCGATGCGGCCCAGGTTGACCTCAGCGTGCGTGCGCCGTGGCTTCTCCAGTCGGTCGGCGACGTCCTGCCACACGTTGGCACCGGAGTCACGCGAGACCGACTTCAGATCGGCGATGAGGTTCTGTAGTTTCGGATTCGTCTTGCTACTCATAGCTGTCCCTCCTGAACGGAGAGTTCGTGGAAAACGGAGTGCAGGGAGCAGGATTTGAACCTGCGGACCTCTACAGGACAGCGCCCTGAACGCTGCGCCGTTGGCCTGACTTGGCTATCCCTGCGTACACTCCACCATATTCCGGCTCCCTTCAAACCACTTTCGGTCCCGCCGTCCGCCGCGTCGGCCGCGGGCGCTCCGCCGGTCGGAGCGGCGCCGCGGCTGGCGGCGGGGGCGACGGTCAGGGGGTTGGTTCGAAGGGCCGTCATTTCCTTATACTGCGACTTTCGTCTGTAGTTCGTCCGCGCGCTCCTCGATGGAGCCGATCGCGCGAAGCAGCAGTTCCTCGACGCTGAACGAGCCGTCCGTCTCGATGTGGAAGACGAACGCGCCCGGCACGTCCTCGACCGCGACCTCCTTCCCGGGGAACCGTTCCGAGAGGTCGTTGTCGAACTCGTCGGTGAGCTCGATCTCCCCGTCCGGCGTCTCGATGACGCCGCGGAGGATGTTCGGCTCGTCGTCGTCGAACTCGCCGCGGTCGCCCTCGACCGTGACGCGCTGGAGGTGGCGGTAGCCGACGGAGACGCCGCCCTGGTGTTTGGCGTGCTCCTTACCGGTGTCTAACACCGCCGTGGCCTCGAACTCGAGGCGCTGTCCCTCCTTCAGCTCGATGATCGGGACGTTGTCGTCGGCGACCTCGACGAGCGGGTCGCTGCTCTCGATGTCGCCGGAGTACGCCGTCGCCGGGCCTTCGACGTCGAGCGCGAGGGTGACCTCGTCGCCGATTTCGAAGTCGTCGAGCGGCGTCGTCAGGGGCACGAGCCCCAGTCGGAGTCCGATCATCTCGTCGAACATGACCGAGGAGTTCTCGACGAACTGGACCGTGTCGATCGAGAACGTCGGGACGTCGGCGATCATCGCGCGGCGGATGCCGTTGGCGAACGCCGGCGTGAGCCCGCGGATCAGCACCCGCGCGCTGCGTTCGTCCCGTTCGACGTACTGGACGTCGAATTCGTCTTCGGTCATGTCAGACTCGCTTGTTCTTCGGCGCCTTCGTCCCGTCGTGCGGGATCGGCGTGACGTCCTCGATGCGCCCGATCTCGACGCCCGCACGCGAGAGCGCGCGGATCGTCGCCTGCGCACCGGGGCCGGTGGACTTGTTGAGGTTGCCGCCGGGGCCGCGCACGCGAACGTGCACGCCCTCCAGACCGGCGTCCTTGACGCGCTCGGCGACGACCTCCGCCATCTGCATGGCGGCGTACGGCGACGCCTCGTCGCGGTTCTGCTTCACCACGGTGCCGCCGGACGACTTAGCGATCGTCTCGGCGCCCGTCTCGTCGGTGACCGTAATGAGCGTGTTGTTGAACGACGCGTATACGTGGGCGATGCCCCACTTTCCGTCCTCGGATTCACTCATGATTGGTTACTCCTGTGACTCCGCGCGCTCGGGGTGGAGATCGTCCGCGAGCGGGCTCGTCTCGTCGAAGGCGATGGCGCCCTCGTCGTCGACGTCCACCTTCACCGACGGGCGCGTGACGCGGGCGCCGTTGACGGTGATGTGGCCGTGGACGATGAACTGGCGGGCCTGCTGGGTCGAGGAGGCGAAGCCCTGTCGGTAGACGACCGTCTGGAGGCGACGCTCCAGCAGGTCGGTCACGTCGAGCGACAGGACCGCCGAGATGTTGTCGTTGTCGCCGAGGATGCCGATCCGGCGGAGCCGCGTAACGAACTCCGCGCCGGCGTCCTGGGCGGCCTCGACGTCACCCTGCGCCTCGCCGAGCAGCCGTCGGGCCTCTCGGCGCATGTTGCGCAGCTCGGACTGGGCGCGCCAGAACTCCTCTTTGTTCTTCAGACCGTACCGCGAGAGGAGGTCGGACTCCTCGGCGATGCGCTCGCCCTGGTACGGGTGGTTCGGCGTCTCGTAGCCCTTGGTGTTCTTTCCGGTACTCATTCGTCGTCACCGCCCTCGTCGTCCGCCATCTCCTCGCGGATCTCCTCGACGTTGACCCCGATGGTCCCCTCCGAGCGACCCGTGGACTTGGTGCGCTGCCCGCGGACCTTCTGCCCGCGCTTGTGGCGCACGCCCTTGTACGATTCGATGATCTTCATCCGGTTGATGTCGTGACGGCGCTTCTCGTTGACGTCGGTGCCGACGAGGTGCGTCGTCTCTCCGGTGAAGAAGTCGTTCTGTCGGTTCGTCATCCACGACGGGACGTGGTCTTCGAGGTTCTCGGCGATGTCGACCACCGCGTCGATGTCATCCTCGTCGAGGAGCCCGAACGTGGCGTTTCTGTCCACGTCGGCCTTCTCGGCGACCAGCCGCGCCGTGCGCGTGCCGATGCCGTCGAGTTCGGACAGGCTTCGCTCGACCGTCTTCGTTCCGTCGAGGTCCGCGCCCCCGATCCGAACGAAGTACTGGAGGTCTTCCTCCTCCTCCTCCGGCGAGTCGTCCTGTGATTCTTCCGTGCTCATGTGTTGGTTGTGGTGAGTCCTACCGGCGCGAATCCGGCGGTACTCGTCCGTTCGAGCGTTGCGGCGGGGATTCGAACCCCGGAGGCAGTGACGCCACAGAGTTAGCAACCCTGCGCCTTGGGCCAGGCTTGGCTACCGCAACCCGCGTTGTATCATCGCCCTCTCGGACTCGGGGCCCGACGCCCCTACAGTTCGTGCGTTCGTAAACTCCGCCCTTCAGTACTTAAACATCACGGAACGGTCGGGTCGCTGTGGGCGGTTCGCACGGTCCCGTGAACCGCTCCTCTCGAGCCGCCGGAAGCCCCTGCTGACCACCATCGGCTCCCGCTGGCCGTTGTCTGTTCCCGCTAGCTGTCGGCGGTTCCCGCGGCGCACCGCTCGTTTCCGTGAGGCGTACTGTTTAGTGGATCCCGGGGGAGGGTCCGGACATGAAGGCCGTTCAGTTCGCCGACCACGGCGACCGCGACGTGATCGAGTACGGCGAGTTCCCCGACCCCGACCCTGGCCGCGGCGAGGTGCTCGTCGACATCAAGGCAGGTGCGTTGAACCACCTCGACGTCTGGACGCGGCGCGGGGTGCCCGGCATCGACGTCGAGATGCCGCACATCCCCGGCAGCGACGCGGCGGGCGTCGTCGAGGCCGTCGGCGAGGACGTGACGCGCTTCGAGCCGGGCGACCACGTCGCTGTCAGCGCGGGCGTCTCCTGCGGCGACTGCGAGTTCTGTCGCAACGGCGAGGAGTCCCTGTGCGTCTCCTTCCACATCATCGGCGAGCACGTCCGCGGCGTCCACGCCGAGAAGGCGACCGTCCCGGCGGCGAACCTCGTCGCCGTCCCCGACGACGTCGACTGGGAGGTCGCCGGCTCCGCGTCGCTCGTCTTCCAGACCGCGTGGCGGATGCTCCAAACGCGCGCCGACATCGAGGCGGGCGAGAAAGTGCTCGTCCTCGGCGCGTCCGGGGGCGTCGGCCACGCGGCGGTCCAGATCGCCGACCACGCCGGCTGCGAGGTGTTCGCGACCGCCTCCACCGAGGCGAAGCTCTCGCACGCCGAGGACTGCGGCGCGGACCACGTGATCGACTACGAGGCGAACGACTTCGCGGACGAGATCGCCGCACGCACCGGCAAGCGCGGCGTCGACGTCGTCGTCGACCACGTCGGCGAGGCCACCTACCCGAACTCGCTGAAGTCGATGGCGAAGGGCGGCCGCCTCGTCACCTGCGGCGCGACCACCGGCCCGAACCCAGGCGCCGGACTCAACCGCATCTTCTGGAACCAGCTGTCGGTGCTCGGTTCGACGATGGCGACGCCCGGCGAGGTCGACGACGTCTTGGAGTTGGTGTGGGACGGGACCTTCGAGCCCCGCGTCCAAGAGGTGCTCCCGATGAGCGAGGCGGCGCGCGCACACGAGATGATAGAGAACCGTGAGGGCTTTGGCAAAGTGGTCGTTAAACCAGATAGTGAGCTCTGAGACCGACGCCGACGCGGACGCGACCGGCGAGGGTACCCCCGACGGCGGGTACGTCCACGTCCCCGGAACCGAGGACGCCGACGCGAGCGACGGCGACGACTCGCGGGGACCGACGGCCCCCACCGACGAACCGGCGGCCGACGGCTTCGGCCGCAAGGGGTGGGCGCTGACGGCCGTCCTCTTCACCTGCGTCCTCGTCATCCCTGGGATCATCTACGCGTACCCTTACGTCGCGGGCTGGTTCGGGCTCCCCTTCTTCGCGACGTACCTGGCGCTCCCGCTCGTCCCCGCGCTCCTGCTCGGCCTCGTCGCGGTCTGGTCGATGACGGCCGCGACCGCGGACTCCGATCGGTGAAAGCGTTCGGCGGTGCGTCGACGCCGGCTCGCCGACCGCGGCGTCGCGGCGCGGAACGACAACCGTTTTGAACGACACCCGCGGATTGGTGATATGTTGATCACCGTCTCTGGCCCGCCGGGGAGCGGGAAGAGCACCAACGCCGTGCAACTGGCGGACGCGCTCGGTCTCGGGCACGTCTCCGGCGGCGATATCTTCCGTGAGATGGCGGCCGAACGCGACATGACGCCGGTCGAGTTCAACGAGTTCGCCGAGGAGGACCCGCAGATCGACCGTGACCTCGACCGTCGACTCCGCGAGATCGCCGTCGAGCGCGACGACGTGGTCCTCGAATCGCGGCTCGCCGGCTGGCTCGCGGCCGAGCACGCCGACTTCCGGTTCTGGTTCGACGCGCCGCTGTCGGTCCGCGCCGAACGGATCGCCGAGCGCGAGGCGAAGGGCGTTGACCGCGCGCGGACGGAAACGAAGCGCCGCGAGGCCTCCGAACGCAAGCGGTACCGGGAGTACTACAACATCGACATCGAGGACCTCTCGATCTACGACGCCGCGTACAACACCGCCCGCTGGGGCCCCGAACGCTTCCTGGACGTCCTCGTCGCCACCGTCGAGGCGTACGACCCCGCCGACGACGAGGGGAAGTCCCCGGTCGAGGGCGTCGCATACGACTTCTGACCCCGCACCCTACTCCCGCATGACAGACGCTTCCGACACCGACGCCGACCCGCTCAGGGCCCCGCCCGGCGAGCGGTCGGTCCCGGAGCTGCTGCGGTTCGGCGTCGTCAACCTCGACAAGCCCGCCGGTCCATCCTCGCACCAGGTGTCGGCGTGGGTGCGCGACGCGATAGACGGGACGCTCGCCGCGCTCGACCCCGAGGGGCCGCCGACCGGCGGCGTCGCTCACTCGGGCACGCTGGACCCGAAGGTCACCGGCTGTCTCCCCACGCTGACCGGCGACGCGACGCGCATGGCGCAGGTGTTCCTCGAGGGCGCGAAGGAGTACGTCGCGGTGCTGGAGATCCACGGCCCGCCGCCTGCCGACTTCCACGAGGTTGTCGCGGAGTTCGAGGACGAGATCTACCAGAAGCCGCCGCGGAAGAGCGCCGTGAGCCGCCGGCTGCGCACGCGCACGGTCCACGAGCTGGACCTGTTAGAAGTCGCCGACCGGCGGGCGCTTCTCCGGATCCGCTGTGAGTCGGGGACGTACGTGCGGAAGCTGTGTCACGATATCGGGCTCGCGGCGGGCATCGGCGCGCACATGGGCCACCTCCGACGCAGCGCCACCGACCCGTTCGACGACCGCGACCTCCGCACGCTCCAAGACCTCGTGGACGCGCTCGCGTGGGCCGAGGACGGCGACGAGGAGATGCTCCGCGATGTGGTCCGCCCGGCGGAGGACGCGCTGACGCACCTCCCCGCGGTGACGGTCGCGCGCTCCGCCGCCCGCAACGTCGCGACCGGCGCGCCGGTGTACGCGCCCGGAGTGATCGACGTCGACGACGCGGCGCTCCCAGCGGGACTCCGAGGTGACGCGCCGACCGACGGCGACGCGCCGATCGACGCGGACGGCGACGGAACGAGCGGCGACGTCGCGGCCTCTGACCCCTCGCTCGTCGCCTGCTTCACCCCGGACGGCACCGCGGTCTGCCTCGGGCACGTGGTCGGCGACCCGGACGCCGAGAGCGGGACCGTCGTCGACCTCGAGCGCGTTCTTTTATGACGCCGCCGTCCCGGTTGTAGACATGGAAGAGCCGGACGCGGACGGAGACGAAGTGCTAGCCGTCGGGAGCGCGAGCGCCGAGCCCGGGACGCTCGACCGCGGGTGGCTAACGATCGCCGACCTGCCGACCGGCGGCGCGGAGCGACTCCCGGTCGCGGTCGCGAACGGCGCCGCGGACGGACCCACGCTGTGGCTCACGGGCGGCGTCCACGGTGACGAGGCAACTGGAGTCGCGGTCGTCCAAGACGCGATCGCGGCCCTCGGCGAGTGCCTCGCGGACCTCGCCGGCGCGGTGGTCGCGGTCCCCGTGGTCTCCCCGGCCGGACTGCGTCGGAACTCGAGGGAGACGTACTACGGCGACGAGGACCCGAACCGTCACTTCCCGGACGCCGACGCGGAGTCGGCCCGTCCGGCCGAGCTCCAGGAGCGCATCGACGCCCGACTGTACGCCGCGATCACGGGCGAGCGGCCGGACGACGCGAGCGAGTTCGCCGTCGAGACGGTCGGCACCGACGCCGCCGCGGACGCGCTGATCGACTGTCACACCGCCGGCGTCGGCAGCGAGCCCTTCGCGATCCGCGACCGCGTCCTCTACGGCGACCGCCGGACCGAGGACGAGGCGGCCGCCCTCTCCGAGACGCTCGGCCGGATCGTCGACGCATTCGGGCTGCCGGTGGTCAGGGAGTATCCCGCGGCCGAGTACGTCGAGGAGAGCCTCCAGCGGTCGACAGCCGGAGCCGTGCTCAACGAGGCGGGGATCCCGGCGTTCACGGCGGAGCTGGGCGCGCACAGCGTCGTTGACGACGGCCTCCTCGACGCCGGCGTCGCGGGCGTGGTCGGCGTCGCGGTCGAACTGGGGCTCCTCAACGGCAGCGCCGTGCCCGAGCCGGTCGGCGAGCCCGGGGTCGGCGTCGACTCGGCTCCCGTCGAGTTCCCCGTGCGCCGCTTCCGCGGGCCGACGACCGACGCCGCCGGTCTCGTTCGCCACCGCGTCGCGGCCGGGGACTCGTTCGCCGAGGGCGACGTCCTCGCAGACGTGGTCGACGCCGCGGGGACGGAGCGCGCCACGGTCCGCGCCGACGACGACGGGTACGTCCTCGGTCGCGCCGAGGGGTTGGCCGCCTACGAGGGCGACCCGATCGGGAGCCTCGCGGTCCGCGACGACGGCGACCTCGTGGTCCCGCGCGAGGCCGACGAGAAGTGAAGCGAAGTCCTTAATTACCGGACCATCGTTTCTCAGCGTGTAGTCAGGGACCGTGGGGTAGTGGTATCCTATGCGGATGGGGTCCGTATGACCTGAGTTCGACTCTCAGCGGTCCCATACGAAATTTTACACGAACTGCCCGAAACCGGCCAGCTTGGCCGCTGTTACGGAGGTCTATCATGACGGGAACCTGACCGGTTCACCCGTCAGTCACGCTCGTCGAAGACACGAGTTACGACGTTCCGAGGGAGTACTGTCCACGCTGTGAGAGCAGCGAGCAGAGCGACACAGAGCGGCAGGAGACGGCGCCGAGCGGGACCGCCCCGCTGGACTTCAAACGGCAGCGCGACGCCGAGAGCGCGAGCTGGGAGCGCGCTGATCCGAAGGCGGCACTGATCGAGCGGCGGGCTTGGAACACGTGGCTCGTCACGCTGCCGGACAGCGAAGACGCGCACCTCGTCACGCTCCAGCGAGACCACGGAGCCCTCGTCGGCGAATGTGTGATTGCTCAGAACGGAGAGCAGTGTCCGGCGCGCAAGTACAACAACTCCGACGAGCCGTGCGCTCACCAGTGTACGGTCCGAAAGGCGGTATTCGGCGGCATTGAGGATCTCTACGGCGACGTGGTCGCGATCTTCGCGGCCGATGACATCGGGACCGCTCGGTCTGATTACCACATCGAGAGTGCGATGGCCGACGGTGGCCGCCGAGGTGGTGACCGATGACCCCCGTTTCAACTGGATCAACTGGAGCGTACGAACCGTACGGTCGGACTACCCACCCGTACGGTGGCGGTTCGGAATTTATGGGCGTCTCTGGCCCCTCTACTCTCGAATCTGCCGAACCGTACGGACGTACGGGGGTGTCGGAAAATCGGTGTCCTCGCAGCGTGGGCGTGGATGTGCGCGCAAACTTAGACGCGGCGCGCGCGCTGGTGCGCATTATGCGGCCTCGCGGGTGTCCGCAGGCGTAGCGGGGTGGCGGCATGAGCCTCGTCGACGAGTCCGAGCGCTCCGCCGCTCCCGAGGCGATGACCTTCGGCGACGACGGCTGGAACACGACCTACGAGGTTCCCGCCGAGGACATCTGGATGCTACTGGAGGACCTCGAAACGCTCGCCGACTGGGCGGTTATCGAGTTCCACCCGTCTGGAATCGTTGGGCGAGCACTCGACAAGTCGCACGTCGCGATGGGCCGGAGCGTCGTTCCGGGAGAGAAGATCGAAACGGCCGGTGCGCACTGCGAAGTCGGTGCCCGCGTCGACGCGCTCAACGACTTCCAGCCGGGGTTCCTCGTGAGCGGTCAGGACATCGAGATCGAGATCGACCGGGCCGCCGAGGAACTGACGCTCAAAGAGCCGCCGCTCGCCGAGACGCTGGACATCCGACCGGTGTCGGCGACGCGGTCGCAACGCTGGATCGACGTCGAGTATGGAACGACCGCCCGGATGCGGGGCTGGGAGTTCTGCGGTGCGGTCGGCGGTGCCTGCGGTGCGACTGACCACGGGTTCGTGTTCGACGCGGACCTCAACGACATCGAGGTGTCGAGCCGGGACACGCCGTGGAAGACGACGATCGAAGACGTTGTGATCGAGACGGCGCTCGACAGCGCGCGGTTCAGTTCGTGGTTCTGGCCGGACATCTGCGACCGGATACATGTTAAGAACGATGTGGTGATCCGGTTCGGCCAGGACAAGCCGATCAAGGTACAATTCGAGGATCGCGTGGAGTACGCGGTCGCGCCGCAGCTCCCGAACGACGACGAGGAGACCGGGGGTGATGCTCGATGACTGAAGAGGAACGCGTCGCGAAGGCGCCGATCCGCGATGAAAAGCGGCTCAAAGCGCTCCAAGAGGCTAAACAAGAACACGGCTCGATGGCGGACGCGGTCCGGTACGCGCTCGACAGGCTCGCCGATGTGAGCGAGACGGAAGCGGAGACGGACCTCGACGCGGTCGACGTCCCCACGAAGGCCTTGGAAGGCTACTGGGAACTCGTCGACTGGACCGACGTTGGCGGCCGTATCGAGATCGGGACCGCGGAGTCGGTGCTGGCGAACAAGCTGAACATCCCGAAGGCGGGCGTGCTGTCGCGGGTTATCAAGCCACTCGTCAACGAGAACCTGCTCTGGAAGGACTGGGAGTACGAGGAAGTCTGGCTCGTGGTCGGGCGCCGGGACGGAGAGCTGCTGAACGCTCCCGAGCAAGGACCAACGCCTGAGACATCGTCGGCGCCGTCGGAAGCGGCGACGGACGGAGGCGACCCGCGCGACCGGCTCGACGAGCTGGCGAGCGCCGAGGTGGAACGATGACGCCGCGGGTCTCTGCGCCGTACGGCTGGAGGAACGACTCGGAACCGCCGGCGATCGAAGATGTCGAGAAGTCGCGTGACTACTCGCCCGAACCCCACGAGGTCGACGTCGACGAGCGGCGGATCCTCTCGACGTATTGCCGTACGTGTGAAGAGACGGCGACGCAGCTCCTGGAAGTCGGTGACTCGGACCCGTGGGAACACGACGACAAGAACCCGAGTCACGTGGTCGACTACTGGAGGGAAGCATGAGCCGGGTAGAATCGGCTCGTGCGGCCGTCGGGACTGCTCCCGGGTTAACCAACCGTACTGGACAGAAACGGCGAGAGCGGCATTCGTCGCGCGACTGCGAGTGCCCCGCGTGCGACGGGGGGAACGGCGGGTTGCGATTCTGTTCGAAGTGCCGCTACAACGGGTGTACAGCTGGCAAAGCGCTCTGTGGAGGATCCAACGATGAGTAAGACAGAAGGCCACAAGGACGGCGGTATCACGCACCTCCTAGCGGAAGGACGGCGAGTTCAGGACGGTGACGGGAGCTACAGTGTCACGATCCCGAAGGCGCTCGCGAACGAATGGGGGCTCGAAGGCGGCGACGAACTCCTGTTCATGGCAGAAGAGGGAGAGAGCAAAGCAACTATCTACGAGTCCGGAAGCGAGAGTGGCTTCTCCGTGGGGCCTACCGATGACTGAACCGGACTCCACATCGGCGGAGAGCCGCAGCGGGCTCACGATGGACGGCAGAGTTGCTACGAGGAAGACGCCGGAAACAGCGGCGACCGAACATCCGGCAGTCCTCGACGTCGACGTGACCGGCGATCGGGCCCTAGCGATCGTCGAGAAAGGTGATGTCTCGGTAGTTGTGGAAGCGCCGGCGGGGATCTCCGCCGAGGAGCTGGAAGAGACGCTCGACGGCGCGCCGGAGAGCATCGCGAAGACGACTGGACGCTTCGCCGGTACGGGAGACGGTGAGAACGCTGTCGGAGGTGATACGGCGTGAGGGTGATCGACGAGCAGATGCTTCATCAGGGGCCGATGCTCGCGGCAGTCGGCGGGCTCTTCGCCGGGTACATCTCCGCGATCGGAACGGGCCGATACATCGTACTCGTCGGAGCGCTGGCGGCGCTCTTTGCCGGGTACGCACTGAGCATCGGATTCCTCAGAACAATGTCGCAGTCAACCAAGCGTGAACTCTTGTGGGGGTGACCGATGTCGGAGAATGAGCAACTCGAGGACGCGTTCGTCGCTATCGTCGACGGCGTCCGGCTAGACATCGCGCACCTGCGGAGTGAGTGGCGAGAGCGTACGGCCTACGGCCGAGCTCGACTCGCGCCGCTACTGGTGGTCTACCCGTTCCTCGCGACGTTCTACCTCGTCGCAGCGAGCCTGATGTATGGGCTCTTCCGCGGAGCGGAGACCGCCGTGGCCGGCTGGAACCGACTGTGCGACGCACGGGCGTGGCTCGAACCGGAGGTCTACGATTGTGAGTGAGCGGTTCGTGCTCCTGACCGGGGGTGTGACAACCTCTAAGACGAGTTTGGGGTTCTTTGGATAGAATCCAAGCTTTAGCTCGCTGTTTTTGAGCTGGTAGTATTTGTACGCTGGATTCGAGCATCAACGAAACCGACAAGTGAACCAGAAAGTAATGAAATGTAATGGATACTCCAAGACGAGAGGTGCTGGCAGCAGCTGTGACTGGGTCCACACTTGGACTCGCCGGGTGCGGTGACCTTGCGGGGTTAGACAATAGCGCAACCGAACAGACTGACGATGGGGAAGGCGCAACTAGCGACAATGGCAGGACAAGAATAACGATCGCACTTGCCGTTCAGGAAGCGATACAAGAAGCGCGAGAAGAGATTGGAGCGCGTGTTCAGGAGGGAAATCTCTCACAAGAAGACGGCCAGGCAGAGTTCCGCGATACTCGGGAAGAGATTGTTTCGACCGCAATTGAGGATGTGCGAACGTACGCAGCAGATGCTGAGGGATTTACTGTGGAAAACACCAATGAACAGTCTGCTGCGGTTCTCGTCAGCGGACCAGCTGTGGCAGTACTAGATACATTAAATGCCGATATTGCAAGTGCGCTGCTATCTGCTTCTGATTTCCCTGAACCTCAGGAGGACGGATAACCCAACGGTATCTGGTAAAAATTAGAGACGACACTGAAGCGGAGCTAATACGGGGATTGTGTCTGTACAGTCGGCTCAAAGACGGGACCAGAATCCGTCTCACTCTTACTACTGCCTGAGATGTACGAGATCTTCTCACGCTCACGCTCCGCAGCCGCGGGAGACATCTCTCCAAGATAGTGGTCGCGGAACGTCTCCCAATCCTCCCACCCACCGAAGCTCATCACGACGGCAGGGAGAACACCGCAGTCCCATAGAAGGTGACCACCCCAAGTCCGACGGAGGTCGTGAACGTCAAAATAAGTCCATCCCTCGTCGCCGGTCGCGGCGTACCGGCGCTCGCCAGCTCGCTTCACCCAGCGGTAAATCGAGTTCGGCTCGACGCTGACCACAGACTCGTCGGGGTCGCATTCATACGAGAGAGTTCGAACGGAGCTGGCTAATTCCTCTGGGATTGGTGTCTCGCGGTATTTCGCCGCTTCGCATAGTCATTCCACACCCGCAGGAAGCCATCGGGAGCATGTCTGAAATCATTCGGAGTGACGCTCGCGATCTCTTCGCGACGGAGGCCGGCCTGCGCGCCGAGCCGAAAGGCTATCTCTTGTTCTGGAGACTTCGCCTCGTCGATGAGAGCTGCGACTTCGTTACTCTCGTCGCTCTGGCTGAGCCAGACCCGCTTCCCGTCGCGTTGGGGGTAATCGTCGAGTCGCATAGTAGGCATTACAAGCCAACGCTACCAAAAACCGTGTAAAATTGGGGTCTGATGGGTGGATTTGGGAGAGATTTGGACGCTATCGGTAGCCGAATACGGGCTTCGCGTGTAGTTCCACACAGTTCGATTTACAGATAGGTAGATTCCAATGATTAAGTAGTATCTGACATGTGTAGCGTGCTGAATATAGAGGATAAGCTCAGCAACGCACGTTTGCGGCCTCACGCCCGTTTCAGAGTGTGTAACGGTGAGACAATGCTTATTATGAAACGACCCTTATCAGCGAATATACGATGACAGAGGAAACGACCCGAGTAGAAGAATTAACCGTCGTCGGATTAGCGCTGTCTGTGGTGGGAATGGGCTTGTCATCACAGGGTGGCATCGATACGACGGCAGGGATAGGAGGGCTTGCGCTGATGGGTGGAGCGGTTGTGGTACTTCTCTACGCAGTAGTCAAAAGCGATTAGAACTCTGTTAATTCGCATAGAGCGCTCAGAAGCCGGTGTCGCTGTATAGTCTGTTACCGCCTTCGATAGCCGTGAAGACGGCGAGAACCCGCCATACAAGCGCCATATCAGCGAACGCGGGCACGGTGAACGTCGTAACGACGAGCGCAATCGCGCCAACCACTTCTGCGGCCCCAATGGCAGCCGCCCTATCATATGTATATATCTTATCACGGGCTATTTCAATACCCCGCATCGGTAACTCCGGCCTCCTGCCTACTGCCGGATTCCGGCCATACAGATCTGTAAGACTCGCGCCCTGTATTCAGCAGCAACTTTGCGAACTACTAGAACTCTATTATCAGCCGTGTAGTTGATTACCGGATTCGCGTACAGTTCCACACGGCTCAATCTACAAATAGATGGATTCATATGATTGATTAGGACCTGACAGATGTGCCGTACTGAATATAGAGGTTATAATCAGCAAACCAGAGTTACGCTCGAGCTGCTAGATATACAACTGCCAACTCGTGGAGTGCTGGATGGGGCGTTGCAGTTGGCCGTGCTTGTAGGACAGCCGAAAGTGACTCGCGAAGGGATTTGCTTCCCTCAGCAGCGAGCACTGTCGCGATAATCGTACTGCTCCGGGAAATGCCTGCTGTACAGTGAATTAGGACCGAGCCTTCCTGCCGGTAGAGCCTGCGAGCCGTATCGACAGCCCGCTCGAATACTATCCAGTCGTTGCCCGGCCCATCGTCCAGCGGATGATGGTGTGTCGTCAGTGGATAGTCATCCGTTGAGACTGAGACCACGTACCGAAACGACTGGTCGTACTGCCCAGAGTCTGCCGCGTGCTTGTTTCCCAAATACAGCTTTCGCTCGCCGATCCGCCGAATGATAGGGTCGTCTCTGACGTACCCGATGGGTCGAACGGCGATTTCGGACATACGCTCTGTTTGGACGCTCAAACCGGCAGAGCATCGTATCCACCGAATTTCAAGATAACCAACCCATTCTCTGTACTGACCGAGGCTGGGGTAGAACTCGCATTTCGTGATTCAGTTGTGGAACCCTTCGTCAGCCGCGACAGATGGCAGGTCGTCCGCATTCCGGCGGACGACCTGCGGTCCGATCTTCGTATCGTGTTTCTACCGGGCAGGAGTTTGACTAGCTGCCGACACCGCTCAACGAAGTCGAGGGGATCAACTTCCATAGCCAGACGTCTCATTCGGTCGATCGTAACGATTTATCGGTATGCGCTGACCCTAGCGACGGCGCTATCTGAAAAACATCACTACGATTATAACCGAGTTCGACACGACGAGTACGTTTGTTCGGATCTGAACAAAACTCGTGAGGCCGGAACTACTTCATGTAGCCCACTCTGACCCGATTTTGTACAATGACCATCGGATTACCGAGACCGCAACAATCGTGCCAATCGCTGTGGGAACAGCGCCCCCCGTCCCCCAAGACCACCCGAAAAACAGGTGGCCGGCGACAGCAATCAGTGCCACAATACCCCCGATAATCCTGACCGCTGGTGAGTCCGAGCGTCCTCCTCCAGACATATCCAAATTACTCACCCCACAGATACGTTGACGACAGCTGCGAGCTGAGGTTGCCGTTCCGGAGGAGAACGTATCCGACGGTGAGCGCAGCAACGCAGAGTACCGCTGCGCCGTTGACTGCCCCGTACGCCTGTACGAACTGTGATGGCCCGGTGAACGCCGGACGGATCAGCATCGCTGCTTCCGCAGCCCCAACGACGTTTGACAGGCCGTAGATGTTGTTCATCCCGAAGTTGATCAGGAAATGGAGACCGATTGGCAGTGCCAGCGAGTCGGTCCACACGTACGCGGCGCCGAGGAGGACCCCCAGCACCATCCGGAATCCGAACGCTCCCAGCGACCCCGGGAAGTGCCCAGTAGTGAAGATCAACGAGGACGCCACTACCCCTGCCACGACCGCGCCACGGTCGGAGAGCCACCGACTCCGAAGTCCTTCGACGGCACTTGTCAGAATGAGGCCTCGAAAGACCAGCTCTTCCCAGAAGGCCACAAACACCCAGTTGATGGTGTACACACCGAACGCGATGGTGAACGGCAGCACGTTCGCGCCAGTGCCACCCGAGAACAGCTCGGAGATGGTCGCCCACCCGGCGAGCAGACTCACGGGGAGTGCCACCCCCATCCCCGCCAGGGCGATGACGCTGCCAGCGCCGAAGTCCTTCAGCCACGACCGGCCGAACGCGAGTCCGTAGTCGGTCAACGGTCGCCGGTCGACATACTTCGCGACGCCAACCGCCACAAGGAGTCCAGTAAGGGTAGCGATCAGGTTAGTCGCGACTGAGGACACCGACGGCGGGAGTTCGGTCCCCGCCAGCGCCACCGCCGGGAGTATAAAAATACCTACGAGTGCGGCCACGTACACTCCGAGGACGCGCCAAAGAGCACGGGGGCGATTCTCGGTTCGATTCCACAGCACGGAGACAACGTGTCCTGTGATTCCACCGCGACTGACTCGCCGGTCGTCATCGGCCGGCCGGGACGTAGTTCGTTCGAAGTTGGTGTCGGTATCTGCTTCGGTCATCGACACTTGGATGTACGGAGACATGGGAAAAGGGCGGTTTTGCTGGCTTCACTCGCTGAAGCCAACGCACTTCCGGAACTGCTGGACGGACTTCGTCGGAGAATTTCGATACCCTCTCACATGTAGAGTCTCTGTACGACGCTCCATCCGGTATAAAACCGTGGCCAGCGTCGACATCGCCGCGGTCGTCTGATCTGGTTGAGCTTCAAACGGGCGATACGCAAGGATTCATCCAAGATAATACACGATCAGTACTCGTTCGACCGTTGCCACAGACACGGATCTGAGCCAGCAAGTCAGTCATGACGCGGCACCCACAGCCCGTATAGAATCAGTCCTAGACCGATGAACTCGGGTACCTGAACGATGATGTTGAGAACCGGCGTTGGAAGCTCCAGCAGGTAGATCAGTACCAAACCAAGCGGGGCTTGAACGAACAACACCAGCATGAAGCCGATCGCGACGTACAACATCGGACGACTCTGGTTTTGCTGATATGCAGTGTAGGCGAGATAACTAATCGCCAGTCCGAGGATCATCGGGACTAGTTCACTCGCCTGACGAATGGTTCGCAGCGTGTCGAAATCGATCTGTAGTACTTCGAGCATATCAGCTCCCCTCTACGAACCGTGTGAAACGCTCGGCCATCCGCTCCCGACGTGAGACGGTAATCTCGAATCCATCCTCGCTGAGATCGAGTTCAATGCCATCGAGTTCTGTCCGATAAAGCTTGTAATTCTTTCCGTCGGTGACTGGTTGGATGTCTTCTGTCACCAGGTCATACTCGCGGAGCCGTTCGAGTCGGCGGTAGACTGTCGGCTCCGAGACCCCGGCGCAGTCGCTGAGCTCTGCCGCCGAGCACGGCTCCTTCTTGGCCTCGATGAGAATCGTGCGTGCACACTCGTCACCGAGTAGGTCTGCGAGCGCTTCGGGATCTCGCACGTCGGACACTGTAGGTGGGCCATCCCTCGTTTCGTCAATATAAGTTGTGCTGCTCTGGGCTTTTTGTCTAGCTTCAGTCAGAGAAGTCATAAGAAACTACCATGCACATCCGCGCTCAAGTTTCGAGTAGGATGGCGAACAGAGAGACACGCACGCCTACAAGCGTACTCCTCCCAACCGTTTCTTGGACTGACGCCTGTGATGAAGTCGCCGCACAATTGAGGCCTAAAGACGAACTGCTAATCATCCACGACAACGAGGACGACTCGGTCTCGAGCAGAGAGGGGCTCCCGGACAGCGTTCGATTGATTTGTGCTGGCGACCCTGTCAGGTGTTCCGGGAAGGCGAATGCCATCGCTGCTGGGATGGAGGCTGCCAATCACGACCGTCTCGTCTGGACCGACGACGATTTTCACCATCCGTCCAACTGGCTCAATCAACTCCACCAGGACTACGCTGAATACGGTCCGACGACGGAGCTGCCATCGTTTGTGGGTCAGGATCCGCTTGCGGTCCTATTAGAACCTATTTACGCCCTTGGTGGCACACTCGGGACCTACATAGGTGATCACGCCTGGGGCGGGGCTGTCATATTTGACAGAAGTGATCTTGACGGGGCAAGGTTCCTCTCGGAACTCCGTCAGACGATCAGCGACGATGGACTCCTCGGGGAACACACCGATGTGAATTCAGTTCAGCGCGTGCGCAGGGTACCGATGGGTGGAAGTCTCCGACAGACACTTGAACGACATATCCGGTTCAATCAGATTTTCGCTACGCATGATCCAACGGTAGCGAAGTTCTCGTTTGGTGTGTTGGTCGCCGCTCTCATCGGCTGTGTTCTCTTCCCGCTCCTCGCGGTGGTACTAACACTACTGACAGCCGGTACAATGGCTAGCTTCGGGGTTCGACGAGTCTCACTACTGCTAACGGTACCAGCACTCGTAGCCGCTGTCCCATTAGGTCTGTATGCTTTCGCTCGGGACACATTCGTTTGGGGAGGCCGACGGTACAAATGGCACTCGAAGTTTGATGTTGAGGTACTGAACGAATAGCACTCTTTGAGCCAGTTGGATATGCACAGATATCTGTGCCTGCCAAATTTGTTTGATCGCTCCTGGGAAGCAGGTTGTTGATATCTGGGGCCGGGCTTCGTCGAGAGCCACAGACCACTGTTTGAGCCGGTGAACGCGTGGTTTGAATTCCACTCATGCCACTGTAATCAGTTGGCAAAACCGCAAGACCACACCGTATCAACATTGTACTACCTAAGAGCGTATATAAATAGTCGAACTGTATTTGAAAGCGACAATTGAGCAAGGTAGTGCTGAATACTGAGATTCATGGACGGAGAATCGCACGATACTGTCCACTATAGTATTGCCCGTCAGGAGTGGGAACAGAATCGGTGTGGAGAACAGGAGTAAGCCGTTAAGTAGAGGTGTCAGGTTGAAGTGAATCGCGTGACGGTGTCAGACGCCAGATCTCCACAGTCTGTCAGTAGTCTTGTACGAGATATGGAGGGTGCGTGTAGCAACTTCACCTCTTGTCTTTTCGGTCACTCCTAATGAATCCTCCGTGCGGATGAACTCCTTACAAGAGCGGTGAACTCAACCTGACCGGCTCAATCACACTAAGAGGAGTTCGGGCCTGACAAAGCCGATCACGAGAATGCTCGCCAGTACAGCGATCGCTGTGAGTCGCAGAGTACCAGAAGCCCGTCGTCGAGACCTCGGCAAGGACTCGGCAATACCGGAGAGGGCCATCCCAGCACCAATAAATAGTGTGGCATAATAAAGCGTTGCCCCTTTTAGAATGACGTAGTACGCTTGCTGCCCGGCTATCAGAAGTGCGCCACAGAGAAAAACCAGTCCAAGCCCTCTGGAAGGCTCGTCGAACACAGTCTCATCGATAATGGAAGGCATCAAGTGTCTTATCTCCGGTAACACTCAAAAATTGCGGTGTTTGCGTACCCGCCGCTGAGACAAGTATAGCTGATCGTGAAACAGTGCTGATGGCGCTGACCGACTCGCGCTCTGTATTCAGCAGTGACGTTGCTAACTACTAGAACTCTGTCAGTTGCGATGTAGTTGATTAAGGGGTTCGCGTAAAGTTCCACACAGCTCGATCTACAAATAAGTAGATTCATATGATTGATTAGGACCTGACAGATGTGCCGTGCTGAATATTAGAGGGTACATGTATCACGATGTTCATTTTATTCACAAGACACTTAACAACGGGCAATATCCGCGCATCGTGGAGCGCGATATGGAGAACTCAACTGGCCCTCCGCCACAACGTCAGGCGGTTCTTAGACGTACCTATACACTCCTCATCGCAGTGTTCGTACTATCGATCACCGTATTCGGATATGGTTTTGGGGTAATCGTCCGCCTTCTGCCGGCTGGATGGGGAATCTCAGGTATAGTTCAGTACATCGCTCTGATAATTGGGGCGCTCCTGAGCAGTCTGGTAGCACTCATCGCTGCGTGGCTATGGCGACAGGAGCAGCCACAGACACTCACGAGCGGACGGGCTATCCGCATGGGTACCATCGCTTCTGCGATGGCACTGGGAGTGACAATACTCTCTTATCGACTCCGAGTCGGCGAAGTTGAATTTCCTCGATCTCTGGGGTGGACGCTTATCGGCTGCCTCGGCATGAGTACACAGTTTGCTGTGGGAACAATCGAACCGAGACGGCGACGGTGGCTGACTCTACTGGTAGAATGTGGTATCATCTTCGCTGCTGTGTTTGCTTTTATAACCCTCAACCGCGGCTCGATTCCACCTAGTTCGTACTCGTTTCTAGCTGGTGGTGCGTCTGTGCTGCTTCTCGTTTCCGGCGGTCCGTTATACCTGTTGGGTAGCCACCTGAGTGAACTACCTCGGTGACCTAAGACGTAGTCGCCGATACGTATTAATTGTGGCCGACTCGCGCCCCATATTCAGCACGTCTCCAAGAACATGTCTCCTGTTAACGATTTCAACAGAGCTGAGATTTTGATTTCAATCAGCGCGAAGAATCTCGGCGAACCGCGGTGATGGGGAGATTGCGCGCGGGCGTGTACGCCAGCCCCCCACCCCCCGCGGGATGGAGGGTCGCATTTGTGGCGACGAGTGAGTGGTCAAGCGGTGGATAGATTCTCGTAGCTCTCGTGGCAGCCGGAGCGGACGTGCGATCGATAACGCCCGCTCCCTGCTCCGTTTAGATCAACTACTGTATCAGTAGTCCGTCAGGCAAGTATGCGAATGAAAAAGAGCTACAGGTCTGCCTTCGAAGCGGGGATCGAGCGCCCACCGGACCGTTTTGGAACTGGGGATTCCTCTGAGGAATCGCCGGTATTGACCCCGATCGGCTTGACCGTAATCGTCTCGTCGGACTGAGAGACGAGGAGGTGTGCGTCAACTACGTTATCATCGTCGTCGATGAGACCCCAACTCCGGGGTGTCTCCTTCGGGATGGCCATCCCGCCGCTTCCGTTGCCGAGGTCTCGTAGCTTCCGAATCTCACCAGACATCGTTTCAGTCTCAGGCTGGCAGCACTTGGAGCTACGAAATTAATATGTTTTTCTGGTGTGAAACAGCCGTCAGTACAGATCCGGGTGAGCTATTATACTGATCTCGGGCTACTGTGGCAACACTAAACACCGACCGATGAACAACCCGTTATCACATGACTCCGACGAACGAATTCTGAATATTGGTCACCGGTTAGACTGACCGGCGTTCGGTCTCGATGTGATTAACGTAGGTGTCCACTACTTTTTGTATAATCGTTTCACCAGCCTCAGCGGTCGCTTTAGTCGGATCTCCGAGTACACCGTTTTCGGTGATTGATTTGAATCCGTCACTGAGAAGCCGGCTCATAGAGATTGGCCCTTCAGTACCAGATGCGATGTTCTCCACTCTGACGAGATCCTCGTTTATCGCTAACACCACCGCTGTCTCGGCAGCCCCAGCGTGAATCACATCCTGATCGTAATCGATCCCCGCCTCGCTCAGGCCGTCGTTCAGTAATCGCATGTGTTCATCGAGGTCGGCGAGTGGAATCACCGTAGCGTCAATTTCTCGACCGATATCGGGTGCGACAGTCTTGACAGGGGCGAAGTTTCCGCCGTGCGTCGGGACTAAGACGATCTCCTCGAAGCCGTGTTCATCGAGTGATCGGCAGTATCCCCGGACCACATCCATCAGTGTCTCAGGCGGGATTGTAATTGTCCCAGGGAACTCCATGTGGTGACCCGAGCAGCCGGGCCGAATTGTCGGCGCAGCAAGCGCATCTCCCAGTGTCTCTGCGATACGTCGGGCGAGTTCGTCACCATCCAGTGTGTCCATATTCAGCGGTAGATGGGGGCCGTGCTGTTCGATCGAGCCAACGGAGACTATCGCGGTCCGTGTGCCGTTTTTGAGCGCCGATTCAACTTCTGGCCATACCATCTCCTCAAGGAGTATTGACCCGCGAGAAGGCATACACGAGCCATTTCCCACCGGATAGGCTAAAAATATTGCCATGATTAGGAGAGACGCCGTGTCGCTCTAAGCAAAGCCGCTATCCACGTGCTCTGTACTGACCACACCCAGCCAAAATGTATGATTTCTGGCACTGTTGAAATCCTCAATAGATGTCACGGTTGGCTTGCTATGGTCAGTACAGAGGCTGTAGTCGGCAACCGTCGACGCTCCTTCACGCGGGCTACGGCACAAGAGAGTAGCTTACCGCTCTACGTTCTCCTCACCCGTTGCTCAGGTGTCTGCGTCCCGTATGGACATAACGACACTCCCAACTAGTGCCAGGACAGCGAGGCCGAGTCCGGCGAACAGGAAGCTTGCCCCGCCTTCGGTTACCGGTAACGCGGTCTGAACGCCAAACAGCATCAGCACGATGCTGAAGAGGAGCGTATCCGTACTAAGAGACATATCCGGTGAACTGGATTCGGGAGTCATAATCTCTGTGAACAACCGAGAACGATGGCCGCTCCCTGTCTCTGCCGTCAACCCCGACTCACGACTCCGAGTTCGGTGCTAACTCTATGCTCTGTGTTCAGCACGTCCCTCTGAGGATCAAGAAATCTGGCAGGACCCACAGCGGTACATCCAACACCGTCCTCGTAAAGGCCACCACATACTACAAACCCGACGATGAGGACGCCTACGAGACGGATCAGTGGGGCTACACAGAGACGGAGTACCTCCCCGATGAGATCGGCCCGCACCTGTACATGGTGAGCCGCCTGGAGTCCGGGACGCGACTGAAAAACCACCTGAAGAGCCAGCGCGTCGTCTCGCTCACGGCCGAGGAGGTCGAGGTACTCCGCGACTACATCGAGACGAAGCGGATCGACAAGACCGACGACGCGGACCGCGAGCCGCTCGTCACGACGGTTCAGGGTCGCCCGACAGATGCGAGTGTCCGCCGGTGGATGTACATGATGACGCAGCCCTGCCTGATCGGCGACTGTCCCCACGACCGTGATCCGGACGACTACGATTTCTTGGAACACGGCTACGAGAGCGGTTGTCCGTCGACCCACTCGCCCCACCGCATCCGGACGGGGACGATCTACAACATGCGGGAGCAGGGGATTTCGGTTGAGGACGTGGCGGAGCGCGTCGACGCGACGCCGGAGACCGTGCGGCAGCACTACGACTTCAGTGCGGACATGAAGCGCCTGGAAAACCGACGCAGCCAATTCGAGGATTTACAATGATAAACAAAGCGATAAACGAAGCTTATATCCCGTCTAGCGGCCGCTCAGCGGTCCCATACGAAATTTTTCGCGGACCGTCCGAAAACGACCAGCTCGTCGTCGGTCGTGCGGACATATACGAATCGGCTACTCGTCGCGTAGATACGGCCGTGCGCACAGACACGAATCGTCACCGAGAGGGCCTCGCAGGACCTTCAGGCACCGTCGGCTACCTCGCCCTACCTCGTCAGCCACGAACTTTTTCTCCGCGTTTATCCATTCAATATTATGGCCCGCCTGACCCGTCGGAAGGCCCTCCAAACGGGCGGAAGCGCGATCGTCGCCGGCCTCGCGGGGTGTAGTACGCTCGACCGTGGCGCGTCCCCTGCCCTCAGGCTCGGCGAGATCGAAGTGGAGAACCTCGACTTTCGACCCCACACCGTCTCGGTCGCGATACTCGACGACGAGGAGCCGCTGTACTGGACGGAGATGGACGTCTCGGCGGCCGAACCGGAAGCGGACGATTCCTCGAGCGTAGCGGCGGCCGGCAGTGGCTCCTTCGAAGGGTTCCCGACCCAGGTCGAGGGGTGCCTGCTCTATGCGTGGCGCGACGACCAACCGACTTCGGAGTGGGAGGCGTTCGACTTCGGCGAGGTGCACGCGTCGTGTCTCGGACTGAACGTCCACATCGGAGGCGTCCAACGGTCCCGCACGGGTGACGTGTCCGTCTGGTACACGACGAATCCCAACGCCTGCGAGACCACCGACGATCGCGGCTGACGGACGTATCCTCCGTAGTCGGTCGCGGGCCGCAGACCCGCCGACACCGCGAGACTTCGACGGCGGCGACGTGTCGCACGCCGCTCCGGCCCTTCCGCTCGCCGGCACGTCGCTTCTGTGCTCACCGGAGAGTTCCGCTCTCGGTGTCGAGGAAGGCGGTGAGGAGGTCGACGGCGGCCTCGATGTCGTTCACGTTCGCCGTTTCGACGGCGGAGTGATGGTAGCGAACGGGGATCGAGAGCGCTCCGACCGGCCGCGCGCCGCCGGTGGTCTGGAGCCCACCGGTGTCGGTCCCGATGTTCCAGGACACCTCGCGCTGGAAGCGGATGTCGCGGCTCTCGGCGACGGACTCGAACCGTTCCACGACGCTCGGGGTCGTAATGACGGTCGCGTCTTTCCGCTTGATCCCGACGCCGTCGCCGAGCGCCGAGATCGCGTTCGACGGGTCGACCCCCGGATACGACTGCTCCAGCGTCCCGTCGAGCGCGACCACGAGGTCGGGGTCGACGTCCACTCCCAGGGCGGTCGCGCCGCGTAGGCCGACCTCCTCTTGGACCGTCGCGGCGTAGTGGACGGTCACGTCTGGGTCCGCACGTCTCGCGGTCTCCAACATGACGTACACGCCCGCGCGGTCGTCCAGTGAGGAACCGGAGACGCACTCGCCGATCTCTCGCAGGTCGCTGTCGAAGGTCACGACGTCGCCGACGCCGAACCGGCGGTTCGCCTCCTCGGGGTCGAGCCCGGTGAAGACGTGCGCGTCGTCGAGCGTCCAGTCGTCCGGCGCCTCGTCGGCGGCGGTGTGCGCGGCGGTGATGCCGATCACGCCGTCGTAGTCGCCCTCCCGCGTGTGGACGGTGACCGGGTGCCCGCGGAGCGCGTCCGGGTTCCAGCCGCCGAGGGACTCGACGGAGAGGAAGCCGTCGTCGTCGACGTCGCTCACGATGAGCCCGATCTCGTCCATGTGCGCGGCGACAAGCACCTCGTAGTCGGGGTCCGCGCTCCCGCGGACGGTCGCGACGACGTTCCCCATCGCGTCCGTCCGCACGGCGTCGACGGGCGGGAGTTCGTCGCGCACGACGTCGCGCACGCGGTCCTCGTACCCGGCCGGACCGGGGGCGTCCGTCAACCGCGCCAGCAGATCGAAGTCGACCGTCGCGTTCGCGGTCATGATCGAACGCTGGCGTGTCGCGCCTGAAAACACGGCGGATTCCGACAGAATCGGTGCGACCGATGGCGGCAATCGGGAAACGGGAGCCCCCTTTCCGCCGATTACCGTCTGTCACGGAGCCCGCGGCCCGTATCCGATTCGTTCACGTGTGGATCGCCAACAGATGCGTACCTCTTTGCCCCCGTAACATGTTAACGAAACATGAAACGAACGGGCGGTGCGTTCCCCGTCCTCCTCGTCGTGGGGATCGTCTTTCTCGTGGGCTGCGCCGGCGCGGTCCCCGGCGAGCAGGCGCCGACGGGGCCGGACGCGGGCGACGACGCGACGGTCGAGGCGGCGAACGACACCGTCGAGATCCACTACATCAACGTCGGGCAGTCGGTCAGCACGCTTGTCCTCGGGCCGGACGGAGAGACGATGCTCGTCGACACGGGCCACTACAACGACGACGGCGAGTACGTGTTGGCGTACCTCCGGCGGCACGGGATCGACCGGATCGACCACCTCGTCGTCTCGCACAACGACGCGGACCACATCGGCGGCAACGCGGCGATCATCGAACACTACCAGACGGAGGCGGAGGGGGTCGGTGCCGTCTACGACCCCGGTATCGCCGCCAGCACGCAGACCTACGCCGAGTACCTCGACGCCGTCGAGGAACACGACGTGACGCTGTACGAGACACGCGAGGGCGACGCGATCCAGTTCGGCGCGGTCGATGTCGACGTGCTCGGTCCGCCCGACCCGTACCTCGAGGGCGAAGCCCGCAACGAGAACAGCATCGTCCTCAAGCTCACCTACGGGGAGACGAGCTTCCTCCTGTCCGGTGACGCCGAGGACGATCAGGAGGCGTATCTGGTCGACGCGTACGGGTCGGAGCTGCGGTCGACCGTGCTGAAGGCCGGCCATCACGGATCGTCGAGCTCGTCGAGCGGCTCGTTCATCGACGCGGTCGCGCCGGAGGCGATCGTCGTCTCGAGCGCGTACGACTCGCGCTACGGCCACCCGACGGAGGAGGTGCTCCAGCGGTTCGCGGATCGGTCGCTCCCGACCTACTGGACCGCCACGCACGGGTCGATCGTCCTCGTGAGCGACGGCAACGGCGTCTCCGTGCGGACGCAGCGCGACGCGCTCACGGACCCGCTAACGCTCCGCGACGGCGAGCCGATCGAACTGGACGCGGGCGACGACGCCGTCGAACGCGACCGGCTCGGCGGCGATCCGGTCGACGACAGCTCCGGAGATGAGACCGACGAGAGCGACGACGAAAACGAGACGACGTCGACCGATCCGACCGCGACCATCGAGGTCGCGGCGATCAACGCGGACGCCGAGGGCGACGAGGGCGAGAACCTGAACGGCGAGTACGTCGTCTTCGAGAACGCGGGCGACGATCCGGTCGACCTGTCCGGGTGGACCGTCGCGGACGAGGCGAGCCGGAGCTACGGGTTCCCGTCAGGCTTCACGCTCGACGCGGGCGCGACGGTGACGCTCCGGACGGGGGGCGGGATCGACACCACCACCGAACTGTATTGGGGGTCGGGGTCGCCGATCTGGAACAACGCCGGCGACACGGTGACACTCTCGGACGCCGACGGGGAACGCGTCTTGGAGGTGAGCTACGAGTGACCGACGTCGACCTCCCCGACGGCGAGTACACCGCGGTCGTCGACAACGTCGAGGACGGCCTGGCGACCGCATTCTTCGAACGCGACGGCGAGGAGGTGGGGAACGCGGTGGTGGACGCCGCGCAGCTCCCGTCGGACGGACGCCACGCGGACGCGGTCCTCTCGGTGACGGTCAGCGGCGGACGTCTCGACTCCGCCACGTACGAGCCCGAACGGACGGAGCGCCGCGCGGAGGCGGCCCAGGACCGGTTCGATCGGCTCTCGGAGCGGCCGCCCTCCGACGGGGATTCGTAATCGGTTCCCGCGGAAGGGCTCGCTTCTGGAGCGACGGCTCGATCGGGGGTGTTCGACCGCGGACGACCCGCTATCGGACGCCGTCCGTTCCCGTAGCGCGCCGAAAAACCGATGTCGAGAGCGACAGTGGGGAGTCTACGCGATCAGCTGAAGTCCCACGCGGTTTCGAAGATGGAGTTCCCGCTCGGGTCGTGGACGATCCGGACGGTGGCCTCGCCGCTCGGGGCGGGGCTGATGCTGCTGTAGTTCAGCGACTTCCGTTCTCCCGTCTGCCAGTCGCCGTCATTGATGCTACTGCTCGCCCGCGTGCCGTCGATCGAGAGCGTCAGATCGCTCGTGTCGAGCGTCTCCCCGCCGTTTTTCGTGACGTTGACAACCGACGAGTTGTTGCCGTCGACGGTGAACGTCGCCTGCGGCGCGGTGGGGCCAAGCTGGTCGCCGAGACCGAGCACGAACGTCCCGATGACGGCGGCGAGGATGACAGTGATCGCGACCATCAGGATGACGCCGATAACGGGACTCACCGCGCGGTCGTCCGCGTCGGAGTGGGTGCGTGATTTCATACAGTGAATCCAGCGGGTCACCGACGAACGCGAGGCGGAGCGCCCGGACTCACCGTCGAGGGATAGGCTCCGTGCGGTCGGCTGCTGGTTGGCCGGGACGTCGCGGACCGCCCTTATGTACTTGCTGACGCGAATACCAGAGTCGAAAATCGATCGGCGAGCCCCGCCGCCGCCGGCCCGCTCGGCCACCGCTCCGCAACCACTAAACGCGGCTCGCTCCTTGCTTCGGTAATGCCCGACTGGACGGAGAAGTACCGCCCGAGCACGCTCTCGGAGGTGCGCGGCAACGACAAGGCCCGGGACGCGTTCGCGGAGTGGGCCCGCTCATGGGACGACCACCGCGAGGCGGTCGTCCTCCACGGTAGCCCCGGCGTCGGGAAGACGAGCGCGGCGCACGCGCTCGCGAACGACATGGAGTGGGAGACGGTGGAGCTGAACGCCTCCGACCAGCGCACCGCCGACGTCATCGAGCGGTTCGCCGGGCGCGCGGCGCGCAACGCCACGCTGGGCGGGAGCGCGGCCGGCGGCGGCGTGGCGGGCGGCGACACCGCCTCGCGGCAGCTCGTCATCGTGGACGAGGCCGACAACATCCACGGCAACTACGACCGCGGCGGCGCCTCGGCGATCACGAAGCTGGTCAAGGAGTCCGGCCAGCCCATCGTGCTCATCGCCAACGACTACTACGACATGTCGCGCGGGCTCCGGAACGCGACCCAAGAGATCGAGTTCCGCGACGTCTCCGCGCGTTCCATCGTTCCCGTCCTCCGCGACGTCTGCCGCAAGGAGGGGATCGAGTTCGAGTCCGATGCCCTCCAGCGGATCGCTGAGGGGAACCGCGGCGACCTGCGCGGCGCGATCAACGACCTCCAGGCCGCCACGCAGGGTCGCGACTCGATCACGGTCGCGGACGTCGTCACCGGCGACCGAGACAAGGCGCTCGGACTCTTCCCGTTCCTCGACGCCGTGCTGAAAGAGGAGTCTGCCGAGGAGGCGCTCCAGTCGGCGTACGCCGTCGACGAGACGCCCGACGACCTGACGGCGTGGATCGAGAACAACCTCCTCGACGTGTACGAGCCGGCGGAGGCGGTCCGCGCGTACGACTTCCTCGCGAACGCCGACGTGTGGCTCGGCCGCGTCCGCGCCACGCAGAACTACTCCTACTGGCGGTACGCGACCGACAACGCGGCCGCCGGGGTCGCGGCCGCCCGCGACGGTGAGAAGGGCGGGTGGACACGGTACGGCCGTCCACAGTTCTGGTCGTCCTCAGACGCGACCGCGGACGAGGTCGTCGGGAAGATCGCGGCCGCGAGCGGGTGTAGCGTCGCGACCGCCAGACGCGAGGTGTTGCCGTTCCTTCAGGCGGTCACCCATCACTGTAAACCGCGCGAGCTGACCGTCGCGATGGCGGCGGCCTACGACCTCGACGAGGAAGGCGTTGCCTTCGTCACCGGTTCCGGCGAGTCGACGAACAAGGTAGCGTCCATCGTCGAGGACGCGCAGGCCCGGCGCGAGGAACTGATCGAGGAGCACGCAGACGGCGCGTTCGCGCTCGGACAGGCGGACCGCGGGGACGACGAGGTCGACCCGGTCGCGGCCGACGAGTTGGCGGGCGACGGCGCCGGCGAAACCGCGGCCGAAACCGAGCAGCCCGCGTCGGCGGACGGCGCGGCCGCTGACGAGCCGACCGACGACGAGGAAGACGACGATCAGGCCGGGCTCACGGACTTCATGTGAGCCGACCGCGGGCGTCGGTCACCGGTTCCCGCCGCCACTGAGGCACGGCGAACTCGGCCCCGAGCCGCCGTCGCTCGCCCCCGCGGCCTCGATCGACTCCGCGCAGCAGAACTCGAACCGCGCGCCGCCCTCGCGACTTTCCGTCACCGAGACGGTCCACTCGTGCGCCTCCGCGATCCGTTCGACGATGGCGAGCCCGAAGCCCGTCCCGTCGGGCGCGGTCGTGTGCCCCGGCTCGAAGACGTCGTTTCGCTGCTCGGGGGGGATCCCCGGACCGTTGTCCGCGACGTAGAGCCCTTCGTCCGTCCGGCCGACCCGGATACAGACCGCGACGTCGTCGGGGTCGGCGGAAGCCTCGTCGGTCTGCGACCCCTCTCGCGAGGCGAACGTCCCGGGCGCGACGCGGTCGTCGGCCTCGTCACCGCCGGCGCGGTCGGCCTCGTCGGGGGTCCCGTGTTCGATCGCGTTCCGAAAGAGGTTCTCGAGTGCCTGCCGGAGCCTGTCGGCGTCGCACGTTACCGTCCCGAGGGACCCCTCGACGATGAGCGCGGCGTCGGACGCTTCGCCGACGGTCCCCCACGCGCGATCGACGACCGACCGGAGGTCGGTCGGCTCGGCGGTCTGGACCGTCTTGCCCTCGCGGGCCAGCGTCAGGAGGTGGCTGATGAGGTCGTCCATGCGGTTGAGCGCGTCGAGCGCGCGGTCCAGCCGCTCGGACGACGCGTCGTTGCCGAGCTCGTCGGCCAACTCGACGTTGCCGACCGCCACGGAGAGCGGGCTCCGGAGGTCGTGGCTCACGACGCTCGCGAACTCCTCGAGCTGTTCCCGCTGTCGCTCCAGCCGCCTTCGGCGCTCGACGCGCTCGTCGGCGAGGAAGAGGTACCCCTCCACGTCGCCGTTCTCCGTCCGCCGCCCGCGCTCGTGGACCCACTGCGGCTCCCCGTCGGCGGCGACTCGGTACACGACGTCGACCGGGCCGCCGTTCCGCAGCGCCTCTCGCAGCCGCTCCCGGTCCTCCTCGGCCACGCAGTCCAGCCAGCCGCCGTCGGGGCGCTCCGGCGCGTCCAGCCGCGGCTCCCCGGAGGCCTCGATCACAAACCGGGCGGGGTCGGCCCCGGGCCGTCGATACGCGATCCCGGGGCGCCGTTGCATCGGTCGCGACACGTGTCAACGAGTCGACTGGGACATGATAAACCTTACTCGCCTATCACTTGTCATGCGCTGAGATCAAGTCGAAAAAGTGCGAAATAATCCGGATACGGTCGAGATTCCCGGGAGACCTTTGTCGGTTCCCCCGGTGGATCGACGCATGCGCGCAGCGATCCTGCGAGACTACGGCGAGCCGCTTGCGGTCCGCGAGCTTCCCGACCCCGAACCCGCGTCCGACGGTGCCGTCGTCCGCGTCGACGCCTGTGGCGTCTGCCGCAGCGACTGGCACGCGTGGTCCGGCCACGGCGAGTGGGCGGACGACCGCGTCTCGCGCGGCCAAGTGCTCGGCCACGAACCGGCCGGCGAGGTCGTCGCCGTCGGCGACGAGGTCGACCGGTTCCGCCCCGGCGACCGCGTGGTCGTCCCTTTCTCGCTCGGCGACGGCACCTGTCCGCACTGCCGCCGCGGAGCCGGCAACGTCTGCGAGGACGGGCGCGCGCTGGGGTTCGAGGCCGCCGCCCCGGGCGCCTTCGCGGAGCGCGTGGCGGTCCCGGCGGCCGACTACAACCTCGTCGAGCGCCCCGAGTGGCTGGGCGCGACCGCGGCCGCGGCGCTCGGCTGTCGGTACATGACCGCGTACCACGCGCTCGCCGAGCGGACGACCGTCGGCGGCGGCGACGCCGTCGCCGTCCACGGGTGCGGGGGCGTCGGCCTCTCCGCGGTCCAGATCGCCGCGGCGCTCGGGGCGCGCGTGATCGCCGTCGACGTCGACGACGCGGCCCTCTCGCTCGCTCGCGATCTGGGCGCCGCCGAGACCGTGAACCCGACCGCGGCCGACGCGGGCGCGGCGACCGAGGACGGCGGGACGGCCGGAACCGTTCCCGAGCGCGTTCGCGACCTGACCGACGGGGGAGCGGACGTCTCGCTCGACGCCCTCGGGATCGCGGAGACCTGCCGCAACTCCGTCCGGTCGCTGCGTCCACGGGGCACACACGTCCAGGTCGGGCTCACGACTGACGCCGAACGCGGCGAGGTGTCGCTCCCGACCGACTGGATGACCCGGTGGGAGATCTCGTTCCTCGGGTCGCGGGGGATGCCGCCGACGAGCTACCCGGATCTGTTCGCGCTGATCGAGGCGACGGGGATCGACCCCGGCGGGCTGGTCGCCCGCGAGCTGTCCCTGTCGGAGATCTCTGACCGACTCGCCGCAATGGATGAGTACGACGTGCGGGGCGTCGAGGTCGTGACCGAGTTCTGAGCGCGGCCCGACCCTACAGCAGCCGCGAGAGGAACTGCTGGCCGCGATTCGTCGACGGCTCGTCGAAGAAGGACCGCGTCTCCGTCCGCTCGACGACCCGGCCGTCGGCCATCAGGACGATGCGGTCGCCGACCTCGCGGGCGAACCCCATCTCGTGGGTGACGAGGACCATCGTCATCCCGTCGGCCGCGAGCCCCTCGATCACGTCGAGCACCTCGCCGACGAGTTCGGGGTCCAGGGCGCTCGTGACCTCGTCGAACAGCATCACCCGTGGCTCCATCGCGAGCGCGCGGGCGATGGCGACGCGCTGTTGTTGGCCGCCCGAGAGCGCGCCCGGGTACGACTCGGCCTGATCGGCGAGCCCGACCCGGTCGAGGAGGTCGGCCGCCGCCCGTTTCGCCTCGCCCTCCGGCTCGCCTTTCACCTTTTCCGGCGCGAGCGCGACGTTCTCCAGCGCGGTCTTGTGCGGGAAGAGGTTGAACGACTGGAACACCATCCCGATCTGCTGTCGGATCTCGTTGACGTCCGTCTCGATCACCGACTGACCGTCGAGCCGGATGTCGCCGCCCTGGATCTCCTCCAACCGATTCGCACATCGGAGCAGCGTCGATTTCCCGGACCCGGACGGTCCGATGACGACGACGACCTCGCCTTCGTCGACGTCGACGTCGACGTCGTACAGCACCTGCGTGTCGCCGAACGACTTGTCGACCCCGTCGAACTCGACGAGCGGACCGGTCACGCCTCCTCACCTCCGTCGTCGTCGTCGCCGGAGCCGAGCCCCGACAGCCGGCCGAACATGCGGCTGTCGGACCCCCAGTCCGACCGGCGCTCCAGTCCGTTGACGAGCTGGCTCATCGACATCGTGATCGCGAGGTAGAGCACGCACACCCACACGAGCGGGGTCCACGGGTCCAGTTGGTTGCTGTTGATATTTCGGAACACGCTCATGATCTCCGGGACGGCGATAACGGTCAGCAGCGAGGTGTCTTTCACGAGGATGATCTGGTCGTTGCCGATGGCCGCGAGCGCGTTGCGCCACGCCTGCGGGAGGACGACCTGCCGCAGCGCCATCACGCGCGACATCCCGAGCGACCGCGCCGCCTCCATCTGGCCGTTCGGGACGGCGTCGATCCCGCCGCGGATCGCCTCGCCGACGTACGCCCCGTGGTTCAGCGTGAGTCCGATGATCGCGGCCGGGATCGCCCAGTCCGAGAAGGGGAACTCGCCGGTCGCCCAGAGTCGGGGGACGCCGAAGTAGATGACGAACAGCTGGAACAGGAGGGGCGTGCCGCGGAAGAACTCGACGTACCCCTTCGCGATCCGTCCGGTGACGTTCGACGTCGAGATCCGGCCGAGCCCAACGAGGACGCCGAGCGACACGGAGAGGAGACTCGAGATCACGACGATCTGGACGACCAGGAAGAACGCCTCCGCGAATCGCCGCGCAATGAGCGGCGAGGCGAGCAGGTCGTAGTTGACCTGCGTCGAGAGGATCCAGGCTAAGAGCCCCCCGATGGCCAACACGAACCCCCCGGCGGCCACCTCGCCGACCCGCTTCACCAGCCGGTCGCGCATCAGTACGCCGCCGCCGCTCGACTCCGATTCTGTCTGTGTTGCCATGTGATGTCAGGTAGAAACGGCGAGGTCCGGAGACTCAGCCGTCGAAGTACTCGTTGTAGATCTCTTCGTACGTGCCATTCTCGCGGATCGTCGCGAGGGCTCCGTTGACCTCCTCTCGGAAGTCGTCGTCGTCCTGCCGGAACGCGATCCCGTACTCCTCGATGGTCAGCGTGAGGTACGGCGGCGCGTTGTCGCGGTCGGCCGCGACGCCGTCGCCCTCGAGGAAGACGACCTCCTCGTTCTCTGCGGCGAACGAGGCGCTCACGGTGTTGTCGTTGATGACTGCGTCCACCTGATTGTTGAGCAGCGCGTCGAACGCGCCGTTAATCTGGTCGTAGCTCTCGATCTGGAGGTCGCCGTCGAACTCCTCCTGGAGGTCCTCGGCGGCGGCCTCGCCGGTCGTCCCGCGCTGGACGCCAACGGCCGTGCCTTGGAGGTCCTCGCGGGAGCCGATGTCGCTGCCCTCTAAGAGGAGGACGGTCTGGTACGCGGTGAAGTACGGGTCCGAGAAGTCGACCCGCTCGGCGCGCGACTCGTTGATCGTCATCGCGCTCATGATCACGCGGAAATTCGCGTTGTTCAGCGACGCGATGATCCCGTCGAAGGAGGTCTCCTGGAACTCGTAGTCCATGTCGAGCTGTTCGCCGAACACGGCCTCGGCGATCTCGACGTCGAATCCGATGAGGTCGCCCGCTTCGTTGCGGTACTCGAAGGGCGCGTACGGGATGTCGGAGCCGATGGTGATCGTCTCGCCGCCGCCCCCGCCGCCGCCGATACAGCCTGCGGTGGCCGCCAGGCCACTCGCACCGACCGCGGTCAGGTACTGTCGCCGGTTCACAGCACGGTTTTCGTCCATACACCGTCCGTCGGTTGATCACGGTTTCAACGTTTCGGCCGCGGGGTAGCAATATTTGCCGAACTGCGGGGGTCTGACAGGGTCGTTCAGGAGAGACGCCGATTCGATCGCGGCCGCCACGCGACGGCGAGCGGCCCGATCAGTCGCCGCCGATCGGCACGGAGCCGTCGCGCACCTCGTCTGCCCCGCGGAGCGTCCACGCCGCGCCCGCAGCGAGCGCGACCGCGACGCCCAGCGCGACGAGGTTGATCTGCTGCCACGTCGCGGTGTACAACACGAGGTCGCGGCCGAGCAGCAGCGTGCCGACGAGCGCGCCAATCGACCCGACCGCGAGCGCGCGGACGGCCTTCGCGGTGCCCGCGCCGAGCCCGTCGTAACTCGACCGGACCGCCTCCGTCGCGTAAGCGATCGTCGCGACGAGCCCGAGGTGGCCGGCGAGCCCGGTGACGTAGAAGGCGGCCTGGGCCGGCGGCGCGTAGGTGAGGAACGGGACCGCCCGCGAGAAGAGCGCGCTGGCGACGATCCCGGCGAGTGCGATGCCCGCGGCCGCGCGGAGCAGCCGCGCGTTCCCGCGCCCGCCGCCCCAGATGGTCGCGAGCGCCAGCAGCGTGAAGATCGTCAGCGCCACGGACAGGTGTGCGGCGTGGGTCGACACCGTATACCCGCCGGGGACGAGGCCGCTGAGGGTGACGGTGATCGCGCCGACCGTGATCTGTACCGGGAGGATTGCGACCGCCAGCGTCGCGGCCAGTCGAGTCCGGCGGTCGAACCCGGAGCCGAGCCAGGTCCACCCGGCGACCCCAACGATGAGGAAGCCGGTGACCATCGCCCACGCCCGGTGGAACCACTCGATGAAGTCGGGGTTGATCGTGAGCGCCGGGATCAGCTGGTCGGAACACAGCGGCCACTGGGCCTGACACGCCAGCCCCGAGCCGGTCGCCGCGGTGTAGACGCCGAGCGAGAAGAGGACGAGCGTCATCCCCGTCGTCGCCGCCGCGTATCGCCTGAACGTTAGCCACGCGGGCCGAAGACTCATTAGCCGAATTCGGGCGTGCGCGCACTTAGACCGTTCGGCCGCTCCCCGCCACCGGGAAGCGGACCCGCGGGTCGTCGGACGGCGACGGTCGGTCGAATTACTCGCGCGTCGTGCGACGAGCGCGGACGCTCACCCGGACAGCTCCCGCTTCGCCCTCCGGGCCCGCTCGGACATCTCCTCGTTCCCGTCGACGTCCGCGAGGGTCTCGACGGCCTCCAGCTTTCGCACGGAGTCGTCGAGGAAGGAGAGCACGTCGCCGGTGTACGCGTACACCATGTAGTCGTCGGTCATCACGTCGACGATGGCCTGCGGGCCGAGCCCCTCGGCGCGCAGTTCGAGGACGTAGCGCATGAACTTCTCCTCGGGACAGCCGCAGTAGGGGTTCGCGTCGCAGTTACAGTCGAGGAAGTCCTCGGCGAAGTCGAGGACGCGGTCGCGGCTCGTCTCGTCGAGCTTCGAGAGGCCGTCGCCGGTGAACAGCAGGTCGAGGGTCGCGCCGGCGAACGCCCCCTTCGGGATGTTCGCCTCCAGCTGGGAGGCGAGCTGCCGGTGGTTCTTCACGTAGATCTTGTCGGTAAAGGCCACAGTTAGCAGTTCGTACGCCCGCAGCCCTCAAAAGCGACGCGGTGACCAATTCCTCGGGGCGTATCCCGTGGGCGGGGCGATCCGCTGCGGACGCCACTCGATGCCACGCCCGTCCGGGAGTCGTAACCGTTATTTATCGAAGCGGGGTAGTTGACGACGCGTGTCCGGGTTAGGGTAGTGGACTATCCTTCAGCCTTGTGGAGGCTGAGACGCGGGTTCGATTCTCGCACCCGGACCTTCTCGCGGCTCGCATCTCACCGCTCGTCTTCCCTCCTCTCAGCCGGGGCTATCGCATCCCTTCGAGGGTCTGTAGGTACCGGAACCCCGTCTCGCTGTAGTCCTTCGAGGACGACCCTGCGGCGTCGCGAAGCTCCGCGATTCGGTCCGTGTAGTCGTCGTCGATCACCAGCCGGACGGCGGGTTCGTGAGCCGACTCGGTGCGTTCGACGACCTCGGCGAGCCCGTCGGTCTGGTGTCCCACGCTGACGTACGGGGACTACAATTGGATTTCAGCCAGCGAGAGGTCGTCGAACACGACGTCGAGGTAACCGACGACACGCTCGAACTTCTCGGAGATCTGCTCTAGGCTATACTGGTAGCTGGCGTTGCCGTACTCGGCCCACTCGTCAGTCGAGGGGGTCCCGGAGTACAGCTGACCGTCGAGGTGCGTGACGACTTCGCAGGCGACGATCCGCTGTCCCTCGGGGGTCGACTTGACCCCCAGCACGTCGAGCTCCATCTGGTCGCCTCGCTCCATGGAGCGCTGGTTGTGCGTGACCAGATCGCACTCTTCGACGACGCGAAGGTACGCCCCGACCAGTTGCTCTCCTGGCTGCGCTCGTGTCACCGCCGACCCTCCGAGCGGGCGTGGCATCGGGTTCCGCCACGTGGTTCGTTCACGCAGAGAGGTCTCCGACGAGCGGCCAAACGGTTCCCCCGCCCGCCTCAGAACTCGATCCGCTCGCCGTCCTCCGGCACGCGCACGTCCTCAGTCGCCGCCCGCAGCTCCTCGCGCGAGAGTAGACAGTGGTTGATCGCCTCCATGTGGACCACGGCGACGGCGGCGTCGGTGGCCTCGCGCACGGCCGCGACGTCCGCTACTCCCATCGTGATCGGCTCCCCTTGGTTGAACCGGGCCGCACCCCCGTTGAGGACGACTGCGTCGGGATCGAACTCCCCGAGCGTCTCCGCGACCGGCTCGTACCAGACCGTGTCGCCGGCGAGGTACAGCGTCTCTTCGCCCTCGAAGACGAACCCGGAGACCGGCCCCATCTGCTCGGCCAGTTTCCCGTGCCCGTGGCGACCGGGCGTCCGGTGGAGCGTGACGCCATCGAACGCCGCCTCGTCCGCGACGGGTCGCACGTCGGTGAACCCGTCCTCGGCGAACGCCTCCGCCTCCGCGGGCTGGCAGAACAGCGGCACGTCCGCGTCGAGTCGCTCTCTCGCCGCGTCGTCGAAGTGGTCGGGGTGCCGGTGCGTGACGACCACCGCGTCGTGCGACAGGTCGGCGTCGGGCAGCGGGACGAGCGGGTTGTTCCGGTCGTTCGGCGTGTCGTCGATCGGCGGGAGCGCCCCCTCGGGTGCGAGCAACGGGTCGACGAGGAACGTCGTCCCGTTGACGGTCGCGAGGAGCGTGGCGTTGCGGACCAGCGTGACGTCGAGGTCGGCGGCTGTCGACATACCACTCCTTCGGCGAGTGGCGGGTTGTGGGTTGCGTCCGGCCTCACGGTCGGCTCGGACCGAACCGGACTGTCGACGGCTCGAGGGCGTCCGCGGACGCGCGGGTCATCGACCGCCGCATACATTTATTCCACCGCGCCCTGTCGTGTCCGGCAGCATGTACCCGGAGTCCGCGGTGGAGCGCCTCGGTCCGCGCCGAGCGAGCGCAGGTGTCGGTTCGGCCGCGACCCGCGGGGTCGACGCGGCCGGTCTCGACGACGACCGCGCGCCGACCGCCGGAGCGCGATGAGCGGAGCCGCGGGATCCGAGGCGAGCCCGGACGGACCCGAGCGCCGCGAGAGCGCGGACACCGCGGACACGATGCGCGAGCGCGCCGACGAGAACCGAGCGAAGCTCTGGCTGCTGTTGCGCGCGAACCGCCTCGTCGTCGCGGGCGTCCTGACGCTCGCCGTCTTCGTCGCGTTCGTCGCCGCGGCGACCTCCCTCTCCCCGTCGCTCGCCGGGAAAGTCGGGGCGAGCGACCCGATCGAGACGCTGTTCGCCTCGACGATCACAGCGATCGTCACGGGTGCGACGCTCGTCGTCACGATCGGACAGCTCGTGCTCACGCAGGAGAACGGCCCGCTCGGAGACCAGCAGGAGCGAATGGACGACACGCTCGCAGTCCGCGACTCCGTCGCCGATCTGACCGGCGAGCCCCCGCCGACCGACCCCGCCGCCTTCCTCGACGCGCTCCTCGCGGCCGCGACGGGGCGCGCTCGCGCCCTCCGCGAGTCGGTCCGCGAGCGCGCCGACGAGAGCGACGCCGACGAGACGGGCGTCGCGGCGGACGTCGACGAGTTCGCCGCGGGGGTCGTCGGCAACGCGGACGCTGTGCGCGGCCGACTCGACGGGGCCGAGTTCGGCTCCTTCGACGTGGTGTTCGCCGCCCTCGACTTCGACTACGGCCGGAAGCTCGGCCGGGTCGAGCGCATCGCGGACGAGCACGGCGACGCCCTCACCGACGCGGAGCGCGACCGACTTGACGGGCTCCGGGAGGCGCTGTCGCTGTTCGGCCCCGCCCGCGAACACGTGAAGACGCTGTACTTCCAGTGGGCGCTGATCGACCTCTCGCGGCTCATCCTCTACGCCGCGGTCCCGGCGCTGGTCGTCGCGGGGGCGATGGTGACGGTCGTCGACGCCGGTACGTTCCCCGGGAGCACGCTCGGGATCGCCCACGTGACGCTCGTCGTCGGGGGCGCGTTCGCGGTCGCCCTGCTCCCGTTCTCGCTGTTCGTCGCGTACGTGCTCCGGGTGCTCACCCTCGCGAAGCGGACGCTCGCCATCGGACCGCTGGTGCTGCGGGACTCGGAGTGACTGACGCTGTCGCTGTTCGGGAGTTCGGTGTCGCCCGCAACACTAACGACCGGTCTCATCTCCGGCGGCGTGCCGCGTCGACCGGGAAACCCTCGTGGCGGGCGGTCGCCTGCGCGGCGACGGGCGGGTCGCGTCAGCGACCGGTGTGACGCGCCTGGGTTCTCCGCGCTGTCATCGCTCCCATCGGGGAGTACTCGGGCGGGGACTGATGGCGCGCGGCGGGAAGTACCGCCCCGAGCGGCTTAACGCTCCTGCTCCGCGAGCGACGCCGCGCGCGGCCCTCGCACCTCACTCGATTCGGGCGGCGACGCGCCGCGACCGGCGGTATCGACGCCTATCCGAACGCACTTACGTCCCTGTCACGGACCCACGCGCAATGTCTGTACGAGTCGGCATCCTCGGCGCGACCGGCGCGGTCGGCCAGCGGTTCATCCAGTTGCTCGACGACCACCCGACCTTCGAGCTCGCCGCGGTCACCGCGAGCGCAGAGAGCGCGGGGAAGAGCTACCGCGAGGCCGCAAAGTGGCGCGTCGACACGCCCATCCCCGACGACGTCGCCGAGATGGAGGTCGCCGAGACGACCCCCGCCGGCGTCGCGGGCGACGACATCGACCTCCTCTTCTCGTCGCTCCCCTCCGGTGTCGCGGCCGAGGTCGAACCCGCCTTCCTCGAGGAGGGCTACGTCGTCTCCTCGAACTCCTCGAACGATCGCATGGCCGCGGACGTACCGCTCACGATCCCCGAGATCAACCCGGACCACCTCGGCCTCATCGAGGTCCAGCGCGACGAGCGGGGCTGGGACGGCGCCCTCGTGAAGAACCCCAACTGCTCGACGATCACGATGGTCCCCACCCTGGCCGCGGTCGACGAGTTCGGCCTGGAGAGCGTCCGCGTCTCGACGCTCCAGGCGGTCTCGGGCGCCGGCTACTCCGGCGTCACCTCGATGGAGATCATCGACAACGCCATCCCCCACATCGGCGGCGAGGAAGACAAGATGGAGACGGAGTCGCGCAAGCTGCTCGGCGAGTTCGACGGCGCGGAAGTCGCCCTCCATGACGCCGACGTGGCCGCCTCCTGTAACCGGATCCCCACGCTCGACGGCCACCTCGAGAACGTCTTCGCCGAGTTCGCCGACGACCCCTCGCCGGCGGACCTCCGGGAGGCGATGCGCTCGTTCGAGGGCGTCGGCGACCTCCCCAGCTCGCCCGACCAGCTGATCAAGGTGTTCGGCGACGACGACCCCGAGCGCCCGCAGCCCCGCCTCGACCGCACGTACGCGGACGGGATGGGGATCGTCGCCGGCGGCGTCCAGACGACCGACGCCGGCGCGAAGTACAACTGCCTCGCGCACAACACGATCCGCGGCGCGGCCGGCGCCTCGCTGCTCAACGGCGAACTCCTCGTCGAGGAAGGCTACGTCTGAAACGGGGGCGACCGCGACGGGTCGCGACGGATCCCGACCGTCACGCACATTACTCTCCGCGTTGCGCTCACCGCTACCATGGCAGAGCCGACCCGCTCCCTCCGCCGAGGCGTCGCCCTGATCCTCGTCCCGCTGTCCGGTGCGACGACGCTCCCCGCGTTCGTCGAGTCCGCGCTTCCCGGCGTCTCCGACGTCGTCGGGGTCGCCCTCTTCATCGCCGCCGTCGCCTACCTCATCGCCAGCGTCGGCAGGCAGGTAGCCGCGGCGGCCGACACGCCGCTGTGACCTGCCTTGAGCGGCACCGAACACCCGAGACGGTCGGACCGCGACCCTCCGACCACCGAAGCGTTCAACCGACCGCCGCGAGTGTCTCCGCACATGGTGGACAAAAACGTCGTCCGCCGCGGGTACGACGACCTCGCGTCGACGTACGCGGCCGACCGCGTCGAGGACGGCCGCGGCCGAGCCGTCCTCGATCGGTTCCGCGCGTCGCTGTCGCCGGACGCGCGCGTCCTCGACGCCGGCTGCGGGCAGGGAACGCCCGTCCTCCGGGCGCTGAGTGAGGCTGCGACCGCCGTCGGCGTCGACCTCTCGCGCACGCAGCTGACGCTGGCCGCCGAGAACGCTCCCGCGGCGTCGCTCGCGCAGGGTGATGTGATTGGGCTTCCGTTCCGCGACGACGCCTTCGACGCGGTGACGGCCTACCACTCGCTGATCCACGTTCCGGAGGGCGAACACCAGACCGCAGTCGACGAGTTCGCCCGCGTCCTCGGCGAGGGCGGCAGACTCCTCTGCTCGGAGGGGCCGGAACCGTGGCACGGCGAGAATCCGGACTGGCTCGACACCGGCGTCGAGATGCAGTGGCACATCGCGGGTGCCGAGGCGACCCGGCGACACCTCCGGAACGCCGGCTTCGTCGTCGAACGCGAGTCGACGGTCGACGACTCGCTCGCCGACGGCGACGACGCGCGCTGGACGTTATTCACGGCGCGACTCACGGAGTGAGCCGCCCGGGTCGCGCCGTTACTTCCCTTCGAACTCGGGCTCGCCGTCGCCCATGAACGCCGTGACGCCCTCGATGAGGTCGTCGGTGTTCATCACGTGGCCGAAGCCCATCGCCTCGACTTCGAGGCCGGCCTCGTTGTCGGTGCGGCCGGCGTGGATCGCGCGCTTCATGTACTTCTGGGCGATCGGCGGGCCGCCCGCGAGCTGCTCGGCCAGCTCCTGCGCCCGCTCGTCGAGTTCGTCGCCCGGGACGACCTCGTTGACGAAGCCGTAATCGGCCATCGTCTCGGCGTCGTAGCGGTCGGCGGTGAGGATGATCTCCTTCGCGCGCCCCTCGCCGACGACCCGCGCGAGCCGCTGCGTGCCGCCCCAGCCCGGGAGCAGCCCGAGGTCGAGCTCCGGCTGGCCGAGTTCGGAGCGCTCGGAGGCGATCCGCATGTCCGCCGCCGTCGCGAGTTCCATCCCGCCGCCGAGGCAGTAGCCGTCGATGGCGGCGATCACGGGCTTGTCCGACTCCTCGAACTTACCGAACGTCTGCTGGCCCTGTCGAGAGAGCTCGACGGCGTGGATCGGGTCCGCACCGCCGGCGGCCATGCTCTGGACGTCCGCGCCGGCGGAGAAGGCGCGGTCGCCCGCGCCGGAGAGCAGGATCGCCCGGACGTCGTCGTCGCCGTCGAGCAGGTCGATCGCGTCGGCGAGCTCGTCGAGCACGTCGCCGCTGATCGTGTTCATCCGGTGCGGGCGGTCGATCTCGACGTGCCCGACCCGCGCGTCGGCGTCGACGTCGACGTTCAGCACCTCGAACGTTGGCCCGCGCTCCGCGTCGCCGGCGCCCCCGGCGTCGCCCCGGAAGCCCCCGGACTCTGCGGCCTCGCGGAGGTAGTCGGTCGCCTCGTAGCGCGCCTCGCCGGTCTCCTCGGCGAGCGCGTCAAGCGTCTCGACGAGGGCGTCGAGCCCCTCCTCGTCTGCCAGCTTCGCCGGGCCGTCGGGGAAGCCGGCGCCGAGCTTGACCGCCTCGTCGATGTCGTCGGCGTCGGCCACGTCGTTGCCGATCAGGCCGGCCGTCTCGTTGGCCATCACCGCGAGCAGGCGGCGGCGCACGTCGTCGTCGAGCGCGTCGCTCGGGATCTGCGCGCCGTCGCCGTCCTCGTAGTCGTAGAACCCCTTGCCGGTCTTCTTGCCGAGGTCTTCCGCCTCGACCTTCTCGCCGAGCAGCGGGCAGGGCCGGTAGGCGTCGCCGAGGACCTCGTGCATGTACTCCAGCACATGGTAGCCCACGTCGATGCCGACCTGGTCGGCGAGTTCGAACGAGCCCATCGGCAGGCCCATGTCGAACTTGGTCGTGGAGTCGACCGCCTCCATCGTCGCGTCGCCGGACTCGACGATCCACGCCGCCTCGTTCATCAGCGGGACGAGGATGCGGTTGACGATGAAGCCGGGGCTGTCCTTCCGGACCCGGACGGGGGTCTTCCCCATCGACTCCGCGAGCCCCTCGATCAGTTCGAGCGTCTCCTCGCTCGTGTGCTTCCCGGAGATGACCTCGACGAGGTCCATCCGCACCGGCGGGTTGAAGAAGTGCATCCCGCAGAATCGCTCGGGGCGGTCAGTGACCTCCGACAGCTCGGTGATAGAGAGGCTGGAGGTGTTGGTGACGAAGACGGCCTCGTCGGGCGCGTGCGCGACGACGTCGTCGTACACGTCCTTCTTGATCGACATCTTCTCCGGGACAACCTCGACGACGACGTCGGCGCCGTCGAGCGCGTCCTCGAGTTCGACGAACGCGTCGACGCGGTCGAGCGCGGCGTCCGCCTCGTCGTCACCGATCCGGTCCTTCTCGGCGAGCTTCCCGAGCGACCACTCGATCTGGTCGTACCCCTTCTGGACGAGCTCCTCGTTGATGTCGCGGAGGGACACGTCGTAGCCGGCGAGCGCGGCCACTTCCGCGATGCCGTGGCCCATGTTTCCGGCACCGAGCACCGTCACGCGCTGGACGTCTTCGAGCTGCATACCGGAGAGTCGGAACCGTCATGGTTGAACGTTTTCATCTTCCAAACGTAAAACGAACTGTAAGTTTATCGACGCGGACGGGCGCTCACGACCGCGTGCCCGGAGGCGGCCCGACCGGATCCTACTCGTGCCTGCGGTCCTCAGATGTCGACATGGACGACGGAGTCGACGGCGCTGCCGACTCGACCGAGGCCGAGTCGCCCGCGGACTCGACCGGTCCGGTCGCGGCGACCCTGTGCGAGGACCCGACGATGGCGACGCTGGTCGACCGGCACGGTCCGCTCGACGTCGCGGCCGCTGACGACGAGTTCGCGCGGCTCTGTACCTCGATCGTGAATCAGCAGCTCTCGACCGCCTCCGCGGCGGCCATCCACGAGCGGTTCGTGGGCGTGTTGGGCGGCGACCCAACCCCGGACCGCGTCCTCCCGGCCGACGAGGCGGCCCTGCGCGAGGCCGGGCTCAGCGGCACGAAGGTCGAGTACCTGCGCAACGTCGCCGTCGCGTTCCACGACGACGAGCGCGACTTCACCCGAGAGGCGCTGGCGGGCGTAAGCGACGAGGTGGTCGTCGACCGACTCACCGCGATCAAAGGCGTCGGCGAGTGGACAGCACGGATGTACCTAATCTTCGCGCTCGGGCGCGAGGACGTGCTCCCGCTCGGCGACCTCGCGGTTCGAAAGGGGATCGAGCGGGTGTACAACGACGGCGAGTCGCTGTCGCGCGCGGAGATGCGGGAGATCGGCGAGGCGTGGCGGCCGTACCGGAGCTACGGGACGCGGTACGTCTGGGCGGAGTACGAGTCCTGAGTTAGGTCGCTCGGTGAGAAGGCGGTCCGGGTTCGTTCCAGGTCGGTGGTTCGGGGTTACCGGTTCCGGCTCGGCGGCTCCGGCTCGGGGTCGGCGGCCGGCGCCGGCTCGTCACTCGCCGCGTCCTCGCGGTACAGCCGGAGGAGCTCCTCCAAGAGGACGGCGTGGCGGTCGCCCGGCACGTACTGGTGGTCGATGAAGTCCTCGGCGTCGCTGAAATTCCCGCGGAGCGCGAGCTTCCGGACGAACGCGACGGAGTCGAAGAACGGCGGTCCGTCCGCGTCGGCGTCGCCGCCGAGCTCCCGCTCCGTGTCGGGGATCACCTCCGCCTCGATCGCGTCGTAGTCGATCGTCTGCGGGTCGTACTCGTCGAGCGTCCGGGAGAGCACGTAGTCGGCGGAGAATCGGTAGAACTCCGATTTGCTCTCGAACTGCCCCTCCTCGACGAGCGATTCGATCTCCTCGACGACCGGCTCGGGGAACCGAACCGTACTCTTCACCATGTGTCCAGTCCTCGACAGCCTCGGTCTTATACTTTTGTCAGACGACCGCGAGAACCGGTTCGCCGGCTTTGGAACGGTCTACTCCTCCTCTTCGAGGATCTCGCCCGCCTCGCCGCGCTCGGTCTCGTCGGTGTCGGCGCGCCGCCGCACGTCGACCCGGTAGTCGGTGAGGATGTCGCGGCCGAGCAGCAGCGGGTACTCCATGTGGCCGCGGTCCTCGACGCTCGCGGTGACGGTGTGCTGGTTGCCGCCGATGCCGATGACGAGGTCGACGACGGGGCGGGCCTTGCCGCCCTTCACGCTGCCCGACTTGACCCGCGTCATGCTCTTGATCGGGCCGGCGCCGATCTCGGCGGCCAGTTGGGTGTCGATGCTCGTCCGTGTCGCGCCCGTGTCCGACTTCGCGAGCGCCTGCGTGGAGCCCGAGGTGCCGGTGACGACGACCTCCTCGATGTAGCCGATGTCGGGCTGTTCGGAGGGGGTCGGCTTCGGGGCCGGGGCGCAGGACGGCCGCGAGTCGTCGAGGGTCGCAGCGACGCGTTCGACCGCCTCGTCGTCGACCTCGCCGCCGACCGTCTCGATCGCCAGCTTCGCGATGTGCGGGGCCGGGCTGGTGCCGGTCGCCTCGAACAGCCCTTTGAACCCGGCCGTGGGGTTCACCTCGAGGACGTACCAGCCGTCGTACCCCTCGACGAGGTCGACGCCGGCGTAGTCGAGGTCCATCACCTCGGCCGCGTAGAGGGCCGTGTCGGCGGCCTCCTGCGGCATGTCGTCCGTGGCGTCCTCCACCGCGCCGCCCAGCGCGACGTTGGTCCGCCAGTCGCCCTCGGGCGCGTAGCGGTACATCGAGCCGACAATCTCGTCGCCGACGACGTACACCCGCAGGTCGCGGTGCTTCTCGTCGTCGCGGTCGATGAGCTTCTGGAGGAACGCCTGCCGGTTGCCGACCTTCGGGTTCACGCGCTCGGTGAGGTCGACCTTCCACGTCCCGCCGCCGTGGGTGCCGATCGCGGTCTTGTACACGCCCACGTCGCCGAACCGCTCGCGGCCCTCGTTGAGGCGGTCGTTCGACAGCGCGAGCAGCGCGTCGGGCACGCGGATGTTCCAGTCGGCGAGCGTCGCGGCCGTGGCGAACTTGTGGATCGACGCCAGCACTGCGTTCGGCTCGTTCAGCATCGGCCGGATGCGCTCGAACGTCGCCGCCAGCCCCAGCAGCTCCGCGGGCTGGTCGGTGTTCGACAGGAGCAGCCGGTTCGCGATCACGTCGACCGCGGGCTCGACGGCGACGTCGCCGTCCTCGACGCTGACCGCCGCGTTCTCCTCGCGGAGCCACACGGGCTCGTGGCCGAGGTCCTCGACGGCGTTACAGATCGCCTTCGTCTCCTTGCTGTTGTGTAGCGACAGCACTCCCACCCGAACCGAGTCCGAACTCATACGTGTCCCTGCGCGGGCCGACGTAAAAGTCGCGCCGATCGGTTCTGGCCCGTGAGACCGCGGGTCGGCCGGTCGCCATATATATACCCGACGCCGCGCTGCGGTGAGGCATGAGCGACGACCGGGCGTTCACGTACAACGGCGGGGCGGTGCCGCCCGGCGAAACGCAGAACATCCGCTACGGGATCAGCGAGACGTACCTCGGCGACCCCGTCCGGATCCCGGTCACCATCGTCAACGGCGAGCGCGACGGGCCGACCGCCTTCCTCACCGCCGCGGCCCACGGCGACGAGCTCAACGGGATCGAGGTCGTCCGCGAGGTCGCCCACGAGTGGGACCTGACTGACCTCGCCGGGACCCTGGTCTGTCTCCCCGTCCTCAACGTCCCCGGCTTCATCGCCCAACAGCGGTACCTCCCCGTCTACGACCGCGACCTGAACCGGTCGTTCCCCGGCAAGCCCGGCTCCACGAGCTCGAAGCGGATGGCCCACCAGATCTACGAGAACTTCATCGCGCCGTGCGACTTCGGACTCGACTTCCACACCTCCACGCGCGGCCGGACGAACATGCTCCACGTCCGCGCCGACATGACCGACGAGGCGGTCCACCGGCTCGCGCTGGCGTTCGGCTCCAAGGTGGTGATCGACAGCGACGGGCCGAGCGGCACGCTCCGCGGCGAGGCGACCGCCGCCGACATCCCCACGATCACGATCGAGATGGGCGAGGCCCACCGGTTCCAGCGCCCGCTGATCGACGACGCGCTCGCCGGCGTGCGCTCCGTCTTCGCGGAGTACGGCCTCTTGGAGACCGACACGGTGCGCTGGCCCGGTTGGCGCACCATCGTCGCCGGCGCGGGCGAGAAGACGTGGCTGCGCGCCGACTCCGGCGGCATCGTCGACACCCACTTCGAGAGCGGCTCGCTCGTCCGCGAGGGCGACCGCATCGCGACGATCACCAACCCGTTCAAGCAGGACGCGGTCGCGGTGGAGGCCCCGTTCACGGGGCTCCTGATCGGCCTGCTGGAGAACCCGGTCGTCTACCCCGGCAACCCCCTGTGTCACCTCGTCGAGATTGGCGAGCCGACCCGCCGCGCGATCGAGGCGAGCGACGCGCCCGAGCCGGTGGGTCAGCCGACGCCCGCGTCGACGGCCGAAGAGTGAGGTCGCAGTCCGGCGGGTCGCCCTCGCGCCGGACGCGATTTGTCACTCGCCGCCGCGACCCCGTCTCGTCACTCGCCGCCGAGCCGCCCCCGCAGCGCGACCGCGGCCCCGGCGACGACCGCGAGGAACCCGGCGAGGAACGCGATCGGCTGGACGAGGACCCGCTGGACTAGGACGACGTCTGACTCTCGCTCGACCGTTCGGGTCCAGAGCTCGTACCGCTCGCCGTCGCGCTCGACGATCAGCAGCCCGTCCCCCAGCCTCGGGTCCGTCGGGTACGCCAGCGAGTCGACGCGCTCGTCGGGGTCCTCGACGCCGAACCCGCCCTCGGGAGCGTCGCGGGCGCGGTCGAACGCCGCTCGGGCAGCCGGGTCGAGGTCGTCGTACGCGACGACCGCGTCGAGGTCGGAGCCGTTCCGCGCCTCGGCCGCCGGCGAGTCGAGGCCGGCGACCGCGTCCGCGCCGACCGGCTGGACCGTGTGCGTGTAGGCGGGGTCGGGCTCGCCGACCGCGACCGGGAGGAACAGCGGGTTCGCCATCAGGCAGACGCCGAGCGCGACGAGCCCGACGGCCGCGAGCGGGGTGCGCATACGCCGCGTTCGGCGGGGCGGGAGTTGAGGCTTTCCGACCGACGCGGACCGTGGTCGACGCGGTCGGTTCCGGTCCGGCGCCGACCCTACCGCCCGATCGTCCCCTGTCGCGTCACCGGCGCGTCTGGGTCGACGAGGAACGCCACGACGGTCGCCCCGTCGTCGCCCGCGGTCACGGTCGGCGGCGCGCTGTCGCCGGTCCACAGGGCGCTCTCCGTCTCCGAGAGCGCGGCGTCACCGACCTCGGCCGACCCCTCGAACACGTACACGTAGGCGTCGCGCCCCTCGATCTCGGGGAGCGTCGCGCTCGCGTCCGCGTTGAGGCGGACGTCGTAGCAGTCGACCGCGTTGCGCACGGTGAACGGGTGGTCAGACCCCGCGGGCGCGAACACGCGCCGCCACTCGCTGGGATCGGGGTCCGGCAGCGGGCCGTGCTGGATCCCGGGCTCCAACCCGAGGTCGTGCGGGCGGACGAATATCTGGAGCATCCGCAGCGGTGGGTCGTCGGCGAGCGTCTCCTCGGCGTGCCAGAAGCCCGATCCGGCGTTCATCACGAGGAGGTGTTCGGCGTCCGTGACGAGTTCGTTCCCCTCGCGGTCGTCGTGGCGCATCACGCCCGCGGGCACCCACGAGACGATCTCCTCGTCGCGGTGCTGGTGTATCCGGATCAGCGTGCCGGGGTCCATGAACGACTCGACGACCGTCGAGAGCGGGCCGTACCCGTGGTCGTCGTGGTCCGGGAGGTTCCGCCCAGGGAAGTTGAACCGCGTGCGGAACTTGCCCTGATCTCGAAAGACCTCGGAGCGGGGCGCGGGAAAGAGGTCGCCGTCGGCCGCGGCGGTGGAGTCCATTACCAGACAGTAAACCGCTCGGCGAAAAAAGCCGTCCGGTGGGGGCAGGCGGGCGGTCGACCGCGGCGGACCGCAGCGGGAGCGTTCCGCGGCGAGCCACGGAGCCACGACATCTCCCGGCGCCGACGCCCTCTTACTCCCGGCGCCCCTGATCCCGGTATCGTGACCACCGTCCTCTCGGACCGCGACCGGCGCAAGCGGGACGACCGCCCCGACGGGACGTTCTACGCTGAGCCGCGGTTCGTCACCCACGCCGACGACGCCTTCTTAGAGCGGCTGACCGCGCTGTACGCGTCTGTGACCGACCCCGGCGACCGCGTCCTCGACGCGATGAGTAGCTGGGTCTCGCACCTGCCCGACACCGACTACGACCGGGTCGTCGGCCACGGGCTCAACGAGGCCGAGTTGGCCGAGAACGACCGCCTCGACGAGTATGTCGTACGCGACTTCAACCGAGATCAGTCGCTCCCGTTCGCCGACGACGCCTTCGATGCCGTCTGCTGTGCGCTGTCGGTCCAGTACCTCCAGTATCCCGGCCCCGTGTTCGAGGAGCTCGCCCGGGTCCTCTCGCCCGGCGGGACGGTCGTCGTCAGCTTCTCCAACCGGATGTTCCCGACGAAGGCCGTCCGCGCGTGGCGGGCCGCTTCGATGGACGAGCGGGCCGACCTCGTCGAGCGCTACCTCGCGGCCAGCGGGTTCGACGTGACGGACCGGATCGCAGAGCGCCCGGGCGGGGACCCCTTTTACGCCGTGGTCGGAACGCTCCCGTGACGCCGCGCCGCGTCGCGGCCGTCGTCGTCGACCTCGCGCTCGCCCTGGCGCTCGGCGCGGCCGCGCGGCTCGCGCACGTCTACTGGTACCGCGCGTTCGAGACGAGCGTCGCCGTCGACCTCGGCGGGTCGGTCGCCCTCGGGGTCGTGCTCGCCGCCGGTCACGTCCTCGTCGCCTCCGGCGACCGAGGCCTCGCCGCGACGGAGCGGCGGCCCGACTCGCGGGCTTGGGGGCCGCGGTCCGTCGTCGGCGCCGGCGCGGCTGGCGTCGCGCTCCACGTCTCGATCGCGCCCGCGTTCACGCCGTTCTCGCTCGGCCCGCCCGGCGTCAACGCGGTGCTCGCGGCCGGCGGGGTCGCAGTCGGGCTCTGGTCGGTCGCAGTCCGGCGGGCGGCGCGGTCGAGCGCGTAGTCGCCCGAAACGACATCGGTCAGTCCGCCGCCGCCGGGTCCGTCGAGCGCAGACCGGAGCCGCTCGGCGGCCGGAGGACGAACACCGCCAGCCCCGCGGCGACCGCCAGCGCGCCGCCGAGGGCGAACGTCGGCGTCCACCCGAGCGTCGCGACGAGGTAGCCGGCGACGGTACCGGAGAACACGCCGCCGCCGACCTTTGCGGTGTACAGGACCGCGTAGTTGCCCGAGGAGTTGGCCGCGCCGTAGTAGTCGGCCAGCATCGACGGGAAGAACACGTACAGCGGCGAGGAAAAGAACATCGCGCCGAGGACGCACGCGACGAAGACGGCGCCGTTGCCCACCTCGCCGGCGGCGACGAGGCCGAGCCGAAACAGCCCGGCGAGGAGGAACGAGCCGGCCATCACGCGCTTGCGGTCGAACCGGTCGGTCGCCTCGCCGAGGATCAGCCGCGAGACCCCCGCGGCGATCGGGAGAAGCGTCGCCGACAGCGTCGCGATCAACGCCGCGAGGCCGAAGTTCTCCGCGAACCGGACCACGTTGGCGATGACGAGGAGGTCCGCGCTCGCCATCGCGATGAACATCGCGTACAGCAGCCAGAACTGCCACGTCGAGAGCATCTCGCGCGTCGAGTAGTTCCGCCCGCGGATCGAGGCGGCGAGCCCCTCGTCGTCGCTGTCGTCGTCCGCGCGGTCCAGCCAGTCGGTCGGCGGGTCCCGGAGGAGGAACGAGCCGACGAGCGTTACGACGAGGATGCCGATCCCGATGTTGCGGAGCACGCTGCTGTACGCTGCCGCGGAGTCGTTCGCCCGCACGTACGGGACGACGAGGGCGCTCCCGGCCGCGAACGCCATCGTCCCGACACCGGTCGTCAGCCCCGTCCGGTCCGGGAACCACTTGACCGCGGTGTTAACCGCGACGGTGTAGACGATGCCAACGCCGATCGCGCCCAGCGAGTACAGCAGGTACAGCTGCCAGAGACTCGTCGCGTACGCGAGTCCGATGTACCCGCCGCCCGCGAGCAGCGCGGCGAGGAATGTGAGCGCCCCCGGACCCCGGCTGTCGCGCCACTTGCCGGCGGGGAACTGCGAGAGCGACTGGAACACGACATAAAACGAGAACACCGCGCCCAGCGCCGGCAGCGCGATGTCGAGGCTCTCCGAGAGCGCCGGGGAAATGGACGACCAGACGTACTGGTACGGGCTCACCGCGGCCATCATCCCGGCCGCGGCGGCGATCTGCCACCAGCGCGAGAAGCCGAGGGTCTCGGCCGCGCGCGCGGCGTAGTCCATCCCCCCGGTCGACTCGTCACCCGCGCCGCCGCCGTCCGCCCCGTTTTCAGCCATCGTCCCCGTCCGTCGATCGCGTGGTGGTGGTCGGTGTCATGTCGTGTCTCTCGGACCGCGACGCCGGGACCGCCGGTCGCGTTCGTACCGGTACTGTCTGGACTGACCGATTAAAACGCGTCGTTGGAGGCGAGGCCCAACTGGATCGCGGGCCGACGGGTCCGGGGATAAATTATGATAATCGTCTATCCTGTCGAAAATTGTTAAGAGGAGCCCGCTCTAACCAATATACGTACTTCACGGACGTCCAAGTGACGGCCCGCATCCATCCCATGTCTACCGACATCGACGCCGCCGACCCCTCGACCGCGCCCCGCGACACCGACCGCACCGCCTCGCCCGCCGAGACGGGGCGCTTCGAACGCGTGCTCGCGGTCACGACCGGCGGCCCGGGCGACGACGCGGCGGTGTCGACCGCCGTCGACCTCGCGGCCGCCCACGGGGCGACGGTTGACGCGCTCTACGTCGTCGACACCACCGAGCACTGGGACCTAGTCGTCGAGCGGCGCGAGCGCGACGGCGAGCGGATCGTGGAGGGCGCCGAGGCCGCCGGCGCGGCGGCCGGCGTCGCCGTTGAGAAGTGGTTCCGCTACGGCACGCCCCACCGTGAGGCGATCGACTTCGCCGCCGCCCACGACGCCGACCTCGTCGTGGTCGGCTCCGCCGACCGCACCGGGCTGGACCGCCTGCTTCGCCCCGAGCCGGTCCCGAGCCGCGTCCGGCGCGGCGTCGACGCCCCGGTCGTGATCGTCGGTCCGGACGACGACTGATCGTCTCTCTCTTCGAGTCGCTGTCCCAGCGAGCGTCTCGTCCCTTCCGCCGCACGCGACCGGTTAAGTGGTCCCGGCCCCAACGATCGGTGTGACAGACGTAGGCATCGTCGGCGCGGGCGCGGGGGCGGCCGCGGCGGCGTTCGTCATCGACAGGACCGTGCCCGACGCGGACGTGACCGTGTTAGAGAAGTCGGGCGGGCTCTGCGGGCGCGCGGCGACCCGCCGCCACGACGACCTCACGTACGACTACGGGGCGAACTATCTGAAGAGCGACAACGACCGCGTCGTCGAGCTGATCACCGAGACGCTCGACGACGAGGGGCTCGTCGACGTGACGGAGCCGGTGTACACCTTCGACGCCGACGAGACGGTGTCGCCGGGCCGCGACGCCGACGAGCACAAGTGGAGCTACCGACGGGGGCTCACCCAGATCGCGAAGCGCCTGTTCGGTCGCACCGACGCGACCGTCCACCGGCGGACCCGCGTCGAGACGGTCCGGCGGACGCGCTCCGAGGACCGGTGGGAGCTCGACGACGCGGACGGCGAGACCCACGGCCCGTTCGACGTCCTCCTCCTGAATCCGCCGGCCCCGCAGACGGCGGAGCTCCTCCGGACGGCCGTGTGGGACGACCCACTCCGCGAGACGCTCGTCGAGGCGGTCGGCGACGTCGCGTACGGCAGCGTCTGGACCGCGGTGTTGCGCTACCCGTTCGCGCTCGACGTGCCGTACTACGCGCTCGTCAACACCGACAAGGAGCACCCGGTCGGCTGGATCTCGCGCGAGGAGTGTAAGGCCGGGCACGTCCCCGACGGCGAGACGCTGCTCGTCGTCCAAGCCAGCGGCGCGTGGTCGACCGAGCACTACGACGACGACCCCGCGGAGAACGTCGCCGCGCTCGCGGACCACGCCGCCGACATCGTCGGCGACGAGCGGCTGGCGGACCCCGCGTGGACTGACCACCAGGGGTGGCGCTACGCGCTCCCAGACGAGGGCGTCGACCGTGGCCCCGTCGACTCGGCGCGCGGCGCGGGGCTCTATCTGCTCGGGGACTGGGTCGCGGGCGAGGGGCGGCTCCACGCCGCCCTCGCGAACGGGCTCGACGTGGGCGAGCACGTGGCGTACGGGCTGTAGAGGAACGACAGGCGACGTCGCGTCTGCTCGCGGCGTCGCCGCTGTGAGAACGGAAGTTTTTCGAAAAGCGATTCGGCGAGCCGCCGGCCCGCGGCCGGGGCGATCAGTTCGTCGTGATGCGGTACTCGACGGTCCCCAGGCCGGGGAGCGTGAGCGTCTGGACCCGACCGCTGCGCCGGCGCAGGGTCCGCAGGATGGACCGCGAGAGGACGGCGAGCGCGACGGTCCCGGTCAGCAGCGCGACGGTCGCGACGGGGTACGCGAACGCGACGAACGGGGCGATGACAAGCGCGAGGAACACGAGGGTCCCCAGGGGCGAGCGCCCGGCTGGCGGCGACTCGGAGCCGATCGGTCGGTGCGTCTCCGAGGCGGTGATGGAGCCTTGGTACATATCTCATCGTACGCACCCCGACGACTAAAACCTTTCACCTTCCAAATAAGTTTTGAGAAGTGTTACCATGGTACACTCACGTAAATCATCTGAAACGGTTGTTAATGGGGTGTAAGGTGTGCCATGTTACTCGTTGGTACACTTCTCAACTATCTGTGAATTTGCGGCACGGGCTGCCGCAAAACCCGCGGTCACCGGAACGTGTCAGTCGTGGTTCGCGCTCGCGGGGCCGGCGGGGGTCCCGCGGCCCGACGGTGCGGTTCTCACGCTCGATCGAGCGATCCCGCGCCGGGACGGCGGTGCGGACCGCGTTCGCCGGTGCTTTTATTTCGCTCCGACCGATTCCGCAGATACGGACAGACACGATGACACTCGACACCCCCACCACCGATTCAGCGACCGCCGTCGGATCGCCGGAGCGCGGGCGCGTGCTCGCCGGCCTCGCCGACGGAACCGTAGAGACGGTCGCCGACCTGCGCGTCCGCGGACGGGGCGACGAGATCGCCGCCGAGCTCCGCGAGACGCATCTCCCGGCGCTGGAGGAGGCGGGCTACATCGAGTGGGACCGCGAGGCCGGCACCATCGAGCCCGGGCCGAACTTCGAGGAGGCGGCGAGTCACGTCGCCGACCTGCCGATGCCGGACCCGGAGCCCTCCGACGACTGACCGCCGCGGACGCGGCCCGAGACGTTTATCCTTCGGCGCGGGCGACACCCGACAGCGATGGCCGAACCGATCCTGAAGTGGGCCGGCGGGAAGCGGCAGCTGCTCGACGAGCTGTACGCCCGCTTCCCGGCCGAGTTCGGCCGGTACCACGAGCCGTTCGTCGGCGGCGGCGCCGTCTTCTTCGACCTGGAGCCGCCACGCGCCACGATCAACGACGCGAACCCGCGGCTCGTGAACTTTTACGAGCAGGTCTGCGACCGTCCCGACGAGCTGATCGCCCGGCTCGCCTCGTTCGACGACCCCGAGAGCGACCCCGATCCCGCCCTCCCGTACGCCGAGGAGACGGCCCGGGGGCGCGAGGTGGACGCCTACTACTACCAGCAGCGTGCGCGGTTCAACCGCCGCCCGTACGAGGGCGAGTTCGACCCGCTCGAGGAGGCGGCGCTGCTGTGCTACCTCAACCGGACCTGTTACAACGGGCTCTACCGGGAGAACGCGGACGGCGGGTTCAACGTCCCGATCGGTCGGTACGCCGACCCAGACTGGGTCCAGCGCGAGCGCGTCCGCCGAGCGAGCGACCTCCTCATCGACACCGAGCTCCGCCAAGGCGACTTCGCGTACGTCCTCGACGCCGCAGAGTCGGGCGATCTGGTCTACTTTGACCCACCGTACGAGCCAATGAGCGCGACGGCGAACTTCAACGAGTACAGCGCGTCGGGGTTCGACCGCGAGGACCAGCGCCGCCTGCTTGACGTCGCGGCCGAACTCGACGACGCCGGCGTGTGGGTCGTGCTCTCGAACAGCGGCGTGATGTACGACGCGTACGCCGACGCGGGCTTCCGCGTCGACCGCGAGGACGCGACCCGCGCCATCAACAGCGACGCCGATAGCCGCGACGCGGTCGACGAGATCGTCGCGACGAACGTCCCGCCCGCCGAGCGCCGGGAGGCCGATCAGCGGGAGCTCTCCCGGTACTGAGCGGGGTGGGATCGGCGCTCACGACCACGCTACGCGCCCGGACCGATCCCGACCGCGACGAGTCCCCACGCGACCGTCGTCGCGGCCGCCAGCGCGACCATCGTCGCCACCGCGGGCAGCGGCTCGTCCCGCCGCGTGAAGCGCCGATAGCCGGGGACGAGTCCGACCAGCGGGAGCAGCGTCGCCCCGGTAACGACCGGCGGGAGCACCCGTCCGGCGAGTGCGACGGTCACGACCGCGGCGGCGGCGCCACCGACCCCGTACGCGGCCCGGAGCCGCCGGGGCGACCAGCGCGTGGCGAGGGTCCGCTTCCCGACCGCGGCGTCCGCCCGCCGGTCGGGCCACGTCGTCTCTAAGAGGTTCACGAACACCGCGATCCCGAACGGGAGTGTCGCGAGCGCGGCAGGGAGCGTGACCTCGCCGGCGACGACCGCGAACCCGTACAGCGGGAGCGCGACGCCCCCGAGGAGCGCGTTCGTCGGGGCTCCCAGCCCGTTCCACGTGAGGCGGAGCGGCCCGACCGAGTACTGCCAGCCGACCGCGAGGATCCCGATCAAGAGCGCCGCGGCCGTCAGGGGTAAGACGGGCTCGCCAGTGAGTCCGGTTCTTTCGCTCGCGATTCCGAACCCCACGAGGACGAGCCCGACTCCGCCGGCGACGACCCCGGCGCGCAGCGCAAGCCCCCGCGGGAGGCCGGTCTCGACCAGCGCGCCGCTCCCGCCAGAGAACGGGGTGCGGTCAGTCAGCGCGTCGGTCTCGACGTCGGCGTACTCGTTCGCGTAGTGGACGCTCGCCGCGATCGGCAGCAGTGCGGCCAGGCCGAACCAGACCCGCGACATGCCCGCAGTCCCGCTGTGGCCGCGGCCGTACGCCATCGCGACGCCGAGCGCGTACACGAGGGCGATCAGCGCGAGCTGTGACGGCCGCGAGAGCCGCCAGAGCGCGGCGGGCACGCGCCGGTCCATCGGTCAGTCGTCGCCCAGCGCGCGGACCTCGGCCAGCAGGTCCTCGACCTCGGCGCGGTCGGCGGGCATCCGGCCCTCGTACGTGTACGCGACGACCGGCTCGCCGGCGCGGACGTCGAGGACCAACGCCACCGGCATCCGCCCCACGAGGTCGTGGAGCGACCCGAGGATCCCGAACCGCACGGGCTGGTCGTACGCGTCGCTCACGTCCGCCCCGGGGTCGGCGAGCAGCGCGAACGGCAGGTCGTACGACTCCTGCCACGACCGCGCTCTGTCTACCGGCTCGGGGAGCACGGAGACGACCGTTGCGTTCAGGGCCTCGAACTCTCCGTACCGGTCGGCGATCGCTTGGACCTGCTTGCGGCAGTTCCCGCAGTGGTAGTCCCGCTGGAACAGGAGCACGACCGCGTCGGTGTCGGGGTCCGCGGCCGCGGCGGAGAGGGCGAACGGGTCGGGACCCGCCCCCGCGTTGGGTAACTCGAAGTCGGGGACCGCATTGGCGGACTTCTGGGCGTCGCTCATGCGCTCCGCTACGCACTCACGCGGCATAAACTGGCAGCCGGTGTGACGCGCCGCGCGCGGAACAGGGCCACATATAGGTCTGTGGGGCACGTTCGCACGGCATGGCCGAACGCGGCGCGACCGACGAGAGGGAGACCGCCAGCTCGTCCGTCGGAGGCCGGAGCGACGCGGCCACCGACCCCGCTCCGGCCGACGCCGCGCGGGAGTTCCTTCGCGCCGTTCGGACGGACGGGGAGGTCGACGCGGCTCGGCGACGGCTCGACGCCTTGCCGCCGGCCGCGCTGGACGCCCTCGACGCCCCGGAGCGACTCTCGTTCTGGATCAACGTCTACAACGCCGCCACCGGCGACGCCCTCCTCGACGACCCGACGCGGCTGTCGGACCGACGCCGCTTCTTCGGCGCGCCGCTCGTCTCCGTCGCCGGGACCGACCTGAGCCTCGACGAGATCGAGCACGGGATCCTGCGCCGCTCGAAGTGGAAGTACGGCCTCGGCTACCTGCCCGACCCGTTCCCGTCGGCGTTCGTCCGCCGGCACCGCGTCGCCGAGCCGGACCCCCGGATCCACTTCGCGCTCAACTGCGGGGCCGCCGCCTGTCCCGTCGTCTTCGCCTACGAGCCGGCGACGATCGACGAGCGGCTCGACCACGCCGCCGAGACGTACCTGCGGAGCGAGACGGTCGTCGCGGACGGGACCGCCCGGGTGCCGCGGCTCATGCTGTGGTACCGCGGCGACTTCGGCGGGACGAGCGGGATCCGTGAGCGGCTCCGCCGATACGGCGTGATCGACGAGGACGCGGCCCCGCGCGTCCGGTACCGCGAGTACGACTGGACGCCGTCGCTGGACCCGTTCCGCGGGGGAGACTGACGCCGGCGGTTCGGGCGGGACCGTCCGCGGGTATTGGGCGGGCTTTTTGACCTCCCCCGCCGACGACCCGCGTATGACCGATCTCGACATCGACCTCGTCCTCGTGCCCGTCGACGGCAGCGAGGAGTCACACGAGGCGGTCGATTACGCCATCGCGCTCGCAAGCGAGTACGAGGCGAGCGTCCACGCGCTGTACGTCTTAGACGAGGATGTCGTCCGCGCGATCGACCACGGCGTGGTCGACGAGAGCGAGGTGGCCGACGACTCCGAGGCGTTCACCGACTCCGTCGCCCGTCGCGCGGAGTCGGCCGGGGTGAGCCACAGCAACTCCATCGCCTACGGCTTCTCCACGTCGGTGAAGACCGTCCACCCCGGCAGTGTCGTCCTCGACACGGCCGAGGAGCTGGAGTCGGACTTCATCGTCGTCCCGCGCGAGCCGGTCTCCGGCGACCCCGGCGAGGTGCTCGGGAAGGCCGCCGAGTACGTCCTGCTGTACGCGAGCCAGCCGGTCCTGTCCGTCTGATGGTCGGCGGCCTCCTTCCGGCGGGCACGACCCTGCCGCCGCTCCCGCACCTCCTCGTCGTCCTGCTCGCGACCGGCGGGGTCGTCGCCGCGCTCCGCCGTCGACGCCCGCGCGTCACCGGGCGGCGCGTGCTCGCGCTCGCCCCGTGGATGGCGCTCGGCTCCGCGGCCCACGTCCTCTACGTCGTCGACGCGCTCCCGTCGCTCCTCGCGCCGTTCGCGGGCTCGCCGACGGTCTACCTCACGGTCGGGTCGCTCGCGGGCGCGGCGTGGCTCGCCGTCGACGCCGCCCGGCCGGACCGCGTGCCGACGACCCTCGCGGCCGCCGGCGCGCTCTGTCTCGTCCCAGTCGTCGCGGCCGCGGTCGGGAGCGGCCTCTCCCCGGCCGGCGCGCGCTGGTCGGCGGCGGCGCTCGCGCTTACCCTCCCGGTCGCCGCCCTCGCCTGGCTCGGCCTGACGCGCCTCCGACCGGAGGCCGCGGTCACCGGCGGGGTCGGTGCCCTCGCCGTGTTCGGGCACGCGCTCGACGGCGTCTCGACCGCGGTCGGCACGACGCAGCTCGGCTTCGGCGAGCGCACGCCGGTCTCGCGGATCCTGCTCGAAGTCGGCGGGCTCCCGTCGATGCCGGTGCTGGGCGAGGGGTGGCTCTTCCTCCTGGTGAAGCTCGCGGTCGCGACCGCGGTTGTCTGGCTGTTCGCGGCGTACGTCCGGGAGACGCCGGCGGAGGGGTACCTCCTCCTCGGCTTCGTTGCGGCGATGGGGCTCGGGCCGGCGGCGCACAATCTCCTCTTATTCTCCGTGGCGGCCTGACGGGCGGTGTTGAGATAAGGTCGAAGGATGAGGCGGTCAAAAGGTCGAGTGGTTCATGCTCAGTTTCGACCGCCTCAGCGGCGATAGCGGTTGTATCGAATTAGATTTTCTGGAACGAGAGGCGACACCCGAGCCGGCGATGAAGCTCGGTATCCGACTCCATTTAGCCGGTCTATCACTTTCGGATACCGTTTCAATTCTTGAGAGGTTGGGTGTCGATCGCCATCGGACCACCGTCCATCGGTGGGTACAGAAAGCCGATCTACAGCCGACTGATGGTGCCGATCCGAATCACGTTGCGGTCGATGAGACCGTGATTCAGCTCAATTCTGAGCAGTATTGGCTGTACGCTGCTGTCGATCCCGACACGAACCGGCTGCTCCATGTGAAGCTCTATCCGACGAGAACCAGCGCAATTTCCTCGATGTTTCTCTCAGAACTGCGTGAGAAACATCAGGTTGACAACGCGATCTTTCTCGTCGACGGTGCGCCGTGGTTACATACGGCCTGCCATCGCCACGGGCTCCGATTCCAACACGTCACACATGGGAATCGGAATTCCGTCGAACGTGTCTTCCGCGAAGTAAAACGCCGAACTCACCATTTCTCAAACACGTTTAGCCACGCAGAACCAAGCACCGCCGAAAATTGGTTACAAGCGTTCGCCTTCGCATGGAATCAGCTTATCTAAACACTGCCCTGACGAGGCGGCAACGCCGCCGTTCCGCCCCCTCTCTTTCCCTCACCAGACGGCGAGCGCGAACACGACCGCGACGCTCGCCAGGATCACCGCTTGGACGAACGCGCTGGCGAGGACGCCGACGGCGGCGTACGCCGCCTGCCGGGCGGCGGCCTCGGGGTCGTCGCCGTTCCCGTAGAGGGCGACGGCGAAGACGGTCCCGGCCAGCCCGACGACGAGTCCGATCGGGCCGAGCGGGATCAGCAACGCGATACCGACCAGCGTGCCGACGACGACGGTCCGGGTCGACGCGCCGCCAAGCCGCCCGGAGACCATGCCGGACAGGAGGTCCACGGCGGAGGCGAGAAGGGAGACGAGAACGAGCGCGACGAGCGCGGCGAGGCCCGGCTCGACGAAGCCGGTGGTGTACGCGTACCCGACGACGGTGAGCGCGGCGAGGACGCCGCTCGGCACGAACGGGACGAAGGCGCTGGCCGTCCAGGCGACGAGCAGCGCGATCGCCAGTCCGGCCGCGAGGGAGACCATACGGTCCGGACGTGGCGCGTGCGCAAAACGGTTTACCTCGGACGAGCGGAGGGCGGGGAGGCGGATCGGGGGCGCGGGGACGGTCGGCCGACGCCGTCAGTCCTCTTCTTCGACGACTTCCGGGTCCTGGATGGCCGACTGGAGCGAGTCGAGCCCGTTGACCCACTCGGAGACGAGCCCGTACTCCAGATCCTCGACGAGCTCGATGTCGAGGGCCTCGCCGTCGACGACGCGCGTCCCGGCCTGGACGACGTAGCCGAGCGCGGCGTCGAGGTCGTCGCCCCCCTCGGCCTCGGCGGCCGCGCGCACGAACTCGCTCACGTCGCCCTCGACGACGCCGCCGACGAGGTACTCCTCGGCCGCGTAGAACACGGGGACGAGCGAGGTCTGGACGCCGTCGATCAGCATCACCTTGTCCTCGTCGTCGAACTCGACGTCGGCGAGGACGATGTCGCGGATGTCGCGGACCTCCTCGACGGCGCGGTCCTCGTCGATGCGGTCGTCGTCGAACGCGGCGAGCACCTTCGCCACGGCGATCGCGGCGTCGTCTTGGAGGTTTAAGAGGAGCCGCGCGGAGTCCTCGTTCTCGGGGTCGAGGTCCTCCTCGGCGAGCCTGTCGAGCCAGTTCTGCCAGCGTTCGTCGGTATAGAACGTTTCAACGGCGTCGTCGTCGGTCATGTCCCGTACGTCGCCCGGCCAACTCAAATGCCTTTCCTATCGATCGCCGCCCGAGAGGGCGTCTCACTCGCGTGAATCGTCGGATTCAGGCCTCGCGCTCCAGCGTCGCCTCGGTGTCGATCCCGTACACGGCTCGGGGGGTCTCGACGTGCGCCCGGCGGACCGCCTCGTCGTGACCCGCCTCCAGCAGCCAGCGCACCCGGCGCGGGACGGTCTTCGGCCCGAGAACCATCCCCGGCCGGTCCGGGTCGTCGACGAAGTCGGTCTCCATCAGGAACGGCTCGCCCGCCGCGGCGGCGCGTTCTAGCCGCTCCTTGTCGCTCATCACGCTCGGGGTGACGCCCGCCAGTTCGCCGGCCGCGTAGTGTTTGACGACGCGCGAGGGGTCGAGGCCTGCCTCCTCCGCGACCGCGGCCAAGTCGGTCAGGTCCTCGGTGGCCTCGGTGTGGAGCTGGACCGCGCAGTCGACCTCCGCGCCCAGTTCGAACGCCCGCCGCGTGACCGCGTTCGACGCCGCCCACACCGCGTCGCTCACGTCGTAGTGCGGGCGACCGGACTTAAGCGCGAGCGCGTCGCCGTCGGCGACGTACTCGCTCGCGACTTCCAGCCCGCCGCGCATGAGGTCGCGGGCGGCCTCGGGCTCGAAGTCGCGCTCGTCGACGAACCGGCTGATCAGCCCGGGGTGGACCCCCAGGACGGGCCACGCGCGTCCTGGGAGGACGTCCGTCGCGGCTGCGACGGTCTCCAGCGTCTCCTCGAAGACAGCCCGGAAGTCCTCCGGCTCGTCCGGCTCGACGCCCAGCAGCCACGAGGGTTTGTTCACCACGAGCAGGTGGGTGCCACCGAGCCGGACGAACTCCTCGACGGCCTCGATCCCGCGGCCGTGTCGGGGGTCGAGGTGGAGGTGGTCATCCAACACCGGCGTGCCGAGGTCCTCGGTCATGGGCGACTGTTCGGCCGCGCGCGATTAGAAGGATCGGTCCGCGGCGGTCGGTATCGTGGCCGGCGGCCTTCGCCGGTCCCCCTTCGGGACCTGTCCCGACACCGTCGGCGCTTCGTTCCGGCGCCGGCCGATGCGCTCGCGGCTGCGACCGCTGGACGCCCGGTTCTGGGGGCGACACAGGACCGACCGGGTCCGGGACGGCACCCGCGCCAAATCCGCCGAACCCCGCGCGTCATTAACCGACGGGCCGGCGAGGACGCCTCGACGACGCGGTCGGAGAACGCCGTCTTACTCCTTCTCGGTCGACGCTCTGTACAGGAAGTCGTACCTGTGTCCGACGTAGGAGAGCCGCCCGTCAGCCAGCTGGTCGCGCCTCGCCGACAGCCAGTCGCCGACCGCCGGAACCGCGTCCGGCTGTACCGACTCCTCGACGAACCCGAGCAAGCAGCTCAGGAAGTAGCGCTCGTCGGCTGGATACCCGCCGTTTCGGGGACGGACGATGGCGTCGGATGCGTCGGCGGCGAGCAGCGACCCGGCCCGGTCGCGGAACTCCTCGAGGAGGTGCCGCCCCGCCTGCGTCTCGCGGTCGGCGTCGTCGTCGATCGCCTCGTGATAGGCCCGCTGTATCTCGTCGTCGGCGGGGTGGTCCGGCTGGAAGACGGTCACACCGTCGAACGTCAGCGGACAGTACACGAGGCCGCCGTCCCCGGCCGCCGCTGTCAACGCGTCGACGGCCGACTCCAGCGGGACGAGATCCATGAACTGCTGGGCGACGACGAGGTCGTGATTCTGCTCCCGGAGGACCTCGAGCGCGTCGCCCACTTCGAATCCGAACCGGAAGTCGCCGACGGTCCCGCCGCTCTCGGTGTCGACGGCGTCGTACCCGCGATACCGGAGCGCGGCCGGTCGGGTCCGCTGCGCGTGAGCGACCACCGTCGGCGACAGGTCGACCCCTCTGTACGACCCGGCGGCCACCCCCCGTTCGAGCAGCCACGGTACCGCCGCTCCGGTCCCCGCTCCGGCTTCGCCGACCGTCGGCGACGCCGGGAGGGCCTCGAACAACCGGTCCGCGACCCTGCGCGAGCGCGATCGCTCGTCGACGCTGTGTTTGGCCTCTAGGTACCGGATCTGCGCGTGGTTCATATCGCCGCCCGGTAGCTCGCCCACGCGAGGTCGTCCTCCCAGATCCGGACGGTGACCTCGTCCGGATTGTCGTCGTCGAGGTCCTCACAGAATCGCTCACAGACGATCCGAGCGAAGTGCTCGACGCTGGGGTTCCGCCCATCAAACTCCGAGAGGTCGTTGAGCAGCGTATCGCGGTACCGCGCCTCGATATCGTCGAGGAGCGACTCTACCTGGTTAATGTTCACGAGGTAGCCGTACTCGGCCAGCGAGTCGGCCGCGAACTCGACCTCCACGGTGAATCGGTGACTGTGGACGTCTCCCTCCGGCGGCTCCGGGTCCGGGACCGTCAGGTAGTGCTGTGCGATGAACTCCCGCTTGACCATCAGTCCGTGCGTCCCGTCGCGCGTATCGGATCTATCGGTTGCTGGCATGTATTAGTCGTATGAGAGGAGCACTTGGACCGTCCCCTCGGGCGCCTCGTCGAGTCGCTCGTAGGCGTCTCCGGCCCGCTCGAAGGGTATCTCGTCGGTGATCAGCGCTTCGTGGTCGACTGTCCGGAGGGCGTCGAGAGCGGTATCCGTGCGACGGTCCTTCGACCACCGACCGCGCAACGTCGGGTCGATCGTGCTCACTTGACTCGAGATGACGTCGATGCGGTCGCGGTGGAACGACCCCCCGAGTCGGAGCGCCGACTGCTTGGACCCGTACCACGATCCGACGACGATCCGGCCGTCGTATCCGACGACATCTATCGCGTCATTGAGCGTGTCCGGCCGCCCCGAGAGCTCGTACACGAGGTCTGCGCCCGCGTGGTCGTCGTCGACGGACTCGAACGGGGCGCCGGCGTTCCCCGGCGGGACCACCTCGTCGGCGCCGAACTCCCGCGCCAAGTCGCGCCGCGAGGCGCGCGGTTCGACGACGACCAGCGAGTCAAGGGGGAACTCCGCGAGCAGGCGGATCGTACAGAGGCCGATAACGCCGGCCCCGAACACGACTACCCGTTCGCCGATCTTCGGTGCGCCGTCGAGCAGGAAGTTCGTGGCCGTCTCCGCCGACGGGAACAGGGCGCCCGCTCGCCGTTCGAGGTCCGGCGGCAGGGGGATCAGACAGTCCGTCGTGGCGTTGAACCGCGTCTGGTGGGGGTGGAAGGCGATGACCTCCCGGTCCACCCACGCGTCGTCGACGTCCTCCCCGGCGTCGACGACGCTTCCGACCAGCGAGTAGCCGTACCGAAGCGGGAACGAGAGGTCGCCGTCTAGCGTCTTCAACGACGAGTCGGCCGTAATGCCCGACGGGGCCTGGCCTCGGTAGACCAGTAGTTCGGTCCCCGAACTGATGGCCGACAGGTGCGCGTCGACGGTCACCTGGTCCGCGGCCGGCTCCGCCGTCTCGGTCGCCTCGATGGTGACCTCTCGCTCGTCGGTGAACACGAGCGCCCGTTCAGTCATCCGTCGCCTGTTGCTGTATCGTCGTGGCTTCGTGGACTCTCGTCCCGGTCTCTCGGCAGTGTTCGAGCGCCTCCTTCGCCCGGTCGCCCGCGCTGTGGGCCGTCGGTCCCGAGCCGATGCCAACTTGGAACTCGATGCCGGTTTGCTCGTTCACGTGGTCGACGACGTCGCCGAACGCGTCCTCGCTCAACTGCGGACAGACGGCGATCATGTTGTCTCCCCCGACGAACTGGGCGATACTATCGTGTTCGGAGAGGAGCCGCTGTTTGAGCGCGATCATCGATTGCTGGATCGTGAGTCCGGCCGTCGCCGCGTGTTCCGTGTCGGTGAACGACTCCGTCACGTCGACGATGTCGAAGTGTCCGACGGTGACGTGACCGGCCGAGTCGCTCGTGTCCCCGGCGCTGAGGACCTCTCGCCGGTCGGGGTCTTGGGCGCTCCCCGCGTCTTGGAGCTGTTGGCTCGCCACTTCCACCGCGCGGACCGGCGTTTCCCCCTCTCCGACGCCGACGCTGACGGTGATCGGGTATTGGTTGCGGACGCGCTCTTGGAACCGCTCGTACTCCGCGACATCGATACCGTTGGCGATGCCGAGCATGTTGTCGAACCGATTGAAGAACGCGTAGCCGTCGCTGCGGCCGACAAAATCGGCGAAGTCGGCGTACAGACGCGCTTGGAGCGCCTGTAGGTCCGTTTCCCGTCGCGGCGACGGTTCGACCGTCCACGGCCCGTACTCGTCTAACTGAATGACTGAAATACGGACGGTACCTCTGGTGTTTGTCACTACTAACTGTTATAGTGTATCGAATTAAATAAAACATACCCCCATATATGGGATCAGTTCTGTTGTTAGTCCGAATCGTAATCACCCGTTCCGTCCGGACGGTCTGGAGGGACCGACGTGGCATATATATCCGCGCCGGTCAGATAGGACACCCGTGACGAACATCGCGGTCGTGGTGCTGGATACGGTCCGGGCGGACGCGTTCGGGGAGGCGTTCGAGTGGCTCCCGGGGACGTGGTTCGACGCCGCGTACTCGACGAGTCACTGGACGGGCGGCGCACACGCCTCCCTGTTCACCGGCATGTATCCCAGCGAGGCGGACGTGACGGTCGCTGACTGGGCGCTCTCGACGCCCGAGCGGACCCTCGCCGAACAGCTCTCGGCGGCGGGCTACCGAACGCGCGCCTTCTCGGCGAACATCAACGTCTCGCCGGCGTACGGGTACGATCGCGGATTCGACGTGTTCGACGGGACTCGGGACACCGAGTACCCGACCGCGTCGGTGTTCAACTGGTACCGACACCTGGAGGAGAACGAACACCCGCGACTGGCGTATCTGACCGGCGCGGCCGCGGCGCTGCGCGGCGACTACGACACCGGACGGTCGCTTCGGTTCGGCTTGGCGGAGGCGGTCACGGGGACCCCGCTGGGCGACAGCGACGCCGGGGCCGGTCGGTTCCGCGACCTGGCCCGGTCGCTCTCCCCGTCGGGGCCCACGTTCCTGTTCGCGAACCTCATGGAGGCGCATCAGCCGTACCGCGCCCCTCCGGCGTATCGGTCGAGCGGCACGTACGATCTCGGCCCGGCGTTCGAGGCGACGCTTCGCAACCGGTTCGACGACCCCGACGAGGCGCTGGCGGACGGCGTCGACCGGGAGCACACGGGGCCGGATCCGGAGCGCGCGCGGGCCGCGTACGAGGACTGCGTGCGGTATCTAAGCGACGTCTACCGCGAGGCGTTCGAGGCGCTGTCGGCGCGGTTCGACTACGTCATCACCCTCGGCGACCACGGCGAGCTGTTCGGCGAACACGGCGTCTGGGAACACGGGTACGGCCTCTACTCCGAGGTGACGAACGTCCCGCTGGTCGTCACCGGCCCGGAATTCTCGGATGAGCGCGTCGATGCCCCGGTCTCGCTCCTCGACGTCTACCACACCGTGCTGGCGCTCGCCGACGGTACCGGGCCGAACCGCCGCGGCCGCGACCTCCGGACGGCGAACGGCGATCGGGGGGTGACGTATCTCACCGAGTACAACGGTATCGCGTCGATGCGGCGCGAGGCGCTTCGCGAGCGTGGCTACGCGCCCGCCGCGATCGACGCCGTCGACGTCGAGTACCGGGGGCTGGTCGCGGACGGCTACTACGGCTTCCAGAGCGACGAGGGATGGATCGAGACCGGCGAGTCGCCGACCGAGACCCCGCAGGAGGAGCTGGCCGCGCTCCGCGAGGAGGTCCCCGACAACCGCGACGGCGACGAGACCGGCCCCGTCGATCCGGAAATCCGAGAGCGGCTGGAGGAACTCGGCTACGCCTGACCGCTCCTCGCCTGCCGGCCGATAGCCGCCGCCGGCCCGTTACACCGGACCGCACGCGGGTTCCGGGGACCGCCCCCGCCCCGACCGCGGCCTCGAAGCCGTCACTCCGACGGGAACTCGCGGTCCGATTCGGCGACCCACCCCTGGTGGCGAACGATCACCCGGACGGGGACATCGTCCACGTCGCACAGCTTGGCCATCGAGAGGCGGTGCTTGCCGTCGTTGAACAGGAGGTGTCCGTCGCGCCCGACGTTGACCGCGATCTCGTCGTACCGGAGTTTGCCCTCGCGCAGTTCGCTCGCTGGTCGGTACCCCTCGCGGTCGATGCGGTCGTACAGCCGGTCGATGTCCCCGCAGCGGTCGCGGAACTCCGCCTCGGTCTCACAGCCCCACAGCGGGGATCCGCCGGTGATACAGTCGACGATGTTCCGGTAGTACCGCGTGTCCTCCCAGTCGACGCCGTCGACGAAGTGTCGGCGGAGCCCAACGTACGGAAGGTACTCGTCGAAGGGGAGCAGACGGCGGTCCCACTCGCCACGGCGCACCGCTCCCGCTTCGGCGGTCCGAAAGAAGCCGGCGAACCGAGCGTCCGCCGGCGTGAAGACCGGGTGTCGCTCGCCGTCCTGCGCCTTGTCGACCGTGTCGGTGTAGACGGTCACGTGTTGGATCCGGTCGGGGTCGACCCGCCGTACGGTGAACGGGTCCGTCGGCCGTTGGAGGCGCTTCGTCCGCTTCCACTCCTCGAAGGGAAGGTCCGAATGGGGATCCCCTTGCCACTCCATGCCGGGTACAGGGCGGTCCCGCATTTATACTCACGTCCGCTGACGGGCCGGGCGCGGCACGCGCGGTTCGCCTTACTTCGAGAGGCGCCGTTCGAACTCGTTCAGCTGCGCTCGGTATCGGTCGCCGCGCTCCGGGTCGCCGTACGAGTCCCCGCGAACCGCTCCGGGGTCCGGCTCTGGATAAGCTCCGCCCTCCACGGCCTCGACGAACTCCGTCGGGCCGTAGTACGTCCAGGGCCGACCGTCGGTGTACTCGGTGACGTCGGTGTCGTCGACGACGACGAACCGCGCTTCCCGGTCGTAGCTCTCCGCGTACAGTTGATCGAGGAGGCGGAGCCGGTCGATCCGGCCGCTGTTCATCCGGTCGTACGGCGCGACCGGTTCCCGACCGGCGGCGACGAGCAGCTCTCGGGCCTCGCGCGGTGAGGGGATCCCCGCCTCGCGGCAGAGCCGCGGGTTCCCCGTCGCCCAGACGTCGTGGTCCGTGCGATGCGCGTAGAACTGGATCCAAGCCAGCGGCACCGCCCGCCCGCGCTCCGGCGGCCGCAGGTCCACCGTCTTGTCTCTGTCGAAGCAGAACACCGGCTGCTTCATACATCACTGTTCGACCGCTCGGCGGTCACTCCTCGGCGGTGTCGGGAATGAAGCCTTCGGGCGCGCGGGTGGCCGCGGCTGACCCGATCCGTCGAATCGGGGACGGACGGCACACCGTCGGCGGTCTCGGTCACGACTATCCCGACCCCGACTGCTGGACGTGTCCGGGGACGGCGTCGTCCTCGGGGGGATCCTGAAGCGTGATCCAGTGGTCGGCGTAGCGGGCCTCGTGTTCCTTCGCCAGCTTGTGAGCGGTCACGCAGTCGTCGAGCCACCGGTCGAGCTCGCACTCGTTACAGGTGATTCTACATGACATATGGTACCATATATTGTGAACGATCATTAACCTGACGCCCGGACGTATTCTGGTTTCTCTGGCCCTCTACTCGACAGATGTCGCAGCTACTTCCCCCTCGGCGGCTCCGTCATCACCCCCGACCCATGGCCCGCTCGATCCGGGACCGAAGTGACGTCAGGCGGTCGCCGAGCGCCCCGACGGCGGCGAGCACCGGGTAGGTGACGTCGAGGCCCTGATAGCAGTACGCTGGCAGGTCGAGGTGATCGGTCGCGAGCCGGCGCTCGTGTTCGGCGAGGACGCGCTGGCGGCGCGCGGCGATCCGGTCGCAGTCGTCGCGAAGCGCCCCGGTCCGGGTCCGGCAGGCGTCGAGCGCACCGAACCCGTAGTCGTCGACGCCCGCTCCGTCGGTTCCCTCACTCCCGGTGAGACCGATCTCGTCCTCGATCGCGCCGACCTCGCTCCGGATCGGATCGAGCCGGGAGCCCGCGCGCTGGACCGACTCGATCTCCGACTCGACGGCGTCGAGGAACGCCTCGCGATCTCGGACCGCGGTCTCGACGGCGCTCAGCAGCGACTCTTTGTACTCCTCGTGGAAACGGTTCGTCCGGGTGAGCGCGTAGGCGAGCTCCGGGCCGAACTCCTCGGCGACGCTCCGCTCGTATGTGTCATCGTACTCCGTCTCGTAGTGCGGGACCGACATCACCGTGGCGCGGTACGCGTCGCGCACCGCGACCAGCCGGGAGCCCGGCGACGCGGCTCCGCCCCCCGACCCGCCGACTGCGCCACCGGCCGCGCCGCCCACGCCGGCGAACCTGTCGGCCGCGGCGGGGTCGGCCGGGCCGGAGTCCACGCTCTCGTCCGGGATCGACGACACGCGGGCCCCGAACGCGCGGAACGCTTCCCGCTCGTCGACGACCCGGCGCCGCTCGACTCGGAGCGCCGCTCGCGCCGCCCGAACCGGATCGCTGCCGCCGTCCGCGTGGGTCGCTGGCATACGTCGCGGCACGCTCAGGCCCCCCGTAAACGCTTATATGAGGCGTCCGCTGCCGTCCGGAAGGGACGGCACCGCTCCGGAGCGGTATATATCACCGCCGGGGCTCGGCCGACTGTGGCCGCGGGATCGGTCGCGTCGGTGGACAGCGATTTTACCGCTCCGTCGCCGACCGACGGTATGAAGCCGGTCTCTCTCACCGACGCGTTCGACTCGTTCGACGAGACGTGGTCCCCGCGGCTCGCGGGCGAACTCAACGGGCAGGCGGTCAAGCTCGCGAAGGCGGACGGCGAGTTCGTCTGGCACAGCCACGAGGCGGCCGACGAGCTGTTCCTCGTCCACTCCGGGCGGCTCCGGATCGAGTTCCGTGAGGCGGACGACGCGGTGTTAGAGGCGGGGGAGTTCACGGTCGTTCCGCGCGGGACCGAACACCGTCCGGTCGCCGAGCCCGAGGCCGAGATCATGTTGTTCGAGCCCAGCGGGACCCGCAACACGGGGGACGTGGAGACGGACGAGAGCGCCGAGGTAGAGCGCCTGGACTATGACTCGGTCACCGCGAGCTCGCTCACGGGACGACAGCGCGCGCGAGCGAGCCGAACAGGGGGAGCGCCAGCCCCGCGCCGACCGCGACGTAGACAACCGGGCGCATCCCCGGCACCGCACCGGCCGACGGCCCGAGTGAGACCGCGAACGCCGCGAGGGCGACCACCCCCGCCCCGAGCGCGTAGCCGACCCCGCGGCGGACCGTCGGGGCGACGAGCGACGCGAGCGCCCCTGCGGCGATCAGCCCGACCCAGTGGACGAGCGCGAGCGCGACGCCGACCCCGACCGCGGCGACGAGCGCGGCCGCGTGCGGTCGGGGTTCCGTCCGGACGCGGTCGAGGAGCGACGGGGAGTCCGCGGGAGACGACGGGTCGCCCGCAGACGGCGCGTCGGCCGGACGCGACGAGGAGTCGCTCACTGCGACCCCTCCGTCGACGGCTCGAACCGCACCGCTGGCTCGCCGCCCGCGCCGAGCGGCATCGGCCGCTGGTCGTTGCCGAGCCACCGCCGGAGCTGATCGTCGTAGTGATCGGAGAAGTAGTCGCCGGAGTTCCCGCCCGGGAGGACCGCCCTCGCGTCCGTTCCCGGGCGCACGACCATCCGCCAGCTCGACCCGACCGCGGAGCCGACGCGGTAGTTCTTCACGGTCGCCGGCGAGCCGTCCGCCGGCAGCTCCTCGTAGTTCAGGAACGGCGCTTCGCCGCCGACCGGGTGAGTCATCGCCCGCGTGGTGTTGTAGTCGCCGTACGCCTCCCACCCCTCCGCCCCGACCTCGTCGAGCGCGTCGCGGAGCGCCCTCACGGCGAGGGCGGCCCGCGACCGCCCGTCGAAGAGTGGGTCGCCGTCGGGGAGCCGCGCGAGCGTCCAGTCGCTCGGGTAGTACCCCTCGCCGAGGTCGGCGTCGGAGAATCTCGGGCCGAAGACTCGCTCGCGGAAGTGCGGGAGGTAGCGGGCGAACAGCAGCGCGGCGCGCGAATCGCGCCGCATCCGGTAGTCCCACTCGTCGAGGTTCTCTGCGGCGTCGACGAGCGACGGATCCGGGTCGTCGCGGTCACGGACCGCGGCGACCAGCTCGGGGACCAGCTCCGGGCCGCGCCCGTCGCGCACGTCGTTCTGGAGGGCGCGGTGGAAGTCGGGGTCGGTCGACCCCTCGCCGTCGACCGCCGCGTCGAGCCGGTCGGCGATCCGGGACCCGCGGTACGGGGCCGCGTAACTGACGCCGACGTAGTGGGTCGGGTCGTCGATCGGGCGCTGGTTGGCGGTCGAGAGGACGTCGGGGTCGATCGCGTGCGGCTTCTCCGCGAAGGGGACGAACCCCTCCCATGAGGACTCGCCGAAGGGTTCGAAGCCGCTCCAGTCGCCCTCGCCCGCGGAGCCGTCGAAGATCCGGTCGCCGTCGACGACCTCCCCGTCGGTGCGGCGGATCGGCAGCCGCCCGGTCGCGAAGTAGAGAGTCCGACCGTCGGCGTCCGCGTACACGAGATTCTGGGTCGGCAGGTCGAAGTCGCGCGTCGCGTCGAGCAGGTCGTCGATCCCCCCGCTTCGCCCGTACGCCTCGATGGCGACCGTGGTCCGCGTCGCGGTGTGGCCGGTCCACGCGACGCCGACCGTCTCCCCCTCGCGTTCGATCAGAGGGCCGTGGACGGTGCGTCGCACGCGGACCTCCCGGTCCTCGCCGCCGGCGACCGGGATCGTCTCGCGCTCGTCGGTCTCGAAGGGCCGCCACTCGCCGTCGTACCGGTAGCGGTCGCCCGCGTCGTCGATGTCGTACCGATAACAGTCCAGCACGTCGGCGCCGAGGTTGGTAAACGACCACGTACCGCGGTCGTTCGCGCCCGCGATGACGAATGGAACCCCTGAGAACGTCGCGCCCCGCACCGAGCGCTCGGGGGTGTCGACCGACTGCTCGTACCACAGCGGCGGCGCTTGGAGCGAGAGGTGCGGGTCGTACGCGACGATCGGCGTCCCGCTCGCGGTCCGCTCCCCGGAGACAACCCAGCTGTTCGAGCCGACGCCCGTCGGCGACTCGAAGCCGGAGAGCCAGCCGGCAAGCTCGGGGTCGACAGGGTCGACCGAGCCGCTCGACCCGCCGTTCACGGCGCGCTCGCTCGCCCCGCGGACGCGCTCGGCGCTCCCGCCCAACCGCGTCTCGGTCCCGTCGAGGATCGTGTCGTCGTGGTCGTACCGTGTCGGGAACAGCGTCGCCGCGTGCTCCGCGCCCAGCCGCTCGGCGACCAGCGCCCGCCGCAGCTCGCCGAAGTCGCCGGTGAGCGTCCATGAGATCTGTTTCTCCATCAGTATCGAGTCGACCGGCGTCCACGGCTCCGGCTCGTAGCCGATGAGCTCGAACTCCAGCGGGAGCGGCAGGTCGTCCATCGCGGCGTTGACGCCGTCCGCGAACGCCTCGACGAGCGGGCCGGCGCGCGTCTCCGCGACGACGTCCCACGTGGCCGCGGCCGCGTCGGCGAACCCCATCGCGACGTTGAACTCGTCGCTGTCGAGCGTCGCCTCGCCGATCACCTCCGAGAGGCGCCCCCGCATCACCCGGCGCTGGAGGTCCATCGCGAACAGCCGGTCGAACGCCTGACAGTAGCCGACCGCGAAGTACGCCGCCGGCTCCTCGTCCGCCTCGATCTGCGGGACGCCGAACTCGTCGCGGGCGACCGTCGCCGCCCCGTGCGGGCTCTCGACGGTCTCCGGGAGGGAGCGGTCGGCGGCGTCCCACGCCCCGCCCGACAGCGGCGCGAACGAATCGAGGAGGTCGGCCGCGTCGCTCGCCGCCAGCCCGGCGCTGCCAGCCGCGAGGACGCTCGCGAGGACCGCGCGGCGCGTGGTGTCACGTGTCACCTCCCAAGCGATGCCGCCGTCCTTCATTATAATTTGGATTGGATCGGGCTTCGAAGCTTTATCAGTGTGAGCCGCGTAGATGCGTGTGGTGTGTTCACATGAAACTCGCACTGATCGGGGTCGGACAGGCGGGCGGGAAGGTGGTCGACGAGTTCCTGACCTACGACGCGGAGACGGGCGCGGACATCGTTCGGGGAGCGATCGCGGTCAACACGGCGAAGGCGGATCTCGACGGTATCGACCGCCTCCCGGCTGACCGCCGGATCCTGATCGGGCAGTCGCGGGTCAAGGGCCACGGCGTGGGTGCGGACAACGAACTGGGTGCGGAAGTGGCCGAGGAGGACATCGACGAGATTCAAGGAGCGCTCGACTCGGTGCCGGTCCACGAGATCGACGCGTTCCTCGTCGTCGCCGGGCTCGGCGGCGGGACGGGGTCGGGCGGCGCACCCGTGATCGCGAAGAATCTCAAACGGATCTACACCGAACCCGTGTACGGGCTCGGCATCCTGCCCGGTCGCGACGAGGGCGGGATCTACACCCTGAACGCCGCCCGATCGCTCAAGACGTTCGTCGACGAGGTGGACAACCTCATGTTGTTCGACAACGACGCGTGGCGCAGTTCGGGCGAGTCAGTCGGGGAGGGGTTCGACGCGATCAACCGGGAGCTGGTCCAGCGGTTCGGCGTGCTGTTCAGCGCCGGCGAAATCACCGAGGGGAGCGACGTCGCCGAGAGCGTGGTCGACTCCTCCGAGATAATCAACACGCTCAAAGGCGGCGGCATCTCGTCGCTGGGGTACGCCGACGTCGAGGTGGACGAACCGAAGCGGTCGGGGTTGCTGTCGCGGCTCCGCGACGATTCGAACCCCGGGATCGACAGCACGGAGGCCACCAATCGGGTCACGAGTCTCGTCCGGAAAGCGACGCTCGGTCGGCTCACCCTGCCCTGCGAGGTGAGCGGCACGGAGCGCGCGTTGCTCGTCGTCGCCGGGCCGCCGACGTACCTCAACCGGAAGGGTATCGAACACGGTCGCAAGTGGCTCGAAGAGCAGACCGGCTCGATGGAGGTCCGCGGCGGCGACTACCCGCGGCGCGGCGAGGGAACGGTCGCGGCGCTCGTCCTGCTCGGCGGGGTAACGAACGTCCCGCGGGTCAAAGAGCTTCAGCAGGTCGCGATCGAGGCCCAACAGAACATGGGAGAGATCACCGACGAGAGCGAGGACCGCTTCGCGGATCTGATGGACAGCGACGGGGAGTTGGAGTCGCTGTTTTGATCGGGGCGGCTGTTCGGCAGGGTTCGCCGAGTTGTCTCGGTCGCGACCCGTTCCGACGCCCCGAGACGACCGCCCGCGGGAACGGTCGTCCCGTCCGCAGCGTTCGGCCCCGAGTAGCGTGGTGTCGCTGAGCCGGACTCGTCACGGGTTCGCGCCCGACGGCCGCCGATCGGCGAGGACGTCGAACGACTCCTCGACGTCGCCGAGCACGAGCAGCGCGTGGGACCGGAGGTACGTCACGACCGGGACTTGCGCGAGCGCTCCGGCGGTGAGCACCGCGACGCCGAACAGCACTGCGAGCGGAACGAGGACGACCAGTCCGATCGGCGACGTCACCGAGACGGTCGCGTGGACGACCCCGGCCGCGACGAGGACGGGGACGAGGAGCACGACCGCGACGATACCGACGGCGACCGAGACGACGATCCCGGTCGCGACCGTCAACAGGAACGCGACCACGACGTACGCCACGTACTGTTTCCACGAACGCCTGACCGACGGCCAGAGGCGACGCCACGCCGCGAGGACGCCCGAGTCCGACTGGATCATGAGCGGCACGACGAACACGGTCGTGAACCCCGACACCAACGCGTGGGCGACGCTGACGAGACCCAACAGGGGGATCCCGATCAAAAACGCCGCGGCGGAGAACCCGGGGTCGCGCCCGGTGAGGACCGGCACGACGAGCAGCGCGGCCCAGCCGCCGAACAGCGCGAGCGTCGGGAGTCCGATCGCGAGCCGGAACCCGAACAGGCGGAGCCCCTGCCGCCACCGCCGGCGCCAGTAGCGCCGGAGCGTCACCTCGCCGGTGCGGAGCGACTCGATCAGCACGAACTCCATGACCGATCCGATCAGCGCGACCGCGGCGAGGAGCAGCAGTCCGACGCCGACGACTGCGACGGCGACCGTCAGCAGGTCGGCCGGGAGTGCTGACGGAACCTCACCGACCGGGATGTCTCCGGACGTCGTCGACGTGCCGAACTGCGTCGTCGGGAAACTCACGCCGCCGCCGACGAAGAGCGTGACGACCGCGAGCGTCAGCCAGCGGCGCGGGGTGACGGGCGTCAGGAACTCCCGGGTGACGCCGAACGCTTCCTCGAGGTCTTCGACTGCGTGGAGGGCCATGAATCGGGGTATACGGATCGAATGGTTATCCTTTCTGGTCGGTGCCGACGCGAGCCCTCGCACCGCCCGCTCGGTCGCGGGAAACGTACATCCGTCGCCCGACCGTACGGCACGTCGATGGAGGTCGCGCTGATCACGGTGGGGGACGAACTGCTCTCGGGCGACACGGTGAACACGAACGCCAACTGGCTCGCCGCGGAGCTGAGCGAGCGCGGCGTCGCCGTGCCGCGGATCCTCTCGATCCCGGACGACAGGGGGGAGATCGCCGACCGCGTCCGGGAGTACGCTGCCGACTTCGACGCCGTGATCGTGACGGGCGGCATCGGCAGCACGCCCGACGACGTGACGATGGAGGCGGTCGCGGACGCGTTCGACCGCGAGATGGCCCCCACCGACCTCACGCGCGAGTCCGTCGAGCGGCGGCTGGCCGCCATCCGCGAGCGGGTCCCCGACCGCGAGTTCGACGTCGACGTCGACGCGGAGGCGGCGGTCCCCGAGGGGAGCCGCCCGCTCGTGACCGACGCGGGGCTCGCGCCCGGCTGCGTGGTCGAGAACGTCTACGTCATGCCCGGCATCCCGGACGAGCTGAAGGCGACGTTCGAGGCGGTCGCCAACGAGTTCGCGGGGGACCGCCGCTCACGCTTCCTCTACACCGTCGAGCCCGAGTCCAACATCGTCTCCGCGTTGCGGGAGGCGATGGAGCGGTTCGACGTCGCCGTCGGCTGTTACCCCGACCGCGAGGCGGACCACAACCGGCTGAAAGTGACCGCCACCGACGACGACGCGCTCGCCGACGCCGCGGCGTGGCTCCTGTCGAACGTGGACGCGAGCGAGACGCCGGTGTCTCGGGACTGGTGACGCGGGAGCGGCCGACGGTCCTTCGCGACTGATGACACTAGACGCGTGGACACCGAGCGCGACGGAAGACGGCCCGCGCTCGTCGTCCGCTTAGTCGGTCGCCGTTCCGACGCCGCGAACGCACAGCCGCGAGCGGGTCTTTTATGCCTGCGAGTTACGGGGAATCACGATGGCAAAAGCCGCAATCGTGATCCTCGCCGGGAACGAGTCGCACGCCGACTACGGTCGCCTCGCGAACGCCTTGGAGGCTGCTAAGGAGTTCGCCGAGACCGACGGCGACGAGCTGAAGCTCATTTTCGACGGGGCCGGGACGCAGTGGATCCCGGAGTTGGAAGATGAGGAGAGCGACTACCACGAGCTGTTCCAGGCGGTCCGCGACGACGCGGCGGTCTGTGACTACTGCGCGAGCGCGTTCGACGTCGCGGACGCGGTCTCCGATGCCGGGCTAGCCACCCTCGCCGAGTACGACGGCCACCCGAGCGTCCGGTCGCTCGTCGATGACGATTACGAAGTCATCACCTTCTGAGGAGGCGTCGCGGTCACTCTTGATTTCCGCCCGCTCCGGAGCCCGCGGGCCGCCGATCCAGTCCGCGGCCTGTCCGCCGTCGACCGGGACCGTGTGCCTCGTGATTGCGGAGTCGTCCGACGAACGGAGGAACGCGACCGCGCCGGCGATCCCCTCGGGGTCGGCGATGCGGTTCATCGGCGCGTCGCGCATCGCCGCGGGGTAGCGTAGCCAGCCGCTCAGGCGTCCGCGGCGGCCGTCTCGTCGACGGGACTGACCGAGACCTGTCCGCTGCTGTGGACCGACACGACGCACTCGGAGAGGACGAACTTGACGACCCCGGTCGAGGGCGTCGCCGTCCCCTCGTTCTCGCCGAACAGCCGGCTGAGGGCGACCGCATGCGCCCGGTCGTACTGAGATGCGACCGTCGAGCGGGCCGTCCCGGTGGCGCTCGACACGGCGTCGGTGACGGCCTCGTAGAGGGACGACTCGTCGTCCCAGTGAGCGAGCTGGCGGTCGTGCCACGGTGCCGTCGATTCGTCGGCGGATCGGGTTTCGCGGGTCATGGTTCGGTCGAGGGCGTCGGTTCGCCCGTGGCCTTACTGAACGTTCGGTAAGTAACAGCTTTTCGGCCGGGGCCGTCACCGAACGCGAGGCGTTCTCGCCGGCATCTCGATTTCGGATCTAGCGCTATTAACGACCCAAAAAGCGATTATTTGGCGATCAAGTGGTGTCCGGGGCCGCGCTTCGACTCACGCGTCGCGACACGGACGAAGCGCTTTTACCTACCGAACGTTCAGTACACGACATGGCACGCGTCTCGCTCCGAAAGAATCCGCTGCTCGCCGCCCTGTTGGGGACGTTGGCCACCGGGCTCGGCCACCTGTACCTCCGGCGCTGGGTCCGCGCGATCGGCTGGCTCGCGGCCACCTACGCGGCGACGGTCCTGTTCGTCCCCGAGTCGGCGCTGTCCGCGCTGAGATCCGGAACGCTCGCCGACCCGTTCTCGCTGCTCCCGATCGTCTTCGTCAGCGGCGCCAGCGTCGTCGACGCTTACCTCGTCGCGAACGCCGAGCGCCGTCGGACCGGCACTCGGGCGGCCGACGCGGCGGGAGCGACGGCGGCGACGGCTGTCGACGAATCGCCGGCCTGTCCCGCCTGCGGGAAGCCGGTCGACCCGGACATCGGGTTCTGTCACTGGTGTACGACCGAACTCGAGGCCGTCGACCCCGCCGACGGCGGGCGGACGACCGAGCGGAGGTCGGACTGACGATGGTCACCGACGCGCCCGAGCGTGACTGGAGCGCCGCCGAAGAGGAGATCATGGAGGCGACGTACCGGGCGCTGCTCGAACACGGCTACGCCGGGCTGTCGATCTCGCGGATCGCCGCGGAGCTCGGGAAGTCCAAGGCCGCCATCTACTACCACTACGACGCCAAGGACGACCTCTTGGTCGCGTTCCTCGAGTTCGCCGTCGACCGGTTCGAAGCGACGGTCGCGACCGAGACCGGCGATGAACCGACCGCCGACCTCGAACACGTCGTCGAGAAGCTGCTGCCGCTCCAGCCCGACGAGGAGCAGCGCCAGCTCCAAGCCGTGCTGGTCGGGCTCCGGTCGCAGGCCGTGACGAACGGGGTGTTCCGCGAGCAGTTCACGCGGATCGACGAACGGTTGGCGGCCACCATCCGAGACATCGTCGAGCGCGGCATCGAGGAGGGGACGTTCCGCGACGTCGACCCGTCGCGGGTCGCGGAGCACATCCTCGCGACGGTCAACGGCGCGATGTACGCCCGCGCGACGACTGGCCGCGAGGGCGCCGCGGCGGCGACGCGCGTCTCCATCGCCTCGTACGTCGACTCAGAGCTCCGGCGTGATTAGCGAACCGACGACGCGGCCGCGTGAAAGCGCGTAACTTTCCACCCGACGACACGACAGCTATCCATGTACACGATCGCAGACCTCCCGATCGACAACCGACTGCGCACCGTCCGGTACGACCTCGCGCTCGAATCGGCGCTCCGCCGGATGTTCGAGAACGGGTACACGCAGGTCGGCGTCGAACGCGACGGCGAGCTCGTCGGGATCGTCACCTACCGGTCGGTCGTCCGCACGCTGCTCGCGTTCCACCAGCTGGACGTGGGCCACAAGACGCTGGACAAAGTCTCGGTCGGGGCGGCGGTCGAGGACGCGCACACGGTCAGCGAGGACGAAGCCGTCCTCGCGGTGTTCGACGCGCTCGCGGAGCACACGTACATCGTCGTCGACAGGGGCGAGGGGTGGCACATCCTGACGGACTACGACCTCCTGACGCGGTTGAAGCGGATGCTCGAACCGTTCCTGCTGATCGAGTCGATCGAGATGCGGCTGCGCGAGATCCTCGCGCGGGCGTTGGGTGACGCGCTGTCGGACGAGCTGGCGGCGACATTCGACGAGGACCACCCGCTGCCGACGCCGGCGTCAGTCGACCACTGTAGCTACGCGCACTACGCCCAGTTCATCTCCATCCACTGGGCGGAGTTCGAGCCGATCTTCGACGACCAGCAGGACGTGATCCGCGAGCTCGTACTCGAGATCGGCGACATGCGGAACCGACTCTTCCACTTTCGGATCGACGACCCGGAGGAGTTCGACCGCGACCTCCTTCGATTCGGGCAGTCGTACTTCTCCTCGGTGTGAGCCGCCGACCGGCCACGGAGCCGGCGAACGCAGCGCGGCGGCCGGTACGGAGCCGCGCGTCGCCGGAGGACTCGAACTCGCGACGGAATGCTCCGGCCGCCCGTCTCCGCTGCGGTCGAGAGTATTAATCCCCGCTCCTCGTAGTGGTCCCCATGGCACCACCATCGACCCCTTCCGGAGCACGAACCGACGGAGGGGCCGAAACGCGGGACGCGCCCTCCGACGCGGCGGGAGATGGAGACGACGCGGCGGGGGCGTCGGCCATCGATGTCGACGGGCTTCAACTGACCTACGCCGACGGCACCGAGGCCGTCCGCGGGGTCGACCTGACGGTTCCGGCGGGCGAGTTCTTCGGGTTCCTCGGCCCGAACGGCGCCGGAAAGACGACGACGATCAAGGTGTTCGCGACGCTGCTGTTGCCGACCAGCGGCGAGGCACGAGTCAACGGGTTCGACGTCACCGCCGACCCCGCGCGAGTCCGGCAGTCCATCGGATACATGGCTCAGGAGACGAGCGTCGACCCCGAGCTCACGGCCGAGGAGAACATTCGGTTCGCCTGCGAGGCCTACGGCGTCCCGCGCGGCGACAGGGACGAACGGATCGACGAACTGCTCGACCTCGTCGACCTGTCTGACGTCCGCGACAAGCGCGCCGAGGAGTTCTCCGGGGGGATGAAAAAGCGCCTCGACGCCGCCACCGCGCTCGTCCACCGCCCGCCGCTCGTGTTCCTCGACGAGCCGACGACCGGGCTGGACCCGAAGGCGCGCAACCGCCTGTGGGACTACTTCGAGCGGATCAACGACCGCGGGACGACCATCTTCCTGACGACGCAGTACTTGGAGGAGGCCGACCAGCTCTGCGATCGGCTCGCGGTCATCCTCGACGGCGACATCGTCTCCGAGGGGTCGCCGGCCGACCTCAAGCGTCGCGTCGGCGGCGAGATCCTGGAGGTCGACCTCGACGAGGACGTCGATCCCGAACGGGCCGCCTCACTGGCACGCGAGACCGGACTGTTCGAGGCGGGGAGCGTCGAGCCGACCGAGGGCGGGCTCGCGGTGACGAGCCGCGAGGCCCGCGAACGCGGGACCGACCTGCTCGTGGCCCTGCGCGACGCGGACGTCCGAGTGATCGGGTTCAACGTCCGATCGCCGACGCTCGACGACGTGTTCCTCTCTATCACCGGCGAGAACGTCGAGGTCGAGAGCGACACCGAACTGGGGGGCAGACGATGAGCGCGCCAGACGCTGACGGAACGGCGACCGCGGACGGCTCGCCCCGGCGCTCGTCGAACGGCTTCGTCGGCGACGTCTGGGTCAACTTCAAGCGGTGGAACCTCAAGGCGGTGCGGAACCCCTTCGTCCTCGTGGTGTCGCTCGCGCAGCCGGTCATCTTCCTCGTCCTCTTCACCGAGGTGTTCGGCCAGGTGGCCGGCGGGGCGGTCAACCGCGGCATCCCGGGGATTTCCTACGAGACGTACCTCGTGCCCGCCATCGCGGTCCAAGTGTCGCTCGCGGCGGCGGTCACCTCGGGTATCGGCCTGGTCAACGACATCGAGAACGGGATGTTCGAGAAGGTGCTCGTCTCGCCGATGAACCGGACCGCGGTGTTCGTCGGGAAGACGGCCGCCGAGGTGTTCCGGATCGCGATTCAGGTCAGCATCATCCTCGGACTCGGCGTCGCGCTCGGGGCCGACATCGCGACCGGAGTCCCGGGCGCGGTCGCCATCGTCGGCGTCGGCATCCTCTTCTCTCTGTGGTTCGTCTCGCTGTCGAACTCGATCGCGGTGATCACCAAAGACCAGGAGTCGACGATCATCGCCGCGAACCTGCTCCAGTTCCCGCTCCTCTTCCTCTCCAGCGCGTTCCTCCCGTTGGAGACGCTCCCGAGTTGGATTCAGACGTTCGCTCGGTTCAACCCCGTCACGTACGGCGTCGATACGGCGCGGGCACTGATGCTCGACCGCGACGTGATGACGGTGATCGAGGTGTCGCGCTTCGAGGGCGCGATGAACACGCTCGTCCCCGGGGTGGCGGTGTTGCTCGGCCTCGCGCTCGCCCTCGGGGCGGTCGCGGTCGTTCTCCTCTCTCGGGCGTCGAGTTCGAAGGTACAGTAGGTCGACCGAGGGGGGCCGACGGCCCGGCCGCGTGCCGAGGTCCGAATCGGTCCGAAGGCGTCGTCAGTCGTGCGGGGCGCGGCCCGGATCAGTCGGACTGGACCAACGTCATCCCCTCTCGGACGGCCTCGCGTCGGCCGAGCAGCGTGACGTGGTCGCCGCGGTTGAGGACGGTGTCCGCGCTCGGCACGGCGACCGACTCGCTGTCACCGTCGCTGAGGACGGCGATGAGGCAGCCGTCCGGGAGCATCGGGCCGACCTCGCGGACGCTCTTGCCGATCAGTTCCTCGTTGGTGACTTTGAGTTGCTGGACGTCGCCGGTCTCCCCGATGTCGGTCATCCAGTGGGCGAGGTCCGGCCGCTCGATCTGGTTGTCGAGGGCCCACGCGGCCGACATCGCGGCGGAGATCGTGCTCACGCCGAGGTCTTCGAACGCGTCGACGTTATCGGAGTTGTTCGCCTTCGCGAGGATCTTCTCGATGCCGAAGTTCGTCTTCGAGAGCTGCGCGACGAGCAGGTTCGTGTCGTCATCTCCGGAGGCCGCGACGAGGATCTTCGCGTTCTCGGCGCCGGACTTGCGCAACACCTCCGTGTCCGTCCCGTCGCCGATCACGGCGGCGAAGCCGTCGTTGCGGAGCGATTCGACCGTCGCCTCGTCCTCCTCGACGATGACGACGTTTTCGCCGCGGTCTTCGAGGCGCTCGGCGAGCGCGCGGCCCACCTGTCCGCCTCCGACGATGATGACTCTCATGGGTATCACGTTGAGGTACTGCGCGATGTACCGCGCCAGCCCGCCCTGGACGAGGGCGGTCACGAAGATGACGAGGAACACCGTCCCGATCAGCAGGTCCGCCTGCTGTGCCAGCGCGGGGTCGTTGAGCTCCGTGGCGGCCGCCCGGAGCTCGGTGGCGAACAGCGTCGCGACCGACGCGGGGATGATCCCGCGCGGCCCGATCGCGCTGATGAACAGTCGCTCGGCGAAGGTGAACCGGTCGCCGACGGTCGAGACGAACACGAGCAGCGGCCGGATCACCACCGCGACCACGACAACCACGCCGAGCCCCGCGAGCCCGACGTCGAATATCGCCGCGGGGGGGAGCTGCGCGGCGAGCGCGATGAACACGAACGCCAGCACGAGCAGCGTGATGTCGCCCTTGAAGTCGGTTATCTCCTCCTTGTACGGGATGTCCACGTTCCCGAGGACGAGGCCGGCGGTGGCGGCGGCGGCGACGCCGGCCTCGCTCGCAAGTTGGTTCGCCCCCGCGTACGCGGCGAGCGCGCCGGCGAGCGCGAGCAGCCGGGCGTTCCGCGGCGCGGCCCCGGGCGAGAGGTCGACGTACCGGAGCAGGTAGTAGAGGATGCCCGCGACGACGAGGCCGACGAGCAGTCCTTCCCCGAGGCGGAGCGCGAACCCCTGAATCAACCCCTCGCCGGCGACCGTGGGGTTCACCGTCTCGAAGAGCACGACCGCCGTGATCGCCGCCGTCACGTCGTTGACGATCCCCTCGGTCTCCAAGACGGCCGCGACCTGGTCTCTGACGGGGACGACCTCCAGAATCGGCGAGATGACTGTCGGCCCGGTGGCGACGAGCAGCGCGCCGATCACGAACGAGAGCTCCCACGGGAGCCCCTCGAGGAACCGGACGGCCACGGCGGTCCCGACCAGCGCGATGCCGGCCCCGACCGTGACGAGGCGGACCGCGGCCCTCGGAGCCTGCTGGATGCGCTCGAACTCGAGGTGGAATGCCCCCTCGAAGACGATGATCGCGACCGCGAGCCCGACGATCGCCGGGAGCGAGTCGCCGAAGGTCTCACTCGTCACGATTCCGAGCCCCGGCCGGCCGATGGTCACCCCGACGAGCAGGAAGAAGATGATGCTCGGGACGCGGAGCCGGGCGGCGAGAATCTGCGCGAGGACGCCGAGTCCGATGATACCGGCGACGAGCGGGATCAGAAACTCCTGTGCCACACTCTGTCCTCCGTGCCGTGATTCATTCCGTGCTGGATTATAAGTTAGTTGGTGTGTCCGGCCCCACCACCTCGCCGCCGTCGATTGGTCCGAGCTGAGTCCGCGCGAGTCAGAACACAATTGTCATCGTTCTATTGACAAAATGCGGTACAATGGACGAACCGGCCGGAGCGAACGAGGACCGCACGGCCACCCCGGTCGTCGGCGTCGTGTTGATCGTCCCGATCACCGTCGTCCTCGCGGCCGTCGGCGGCGTGTTCGCGATCGGGATCACGGACGACCTCGGAGAGCGGCCCACCTTCGCCGCGCTCGGTCTGACGTTCGAGGAAGCGCCCGCTTCGGCCCCGGACTACGAGGAGCTTCGGTGGGAGATCACGCTCACGAACACCGCCGGCGAGACCGTCGAAGCCGACGGGATCGTCGTCTCCCTCGACCACGGGAACCAGCGGGTCACCGGAACGCTCAACCGGTCGCTGCGCCCCGGCGAGAGCGTCGGGCTGACCGTCGTCCACAACAACCAAGACGGAAACACGATTCCGGGCGACGTCAACTGTACCGACGTCAACGTGGCGTGTCGGCTGGCCGGCGACGACGGTAACTACCCCGACGCCGACCGGATCCGCCTCCAGATGGTCCACGAGCCGTCGGGCTCGATCCTCTACCGAAAGCAGATCGGTATCGCCGGTTCGTACGGAATCTTCAACGGCAACCCAGACGACATCGACATCACGAACGAGACGCTGACGTTCGCCTGACGCGGCCCGACGGGCCGAGATCGGAATTCAAATGCCCGAACAGTCGTAAGGATAGGTGTTCAAATGCCAGAAGATAGCGGTTCTCCTCACGTTCCCAGCCAGCCGGTCGTCGTCCAAGAAGATACTCACCAGAACGAGGTCCCGGACAACATCGACTCGGACCTGTACTCGGCGGACAGTCCCACCAACTCGTTCCACGAGTTCACGATCGAGCAAGGGGACGACCTCGTCGAGGCACTTCGCGAGAACGGCTACACGGTCGAGTTCAGAGACCGGTAACGACCGATCCGGACGCCGGCACACTGGTCACGGCGTCGCGTCCCATTCAGCGTAGGTTCAGCCGCTCGTCTCCCATCTTCTTCCCCCGATCGACGAGCGCAGTGCCGTACTCGGTGCGCCTCTGGTTCCACGCCGCGAGCGCATCGTCGACCGACTCGTGACTCGCCAAGGCGTCTGCGAGCGCGGTCGCGTCGCCCGCCGACTTCGCCGTCCCGGCGGCCGTGTGCGGACGGGCGACGAACGCGGCGTCGCCGAGCAGACACGCCCGATCCGCGACCATCGACGGCACCGTCAGGTCGTATATCGCCTGGACGAAGAGGTCCGGCGTCTCACCGACGAGCGTCTCGAACACGGGCGGCAGCGTCGCCGCGCGCTCGCGCTGTCGGCGGCGAACCGGATCGCGCAGCCGGCCCGGTGCGACGGAGAGGCGTCGTTCGGTGCCGCTCGTGTCGGTGAATATCGCCTCGCGGTCCCGGCCGTCGAGGGTATCGTACCATACCCAATTGAGCCGGCGGGACCCCGGCTCAGTCTCGCCGTCCGCGCCCGGAATGAAGTACGCGAGGATGAGGTGGTCGGCTCCTTGGTAGAAGGTGAACGTGCCGTCGAACGCCTCGACGCACGCGGTCGAGAGGGCCGCTTCGTCGACGACGCCGCGCCACGCGAGGTAGGAGGCGAACTCCGGCTCCGCGTCCGGATACAGCTGCGCGCGCGTCGTCGACTGACCGCCCTCGGCGGCGACGACCAGGTCCGCCGCCCGCTCCGCCTCGTCGGCGATCGTGGCGGTGGCCGCCTCGGGCGAGACGCTCGTGATCTTCGCCCCGGTTCGGTACCGCTCGTCGGGGAAGGCGTCGCGGAGCTGCCGATAGAGCGCGTCCCACGACGTGAACACCATCGTCTCGGGCGCGGCGCGCTCGACGTCGCCGCTCTCCGTGAGGAACCGACGCTCGTGCGACCGCGTGGTGATCGCGTCCGGGTCGACGACGTCGTGGTCGGCGAGAAACCGGCGGATGTTCTGCTGGGCGACGATACCGCCGCCGCGGCTCTCGAGCGCTCCCGCCGACCGCTCGTAGATCGTCGGGCTGTGGCCCGAGCGCGCAAGCGCGATGCCGGTGAAGAGTCCACCCATCGAGCCGCCGGAGATCAGCACGTCGAGCCCGGAAGCGGACGGGCGGGACTGGTCCTGAGACACGCGAGTCCGTTCGCGCGTGACGGGTGAAAGCCCACGGATTCGTCGCGCGCCGCGGGCGCGCCTGACCTCGCCAGTGGAATTAATTGGGCCGGTGCCGAGTGTCCGGACGTGAGCGAACACCACCCGTCGCGGTTCATGTTGGCGTCGTCGGCCGTCTGCCTCCTCGCGTGTGCCGGGGTCGCCGTCCTGCCGCTGCTGCTTGGGACGTCCAACGCGTTCGCCGGAAGCATCAGTTCGAGCGGCCTGCTCGGGGTCGTGTTCGCGGCGCGGAGTCTCCAACTCCTGCGGGCGGCGGGAACGCCCAGCCTTCCGCCGGCCGTGCTGACGACGATATTCGGGGGCTGGTTCATGCTCGCGCCGCTGCTCTACCCCGACGTCGGGGTCCTTCCGACCGCCGGCACGCAGCTCGGCGGGACGATAATCGCGACGTTCGGCCTGTACGTGACCGTCGCCGGCGTCACACAGGAGTGATCGCGACCGAGAGAGTCCTCCTCGATGGCGCTTTCTTTCGATGTTCGTAGAGGGGCTAAAACGCATCCGAGTCCAGCACCCGGTGCGGGACGTTCCGATCGCGGAGCTTGGAGGTGTGTCGCGGGATCTCGTCGGTCACCGCGACGAGGAGCACGTCGAGGCCGAGCATCCCCGCCTCGGCGACGCCCTCCGCGGTCCCGAACCGGATGTCCGGCGAGGTGTCGCTCCGCGAGACGAGCGCGTACGCCTCCGTGCCGGCGACCGCGACGAGCCCCTCGTCCGGGACGTGCGTCGAGACCACGTCCGGAGTCAGGTGGTCGTCGTCGGTGACGGTCGGGACGGGAAGCACCGAGACGCTCCCCGTCTCGTAGTCGACGACGCCTTCGAAGTCGGCGACCCCGACGGCCTCGCCCGCCGCGGCGCTCGTGACGCTGACCGCGGTCGCCGTCCCACCAGCGGGGTTGGCGTGGAGGACGCCGTCGCGCATCACCAACCCGACTTCGCTGCCTTCCGCGACGTCGTCGAGCGCGATGGCGGCGTCGACCTCGACGCTGCCGAGGACGTCGGAGTTCACCCGCTCGAGGTACGCCTCTAGGTCGTCCGTCCGAGAGATGAGCCAGTCGACCCCCTCCTTCGTCACCTCGTACCGACCCCGCCCTCCCTTCTCCACGTAGTCGGCCTCGGCGAGGTCGCGGACGTAATCGCTGACCGCCTGCGAGGTCACGCCGATCGCGTCCGCGATCTCGCCCTGGCTCACGGCCGGCTGGCGGGCCGCGATCTCCACGAGGATCTGATACCGGGTCGCGTTCCGCTTGTTCTCGAGGACGTCCGGCGATCCGCCACCCGCTGGGTCTCCCATTACCCGGCATTCAACTGCCGTAAATAAAGTCTTGTTGTCGATCAGCCGCGATACGTGCGATAGGTGCGGTTCTCAGCGCCCCAGAAGCAAATTGAGATTTTCCTAATACAACTTTAGTTGCTTCTCGGCGTGGTTCACTTGTACGCAGAGAATGCGCGACGATACGATCGCACGACGTAGACGCGGACCGCCCCGAGCGTCGGAGTGGTTCGACGCATACTTCGCCGTTGGCGGCGACCTCCGCGTGAATGAGTCGCTACGGGACGGCCGGCCGGTTCCTGCTCCTGTGTGCCGTCTGGGGAACGGCGTTCATGGCGACGGACGTCGGCCTGGTCGATCTGCCTGCTGTGCCGTTCGCGGCGGTGCGCTTCGACGTCGCCGCCGCGCTGCTGTTCGCCGCCGTGTTCGCCTCCGGAGCGGACGTCCGCCCCCGGACACGAGACGACTTCGTCTACGTGCTCGTCGGCGGCGCGCTCACCATCGGCGCGCACCACGCGTTCCTCTTCGCAGGCCAGCGGTACGTCGCGGGCGGGGTCGCCGCCGTGCTGTTGGGCCTCGTTCCCGTGGTGACGCCTGCGCTCACGCGGCTCGCCGCCACGGACGAGGAGTTCACCGCCGCCACCGCGCTGGGCGTCGCGCTCGGGTTCGCGGGGGTCGTCGTCATCGCCGACCCCAACCCCACGAACATCGTGGACAGCGTCCTCGGCGTCTCGCTCGTGCTTGGGGCCGCGCTCGCGTTCGCCGTCGCCGCGGTCGTCACGCACAGCCGCTCGCCGTCGATGCCGTTCCTCTCGACGCAGGCGTGGATGATGGGCGTCGGCGCCGTCGTCCTCCACGTCGCCGTGCTCGCGCTCCCCGGCCAGTCGTTCGCGGCCGCCACGTGGACGCCGTCCGCGCTCGCCGCGCTCGCGTACCTCTCCGCGGTCGCCGGCGTCGGCGGCTTCCTGCTCTACTTCATGTTGCTGGACGACCTCGGCCCCATCGAGATGAGTTTCATCGAGTACGTGATTCCCGTGTTCGCGGCGCTGGCGGGCTGGCTCGTGCTCGGGCAGGAAGTGACGCCCGCGACCGTCGTCGGGTTTGCGTTCATCGTGGCGGGGTTCGTCGCCGCGAAGTGGCGGACGCTGCGCGGAATATAGCGGCGCGCGGATCCGATCCTCGAGGGGTGTTCTCTTCAGCAAGTTCGAGTGATCGCCGAGCCGCTGTGCGAACCGCGGTCGGCCATCTGGACCGCCGTCCTCGCCGATACGCCATGTCCCCCGGCTCGGAACGGCGACCTCCGACACGCGATGCTCTGTATCGTGTCCGTGGTCTGAACCACGGCTCTCTGGCGTGTTCCACGTGTCCGCTGTTGGCGAATCAAACTGCGCACGAGAGATGGGGCGTGTCTCGGTCACGGTGGCCACCGGCGAGGTGAGTTACCCCTCCGGTGGTTCCCAATCGAGATCGGGGTCGAACAGCTCATCGATATGGCAGTCAAAGAACCGTGCGAGTTTGAACGCGAGTTCGATCGAGGGATCGTAGCGTTCCCGCTCGATGGCGTTGACCGTCTGCCGGGACACCGCTAAAGCGGCAGCGAGGTCCCCCTGACTAAGGCCCGCAGCCTCCCGGTGCTCGCGGACATCATTTCTCATGCGTACCGCCGGGCGAGGTATGTGAGCCCGAAGACGCCGAAGGTGGCTGCGATGCCAATCAGTGCCCCGTCGACGACCGGCGGGACGGTTAGCCGACCCATCTGCTCGAGGGCGGCAGCCGACGGTGCCCCGATGATGAGCGCGGCCCCGACCACACGGAGGCTGTCGTAGCTGGCGCGGCGCTCTAAGGCTTGGTCACGCTCGTCAAACAGTGGCATTGGGGCCAGCCGTCGGATTGTAAAGAACCCGACAAAGCCCAGCCAGTAGACGACGACGGCAGCCAGGGGCGGCCCGATGGCGTCGATGATAAGTAAGCCGACGATTCCGCCGAACAGCGATCCCATCGACAGCCGGCGGTAGCGCGTCCGAGTCGCGAGCCAGTCGTCACCTGACTGGCCGGCAGCGTCAGCAGGCACCGGCACCTCCCTGGGTAGCGACACCGACCGCCCGGTCGGCGGCCAGCCACAGTACCGTCGTGGCGGTTAGCACGACCGCGTAGGCGACAGCACCATCTGAGACGGGCAGTAGGTCGGCGAAGTACACCAGCCAGGGACCACCTATCGCGAGGCTGGCGATGACGGTGCGGATCCACCCGGGAGCGCTCCACAGCGGGTCGAATGCCTCGAGCCGCCGCTCAGCGTATACCGCGACGGCGAACAGCACCAGTATGTAGCCGAGGGCGGCGGCGGTGTCAAGTTCGATCATGCGGGCTCACCTCGCTGACCAGCCACGGGCAGTGGGACCCGGACTGGGCGGTTGAGTCGATCGGTCATGGTGTCACACACGCGGTGTCAACCACGCTTTACAGTAAAGTATACTTTACATCTTACCACTTAGTGTTATCGGTGTAACAGGGTTGGCCCTCTTAGAGAGATCGCTCACGATACCGAGTCGAGACGCCGGCGTAACAGCGTCATGTCATCGGATACTTGTACGCGAGAGCGTTACCGCAGATAGTGACAGACGACCACGGTGGGTTTGAACACGTTCGCGAGAACGTAGACGGTCACCCGATGCTGAGTTTGCTCGGCTACGCCAAACGCTACTGGCCGACTCTCACGCTCGGCGTGCTTGCGGCGTTCCTCACTCGGTTCGCCCGACTAGTGCCGCCGATTGTTGTCGCAGCTGCCATCGATCGAGCGATCCGTGGGTCGGCTGACGCGGGGCTGTTGACTGACGTTGGCTTGCTGCCGCCGGGCGAGATCACCGGCGAAGCAGCTCGCCTCGCGGTACTCGAACAGCTCGTGCTCATCGCGGTGCTCGCGTACGTGGTCCGGTCGGTCGCTCGGTTTGTCTCCCGGTATCTGCTTCAAGCGACTGCGCAGAAGGTCCAACGTGATCTGCGGAACGACACGTACGACCACCTTCAGCAGCTCTCGATGGGTTTCTTCGCTGATCATCAGACCGGCGGAATGATGTCGATTCTCAACAGCGACATCAATCGGCTCGAGCAGTTCCTCAACACGGAGTTTCGACAACTCATCCGCGTCGTCGCAACGGTCGGCGGCATTGCGATCATTCTCTGGACGTACTCGCCGAAGTTGGCGCTCATTGCGCTCGCACCGGTTCCGGTCATCGGACTGGCGAGCAGCCAGTTTCTCACCTGGATCGAGCCTCGGTACAAGTCAATCCGCGAGACCGTCGCGCGGCTGAACACGCGGCTTGAGAATAACCTCGGCGGTGCCGCGGTGATCAAGGCGTTCGACCGATACAGCTTCGAGCACGGTCGGGTCGCCGAGCAGAGCGAAGCGTACCACGACGAGAAGGTCGCAGCGCTGCGAATTCGACGCGGGTTCTTCGCGACATTACGGCTGTTGACCGGCGTCGTGTTCGTCCTCGTGCTCTACATCGGTGGGACCGACATCATTACAGGCGTTCCTGGTGAGGCAGGGGCGCTCACCCTCGGCGGATTCGCGCTCTTTTTCCTCCTGTTGCGGCGGCTGTACTCGCCGATGCGTCGGGTCGGGAAGTCAGCGAACAAGTACCAGCTCGCGAAGTCCAGCGCCGAGCGCGTGTTCGGGCTGCTCGACCGCGAGCCCACAATTACCAGCCCCGACGAAGCGCACGTCCTCGATTCGATCGACGGAGAGGTCACGTTCGAGGACGTTACCTTCGCCTACGGAGATCGCGAGCCGGTCCTTCAAGACGTCTCACTCGATGTGCCGTCGGGAACGACGATCGGGCTTGCCGGGGCAACCGGAGCCGGGAAATCAACACTGTTGAAACTCATTCCCCGGTTCCACGATGTCAATGACGGTACAGTCCGGGTCGACGGGACCGACGTCCGGGAGTACGACCTCCAGTCGTTACGGGACGCTATCGCCATTGTCGAGCAGAATCCGTACCTATTCTCGGGAACCGTCGCGGAGAATATTGCATACGGCGACCGCGAGATACTCGACTCCGAGTGGTCGGACGGTCCCGACGAGAGCGCCCGCGACCAGGTTGAGCGGGCGGCTGAGGCCGCCGCGGCCGACGAGTTCATCACAGACCTCCCCAACGGGTACGACACCCAAGTTGGTGAGCGAGGTGTCAAACTCTCTGGCGGCCAGCGGCAGCGCCTCGCCATCGCTCGCGCACTGCTCAACGATCCCGAGATCATCGTTTTCGACGAGGCCACATCGGACGTTGACACGGAGACCGAAGAACTGATCCAAGAGAGCCTTGAACGGTTGGTCGAGGAGCGGACCGCGTTCATCATTGCTCACCGGCTGTCGACGATTCAAAACGCCGATGAGATCGTCGTGATGGATCAGGGCCAGATCGTCGAACAGGGGGTTCACGCGGAACTGGTTGCGAGCAACGGTACATATGCGAATCTCTGGCAGGGGCAGGCTGAGGCGTCTCCTGCCGACGACTGACTCTCGGCCGGGGGTTCTGTTTGGACGCCAGACCGACTCTCCGTTGGTCGGTAAAATGTAGTCCGGCAATAGATGATCTCACAACAGTCAATTCCAGATGAGCCGATTCTGGAATCGGTTATTTGCCGCGTTTATACACTTTCTGGCCACTCGACAGTATGGATCGCTTCGTCGATCGAGAGTCCGGACGCTCACGACTTCGGAAATGTTATGAATCTGACGAGCTCAATACAGTCATAGACTGCTAGGGCCGTGTTGTCGTTTACAGCCACCCTGAAGGGGTGGACTTCTGCTCGCTACGTGTCAAGTACCAATATTGCATAATGTATAATGCGCGCTTTACTACCGAACTCTCTCGGCCCCTGTCCGGTCGGGATGGAGGTAGTAGCCTGAGATCAACTTTCCGACGAATTGACGGCCCATTTTGAGGAGTGTTAGCCACAGCCGGAGACACTCACCGACCGTCGCCGAGACTGAGTCGCATCCCCACAAGCCCGGCGAGCAGCAAAGCCCAGCCGACCAGACCCAGCGGACTGGTTGGAAACGTCGGCCCAGAAGAGCTCAGATCTGCCGCTAGCACGATGCCGACGAGACTCAGAGCGAACCCCACCCCGTCAATTTCCAATCCATGCCGATCAAAGCATTGCTCCGATACCAGGTGAATCTTGATGTGACATTAGATACGACGTACCGCATCAAAAGAATAGATTAGATATATTATACTTGGAATTGTGTATCGATTTCCGGCCAGAGGGAATCTGACGACGTTGATCTGTGACGAAAGCTGTCCGCACTCATACTGTGTCTCGCTGCGGTCGCGACCCCAATGGGTGCGGTCTCGACCAGTGTGGTCGTAGTCCCCGCGCTGACAAACGACCTGACAGCCCAGCGGCAGTTGAGTATATCATAATTCGTAGTACCAAAATTCAAGTCAAGAAGTCTACGACGCTCTCGAAAACAAGTCACTTCGCAGTTCTCTTCGGCCGGCTTTTTAGATGAAATCTGTTTGAAGAAGCGGTCCTAGTCAGGTGTCCGTTTCATCTCGGCGAATTAGAATAAAGAGTAGAACCGAGAGTGCAATCATGAGTATTGCGAACCACTGGCCATCACTAAGGACGCTATCGGACTCTGTTGCTGTCATTATCAATGCGAAGTGGCCTGAGACCGTCTCGCTACTGAATACGTGTCGGTATCAGTGAAGCGGCTTACTCGCTGAGTTCGTCGAGCTTCTGTTTGATCTCTTCGAGCTTGAAGTACGACGCCACGGCGAGGATCGTTGTTGGCCAAAGACCGACGAATTGGCCTCGCTGTTTGTCCCCACGGACGTAGTAGAAGTACAGTGCGAGCGCGACCGACCCGATCGATGCGATCACGGCTGTCCCCAGACCGCCGGTCTCAATGTCGTCTACCAGTTCAGTCGCAGTTTCGTCTGATTCGTCCACGTACTAACAAGTACCCCAAGGGGTATAGGAGTTTCCCTCAGTGGCGTTAGTGGCACGCTCAGCCACTCTATAGCGCTTTTTTCTTCTCCGACAACTAGTCATCGCCACCTTCGATATCCTCGTGTTCTTGGGTCCGCCTCCAAGTGGTGTAAACCTCGATAAACGCCAGCAGACTGAGGACCACACCGGCTCCGATCATCACCGTATCTGCGTCAATGGATCCCATACAGGTGCTAGGGCCTCAACAGGTAAATGAACTAGTGGCAACATTCCTCCACGGGGAGAAACGGTGTGGCGGCGTCGAGACAGACGAAGCCAGCTATTGAGACTCTCGCAGTCACAGCACTGCGCCGAAGGCTTATCGGCGTACCTCTCGTATATACTGTAATGAGACGGAACTCAGACGATGACGAGGATCCGTTCGGTCGTTCGTTTGGCGGAATCGAGGATCTGCTAGCTGGGATGGCCGGCGGTGACGACGCACCCGTCGACGTCCACGAGTATGACGACGAGATCCGAGTGGTCGCTGAACTCCCCGACGTTACGGCAGACGACATCAAGATCCAATGTGATGGGCGTACCGTCGCGATCTACGCCGCCGTTACGCCTCGGCCGGTCGTGACACGCGTCGACCTGCCGTCGTACGTCGACGACCAGTCGACAGAGTGGAGTCTCAACAACGGTATTCTTGAGATATCGTTGGATCGTGACACCGACCCCGCAAATATCGGCTTCCATTAACCAAACACGACATGCCCCCGTGCGTGGAGAGAGTCGCTTGGCCACGGCAACGAGGTCACTCTGGTCCGGACATGCTAACACCAGCAGTTAGGCCTCCAGAACTACGCACGGAGCTTTCGTGAGAAGATCCCAACGGTTCTGTCATATGTCATAGCTGCGTTGGTTGATACGGGAGACGAATCCACGGCACAAAACGTAATCCGCTGGCCTCGGGTGGACGTGTATGGACGATAGGCCGTTACACGAGTAGATGGAGACGTACGAAGCGTTGTCGAGCGAGGCGGCTGAGGCGGCAAAGAAGCGCGATAAAACAGGCGTGGAGATCGGCGGCTGGCAGCGGCAGTAACCGATGCCACCGAGCAGCGTGGGGCGAGCGTCGAAGTGACGGAACAGTCGCCGGACGGGCACCGGTACCGCTTCAAAGCGCGATTTGACCGTGCGGCACTGTTCGCCGCGTTGACCGAAACGCTTCCCGACGGGTTCGTCGTGTCGCACGTCAATACCGATGGGACCCTCTCAGTGGAGTGGACCGATCAGGACCGCACGAATTCAAAACGCGAACACGGCGCAGTTCTGAGAGCCATCATCGCCGAGGAGGTGGTGGTAGATGACGACAGTCTCATCGAATCGGTCCCGACGCGCGAGTGAGTGCTCTCACGGGCGGTCGAACTAGGAGTCGACGAGGAGGACGCAACTGCGCGGTTGAGTCGGTTGGCAACTCTGGATGTCGTGGACCTTGCGGATGGGCGGGTCTACCCAGACAAGAACTTCTCTCGATACTGATGTCGATGGTGAAACACCGCACGGGCCCCGCCGAGGCCGTCTTCGGCGAGTGTGTTACTGTGTAATCCAAATACGCCTCCTGTGAGGGCCACCGGCATTTAGGTGCGTCACACCCTATCACTCTTCAATGCCGGAATACACGAATTATCTCGACGGTATCGTCCACGAACCAACCCAGACCGGCGGGGACGGGGTTGATCTAACAGTCGCTGAAATCTACGAGGTCACCGGTCCGGGTCGTGTCGACTTCGGCGGCGGCGAACTCGAGGCTGCCGCCTCCGAACCCCGAGAGTGCGAGAAGCAGTCTCCGGACGACGAGTACGGGTGGTGGTCGCTCGACCCCGGCACGTACCTCGTCGAGTACAACGAGTCGATCCCCGGGGATGACCTGCGATTCACCGTCCAGACGCGGGCCGCTCTGTTAGAGCGGGGGGCCTTTCACCCCACGCTCCATGTCGTGTCGCTCCCGCGAGTTCCACTGTCGGTCGGCGGCGCCGGGATCAACCTCAAGGAGAACGCCCGGATATCGACCATCGTCGACGCTGATCCGCCGTGAGTATCACGACGAAAGTCGAACGATAGAATCGCTGCTGAGAGGTTTCAAGTAAGTCGCAGACATCACTTCACATACGCTTCCATAGAGTATGTCTAACACAGAGGACCAGCCAGAAACGTGGCTGATCGACATGGACGGAGTACTAGTACGCGAAGAGGTCGCTCTCCCCGGAGCTCAAGAGTTCATCGCCCGCCTCCGAGCGGAGAAGCGAGAGTTTCTGGTGCTTACTAACAATTCAATCTATTCACGGCGCGATTTATCGGCGCGTCTCTCGGATGTCGGGCTCGATATCCCCGAAGAGCGGATCTGGACCTCGGCCACGGCTACGGCACAGTTTCTGTCCAACCAAGCGCCGAACGCTTCGGCGTACGTCATCGGCGAAGCGGGACTGGAGACAGCGCTTCACGACGTTGGGTACACACTGACCGATTCCGACCCGGATTTTGTGGTTCTGGGCGAGAGCCGCACGTATTCGTTTCAGGACTTCACAACCGCGCTCCGACTGATCGACCAAGGGGCCCGGTTCATCGCAACGAACCCAGATGCGACTGCCCCCTCACCGGAGGGACCACTTCCAGCGACGGGGTCAGTCGCCGCGTTCCTCACGGAAGCGACCGGCCAAGAACCGTACTTCATTGGCAAGCCCAACCCGATCATGATTCGAAGCGGCCTGAACCGAATCAACGCTCACTCCGAGTCGACAGCGATGATCGGCGATCGCATGGACACAGACGTCGTGGCCGGTATCGAGGCCGGTTTGACCACGTATCTCGTTCTCACAGGCTCGACCGACCGTGACGAGATTACCGAGTTTGCGTACCAGCCGACCGAAGTCGTGGAGTCCATCTCTGATGTTATTGAGAGTATCTAACTCTGCGAGCATCTACGAATTGACTGCCCCCCAAACCAAGCGGTCAGCGAACCCGCTCTTTGAGAACAACGCAAACAGCGCGTCCGTAATTCCGGATCCCATCGTACGTTTTTGATTTATATCAAACTTCTCGACGAGCCCCTTCCCAACGAGCGTGTCGAGATTTGGATAGAGACGTCCGTTTCCTACATGGGGGTAATACACTGGCCCGCGCGCGGAGGTCCGGGACGCCACCAGATACTTCTCACTCAAACTGAATGATGTAACATGATCCTTAGACGGAGGCGACCAGGCTACAGAAGCTGGTTGAGTTAGGAACTTTCCGGCCCCCGAAAATACGGCCTGAAATCACTATCCGGGCACTAGAAGGTCTGAAACAGAACAAATCGCACGGTTATAATCCGTGCGTACTACGTATGGGTTGGGGCGGATTCGAACCGCCGGCCTGCTCCGTGTGAAGGAGCCGTCATAACCTAGCTAGACCACCAACCCGCTCGCTTCGGAGTATCCGACCTCCGGACTTAAGAGTTACCTTACGCCGAAGCTTCATTTCGGAGTCGCCCGCACGACATGGTATGAAACACGAACTCCGCTTCCTCGAACGCGTCCGACAGAACGTCGCGAGCCTCCTCCACGCACCCCTTCGCTCGTCGGACTCTACGCCGAGCGGGAGACGCCACGCGAGCAGTACGCGTTCACGCTCCACGAGCCGTACCCGATCGTCAAGGCGCAGCTCCATCGGATCGGTTTCGTCCAGAATCTCGTCTCCTCGCTGAAGTACCGCGACTACGAGATGCCGCCAGAGACGACCGTCGCCAGCTGGGCGTGGTACCCGAAGGGCGCGCTCGCCAGCGACGATCAGCTCCACCTCTCGCTGTACGCCGGGCCGGACCGCTCGACGACGGACGTGTACGCCCACTGGGAGCCGTCGTGGATCCGACATCCGATCCGGCACTACCGCGCCATGGACGTCAACGCCGAACGGGGGATCCGGCGGGCGCGGTCGCTGTTCGAGGAAGCGGGTATCGAGTACACGGTGGTGCCCGCTGCGGAGCGGATCGGCGGCGACGAGACCACTGGGCCGGAGCCGCCGATCCGGTAGGGACCGCGGCGCGACTACTCCGCGGCGGTGTCTTTGCCGCGGTACTCGGCGACGCGCTTCCGGGCGGACGCGACCGCCTCGCGCGCCTCGCCCTCGGCGCGCTCTTCGAGGTCCTTCAGGTCCGCTTGGAGCTTGTCCAGCCGCGACGGCTCCGGTTCCGGCTCCTCGTCTTCGCGGCCGACGAGCTCTTTCACCCGTGTCTCGACGGGCTCAAGCTCCTCCACGACGCCCGCCTTCGCGTGTTCCGCCGCTCGACCGAGGTAGTACCGTGCGTCTTCGAAGTGTTTACTCATATCTGTCCTTTGGTGGAGGGCAAATATAACCTTTGTGGCGATAAGCTGAGGACAGTATTCGAGACACGGGTCGCTGAGTGCTCAAAACGGGCGAGAGACCGAATCGAAAGTGTGGCGCTGTCCGGTCGCTGTGCGACCCGGATTCGACTCACTCCCGCGCGCCCGGGGGCAGGGGGTCCGCGTGATCGGCGATGGCCTCGGCGACGCGGTGCGGGTGTTCGTGGACGACCCAGTGGCTCGCTTCCTCGATCGCGAGCAGGCGACCGTCGGCGCAGCGGTCGACGCTCTCGTGGGCGAGTCGGCGCGCGAGGAACTGGTCCTGCGCGCCCCAGATTACGAGCGTCGGGACGGACACCTCCGTCTTGTCCGGCTCGGGCCGGTCGCGGACGATGGCGCGATACCAGTTCACCATCGCCTCGAACGCGCCGTCGCGGTTCCACGCCCGGCGATACCGCCGCAGGTCCTCGTCGGTGAAGCTGCCGGGCGCGCTCGTGTCGCGCAGCGCGTTCGTCGCGAGCCGCCAGTTCCCCGCGCTGGCGACCGCCTCTGGGAGCTTGGGAAGCTGGAACGCCAGCATGTACCAGCTCTTGAGCCGCTGGTCCCACGAGGTGCGGAGCGCGCGCTCGAAGACGCTCGGGTGCGGGACGTTGACCGCGACCAGCTCCGAGAGGCGGTCCTCGTGGTGGAGCGCGAGCCACCACGCCACCGCCGCGCCCCAGTCGTGCCCGGCGACGGCGGCCGTCTCCCGGTCGTAGGCGTCGATCAGGCCGACAATGTCGCGCGCGAGCTCGTCGATCCGGTAGTCGTCGACCGCCGGCGGCTTCGCGGAGCAGTTATAGCCGCGTTGGTCGGGGACCACGACCCGGTAGCCAGCGTTCGCGAGGGGGGCGATCGCCTCGTGCCAGCCGTACCAGAACTCCGGGAAGCCGTGGAGTAGGATCAAGAGCTTCCCGTCTTCGGGGCCGGCCTCGACGACGTGAAGCGGCACACCGTTCGTCTCGATCGCCCGGGACTCGGCGGGGATCGACTCCGGGACCTCGTCGTCGGGGACCGGTTCCGGCAGCGTCGCCTCGCCGACCGGCCGGCCCGTGAGCGCGTCGTCCATACCGATACCGTGCGCGGGCTTCGACAAATAGGTACGTTCCCCGCCGATGCGGGCGATCGAAATCCTCATGACGCTGGCAACCGCAAGTTCTGGTATATAGGCGGATCCCGAAGTTCGCCCGTGGCGAGCGCGTTCTCCGCGGATTCGCACCGTATCCAATGATTTCCGACTCGTTGAACACTTCAGCGGCGGACGCAAACGCGTCGAGTGACGGCGCCCTCGTCTCCAACGTCGTCCTCGTGACGGTGGACTCGCTGCGCGCGGACGCGGTCTCCCCGAATGACGTCGATCGGCATTCCCCGGTGATCGACGGGCTCGCCGCCGACGGGACCGTGTTCGACCGCGCGTTCGCGACCGGGAACTGGACGCCCTTCTCGTTCCCGTCGATCCTCGCCTCGGAGCCGGTGTTCGCCCGGAGCGGGGAGATCGGCGTCGACGAGGGCGACACGCTCGCGGAGGTGCTCTCGGACGCCGGGATCGCGACCGGCGGTTTCAACGCCGCGAACGGGTTCCTCACCGACCACTGGGGGTACCCCGACGGGTTCGACGAGTTCGAGCCGTTCGTCACGAGCGTCGGCTCCAACGTCTACAGTCGGTACCTCGCCGCCCACCCGACCGTGGAGGCGTGGATCCAGCTTGCGAGCTCGCCGGTCCGCCGGCTGGGGTCGAAACTCCGCGGCGACGACGACGACCGACCGTTTCTCGACGCCTCGCGCATGTTCGACGTCGAAGACGCCGCGACCGGATTCGTCGACGACACCGACGAGCCGTTCTTCCTGTGGGTCCACTACATGGACACGCACACGCCGTACGTTCCCGCGCCGCGGTACATCCGCGAGGTGTCCGACGGCATCGTCGGCACCCACCAGATGCTTCACGCGCACGCTCGGACCAGCCTCGGCCTCGAGGTCGGCGAGCGGACCCTCCGCGAGCTCCGGACGCTGTACCAGGCGACCGTGCGACAGGTCGACGCCAGCATCGGGCGGCTGCTCGACGCCCTCGACGACGCCGGCGTCGCCGACGATACCGCGGTGCTGCTCGCCGGGGACCACGGCGAGGAGTTCCAGGAACACGGCCACCTCGCTCACTACCCGAAACTGTACGACGAGCTGATCCACGTCCCCTTCGTGGCGGACGTCCCCGGACTCGACGGCGGCCGCGTCGACGGACACGTGGGGCTCGACGCGATCCCGCCCACGGTCGCGGACCTGCTCGGCGTCGACCCGTCGCCGGAGTGGCACGGCGAGTCGGTCCTGCCGGCGCTCCGCGGTGACGAGGGCGCCCAAGAAGACGGCGAGGAGTCGGAGACGGACCCAGTCGTCTCGGTGACCGTCCGCGGCGAGGACGTGACCCAGCAGCCGATCCCCCGGTCGCTGTCCGACGGCGACCTGTTTGTGAGCGTGCGCGACGACGACTGGACGTACATCGAGAACGTCGCCGCCGACGAACGGGAGCTGTACCACCGGCCCGCCGACCCGACCCAACAGGAGAACCTCGCGACGGACCCGGACGACCGGGCGCAGTCGGTCATCGACCGGTTTGCGCCGATCGTCGACGCCCACGCGGAGCTGCTCCGTGAACGCGGCGACGCGGTGGAGGCCGCGGCCGCCGAGCGCGGCGACGACGAGGTTGACGAGGACCTCGAAGCCCGCCTCGAAGCGCTCGGGTACAAGTGATGATCCGAGCGGTCCTCCGCGACCTCGCCAGCGGGCCGATCGCGGTCCAGATGCGCCGGTTCGTGGTCGTCGGCGCGCTCACCGCGGGGCTCCAGCTGGCGCTCCTGTGGCTGTTCGTCGACACCGCGGGGCTCAACTACATCGTCGGCGCGGCGATCGCGATCGAAATCACAATCGTCTGCTCGTACGTGCTCAACAACGCCTGGACGTTCCGCGCGAGCCGGAACACGGGCGCTTCGGAGTACCTCGCCGGACTGCTGAAGACGAACCTCGTCCGCGGCACCGCGATCCCGATCCAGCTCGGCGTGCTCGCTGCGCTCGTCGAGTGGGCCGGGGTGCTGTACCTGATCGCGAACGTGGCCGCGATCCTCGTTAGCGGGCTCTACCGGTTCGTGCTCGACGCGCAGTGGACGTGGGGCTGAGCCCGGAGAGCCCGTTCCAGCCCCTCAGAAGGGGAGTCGCGGCTCGAACCGCTCGACGAGGTCGCGCACCGCGTCCTGCTTGTAGTAGCCGATCGCGGACGCGGCCACAACCAGCCCGATGAGCGCCATCGCCGAGAGGAACCGGCCGCTCGCCAGTTCGCCCCCGGCGTACACGGTCAACACGTACGCCGGCAGTCGCCCGACGGCGATGACGGCCATGAACGTCGGCAGCGACCACTTGGTGAGCCCGCTCAGGAAGCAGATGGCGTCGTCCGGGAGTCCGGGGATGATGACGAACGCGAACAGCCCGGGGACGCCCACGGTGTCGACGAAGCCGTCGAAGCGGGCGATCACGTCCTCATGGATGACTCGCTCCACGAAGGACCGGCCAAACCGCTTCGAGAGCGAGAAGGCGACCGCGCTGCCGATGAGCACGCCGGTGAGGCTGTACATCGTCCCGGCGAGCGGGCCGAAGAGGTAGCCCGCGACCAGCGCGACGACCTGTCCTGGAATCGGGGCGACGATCACTTGGAGGGCTTGGAGACCGATGAAGACGATGGGGGCGAAGATCCCGAACTGGTCGAGCCACGCCCGGAGGGCCGCCGTGTCGGTGATGAAACCGGCGTACCGGCTCACGAGGACGTAGAGCCCGACCGCGAGGACCGCGACGCCGACCGCAGCCGCGATACCCCGCCGGCGGTCCGCCCGCGAGGAGAAGAGTTTCATTCGTGTCGTAGCGCGTGACAGAGGGTCTTGAACCTTACCAACGCCGCGGTCGGAGCGACGCGGAGGTCGGGCGAGCCACCGGCGAGTGCGGCGACGCCAGGCGCGTCACGCCAGCGGCTCCGGGCTCCAGTACGCCATCCGCATCGGGATTCCCTCGCCGTCCTGGTGGTCCGCGTCGCCCGGCAGGAACCGGAGCTCCTCGGCCGGGCGGTTCGCGACGACCGCCAGCCCGAGCGCGTCGACGGCGTCGTCGACGGTGGGATCCGACTCGTTCGCGACGTCGTCGGGCACGTCCGCGAGCCGGCGACAGATCCGCCCGAGTGCGGCGCCCGGATCGTCGAGGTGACCATCGAGCGCGTCGAGCCGCTCGCCGACGCCCGGGGCCGTGGTCTTCGAGCGGTCGAGCCGTCGGCCGTTGAGCCCGCGGAAGCACACCTCGGGGTGGGCCTCCATCACCCGCTCGCTGGCCGCCTCATCGCGCCGGAGGAACGCGTCGACCTCGCCGACGGCCGGCGCGATGTGGTACGACTGGCGGCTGAGCCCCTTGCCGAGGTCGGCCCGGTTCTGCTCGCTCACGGTCTCGTAATCCGCGCCGTCCTTGGCCGCCTCGCACGCGCCCCGCGAAGGGACGGGGAACACGCTGCTCGGACGCTCGGCCGCCGAGCGCGCGGCCGAGTCGACGGCCTCGCGGGCCGCCAACGTCTCCGCGTCGTGGGGCAGACCGATCGGCACGTCGACGAGGATTCGGTCGACGCCGGCGTCGCCGTTCCACAGCGCTTCGAGGTCGCGTTCGAGACAGCACTCCGGCTGGCCGTCCTCTCTCAGCAGGACGGCCAGCCACGCGCCGCCCGCCCAGTCGACGCCCGCGACGGTGTCGGTTGACATCTATTGATCGGTCGTCGCCCAACTCCTTCAATCGGGTCGGTCCGTCGGCGGATCACCGGCGGCAGGGTGTTCCATGCGGCGCGGTTGCCGAGACTCCCTACGACGAGACGACCGCGCCGTCGGTCACGGGCGCCGCCGGGTCGACGGTCACGTCGAACCGGACGCCGCCGCTCGCGCTGTCGCCCACCGAGATATCCCACCCGTGGGCGTCGACGATGCGTTCGACGATTGCCAGTCCGAACCCGGTCCCGTCCGTGGCGGTCGTGTACCCCGCCTCAAAGACCTGCTGCCGGTCGGCCTCACTGAGCCCCGGCCCGTCGTCGGCGACGTAGAAGCCGTCTGCGGACGCGCCGACGGTCACGGTGACTGGCGAGCCGCAGTGCTCGTCGACGTTGCGGAGGAGATTCTCCAAGAGCCGACGCACTCGGGACTGCTCACCGGAGACGGTGATCTCGTCGTCGACCACTTCGAACGTGTCGGCCGGACAGCCGAACGGCTTCCACGCCTCCGCGGCGAGCGCCCCAACGTCGACCGGCCCGGTCTCCGACACCGACTCGCCTTCCTTCGCGAGCGTGCGGAGCTCGTCGATCATCTGCTCCATCCGCTCGTGTTCCCGGTCGAGGGACTCGAAGTGCGTCGCGTCGCCTTCGGCGCGAGCCAGTTCCGCCGCAGTCTTCGCGTTCTGGAGCGGCGTTCGGAGGTCGTGCGACACGATCGAGGTGAACTCGTCGAGCCGCTCGTTCTGCCTGACGAGCTCTTCGCGCTGCTGCTGTTCGCGCGTCGCGTCCCGGAGGATCCCCACGGACCCGCGGAACTCGTCGTCGAACGGGAGCGCCGCCATGTGGTCGTAACACGGCACTATGTCGCCGTCCTTCGTGTGGATGTTCACCCGGAACTGCTGCGTCTCCGGTCCCGTACTGGAGACGATCGTCGCGAGCATGTCGTTCGCTCGTCGGACCCCTTCGTCGGTCTTGATCTTGCCCGGCAGGCTGCCGATGACCTCGTCTCGGTCGTAGCCGACGAGGTCGAGGAACGCCTCGTTGACGTACTCGAACTCCGCTTCATCGTTCACGACGTAGATCGGATAGTCGAGCGCCCGGAGTACCGTCGAGTACCGCTCCGACTCGATCTGGGCGCGGTACTCCGTCGCGGCGTGCTTGACGCGGTTCGCTAGGCGGCGGTGCTGGTCCGGGCCGCCCTTCTGGAGGTACCCGGTGACGCCGGCGTTGATCGCCTGCGCCGCGATCTCCTCGCTTCCTTTCCCCGTGTAGAGGATGAACGGGAGGTCGGCGTAGTGGTCGCGGACGGCGTCGAGCAGTTCGAGCCCGTCCATTTGGGGCATCTCGTAGTCGCTCACGACGCAGTGGACGGACTGTTCGTCAAGCGTGTCGAGCACCTCATCGGGGCTGGCCACGGTGATGATCTCGACGTTGCCGAGTTCCCGCTCTAAGAACGACTCGGTCAGATCGAGAAGCGCCGGATCGTCGTCGACATGTAAGACTTCGATCGACGAGGCGGCGGCTCGATTCGGGTTATCGATCGACATTCTAACTATCGATCTAGAGGGGCTCTAAACGGAAAAAAAGCCGGATTCGGCGGGTTGGTTCGAGGTACCGATCGGACCGAATCTTGGTGCGTTAGTTCAAGAATGATATATAGTAAGACGCTGCCGACGCGACGCCGATCTCGTCCGTCTCGGACGCTTCGCCGCGCCCCCGACGCAACGGGCCTCGGATCGAAGTTCTCGGGTGTTGTCGCTGGCGAACTGCCCGGCGATACCGACGGTGGAACCACCGCTACGGCGATCGGATCCGACGCGATGGCTTTCGGGGTAGTCTCGGGACAGCCAGAGGACCTCACTCCGCAGCGGGACGGCCCGGACTCTCACGGGAACTCGGTATGTGACGGTAGTCGACGGAAAATGCGGGAGAAGTGGGCCGGCACGAATTTGAATCGTGGTTACGGCCACCCGAAGGCCGAAGGATACCAAGCTACCCCACCGGCCCGCACTCGGGAGAAGGCCGTTCGTTCTTTTAATCCTTCCGAAAGGGGGGCAGTCGGGTGCGTCCGTTCGAGTCGGTCCGCGGGGTAGACTCCCACACGTACCGAACGCTTATCTCGCGATCGGGCGTTTCGGTTCCATGACACTCGACTTCGATCGGGACCGGGAGACGGTGTTCGAGAAGCACCGCCGGAACGACTCGATGCCGGGCAACAGCGCGCTCAAGATCCTCGTCTTGGAGGAACTGCTCGACCGGGAGTTCGAGGTCGGCGAGGTCTACGGAAAGGAGGCGTTCACCCGCCGCATCGGCGAGCACTTCGCCGAGCCGATCCACCTGCGCCGCGAGTTCGTGAACTTCGGCTACGTCCGGTACGACAACCGGGAAAACGAGTACGAGGTCCGAACGCTCGAACTCTCCGAGGCCGACGTGCGAGCGAACGGCCACCTCGAGCGTCACGCGAAGGATCTGGGCGTCCTAGAGTAGCGACCGCGAGGAACGAATCTTCGTGCGGATGGTCACCCGACTCTCCCTGTTCGCCCTCGTCCCCGTCCGCGGAGTTAGTCCTCGAAGTACCGATCGCGGTGCTTCCGGCAGCCGGGATTGAATGCGGCACCACACGCGGGACAGGCGTCACCTCCGTCGAGGTACCCCCTCGCGGTGAGCGTTGTCCGGCAGACGCCGCACAGCACCGCTGGCTCGTCGAAGCGCTCGCGGGGCCACGGGACCGCCTCGTGGTCCGCAGCTGCGTCGTGGCAGGCGTCGCAGGGGTAGTACGCCTCACAGCAGCCGAACCGGAGCGCGACCACGTCGACGGGGGCGTCCCAGTGCGCGCAGCGCGTTTCGGGGTCGACCGCGATCCCGCGCAGTGGGACGTCGAAGCGCGGGTCCGTGTCGGGCGCGGTCGTCGTCTCTCGGTCGGGGTCTCGTATCGGCATGGCGGTCAGTAGTCGGTGTACCCGTCCGTGTCGAGCCAGTTGTGGACGACCGTGATCGCGTGGTCAGCGTGGAGGAGTTCGGGACCGACGCGGAGCCGGCGATCGGCGCGCTCGTCGACGGCGGCCGCCTCGTCCGGCGCGAAGTCGTGGTGATCCGAGAGCACGAACACGGGGTCCGTCAGGGGCGCGGCGTCGACGAGGGGGTCGCCGTCCTCGTGGAGTTGGACGAGCGTCCCGTCGGGCCCCCGTCCGCCGTCGCGGACGAGCCGATCGAGCGTCGCGTCGAGCCCCATCCGACGGAGTTCGACGCCCGGAGAGACGTCGGCTGGTATGTGACCGATCGCCTCGTCGCGCGCGGCGAGCGCGTCGCGGACCCGGGCGGCAATGTTGCGCTCGTCGGGGTGGAGGTGGCGGAGGCTGTCGGCGTCGAAGGTGACGGTGAACTCGTCGGCGACTACCAGGTGGACGCGGACCGACTCGCGGATGCCGTGCGAGAGGAAGACGCCGGCGCTCACGCACCGGCAGCAGAGGTCGAGCCGGCCGGCTCCCGGAATGTCCGACAGCGAGACTGCGTCCGGGTCGGTGGGCACGTCGCGGCCGATGACGACGAACTGGCGCATGGGTGAGGGTCACCCCCGACCGTCATAAGCCGTGCGACACAATGGCCGCCGTGAGCCTCACCGGACTCTGTCAGGTCTGCGAGGCGGCGACCGCGGACCACGCCTGCGACCGCTGCGGGCGCGCCGTCTGCGACGACCACTGGAACGGATCGGCCCGCGCCTGTTCCGCCTGCGACGCCGGGCGGAGCTAACGCGCCACGACGGGGCGGCTCAGCGGTGTCGGTTCAGCCGCTTCTTGAGTCGCTTCGCCGCGTCGCCCGCGGCGCCGAAGTACGTCGCCTCGTCGTCGGGGCGGCTCGACTCCTCGCCGGCGAAGATGATCCCGCGCGAGGAGTTCACGAGCCCGACGTCGACCGGGAGGTCCGGTCGCGACGCGAGTCCGTGCTCGACCGCGGCCTCGGCGTCGCCACCCTGCGCGCCGACGCCGGGCACGAGGAACGGGATCTCCGGGACGATCTCGCGGACCGTCTCCAGCTCGTCGGGCGTCGTCGCACCCACGACGAGCCCGACGTTGCCGTTCGCGTTCCACACGTCGGCGAGGGCAGCGACGCGCTCGTAGAGCGGTTCGCCGGAGGCGAGTTCGAGGTCCTGGAGGTCCGCGCCGCCCGGGTTCGAGGTCCGACAGAGCGCGAACACGCCCTTGTCCGCGCGGTCGAGGAACGGCTGGAGCGAGTCGCGCCCGAGGTACGGGTTCACCGTGATCGCGTCGACGTGGTCAAGGATCTCGGCGTAGCGCCGCGCGGTGTTGCCGATGTCGCCGCGCTTCGCGTCGAGCAGGACGGGGACGCCCTTCCCCTCCGCGTACGCGGCGGTCTCGCGGAGCGCGCGCCAGCCGTCGGGGTCCTCGTAGAAGGCGGCGTTCGGCTTGTAGCAGGCGGCGTGCTCGTGTGTCGCGTCAATGATCCGGCGGTTGAACGCCCACCGCGGGAGGTCGGCGTCGGCCACGGCGTCGGGGAGGCGGCTCGGGTCGGGGTCGAGCCCGACCGAGACGACGCTGTCGACGGCGTCGATCCGGTCCGCGAGCGTCTCGAAGAAGTCCATACTCGCACTGCGTCGGGGGGTGAACTAATCGTTGTGTTCTGTGGTCGCGGTCGAGGTTCGAGACGCGTCGCGCCGCGCAACCGAACCGCGTCGGACGCGGACGGCCGCGCAGCCAGCGTGTCAGTCACGGAACGGCGGCGACGCTCCCGTGTCCCGAGCCATCGGCGAGCGGATGTACCGGCCATTTCCTCCGGTATATGTGCCGCCCGGGGGATCCCGTAATAACAGGATACTCCTCTCGGCTCCTCGTCGGTCATCACACGCATGGCCGGTCGCACTGGCGGTGGACTTCGGGAGTCGCTCTCCGGACCGATCCTGAAGTACTACGCCTACAAGGCGACGAAGGCGGTCGAGTTCTACCGGCCGATCATGTACCTCTTCTTCTTAGCGCAGGGGATTTCTTTCACACAGATCGCCGTTCTGGAGGCGCTGTATAACCTGACGACACTGTTCGGCGAGATCCCGACCGGCTACGTCGGCGACCGGATCGGGCGACGCAACAGCCTCCTCATCGGGACCGCGCTCATCTCCGTGACGCTCCTCGGTATCGGGCTGTCGAGCTCGTTCCTCCCGCTGGCCGGGCTCTACGTCTGCTGGTCGTTAGGGTACAATTTCCGCTCCGGGAGCGAGGACGCCTGGCTCTACGACACGCTCACCGACGACCTCTCCGAGGACGAGTTCGCTCGCGTCCGGGGGCGCGGGGAGTCGGCCGCGTTGGCCGTCGGGGCCGTCGCGGCGGTCTCGGGCGGGTATCTCGGGAGCGTCGACCTCTCGTACCCGTGGTTCGTCGCGGCGGGCGTGACGAGCCTCGGCGCCCTAGTGCTGCTCACGCTCGACGAGCCAGAGACGTACGAGGAGACCGCCTCGGAAAACCTGAGCCTCCGACGGACGGTCCGCATCGTGCGGGACGTCCTCTCGCGCCGTCGGCTGCGGTCGCTGCTACTGTACTACTACGTCCTGTACGCCGCGGTCACGTACCTCGTGTTCGTCTTCCTCCAGCCGATCTTCGAGACCGTCGTTCTCGACCTCGGGGTCCCGCAGCCACGGGTCGAATCCCTGCTGGGGTGGTTCTACGCGGCGTACAGCCTCGTCGGCGCGGTGCTCACCTACTACACGGGAGCGATCCGAGAGCGGATCGGGCTGCGGACGTGGTTCCTCGTCCTCCCGTTCGCCGTCGGCGGCGCGCTGGTCGGCATGTACTTCGTCCCGGTGCTCGCCGTTCCGACGTTCCTCCTGATTCGGGGCGTGTCAGACGTCACGCGGTCGTTCGCCGGCCAGTACGTCAACGACCGGGTCGAGTCGCTCGGTCGCGCGACCGTCCTGAGCGCGATGGCGATGGTCAGCGGCCTCGCGGTCGTGCCGTTCCAACTCGGGAGCGGCGTCGTGTCCGACGCCGCTTCTCCGCTGTTCGCGCTGGGCGTCGCCGGGGTCGTCCTCGTCGTCGGGGCCGCGGCTATCCTCCTCTGGGAAATCCCCGTCGGGGACGGCTCGGTCGGCGACCAAGTCTGACCCGCTCTCTCGTTCAGAACGCCGTCGGCTAACAGGAGCAGTAGTACTCGCGGTCGACGAACTCCGTCTCGAACAGCTTCGCCGCCGGCCCGGGGTCGGAGGGGTGGTAGACGCCGGTCGTCAGGTTCCCTTCGCGTTCGAACGCGCCGGAGACGAGCCGCCGCCAGTCGGCGGCCGAGAGCTGGTCCCAGAACGCGTCGTCGCCCGCGAGCAGCGAGAGGTAGTCGCGGAGGTACACCCACCGAGTCGGCTCGACGCCGTCGGACTCGTAGGTCGCGTCGGTGACGGCGGCGTAGGCGGCCATCGGGAGGTTCGCGCCCGCGGCGACCGGCATCGAGATCCACTTCCACGGCCGGGTGTTGACGTCGAGCAGCAGGAACTCCTCGCGGTCGGTGTCGTAGACGAACTCCGCCTCGCTGATCCCGTGGTAGCCGGCGTCGTCGAGCACGGCGAGCGCGCGCTCCTCGATGGCCGGCTCGTCGGCCGTCTCGACGAGACAGGAGGTGCCGAAGTTGCGCGGGTACCGCACCGCCGCGTTGCCGACCACCGCGAGCGCGTCGTCGCTCCCGGACGGGGGGACGTAAGAGGCCAGCGAGTGGTCTCGGCCGGTCGCGATGTCGACGCGCTTCTGCGCCATCACCGCGATCTCCTCGTCTGCCGCGGCCGCGACGACGTCCTCGAACTCCCCGCGGTCCGCGACCTCGATCACGTTGGTGCCGAACGCCTCCTCGAAGTCGCGCTTGAGCTCGGGTTTCACCACCAGCGGGAAGCCGAGCGCGTCGGCCGCCTCGTCGACCGTGGCGTCCGCCTCGCGGGTCCCGCTCGCCGCCGTCGCCTCGAGCCGGTACGTCTCCGGGTAGGGCACCCCGAGCGCCTCGCAGGTCGCGTACAGCTCCGACTTGTTCAACACGTCGTCGAGCGTGTCGCTCCCCGCGAACGGGAGCCGGACGCCGTCGGGGTCGGCCTCCGCGTACGACAGCGCCCACTCGTCCATACAGCCGAACGCGACGGCCTCGGTGCCCGCGGCGTCGACGATCGCCTCCACGTCCTCGCGGAACCCGTCGAGGTCGTCGAGCGGGTACGTCACCGCCCCCGCATAGTCGACCGCGTCCGAGGGGGGCGCGAGCCCGTCGTGGGCGACGGCGTCGCCCGACCCCGCGTCGCCCCCCGCCCGGTCGAGCGCGATGACTGGCACGCCGTGGGCGTCGAGGGCGCGCGCGACGCCGAGGCCGGTGATGTGCGCGTTGCTCACGAGCGCCGGCGGCCGGTCGAACTCGGCGTCCGCGAGCGCGTCGATCAGTCCCTCCGTGGAGCGAAACCGATCTGCCATACCTCGTCTCGTCGGTCGACGCACAAAAGAGGCCAACGTACCGGCTCGCAGTGCCCGTATCGATGACGGGGCACGAGGTCCGGGTCGCGCGGGCGACGCGAGCGGCTTTTCAGGCCGCGTCGCCTCCGATCGGTATGACCGAAACCGAGGACGACGACGCCGCCGACGAACTCCCCGGCCGAGTCCGGCGCGCGTTCGGCGACCACGGGTCGTTCGAGCGCGACGGCGACGGCTGGGTCTCGACGACGACCGCGTTCGACGGGCGCGTCCGGGCCGAACCCGCAGACGAGGGGCGGATCCGCTTCACCGTCACCGTCCGCGTGCCGACGCTCTCCGCGGTCACCGCCGACGAGGTGGCGGACGTGGTGGCGGACGGCTGGGCAGACACGTTCGAGCGCCGCGCCGTCGACGTCGGCGGCGTCACGCGCAAGGACCGTGATTTCGACCCGACCGTCGAGCGCGAGGGCGACGAGATAACGGTCACCTACGCGCTCGCGGACATCAACGAGCGGCGCGGCGTCGACGACGCGGGCGCGCTGATCGACTTCGTCGAAGGGACGTACGTCCAGGGCGTGATCCCCGGCTACGAGTATACCGCCCCCGTCTCCGACCTGCTCTCCGCCGCGCGGCAGCAGGGCGGCGGCGGTCCCATCTGAGGTCGATAGGGGGAAGTGGCGGGGGCCCGTACGGCGACCATGCTCGCGCTGTTCGGGTTCGGCAGCCTCCTCGCGCTGGTCGCGTTCCACACGTTCCTCGCCGGGGTCGCGACCCGGTTCTTCCGGATCCAACTCTCGACCTCGTGGGGGTCGGTCGTGTACACGCTCGTGTTGACGCCCCTCCTGCTCCTCGTCTCCACGATCGTCTTCACGGGCGCGCTCGGGGTCGGCACCGGCATCAACGTCGGCAGTTCGACCATCCTACTGGCGCTGACCGTCGGCCTCCCGCTGGCGCTGGGCGTCGCGATCGATTACCTCTACGTCCCCTCGCCCGACGAGTACGAGCTGCCGGACACGCGCTGACGGCGCCGAGCGCGGCGCGTCAGCGGTCGATCAGATTCGCGACGAGCGACTCGACTCGCGCGATCACGTCCTCCGGCGAGCGCGTGGCGTCGACCCGGTGGAACCGACCGGGGTCGGCGTCGATCAGGCGCTCGTAGTTGTCGCGCACGGCCGCGAGGTAGCCGTCCCGCTCGAACTTGTCGGTGCGACCGGATCGCTCGGCCGCGGTCTCGGGGTCTAAGTCGAGGTAGATCGTCGCGTCCGGCGGGCGCGAGAACGCGGCGTGGATCCCGCGGACGTACTCCAGCGGCCGTTGGACTCCGGCGTCGGCGCGCGCGAGCGTCGCCCCCTGGTAGGCGAACCGCGAGTCCGAGTAGCGGTCGGAGATCACGAGGTCCCCGTCCGCGAGCGCCGGCCGGACCGTCTCGGAGAGGTGGTTCGCGTGGTCGGCGGTGTACAGGAACAGCTCCGCGAGCGGGTCCGCGTCCGCGTCGGCCATCGAGCGCCCTACCGCCTCCCCGTACCAACTGTCGGTGGGTTCCCGGGTGAACGTCGCGTCGGGGTACACGTCGTGGAGCGCCTCCCAGACCGTCGTCTTGCCGCTCCCGTCGATCCCCTCCAGCGTGATCAGCATGGTGGCGTTCCGCGACGGCGAGGAATAAACGACCCGGGTCCGGCCGGGCGGCCCGTTTTTCGGCGAGGCGTCCGCCCGCCCTTTTTAGTGATCCCTCCGAGAACGCCAGCCATGACCGTCGACACACGCGGGACCGCCGGCGAGTCGATCCGTCGCGCGTCCGGGGGGCACGGATGGTAGCCGTCGCCGTCTCGCTCTCGCGGGTGGCGGCCGCAATGATACTGGTCGTCTTGAACGGCTTCTTTGTCGCCTCGGAGTTCGCGTTCGTCAGGATCCGGGTCACCTCGGTCGAACAGCTGGCCGAGGAGGAGAAGGCGGGCGCGGAGACGCTCGGCGAGGTGATGCGCAACCTCGACGACTACCTCGCGGCGACCCAGCTCGGCATCACGCTCGCGTCGCTCGGCCTCGGGTGGATCGGCGAGCCCGCCGTCGCGGCGCTCATCGAGCCCGTTCTGGGGCCGCTCCTGCCGGAGGGACTGGTCCACCTCGTCGCGTTCGGGATCGGGTTCTCCTTCATCACGTTCCTCCACGTCGTCTTCGGTGAGCTCGCGCCGAAGACCATCGCCATCGCGCAGGCGGAGCGGGTCTCGCTACTGCTCGCGCCGCCGATGAAGCTGGCGTACCTGATCTTTTCGCCCGGCATCGCGGTGTTCAACGGCACGGCGAACGCCTTCACCGGCCTGATCGGCGTCCCGCCCGCCTCGGAGAGCGACGAGACGCTCGAGGAGCGCGAGATCCGGCGCGTGTTAGCGCGGGCCGGCGAGGCCGGCCATGTCGACGAGTCGGAGGTCGCGATGATCGAGGGCGTCTTCGAGCTCGACGACACCGCGGCCCGCGAGCTGATGGTCCCCCGGCCCGACGTGGTCTCGCTGTCCGCGAACGCGTCGCTGTCGGCGGTCCGCGAGACGGTCCTCGGCGCCGGCCACACCCGGTACCCGGTCGTCGACCGCGCCGACGCCGACCGCGTCGTCGGCTTCGTCGACGCGAAGGACGTGCTCCGCGCGACCGCCGACGGCGACGAGGACGCGACCGCGAGCGACCTGGCGCGGGAGATCCTCGTGGTCCCGGAGACGACGAGCGCGAGCGACCTCCTCGTCCAGTTCCGCGACGAGCGCCGGCAGATGGCGACGGTGATCGACGAGTGGGGCGCGTTCGAGGGGATCGCCACCGTCGAGGACGTCGCCGAGGCGCTCGTCGGCGACCTCCGCGACGAGTTCGATGTGGCCGACGACCGCCACACGATCCGGCGGACCGACGACCGGACGCACGAGGCCGACGGGTCGGTCGCGCTCGTCGACGTCAACGACGCGCTCGGCACCGATCTCAGCGGCGACGGCTACGAGACCCTCGGCGGGTACGTCCTCGACCGAATCGGGCGCTCGCCGGAGGTCGGCGACATCGCCGAGGCGGCGGGGTTCGCCTTCGAGGTCACCGCCGTCGACGGCGCGCGTATCTCGACCGTGCGGGTCACGCGACGCGACGGCGTGGGGGGCTCGGCCGCCGGCGGAGACGGGCCCGACGGCCCCGGGGAGTCCCCTGACGACTCGGCGTAACCGCGCCTCTGTCCGCAGTCCGCGCCGCGCGCGTCACGACCGGTGCGTGCCGCCGTTCGGACGCGAGCCCTTTTCACCCGCGGCCGCGACGGTGCCCGCATGTTCGACCGGATCTGCGTCCCCACCGACGGCAGCGGCGCGGCCGCAGCGGCGTTCGAGCACGTCCTGGCGGTCGCCGCCGACCACGACGCGACCGTCCACCTCCTCCACGTCGCGGACAGCACCCGCGACAGCGTGACCCGGATCGGCGGTGACGTGGTCGACGTGTTGGAACGGGAGGGCGAATCGATCGTCGCAGACGCGGCCGCCCGCGCCGCCGACCGCGGCGTCGAGGCGGAGACGGCGGTCCGGCAGGGCGGCGTCCCAGAGACGGTCGCCGCGTTCGCCACGGAGGTCGACGCCGACCTCGTCGCGATGTCCACGCGGGGCCGGCAGGGCGTCGAACGCATCGTCGGCAGCACGACCGAGCGCGTCGTCCGGCAGTCGCCGGTGCCGGTGTTGGCCCTCCGCCCGGGCGACGAAGAAGTCCCGTACCCGTACGAGGACGTCTTGGTGCCGACCGACGGCAGCCCGGCCGCGACCGCCGCGCTCGACCGAGCGATCCCGGTCGCGAAGCGTGCGGGCGCGACCGTCCACGTCCTCTCGGTCGTCGACACCGGCGGGATCGGCATCGGCGACCACGTCGAGGTGGACGTCCTCACCGAGTACGCGGACGACGCGGTCGCCGAGGACGTCGAGCGCGTCGAGGACGCCGGCCTGGAGGCGGTCGGGGCCGTCGAGGTCGCCGCCTCGGCCCCTCGCGGCATCGGGGCGTACGTCGACGACGCCGGCGTGGACCTCGTCGCGATGGGGACGCACGGCCGGACCGGCGCGGGCCGGTACCTGCTCGGGAGCGTCGCCGAGCGGACGCTCCGCACGGCCCCTGTGCCGGTGTTGACGGTCCCGATCGGCGACGAGGAATCGTCCGACTGATCGCGCCGCAGTCTGCCGGTCTCCGCGGCCGATCTCGGGGCGCGTCAGACGCCGCGGTAGGTTTACGGGCCTTCCACGCGACACAGTTCGTATGAACGTGTTGGTAGCCGGGGGGACCGGCTTCATCGGATCGTATCTCTGTCGCGCGCTCGCGGACGACGGCCACGCGGTGACTGCTCTCTCCCGCTCGCCCGGCGACACGCCGGACGGGGTCACGGGCGTCAGCGGTGACGTGACCGACTACGACTCCGTGGAGTCGGCCGTCGACGACCACGACGCGGTGGTGAACCTAGTCGCGCTCTCGCCGCTGTTCGAGCCTGACGGCGGCAACCGGATGCACGACCGGATCCACCGCGGCGGCACGGAGAACCTCGTCCGCGCGGCGGAGGACGGCGGCGTCGACGGGTTCGTCCAGCTGAGCGCGCTCGGCGCGGACCCGAACGGCGACACCGCCTACATCCGCGCCAAGGGCGAAGCAGAAGAGATCGTCCGCGACAGCGACCTCGACTGGACCATCTTCCGCCCCTCCGTCGTCTTCGGCGAGGGCGGCGAGTTCGTCTCGTTCACCAAGCGCCTGAAAGGGATGTTCGCGCCGGGCGTCCCGCTGTACCCCCTCCCGGGCGGCGGGAAGACGCGGTTCCAGCCGATCCACGTGGAGGACCTCGTCCCGATGATCGCCGCCGCGGTGACCGACGACGAACACGTCGGCGAGACCTACGAGATCGGGGGCCCGGAGGTGCTCACGCTCCGGCAGGTGACGGACTTCGTCTACGAGGCCGAGCAGCAGGGCGTCACCATCGTCCCGCTCCCGATGCCGCTCGCGAAGATCGGCCTCTCCGTCCTCGGCGCGGTGCCCGGGTTTCCGATGGGGGCGGACCAGTACCGCTCGCTGAAGTTCGACAACACGACCGCCGACAGCGACGTCGGAGCGTTCGGCGTTGACCAGACGGACCTGACCACGCTCGGCGAACACCTCGGGATCCGATGACCGGGATCGCGAACGTGTCAACGGTCCTGCTCTCAACGCTGGTAACGGCAACCGAAGGCTTATATACGAGATCACGCTCTGTTCATCTCAAACGCGGAGGGAGCACACGATGAAACTCGCAATGATCGGATTCGGCCAGGCGGGGGGTAAAGTAGTTGACAAGTTCTTGGAGTATGATAAGCGGACGGGCTCCGAGATCGTTCGAGCGGCCGCGGCCGTCAACACGGCGAAGGCGGACCTGATGGGGCTCGAACACATCGCCGAGGACCAGCGCGTCCTCATTGGCCAGTCGCGCGTGAAGGGCCACGGCGTGGGCGCAGACAACGAGCTCGGCGCGGAGATCGCGGAGGAGGACATCGACGAGGTCCAGGGCGCGATCGACTCGATCCCGGTCCACGAGGTCGACGCGTTCCTCGTCGTCGCCGGGCTCGGCGGCGGCACGGGCTCCGGCGGCGCGCCGGTGCTCGCGAAACACCTCAAGCGGATCTACACCGAGCCGGTGTACGGGCTCGGGATCCTGCCGGGCAGCGACGAGGGGGGCATCTACACCCTCAACGCAGCCCGCTCGTTCCAGACGTTCGTCCGCGAGGTGGACAACCTGATGGTGTTCGACAACGACGCCTGGCGGAAGACGGGCGAGTCCGTCCAGGGCGGCTACGAGGAGATCAACGAGGAGATCGTCCGGCGGTTCGGCATCCTCTTCGGGGCCGGCGAGATCCGGCAAGGACAGGAGGTCGCGGAGAGTGTCGTCGACTCCTCGGAGATCATCAACACGCTCTCGGGCGGCGGCGTCTCCACGGTCGGCTACGCCGAGGAGGAGGTCGAGGAGCGCTCCTCGGGCGGGCTGCTCTCGCGGCTCCGCAACGACGGCAACGACGAGGAGCTCGACAGCGCACACACCACGAACCGGATCACCAGCCTCGTCCGCAAGGCGGCGCTCGGCCGCCTTACGCTCCCCTGCGAAATCGAGGGCGCGGAGCGCGCGCTGCTCGTGCTCGCAGGGCCGCCGGAGTACCTCAACCGGAAGGGTATCGAGCGCGGGCGGAAGTGGCTCGAAGAGCAGACCGGATCGATGGAGGTCCGCGGCGGGGACTACCCGTACCGCGGGGCCGGCTTCGTCGCGACGGTCATCCTGCTCGCGGGCGTCACGAACGTCCCGCGGATCAAGGAGCTCCAGCAGGTCGCCATCGAGGCGCAGGACAACTTAGACGAGATCCGCGAGGAGAGCGACGACAACCTCGACGACCTCGTCAGCGACGACAGCGACGAGCTGGAGTCCCTGTTCTAAGCGCCGCCGCCGCTCGCGATGGAGGTCATCGTTCCCTTTTCGACCGACCGCCCGAAGTCGCGACTCTCCGACGCGCTCTCCCCTGACGAACGCGCGGGGTTCGCCCGGGCGATGCTCGACGACGTGCTTGACGCCGTCTCCGCCGCCGGCGGCGAACCGCGAGTCCTCGCCACCGATCCGGTCGACGTCGACCGGCCGGTTACCGTCGACGACCGCCCGCTCACCGACGCCGTCAACGCGGCGCTCGACGCGCGGCTCGGACACGATGACGAGACAGGGCCAGACGAGGCTCCCGAGCCTGTCGCCGTCGTGATGGCGGACCTCGCGCTCGCGACCCCGGCGGCGCTCGGCCGGCTCTTCGCGGCCGGCCGCGAGGCCGACGTCGCCGTCGTCCCGGGACGCGGCGGCGGGACGAACGCGTTCGTCGCCTCGCACCCGGACTTCCGCGTGGACTACCACGGCGCGTCGTACCTCGACCACCGCGAGATCGCGGCCGAAATCGGCGCGGCGTTCGCCGCGGTCGACTCGCAGCGGCTCGGTACCGACGTCGACGAGCCCGTGGACCTCGCGGAGGTCCTGATCCACGGCGAGGGGCGGTCGGCGGCGTGGCTCCGCGAGGCCGGCTTCGCGCTCGACGCGTCCGAGGGCCGCGTGACGGTGGTCCGGGAGTAATCACGGTGGAACCGACCCCGCGAACAGTCAACAGCCGACGTAACCAGATCAGGTATCGCCGGGGGATCCGCAACCGGGATCCTTTTTGAACGCCGACCGCGAGGGACGAGCGTGTTCGCCGGGGCCGACGAGTACGGGGTCGACGTCGCGATCGACGAGCGGGCGGTCGAGCGGCTGCTCTCCGTCCGCCCGAGCGACGTCGACGTCGCCGACCGGCTCACCTTCGCGCGGAACGTCTTCATTCCCCTCACCACGGCGTGTCGATACACGTGTACGTACTGTACCTACTACGACGTCCCCGGGGAGGCGTCGCTGCTGTCGCCCGAGGAGGTGCGCGAGCAGTGCCGCGTCGGCGCCGACGCGGGCTGTACGGAGGCGCTGTTCACGTTCGGCGACGAGCCGGACGACCGGTACACGGAGATCCACGAGACGCTCACCGAGTTGGGGTTCGACTCGATCCACGAGTATCTCTACCGGGCCTGCGAGATCGCCTTGGAGGAGGGGCTGCTCCCGCACTCGAACCCCGGCGACCTGACCGAGTCGCAGTTCGCCGCCCTCCGCGAGGTGAACGCCTCGATGGGCGTCATGCTGGAGACGACCGCCGACGTCGACGCGCACAGCGGCGGCCGGCGGAAGACGCCCGGCCAGCGGCTCAACACGATCCGCGCGGCGGGCCGGCAGGGCGTCCCGTTCACGACCGGCATCCTGGTCGGGATCGGCGAGGACTGGCGCGACCGCGCCGAGAGCCTGCTCGCGATCCGGGCGCTCCACGAGCGGTACGGCCACGTCCAGGAGGTGATCGTCCAGAACGTCGTCCCCAACGAGCGCTCCGACTTCCCGAAGCCCGACCTCGCGACGATGCGCCGGGTCGTGGCGATGGCCCGCGCGGCGCTCCCGCCGGAGGTGTCCGTCCAGGTGCCGCCGAACCTCTCGCCGGCGGCGGACCTCGTCGACTGCGGGATCGACGACCTCGGCGGCGTCTCGCCGGTGACGGACGACTACATCAACCCGGCCTACGAGTGGCCCGACCTCCGCGGGCTCGAAGCGGTCGCCGACGCCGGCGGCGTCCCGCTCCGCGAGCGCCTCCCGACGTACGCGCGGTACCTCCCCGACGAGATCCGCCCGGCCGGGGTCGAGTCGGCACCCGAATCAGACGGTCACGAGGCGTGGATCCCGCCCGCGGTGCGCGAGCGGATCGCGGCGGACGACGTCCACGGGCGCCGGCTGCGCGCGGTCGCTCGCGGCGACGGCCCGCTCGCCGTGCGGAGCGACTGATCTGCGTGTCCGGATCGGCGCGGCGGCTCACATCGACCGAACTGTCACGCCGTGACGACAGAATACGCCGACCGGACGGCCACACCAGGCGTAAACAACCGCGCCGCCAGTAGCTTCTTTATATAGTCTCGTGAAGGGGCGGGTGATGTATCTCTTACAGCTCGACGCGGTCACGAACGCGGTCGACGTCGCGGCGATAGCGACGTCGGTGGTCGGGTTCGTCGCCGGGTTCCTGGCCGTGCTGCTGCTCAGCAAGTACGTCGTCATTCCGGGGCTTCGGCGGATCGGCAGGTCGCGCGGGTTCGACGAGGCGGTGGTGAGCCTCGGGACGAACGTGCTCAACGCCGTGGTCTGGGTGGCGGCGATCGCCATCGGCTTCGCGGTCGCCGGCTACGGCGGCTTCCTCTCGGCGTTCGCGGTGTTCGGCGGCGCCATCGCGCTCGCCGTCGGCTTCGCGGCGCAGGACCTCCTCGGCAACTTCGTCGCCGGCGTGTTCATCCTGAAGGACAAGCCGTTCGAGGTCGGCGACTGGATCCAGTGGGACGGTGAGTCCGGCCGCGTCGAGGAGATCGACCTCCGAGTCTCGCGGGTCCGGACCTTCGACAACGAGCTCGTCACCGTCCCGAACGGTGACCTCGCGAACAACGCGGTGACGAACCCCGTCGCCTACGACACGCTCCGTCAGAAGTTCGTCTTCGGGATCGGCTACGACGACGACATCGAGGAGGCGACCGACATCATCGTCGCGAAGGCCGAGGCCCACGAGGAGATCCTCGACGATCCGGGCGTCTCGGTCCGGCTCGTCGAGCTCGGCGACTCCGCCGTCGGGCTCCAGTCGCGCTGGTGGATTGCCGACCCCGACCGCGGCGACTTCGTCCGCGTGCGCTCCGAGTACGTCACCGCGGTGAAGGAGGCGTTCGACGACGCGGGCATCGACATGCCGTACGTCCACCGCCAGCTCACCGGGAGCGTCGAAGTGATCGAGGACGTCGCCAACGAGTAGCCCTACCCGACCTCCTCCTCTACCTCGCCCGCGTCGGGCCGGTACCGCCGGCTGACCGCCTGCCACCGGTTCGACCGGAACCGGTAGCCGTTCAGGCCGGCGGGAACGAGCTTCTCCGCCACTAGTGCCGCGTACAGCCCGCCGACGCCGAGCGGCGTCGCGAGGCCGACCAGGGCGACGGGGAGCGCGAAGACGTACAGCCCGACCATTGACGCGAGGAAGGGCCAGCGCGTATCGCCTGCGCCGCGAAGCGACCCCGTGACCGAGCCGTCGACGCCGAGCGGCACCGCCGAGATCGCCGCCGCGACGACGAACGCCGCGGTCGCGCTCACCGCGGCCGGGTCGTCCACGAAGACGCCGGCGATCGGCGTGGCGGCGGCGATCACCGCGGCCGACGCGAGGACGTAGACGACCGCCGACAGCGCGATCACGTCGCGACCGTACGCGGTCGCGAGCGACTCCTCGCCCGCGCCGAGCCGCTGGCCGACGAGCGTGCTCGCGGCGATGGAGAACCCCCAGCTGAAGCTGCCGAGCAGCGCCCTGACCCGGCGGCCGACCTCAAGGGCGGCGACCGTCGCGGAGCCGAAGGACGACCCGATCCACAGCAGCGGGAAGACGACGACCCCCTCGGCGACGCGTCGCGCGATGAGTGGCGCGGACACCCGGAGGAGCTGCCGGCTCAGCCCGGCGTCGAACCACGGCCCGGCGCGCCCGACCGGGACCGGGGACGCGCCGCGGCCGAAGTACGACCGCCCGGTCATCCCCCACGCGAGGACGAGGCCGACGGCGGCGATGGAGATGGCGGTGCCGAGCCCCGCGCCGAACACGCCGAGGCCCGCGCCGAGGACGAGCCACCCGGTGAGGACGACGTTCAACAGCGCGCCGCCGGCGCGCGCGACCATCGGCGTGCGGGTATCGCCGACGCCGGCGTACGTCCGGCTGGCGATCATGTTGAAGAACTCGAAGGCGAGTGCCGGCGCGGTGACGGCGAGGTAGGTGGTCCCGGCGGACAGCGCCGCCCCCTCGCCGCCAACGAGCGCGATCAGCCGCTCCGCGCCGAGGACGTAGCCGGCGACGATGGGCGCGACCAGCAGCGCGGCCACGATCAGGGACTGCTTGACGACGAGGCCCGCCCGGCCGCGCTCGTCGCCGCCGTAGTTCTGCGAGACGAGCGAGACGGTGCCGCCCGCGAGCCCGATGGAGACGAACTTCGCTAGCTGCCAGTACGCGAACGCGAACCCCATCCCCGCGACCGCCGACACCCCGACCGCGTAGCCGATCACCGCGAGGTCGACGGTGTTCTTCGACATAATCGCGAACCCGGTCACGATCCGGGGCCACGCGAGCCCCATCGTCTCGTCGAGCCGCGACCGATCGATGACGCCGGCCCGGTCGAGCGCGCCCGCGACCGCCGCGACGACGCGGGCGAGTAACTCCCGGAGCCGAGATAGCATTGAGCATCGGTACGGGGCGAGCCGGTTTGTGTCTGTCCGTCCCGGCGGGAGGCGCCCCCGGAGCGCAACCGTTTTTCCTCCGACCATCCGACTGTACTACAAATGAATATCACCGAGTGGCGGGCGTACCTCGTCACGGCGGCGAACCGGTCCGCGGGCCGGTCGACCCCCGAGGTCGTCGCGGCCGCGCTCGACGGCGGCGTCGATGTCGTCCAGCTCCGCGACAAGGGTGTGAGCGACCGCGAGCGGTACGAGACGGGGCTCCGGCTCCGGGAACTGACCGCGGACGCGGAGGTGCCCCTGCTCGTGAACGACCGGATCGACCTCGCCGCCGCGATAGACGCGGACGGGGTCCACCTCGGGCAGACGGACCTCCCGGTGTCGGTCGCCCGCGAGCGGCTCGGCGACTCGGCCGTCGTCGGCGTCTCTGCCTCGACGGTCGAACAGGCGCACGAGGCCGCGGCCGCGGGGGCCGACTACCTCGGCGTCGGGGCCGTCTACGGCACCGACTCGAAGGATGTCTCCGGCGACCGCGACGGGATTGGAACTGAGCGGATCGCCGCGGTCGCGGACGCGGTCGACATTCCGGTGATCGGCATCGGCGGCGTCGACGCGAGCAACGCTGCGCCCGTTGTCGAGGCGGGCGCGACCGGCGTGGCGGCGCTGTCGGCGATCACGGCCGCGTCGGACCCGGCGGCGGCGACCGAGGCGCTGCGAGCGGCGGTCGCGGAGTGAGTCGACTCGATCAGTCCTCGCGCTCGAACTTGGGCGCGAACAGCCGCGCCGACATCGGGGCCGGGTCGCCCTCGGTGACGTTGTACGCCGAGAAGTCGGTGACGCCCGCCTCGCGGAGCAGGTACTCGTCGTAGAAGCTGTTGCCCGTACACTCCGCGGGGTCGCGCGCGAGGATCTCGAGGACCGCGTCGGAGACGACCTCGGGGGTCCGCCAGTCGTCCTCAGTCCCGAGCCCGAAGTAGCGCGTCGCGCGGGTGTCGATCGTTGTCACCGGCCAGAACGTGTTACAGCCGACGTCGTCGCTCGCCAGCTCCTCGGCGAGCGATAGCGTAATGAACGACATGCCGAGCTTCGACCACGCGTACGGCGCCTTGCCCGGCGAACGGTCGGTCACGATCGGCGGCGAGTTCGACAGCAGCCACGCCTCGTCTTGGTCCACGAGGTGGTCGGCGAAGGCGTGCGCGACGAGGTGGGTCCCGCGGACGTTCACGTCCGTCAGGAGATCGAACCGGTCCGCCGGCAAGTCGGCGACGTTCGCCAGCTGGATGGCGCTCGCGTTGTTGATCACGATATCGATTTCGCCGAAGTGGTCGATCGCCGCCTCGACGACTTCCTCGACGCGGTCCTCATCGCGGAGGTCGAGTTCGAGCGCCAGCGCCTCGGGACCGCGCTCGCGCACTTCCTGGGCCGTCTGCTCGATCGACCCCTCCAGTTCGGAATCGTCCGCGTCGGTCGTCTTGCCCGTCGAGACGACGTTACAGCCGTGGTCAGCGAGCGCGAGCGCGATCTGCTTGCCGATGCCGCGAGTCGTTCCGGTGACGAAGGCCGTCGAGCCCGTGAGGTCGGGGTCCGCGAGTGGCATACCTTCCGTTCGACCGACCGCGGCATAACTCTCGGTGGTCGGGCCGCGAGGTCAGTCCCCTCGCTACCGCGTCGCGGTCTTCCACTCGCGCAGCCCGATCCGGCCGCCGTTCAGGTCCTCGGCCGGGGCCTCGGTGGCGGCCCAGACGAACAGCGGCGCGACGCTCTCGGGGTCGCGGGCGCGCTCCTTCCCGGTGAGGTCCGTGGCGACGAGGCCGGGGTCGACGACGCCGACGGTCGCGTCGAGGTCGGCGGCGAAGCCGCGCGCGACCGCCTCGGCGGCCGCCTTCGAGACGGCGTACGCGCCCATCCCCGGCTTTGATTCGGTCGCGACCGCGCCCGACGGCACGAGGACGCGCGCGTCGTCGGCGAGGTGCGGGACCGCCTCGGTGACGGTGGCGAACACGCCGCGCGCGTTCGTCCGCATCGTGTCGTCGTAGTCGGCGTAGGTGATCTCGGTCGTCGGCCGCTCGCCCGGCGCGCCGTGGAACACGCCGGCGTTCGCGAACACGACGTCTATCGGACGGGCCTCGCGGGCGGCGCGCTCGAAGAAGCGTTCGAGGTCGAACTCGTCGCGCACGTCGACGCGGTCCCCCCACGCTGTGCCGCGCTCGGCGTCGTCGGCCGGCGAGCCGTCTCCGGCGTCCGCGTCGCTCTCGGCCTCGGCGTCCGGGTCGTCGCCCGCGCCGTTCAGTGCCGCGACGGTCCGATCGACGGCCTCGCCGTCGCGTCCGGAGACGGCGACGAATGCCCCCTCGTCGACGAACGCCTCGGCGACGGCTCGCCCGATCCCGCTCGTTGCTCCGGTGATCGCGACCGTCAGATCCATGTGACGACGACTACGCGCGTCGGCGACTTAGTGGTATCCACTTCGGGCGTCTCCGCCGCCTCCGCTCTCGCGGGTGGGCCGCGCGACGAGTTCCGTCGCCGCCCTCGCGACCGCCCCGTCGCCGTCGTTACGATCGCCCCGCGGCCGTCGTCACAACCCCGCCGACCGAACGTGTCCGGGACCGTCCCGCGACGCGTCTGACCGGATTTATACCGGAGCCGTCCCTAGGATCGTGTATGGACGTGGTCCCGGACATCGACGGCGTTGCCGACGAGTCCGTCGTCGTTATCGGCGGCGGATTCGGCGGGCTCTCGACGGCCTGTTACCTAGCGGAGGCCGGCGCGGACGTTACCCTGTTGGAGAAGAACGAGCAGCTCGGCGGCCGCGCCAGCCGGCTCGAAGTCAACGGCTTTCGGTTCGACATGGGGCCGTCGTGGTACCTGATGCCGGACGTCTTCGAGCGATTCTTCGGCCACTTCGGGCGGTCGCCCGACGAGTTCTACGAGCTGGAGCGGCTCGACCCGCACTACCGCGTGTTCTGGAAGGACGGGGACAAGGTCGACGTGCTGCCCGACCGCGACGCGAACCGGGAGATATTCGAGTCGTACGAGCCGGGCGCAGGCGAGGCGTTCGACGCGTACCTCGAGGAGTCCGAGCGGACCTACGAGATCGGGATGGAGCACTTCGTCTACGAGGACCGTCCGCGGCTCCGCGACTACGTGGACACCGACGTGATGCGCTACTCGTGGGGGCTCTCGCTGCTGGGCAAGATGCAGGGACACGTCGAGGACTACTTCGACCACCCGAAGCTCCAGCAGCTGATGCAGTACACACTGGTGTTCCTCGGCGGGTCGCCGACGAACACGCCGGCGCTGTACAACCTGATGAGCCACGTCGACTACAACATGGGCGTCTACTACCCCGAGGGCGGGATCGGGGGGGTCGTCGACGGCATCGTCGAGCTCGCCGAGGACCTCGGCGTCGAGTTCGTCACCGACGCCGAGGTGGCGGGGATCGAGGGCCGGTACGGCGCGTTCGCGGTCGACACCGAGGACGGCGAGCGCTACCTCGCCGACCGCGTCGTCTCCGACGCCGACTACGCGCACACCGAGCAGGAGCTCCTCCCCGAACGGAAGCGCCAGTACACCGAGGAGTACTGGGGCTCGCGGACGTACGCGCCCTCGGCGTTCCTGCTGTACCTCGGCGTCGAGGGCGACGTGCCGGACCTCGAACACCACACGCTCGTTCTCCCGACCGACTGGGACGAGCACTTCGAGCAGATCTTCGACGATCCCGAGTGGCCCGACGACCCCGCTTACTACCTCTGTGTCCCCTCGAAGACCGACGACACGGTCGCGCCGGAGGGCCACAGCAACCTCTTCGCGTTGGTGCCGATCGCGCCCGGGCTGACCGACACGCCGGAGATCCGGAACCGCTACCGCGACCTCGTGATCGACGACATCGCGGAGAACACCGGGACCGATCTCCGCGGCCGGGTCGTCGTCGAGGAGACGTTCTCGGTCGACGACTTCGCGGACCGGTACAACAGCTACGCGGGCAGCGCGCTGGGGCTGGCGCACACCCTCACGCAGACGTCGCTGCTGCGCCCGTCGCACACCTCCGACGCGGTCGACGGGCTCTACTTCACCGGCTCGACGACCACGCCCGGCATTGGCGTCCCGATGTGCCTGATCAGCGGACAGCTGACCGCGGAAGCGATGCGCGACGACGACGTGTGATCTCCGCCGTGAGCGACCAGAATCGATCCGTCGAGGACGGACAGAGCCCCCCCGTCGAGGAGGACCGGAACCGGTCCGCCAGTGGCGGGAGCGAGGGGCTCCGCTACCTGCTGGTGCTGTCGCGGCCGCGCTTCTGGCTCTACCTCGCCGGCCCGGTCGCCGTCGGTGTCACCTACGGCATCGGCGACGTGGGCGAGCTGTTCACGCCCGTCACGGTCGCGCTCGCGGCGTACTTCCTCGTGCCGGCAAACGTCTTCCTCTACGGCGTCAACGACGTGTTCGACGCCGACATCGACGAGCTGAATCCGAAGAAGGAGGGTCGCGAGGCGCGGTGGCAGGGGAGCAGACTAGTGATCGGCGCCGTCGTCGCGTCCGGCGCGCTGGGGCTCGTGACGCTCGCGATGACGCCCCGCGTCGCGTGGCCGTACCTGCTCGGCTTCCTCGTCCTCGCGGTCGGGTACAGCGCGCCGCCGGCCCGGTTCAAGACGACGCCGTTGCTCGACTCGCTGTCGAACGGGCTGTACGCCCTCCCGGGCGCCGCGGCGTACGCGACGGTCGCGGGGGCGCACCCGCCGTTCGCGGCGCTGGCCGGCGCGTGGCTCTGGACGATGGGGATGCACACGTTCTCCGCGATCCCGGACATCGAGCCGGACCGCGCGGCGGGGATCGACACGACCGCGACGCTGCTCGGCGAGGGGCCGACGTACGGCTACTGCTTCGCGGCGTGGACCGCCGCCGCCGGCGCGTTCTGGCTCGTCGACGCCCGCCTCGGGGCGCTGCTCGGCGTGTACCCCGTGTTCGTCGCGTGGGTCGCGCGCTCCTCCGTCTCGGTCGACCGCGCGTACTGGTGGTTCCCGGCGCTGAACACCGTCGTCGGCACGCTGCTGTCGATGGGCGGCCTCTGGCGGGTGTACCCGCTCTGGGAGGCGCTGCCGTGAGCGACGGCGACCGGGCGGGGTCGGCGGGGACGACCGCCGCCGCGACGACCGGCTCGCGGCTCGACGCGCTCCGCGAACGCGCGCCGAACACGCGAGACGAGGCGGAGACGCTGCTCGACCGGCTCGTCCGCGAGAACCGCTTCACCATCGCCGTCGTCTTCCCGCTCGTGGGAGCGATCGCGCTCGTCGGCAGCGCCGAGGGGTGGGTGCCCGAGCCGTTCGCGTTCCACCCGTGGTTCGTGCTGTTCGGCGTGATCGTGATGCGCTCGCCGCTCGTCATCGGCGTGCTGCCGACGATCGACCGCCGCGCGCTCGGCTGGATCGGCGTGCTGATGGCGTACACGTACCTCATCGAGTCGGTCGGCGTCGCAACCGGGTGGCCGTACGGCGAGTTCGCGTACACCGTCGACCTCGGGCCGATGCTCGGGGGCGTGCCGGTGGCGCTCCCCGTGTTCTTCATCCCGCTCGTGATGAACGCGTACCTGCTGTGCCTGCTCCTGCTCGGGCCGCGCGCGGACAGCGTGTGGGTCCGGCTGGCGACGGTGATCCCGGTCGTCGTCGCGATGGACGTCGTGTTGGACCCCGGCGCGGTCTCGCTGGGATTCTGGAACTTCGGCGGCGGCGCGTTCTACGGCGTCCCCCTCTCGAACTACGCCGGGTGGGTGCTGTCGGCGGTCGTCGCCGTCGTCACCCTCGACCGGGCCTTCTCGACGGCGGGGATCCGCGAGCGCCTCCGCGACTGCGAGTTCATGCTCGACGACATGGTGAGCTTCGTGATCCTCTGGGGCGGGATCAACCTCTGGTTCGGGAACCTCCTGCCCGCCGCGGTCGCGGCCGCCTTCGGCGTCGGTCTCGTCCGCGCCGACCGGTTCGACACGCGGCTGTTCACCGAGTGGCGACGGTCGTGAGCGGGCGCGCCGGTTCCCCGCCCGCCCTCGCCGGCTCGGCTTCGGCGGGGTCCCGATCGACTCGGCTGCGCTTATATACCGGGGAGTCCTCCTTCCGATCGTGACCGACGGCGGTAATCGCAGCGGACGACCGGACCGGGTGGAGCGACGCCGATGAGCGACCTCGCAATCGAGTACGGCGACCACGAGCGGGTGTGCGAGGTCGTCGACCGGCTGACCTACTGCGCCGAACACGTCAGCGTCTCCTTCGACGGGTGGGAGGAACCGCACGTGAAGGGGCCCGGGCTGTACTTCGCGGTCATCGGCGACAGCGACTACGGCGCGTACGCGGACCCGATGGGGGACAACCGCTGGCCGCGCGATACCTGCCTGTCCGTCTTCGACGAGGACACGCTCGCAGCCGCGGCCGAGTCGGTGAGCGTCGCGCAGGACGGCGGCGTCGTCGTCGCGGTCGACGGCGAGATCGAGTCGCAGATGGTCCGCTTCCGCGACCTGGGCGCCCGCGACGAGGAGGCCGACCTGGTCGACGACGTGAGCTACGAGCCGTGGATGGGGTCGCGACACATGAGCGCCATCGAGACCTCCGTCCGGCCGGAGGTCGTGGCGACGGTGACCCTGAGCGAGGAGACCGGTCGCGTCAGCGTCTTCCGCGACGGCGAGGCGAACAGCATGCGGCGCGAGGCGATCGGCGGCCGCTGGCGCGGCGAGTAGCGCGCCTCGGTCCCCGCCTCCAGGGCCGCCCTCGTCGTCGCCGCCGCGCATGACAGGTCCTCTTTCTCCCTGCGCGGCGCTCCCGGAGTCCGACGCCGAGGCCCTATCGTTAAGCCACGGCCGGGCGAACGTCGACCCATGTACGACGACATCCTGGTGCCGACGGACGGGAGCGAGGCGGTCGACCGCGCGCTCGATCACGCGGTGCGGCTCGCGACGGACCACGACGCGACGGTCCACGCGCTGTACGTCGTCGATCAACGCGTCACGACCGCAAACTCCGGCGAGCTCCACGACGAGGTCGTCGCGGACCTCGAGGCGCAGGGCGAGACCGCGGTCGGCGCTGTCGCCGACGCGGCCGCCGAGGCCGGGCTCGAGGTCGAGACGCACGTCGTCCACGGCACGCCCGACGCCGAGATCGTCTCCTACGCCGACGAGGCGGGGGTCGACGTGATCGTGATGAGCCCGGAGGGGAAGTCGCCGCGCGAGCGCATTCGGTCGCTCGGGAGCGTCTCCGACCGCGTCGCCGACGACGCGTCGGTCCCGGTGTTCCTCATCAAGTGACCGGGCGGGCGGGGCCGCGCCGCGCTCCGCCGCCGCTCCGACCGAATTAGGTAGGTCCGGCCGAGAACGGTCGACATGGAACTCACCGTCCTCGGGTCCGGCAGCGCGATGTCGGTCCCCGACCGCGCGCAGGCCGGCTACCTCCTCGCCGACGGCGACCGGTCGCTCCTCGTCGACTGTGGCAGCGGCGTCCTCCAGCGGCTGGCGGGCACGGACGTCGGTTACGAAGGCGTCTCGACGGTCCTGCTCACGCATCACCATCTCGATCACGTCGCGGCGCTCCTCCCGCTGTTGAAGGCCCGCTGGCTCGCGGGCGAGGAGCACTTGGAGGTCGTCGGACCGGCGGGGACGAAGTCGCTCGTCGACGGGCTGCTCGACGTCCACGACTACCTTGACGGGCGGATCGACCTCGCCGTCCGCGAGGTGTCGACCGCGCGCCCGTTCGCCGCGGGCGGATTCGACGTCGCGGCCCGCGAGACGCGCCACTCGATGGACGGGCTCGCTTACCGCTTCTCGCCGCCGAGTTCCGACGACCCGCCCGCCGACGGGCCGGTCGCGCTCTCCGGCGACACCGAGGCGTTCGCGGGGATGGGGCGGTTCGCGGACGGGGCCGACCTCCTCGTCCACGACTGCTCGTTCCCGGACGATGTCGACGTGTCGAACCACCCGACGCCGACGAGCCTCGGCGAGTCACTCGCGGGGGCCGAGGTCGGGACGCTCCTGCTCTCGCACCTCTACCCGCACACCGGCGGTCGTGAGCGCGAGCTGGAAGAGAGCGTCCGTGAGGCGGGCTTCGACGGCGAGGTGCGGACCGCGGCCGACGGGCTCCGCCTGTCGCTGTGACCGGCGCGCGGCGCCGAAATCGTAACCACCGATCGGTCAGGGAACAGTTCCGACGTAACCGCCGACTGTTACGCACCCGCACGAACGACCCGGATATTTAAGCGCGCGTGGTCGTTCCTGTCTTCCATGGCCGGCCCACTCGCGGACGACTTCGGACGGGAGGTGACGGGGGTGCGGATCTCGCTTACCGACCGGTGTAACTTCGACTGCGTCTACTGTCACAACGAGGGGTTAGGCGACACGCGCGGGCCGATGGAGCCGAGCGACGCAGAGATGAGCGCCGACGACGTGGTCCGCTTCCTGGAGGTCGTCGAGGGGTACGGCGTCGACGCCGTGAAGTTCACCGGCGGCGAGCCGATGCTCCGTCAGGACTTAGCGGAGATCATCGAGCGCACGCCCGACTCGATGGAGGTGTCGATGACGACGAACGGCACGTTCCTCCCCGGGCGCGCCGCGGACCTGAAGGCCGCGGGCCTCGACCGCGTCAACGTCTCGCAGGACGCGCTCGACCCGGACGACTTCGCCGAGGTGACGAAGTCCGGCGCGTACGAGCAGGTCCTCGAAGGCGTCAGGGCCGCGGTCGACGCCGGGCTCGATCCGGTGAAGCTCAACATGGTCGTGTTCACGCACACCGCGGGCTACGTCGAGGAGATGGTCGAGCATGTCGCCGACAACGACGGGCTCCAGCTCCAGCTCATCCAGTACATGCCGGAGCTGACCGGCAGGCCGGAGTGGAACGTCGACATCGGGCGCGTCCACGACTGGCTCGCCGAGAAGGCCGACCGGGTCGAACACCGCGAGATGCACGACCGGAAGCGCTACTTCGTCGGCGAGGCGAGCGACGACGACACGGGCGGGATGGTCGAGATCGTCGACCCCGTCGAGAACGAGGAGTTCTGCGCCAACTGCGGCCGCGTCCGCGTCACCCACGAGGGGTACCTGAAGGGGTGTCTCAACCGCAACGACGACCTCCGGTCGATGGGCGAGATGACGCGCGCAGAGATCGCGGAGACGTTCGAGGAAGTGGTCGCGAACCGCGTCCCCTACTACGGCGAGTACCTCGTCGAGGGCGAGGACGGCGAGTACGAACTGAACGAGAAGTATCTCGGGACGCCGCCTGCGGCGGACTGAGAACTGAAACAACTTCTTCGCAGATGACGAGCACGGTGGGATTCGAACCCACGGCCATCGGATTAGAAGTCCGACGCTCTATCCTGGCTGAGCTACGTGCCCTCACTCAGTTCTGATTCGCCCCATCTAAAAAACGGCCGTGGTTCGCACCGGTTCGGAGCCCAACAGCAGACCTAAGTCCGCGAGCGGAGTAGCGACCGGTAATGAACGTTATTGGAACCGTCGGCCTCCCAGGCAGCGGGAAGGGGGAGGCGGCGAACGTGGCCGAGGCGGCCGGGATCCCCGTCGTCGTCATGGGCGACGTGATCCGCGCCGAGTGTCGCCGCCGCGGGCTCGACCCGGCGCAGCACCACGGGCGGATGGCCGGCACGCTCCGCGAGGAGGAGGGCGACGACGCCATCGCCGCGCGGACGCTCCCACGGATCCGCGAGGCCGCGGCCGAGAGCGACCGCGGCGACACCGTCCTCGTCGACGGCCTCCGCTCCACCGTCGAGCTCGAACGCTTCCGCGAGGCGTTCGGCGACGACTTCACGCTCGTCGCGATCCGCGCGCCGTTCGAACTCCGCGCCGAGCGACTGGGCGAGCGCGGCCGCGACGACTCCGACTCCGACTTGGAGGCGCTCCGCGAGCGCGACGAGCGTGAGCTCGGCCTCGGCCTCGGGGAGACGCTCGAACGGGCCGACGTCGAGATCGACAACACCGACAGCCTCGCGATGTTCCGCGACCGAATGCGCGAGGTGTTGGGCGTCGACGCTGCCGACCCGATCGACACCGGAGGTGACGGCGCGTGATCTACAGCGTCGACGTCCGGATCGAGACGCCCGTCCACGACACCGAGGTGACCGACCGGGTCGCGGACGCCGTCGAGAACGTCTTCCCGGACGCGGACCCGGTCCACGAGGAGGGCCGCCTCGTCTCCGAGACCCACAGCCTCGACGCCTTCTCCGACGTCCTCCACGAGCAGGAGATCCTCGACACCGCCCGTCGGGTGTTCCTACAGAACCGCACCGAGGAGGGGTTCGCCTTCTCGCTGAAGAAGCAGGCGGCGCTCGAGGGCGTCGTCAACTTCGCGGTCGGCGAGCCGGACGAACTGGGCGAGATCGACGTCGAGGTGCGCGTCCGCGAGCCGGACGTCGAGTCGTTCGTCGACTACGTCGCGCCCGAGACGGACGGGGGCCAGCCCGTCGACCCGGTCCGCGAGTACGGCGACCGCTTCGACCCCGAGGGCGAGTCGTACTGAGGGCGGGTCGGCGCGCCGCTCACTCGCCCGTGGCCCCGGCCGCGGCCCCGCCGATGGCGCCGAAGACGACCGGGTAGACGAGCCCCGCGAGCAGCGCCGCCGTGACGAGCGTCGGTGCGACGCTCCCGCCGTCGCCGACGGCGTACCGAAACAGGAAGGCCCCGACCACCGCGAGCGGGAAGTAGCCGGCGACGGCGAGCGCCCCGGACTGCGCGCCGTCGGCCGGCGTCGTCGCCCCGGCGGCGCGCGCTATCGCGACTCCGGCGACGAGGAGGAGCAGCGGCGACACGACGTACAGGTAGGTGAACCCGCCGTCGCTCTGCGAGATGAAGTTCACCGACCGGGGGGCGCCGACGAGCGACGGCACGTCGACGTCGACGAAGTGCGCGTTGTAGAACACCCAGCCGACGCCGCGCCACACCGAGATGGTGTGGCCGCCGAACAGGTCGGCGAAGAAGTTGATCCCGGACAGTCCCTCCTCGACCCGCCCGCTCTGGGTGACGTAGACGACGAGGTAGCCGAGGACGTACGACACCGCGCCTGCGGCCGCCCCGACGACCGCACCGCGGCCGAGGTCGCGTTCCGCCCCTGTCGCGTTTGCTCCGCCGCTGGCTGGTGATGACATGCGCTTGGGGTCGTTTCGGCGGTCATAAGTGTTTGTTGGGTCGGATCGGAACGCGAAACGATCGCGGTCGCGGCCGCTTAGGGCCGCTGCCGGGGACGCGGACGGATCAGCCGGTCGCCTCCCGCCACTCCGACTGCGAGATGGTGTATCGCACCTCGTCGTGGACGCTGCCGTCGAAGAAGGTCAGGTGGTTCCGAAGCAGGCCCTCGCGCCGGCCGCCGAGTCGGTCGACGTACTTCTCGATGGCGCGCCGCGACTGGTCGTTGTCCGGGTGGTGGCTCACGGCGACCACGTCGAGATCGAGGTCCTCGAACGCGACCTCGACGAGCGCGGCGGCGCGCTCGCCGGAGTAGCCGCGCCCCCAGAACCGCTTGCGGAGCCACGTGCCGAGCGTCGCGGTCCGCTTCTCCCAGTCGACCCCGAACCCACCGAAGCCGGCGATCTCGCCCGCCCCGTCCTCGCCCTCGCGCGGCCGGATCACGTAGCTCGCGGCCTCGCCGTCGTCGAAGCGCTCGCGACCGCGTTCGAGGAACTCCAGCGTCTCCTTCTTCGTCTCGTGGGGGCTCCAGGTGACGTACTCAGTCACCTCGTCGATGCCGGGGTCCGACGAGCAGATCCGGTAGCACTCGTCGAGATCGACGGTCTCGGGGCTCCGCACCGTCAACCGGAGTCGCTCCGTCTCGATGGTCTCGGGGAACACGTGCGACGAGTCGTCGCCGCCCGGATAAACTCCACCGCCGGCTCGGGAACTGTTCGCACACCGGGCGTCGCGCCGGCGGGCGAGCACGCTCAGGCGTCGAGCGCGTCGGCGAGGTCGTCGCCGACGGCCGCGATCGCCTCGCGCGCCCGGTCGACGATCTTCCATCGTCATGAAGCCGTGAACCATCGCCGGGTAGTTCTCGTACCGCGTCGCGACGCCGTCCGCGACCAGCCGCTCGGCGTACGCCCGCCCGCCGTCGCGGAGGGGGTCAAAGCCCGCGGTGACGACTGTCGCGGGCGCGACGCCGCAGAGGTCGCCGGCGTTGATCGGGTCGGCGTACGGGTTTCGCCGGTGGACGTCGCTCCCGTAGTAGGACTCTGAGAACCACTCGACGTCCGCCCGTGAGAGGACGATCCCGCCGTGCTCTCTGATCGACGCCTGCTCGGGGTCGACGCCGATGCCGGGGTACAGGAGCGCCTGGTGGGCTATCTCCGGATCGTCCCGCTCGGCGGCCATCAGCGCGGTCACGGCGGCGAGGTTCCCGCCGGCCGAGTCGCCCGCGACCGCGAGGTCGCCCGTCCCCCGGAGCCGGTCCGTCGACTCCGCGGCCCACTCGACGGCGGCGTACGCGTCCTCGACCGCGGCCGGGAACGGGTGTTCGGGCGCGAGCCGGTACTCGACGGACAGCACCGCGCAGCCGCTCTCTCGGGTGAGGTGACGGCAGAGCCAGTCGTGGGTCTCGACGCTCCCGAGGACGAACCCGCCGCCGTGGAAGAAGACGACCGTCGAAAACGGCGGGTCGCCGGCGGGGAGGTACAGCCGGGCGTCGAGGTCGCCCGCGGGGCCGGGGAGGGCGATCGACTCTGTCGCGCCGACGCTCGGCGGGTCGCGGTTCCGGAGCCGCATCAGGGGGCGGATCAGCAGCCGGAGCAGTTTCAGCCGGTAGCGGCCGTGCGGGAGGGGGATCCGCGACTGGCGGGCGGCGACGCGCTTCGCCTGCGGATCGATCTGGTCGGCGCTCACGGCACAGAGGTCGTCGCCCCGGGGGAAAGGCTGTTGCGGCGGGGGCGACGTGACGGAGTCTCTCGCTCCGTTGCGGTCGCGACGGTCAGCCGAACGCGCCGGTCGCGCGCAGTTCCGCGCGGATCGCGTCGCGTTTCACCAGCGTGAACCCGACGCAGATGATCAGGAAGCCGGCGACCGTGGTGACGGTGATCCCCTCGTCGAGGACGAGCCAGCCGACGAGCGCGGCGAACACCGGCGCGACGTAGGAGACGAGGTTGATCTCGATCGGGCCGAGCCGGTCGAGCAGGTCGAAGTAGACGAGGAACCCGATCCCGCTGGCGACGACCGAGAGGTAGCCTAAGGCGAGCAGCGACTCCGTCGTCCAGACCGCGTCGGCGACCGACTCGCCGAGCGCGAGCGCGACGACGTGCATGATCCCCGCGCCGAGCAGCATCGACCACGCCTCCATCGTCTCGATGGAGATGTCGGCCTCGGAGGCCCGCGAGAGGACGGAGCCGAGCGCGAACGAGGCCGCCGCGAGTAGCACGAGGAGCTTCGCGACCGTGCCGCCGCCGGTGAGGTTCGCAGGGTCCGGGTTCGCGAGGACGACCGCGCCGACGAGCCCGATCCCGAGCCCGAGCGCGCCGACGGCGGTCAGCCGCTCGGCGGGGAGGAAGGCGCGCGCGAACACCGTGGTCAACAGCGGCGAGAGGCTGACGATGACCGCCGCGACCCCGCTCGTCACCGCTGGGTCGGTCTCGCCGACGAAGAGGAACGCGTGGTAGGCGGCGATGATGAAGACGGCGCCGGAGACGACTTCCAGCCATTGGTCGCGGCCGTGAGGGAGCGGTTCGTCGACCGCGTACGCCGCGTACGCGAGCATCACCAAGCCGGCCACGTCGTACCGGAACGCCGCGAACAGCACCGGCGGGAAGTACGCCAGCCCCGCCTTGATCGCGACGAACGCGGATCCCCAGACGGCGGCGAGGACGAGGAACAGCGAGAGGTTTCTGAGACGGCTCACGTCTGCCCTCTCCCCGCGGCGCGCCAAAAGGTTCCGGAAACGGCCGTGTTCGCTGGATCGGTTCGCGGAAAGCGCCGACCGGGCCGCCGTCAGCGGTGAGGGCTCCCGTCAGCGGAGCCGATACCCGTCCGCGTCGCGGGCGACGACGCCCACGTCGGAGAGCCGGCGGAGCGCCCCCTCGACCGTCGACGGCCGCGCGCCGACCTCGTCGGCGACCGCCGTAGGGGTGCCGTCCGTCTCGATCACCGCGGCGAGGACGGCCGCGAAGAAGCGGCTGTCTGCCTGTCCGCCGAGCCGCTCGTCGATCTCGGCGAGCGTGTCCTCGACTCGGCCCTGAACCCACCGCTGGGCGAGCGAGAGTTCGCGGTCGAGGTCTTGGAGGCGCGTGTACTCCTCGGCGAGGTCGGCGAGGTCGCCGGTCTCCCCCGAGCCGTCCGGGGTCTCGATCGAGAGGTGCGGGCAGCGCCCGGACATGTCAAGGCTGTTCTTCGCCGGATACGCGCTCTTCGCGCCAAAGCCGTACGGCGAGACGCTCACTTCCAGCCGGAGGCTGCGCGCGATCCGGAAGTACTTGCGCCGCTGGTCGTCCGTCGTCGACTCGACGAGACCGGCCTGCTCCAGCTTCCGCAGGTGGTCGATCACCGCCTTCGGGCTCACGTCGAGGTACTCCGAGATCTCCGTGACGTAACACGGCTTGGTGGCGAGAAGCCGGAGGATACGCCGCCGGTTCTCGTTCCCGAGAAGATCGAGCAGTACCGCGGAGTCCATTAACGTGTGGTTAGCGTTCCGCGTATAAAAGGCTGGCTTCCGGCGACCGGACGACATCGCCGCCGATCGACCGATGGAACGGCCGCGCCGGCGGCGAGGGCGGTTGCGCTCATCGAAGGGTAATTACCCGCCGGGCGGCACGCTGGGGTATGGAGACGGCACTCGTCATCCTCGACGGCTGGGGGCTCGGCGACCACGACCGCCGCGACGCCGTGAAAGCGGCCGAGACGCCCACGTTCGACGCGGCGACGGAGCGCGGGGCGGACGGCCGCCTCGTGGTCCACGGCCGCCGCGTCGGACTCCCGGAGGGACAGATGGGGAACTCGGAGGTCGGCCACCTCAACATCGGCGCCGGTCGCGTGGTCAAGCAGGCGTACACCCGGATCACCGACGCGCTCGCGGAGGGGTCGCTTGCCGACAACGACGCGGTCGCGGACGCGCTCGACCACGCGGCGTCGACCGGCGGCCGCGTCCACTTCATGGGGCTCATCTCCGACGGCGGCGTCCACTCGGACGTGGAGCACCTGCTCGCGCTGATCGACGCCGCGGCCGACGCTGGCGTCCCGGCGACGAGCCACGCGTTCACCGACGGGCGCGACACCGCCCCGGAGATCGCCGACGAGTTCCTCGCCGACGTGACCGAGAAGGCCGACGAGCGCGGCACCGGCCACGTCGCGACCGTCACCGGCCGGTACCACGCGATGGACCGCGACGAGAACTGGGAGCGGACGAAGAAGGCGTACGACGCCGTCGTCGCCCGCGAGGCCCCACACGAGGCCGAGAGCGCGGTCGCCGCCGCCCGCGAGGCGCACGCCCGCGGCGAGACCGACGAGTTCGTCGAGCCGACGCTCGTCGCCGACGAGCCCGCCCTCGCCGACGGCGACACGGTGATCTTCTTCAACTTCCGCGCGGACCGCGCCCGCCAGCTCGTCCGGATGCTGACCGGCACCCGGCCCGACTGGGCGTTCGACCTCGACCAGCCCGACGTCCGGCTGACGACCATGACCGAGTACGACGAGACGTTCGACTTCCCGGTCGCGTTCCCGCCGGAGATCCCCGCGAACACGATCGGCGAGGTCGTCGCGGACGCCGACGGCACCCAACTCCGGATCGCCGAGTCGGAGAAGTACCCCCACGTCACCTACTTCCTCAACGGCGGCCGCGAGGTGGAGTTCCCGGGCGAGATCCGGACGATCGTCGAGAGCCCGGACGTCCCGACGTACGACCTCCAACCGGCGATGTCCGCGCCCGGGGTGACCGACGAGGCCGTCGAGACGATCGCCTCGGACGATCCCGACCTGCTCGTTTTGAACTACGCGAACCCGGACATGGTGGGCCACACGGGCGACTTCGACGCCGCCGTCGAGGCGGTCGAGGCCGTCGACGCCCAGCTCGACCGGCTGCTCTCGGCGGTCGCCGACGCCGGCGCGCACGCGTTCGTCACCGCCGACCACGGCAACGCCGACGACATGGGCACGGTGGACGACCCCCACACCGCTCACACGTATAACCCGGTCCCGTTCGTCTACCTGACGCCCGACGGCGACGACGGCGGGAAGCGGGTCCGCGAGGGCGGCTCGCTCTGCGACATCGCGCCCACGCTGCTCGACCTGATGGACCGCGAGGCGCCCGCCGAGATGACCGGCGAGAGTCTGCTGACGGAGTGATGCGCCCTGTCGCGGCGTCGCGGCCGTCCGGATAAACGATAAACTTCGGATCGATTCTCGCTCGTTCCACGGCGTTTTAATACGGCGTCGGGCCTGTGATCGTTCATGACAGACGAGACCACGCCCGTGATCGCGGCCGCCTACCGAACCCCGCAGGGGAAAGACGGCGGCGTCTACGAAGACGTCCGCAGCGAGGACCTCTCGACGACGCTCATCGACCACGCGCTCGCGGAGACGGGGCTGACGAGCGACCACGTCGACGACCTGATGTGGGGGGTCGCACAGCAGCGGACCGAGCAGGACAACAACGTCGCGCGCGTCATCGCGCTCCTCTCCGACCTGGGCGAGTCGGTGCCCGCCACCTCGATCAACCGCTGGTGCGCCTCCTCGATGCAGGCGGTCATCTCGGCGTCCGACGCCATCGCGGCGGGGAACCGCGAGTGTATCATCGCGGGCGGCGTCGAGAACATGAGCCGCGTGCCGATGGACGGCGACTCCTACGAGCACCTCCACCCCGAGCTGTCGGAGCAGTACAACATCTTCCAGCTCCAGATGGGGATGACCGCCGAGAAGGTCGCCGAGGAGTACGACGTGAGCCGCGAGGCGCAAGACGAGTACGCCGCTCGCAGCCACCAGCGCGCCGCCGAGGCGACCGAGTCGGGCCGCTTCGACGACGAGATCGTCCCCGTCGAGACCGAGGACGGCCTCGTCGAGGCGGACGAGGGGATCCGCCCCGACACGACCGCCGAGAAGCTCGCCGACCTGCCCCCCGCCTTCACCGGCGACGGCAGCGTCACCGCGGGCAACTCCTCGCAGATCTCCGACGGCGCGTCGCTGACCGTGGTCACGAGTAAGGCGTTCGCCGAGGAGCACGGCCTCGACGTGCTCGCCGAGGTCGGCACGAACGCGGTCGCCGGCGTCGACCCCACCGTCATGGGGATCGGTCCGGTGCCCGCCACCCGCGGCCTGCTGGAGCGCGCCGGCACCGACATCGACGACTACGACCTCGTCGAGCTGAACGAGGCGTTCGCCTCCCAGTGCGAGTACTCGCGCCGGGAGCTGGGCATCGACGAGGACCAGTACAACGTCAACGGCGGGGCCATCGCGCTCGGCCACCCGCTCGGCGCGTCCGGCGCGCGGCTCCCCGTCACGCTGCTCCACGAGATGCAGAAGCGCGACGCCGACCGCGGGCTCGCGACGCTCTGCGTCGGCTTCGGGCAGGGCGCGGCGATCGAGTTCCTGCGGTAGGGACCGCGAGAAGCGACGAATTTTTTCCGCTGGCGCGCGCCGACGAGTGGCCGCCAACGGCGGCCGGGAGGAGCGCGTGCGAGGGAGTCGGGCGCGACGAGGACGACCGTCGGGAGTCCGACGGACGCGCCCGACGAGGTTGGGGAGGTGTGAGGCCGCGGTTGCGGTGCGTTGCGGGGCGGGGGTCGAAGGGGCAGCCGCGAGGCGGTGGCAGTGTCGATCGACTATTTATAACGCCATCCGCCTGACAGCCCAGACGCCGAGCCGCCGACGGCTTACCCGTCGCCGTGCGTGAACCCGCGGTCGGGCAGCGGGTCGCCGTCGGCGATGACGCGCGGACGCTCCTCGTCGTCCGTCGCCTCTCTCACCGTACCGACCCGCGTGAGCCCCGCCGGACACGCTTCGCTGACCGCCGACACCTCCGCTTCCGGCACCGCACAGAGCAACTCGAAGTCCTCGCCGAAGTGCGCCGCGAGTTCGAACCGCTCGTCTTCCCCGTCGGCGACCTCGTCGACCGCGGGGTGGACCGGAACCGCCTCGCGCTCCAACTCAATCCCCACGCCGCTCGCCTCGGCGAGCTGGTGACACGACCGCGCCAGCCCGTCCGAAGAGTCCATCATCGCGGTCGCCGTCCCCGCTAGCGTCAGCCCGTCCGCGACCCGCGGCGTGAACCTGAACAGCTCGTTGGCGCGCTCGATCGACTCTCCGTCGCCGCGCTCGAACAACCGCAGCGCCGCCGCGGACCGCCCCCACTCGCCGGTGACGCAGAGGGCGTCGCCCGGCCGCGCCCCGTCTCGGGTGACGGGGCCGGCGTCGGTCACGCGCCCGACGGCGGTGGTCGCGGTCGTGAACTCGACGTGCTCGTCGAGGTCCCCGCCCACGTATTCGGCGTCGACCGCCTCGCAGACGTCGACCGCGCCGGCGACGAACCGGTCCAGATCCTCGGGGTCGAACGCGGCGTCGGCGTAGACGGCGACTGCGGCCCGTGCGGCCGCGCCCATCGCGGCCACGTCCGAGAGCGACGCGCCGACCGCGCGCCAGCCGGCGGTGTACCGCGTCGTGCCGGGCGGGAAGTCGGTCCGCTCGTGGAGCATGTCCGTCGTGATCACCGTCTCGTCGAGGACGGCGGCGTCGTCGCCGGCGTGCGGGAGGTCGGCCGCGAGGGCCCGGAGGGCGTCGCGCTCGTTCACTACCTACGCTCCGCGCGGCGAGGCCAATAAGCGATCGGTCCCGGCTGCCGCCGTCGATTTCACCGGCGCCCCCGGCGCGTTCGCGGGATTCGGCTCGGGCGCGTCGGGGGGCGGCCGGGGTTATCGTGGTGCGTGTTGTCATGGAACATTTAATCGAGTAAAACAACATAACGAATATTATCATTATCAATCATTATGTTTATTATCTTCCTCCGATTTGTTTCGGTCGCAATGGCAGTATCCGTACACGGACACGCAGCCGGCCGCCGCACAGACGTGATCACCAGACGACCGCCGCAACCGCCCACACGACCCGATGACGACGCCTAACGACACTCCCGACGACACGACCCGACGCACCGACACCACGACCGACCGACCGACCGATTCGGACTCGACCGACCGGACGAGCGCGACCGATCGGTCCGACCCGACCACTTCTCCGCGGACCATCCCCGGCCGCACCCCGCTGACCGAGGAGGCCGGCGCGCCGCTGGTCCCGACGATCACGACCCGGCGAGCGACGCAGACGCGGTCGTCCGGCTCGCCGCAGACGACCGACGCTCCTCGACCCGCCCGCCGCCCGACGGACGACGAGCGCGACGCGCCGCTGGTCCCCGACCTGCGCCCTGCTTCGCGGACGCGGACCGACGGGGGGTCGCGATGACGGCGAACGCGACGCGCCGTCCCCGCGACAGCTCCGCGAACGCCGAGGAGTCGCCACGCCGCGCCGTTCCGATGAGCGGGACCGGCGACGGCCCGCGCCCGGACGCCACCGCGTTCGCGCCCGCCGCTCGCCGCGCCGGCGGGCGCTCCGCCGCGCCGAACCGCACCGCAGACGACGCCACGCAGTAACTCGATGAATCCCAACGAACTCGACGACGACGTCTTCACCAGAGATATCGACAACCCGGCCGGCCGCCGACTCCGCGAGCTGTTCGACGAGCAGGAGTACACGTTCGCGCCCGGGATCTACCACGCGCTCGACGCCCGCCTCGCCGAGATGGCCGGGCTCGACGCGGCCTACATGAGCGGCTACTCCACCGTCCTCGGCCAGTTCGGCTTCCCCGACCTGGAGATGGTCACGATGTCCGAGATGGTCGAGAACGCGAAACGCATGGCCGAGGCGACGAACCTCCCCGTCATCGCCGATTGCGACACCGGCTACGGGGGCGTCCACAACGTCCGGCGCGCGGTCCGCGAGTACGAGAAGGCCGGCGTCGCCGCCGTCCACATCGAGGACCAGACCTCGCCGAAGCGCTGCGGGCACATCGCCGGTAAGCAGATCGTCTCCCGCGAGCAGGCGCGCTCGCGCTTCGAGGCCGCCGTCGACGCCAAGCAGAGCGAGGACACGGTGATCATCGCCCGCACCGACGCGTACGGCTCCGCCAACGGCGACTGGGAGGAGCACCTCGAACGCGGGCGGATCTACGCCGACGCCGGCGTCGACCTCGTCTGGCCGGAGATGCCCGACCCGTCCCGCGAGGACGCGGTCGAGTACGCCGAGACGATCCACGAGACCCACCCGGACCTCGATCTGGCGTTCAATTACTCCTCGTCGTTCGAGTGGGGCGCCGAGGAGGACCCGCTCACCTTCGAGGAGCTCGGCGACCTGGGCTACCAGTATATCTTCATCACGCTGTACGGGCTCCACTCCGGCGCGCACGCCGCCTACGAGGACTTCGCGAACATCGCCGAGAACGACGAGGCGGCGCAGTTCGACCTCGAGGAGCGCTACATCGGCCACGAGACCGAGAGCCACCACGAGCTTTCCTTCGTCCCGCGGTATCAGGACATCGAGGCCGAGTTCGACCCCGAGGCCCGGAAGCGCCAGGAGGAGTCGGCCGGCTTCACCGAGGAGGAGAACGACCCGATCACCGCCTCCGAGGGAGGTGACGACTGATGGGCGGGCCGGACGACGTCACGCTCCGGCGGAGCCAGCTGGCGACGCCGGGCTCCGACCCGAAGATGATCGAGCGGGCGCCCGACTCCGGGGCCGACGAGGCGTTCATCGACCTAGAGGACTCGGTGGCGCCGTCCGAGAAGATCGAGGCCCGCGAGAACGCCATCGAGGGCCTGATCGAGTACGACTGGTCCGACACCCGGCCCTGTTACCGGATGAACGGCGTCGACACCCGGTGGTTCTACGACGACGTGATCGAGGTCGTCGGACGGGCCGGCGAACACCTCGACACGATCATGGTGCCGATGGCGAACAACCCGGAGACGGTCGCCACCGTCGACAACCTGCTGACGCAGGTCGAGACGAACAACGATCTGCGGGTCGGCGAGATCGGCCTCCAGGCGCAGATCGAGTCCCCGGAAGCGATGACGAAGGTCGCCGACATCGCCCGCGCGAGCGACCGGTTAGAGTCGCTCGTCTTCGGCCCCGGCGACTACACCGCGAACGTCGGCGCCGCCGGCCTCACCATCGGCTCCGGCGGCGGCTACCCCGGTCACTACTGGCACTACCAGCTCGCGCGCATCGCCCACGCGGCGAAGGCGCAGGGGCTCCAGGTGATCGACGGCCCCTACGCCGACATCGAGAACACGGACGGGTTCCGCGACTCCTGTCGGTGGGCGAGCCAACTGGGCTGTGACGGCAAGTGGGCGATCCACCCGAGCCAGATCGAGCCCGCGAACGAGACGTTCGCACCCTCTCCCGAGGAGGCCGAGAAGGCCCGCCGGATCGTCGACGCCTACGCGGAGGCAAAAGAACAGGGCAGGGGCGCCGTCTCGGTCGACGGCGAGATGGTCGACGAGGCGACGGACAAGATGGCCCGCGGCATCGTCGCGCGCGCCGAGCAGGCCGGCATCCTGTAAGGGCCGTCCCCGCCGCTCGGCTTTTTATTTCGGCTCCGGAATCGCGCCGCGCGCTCGGAGTTCGTCGACGTCGCCCGCGTCGTATCCGTACTCCCGTAACACCGACTCCGTGTGCTCGCCGAGCGCCGGCGGATGGCGGCGGACGGTCGTCGGGGTCCGCGAGAAGTGCATCGGCGAGCCGGGGAACCGCACCGTGCCCGCGGTCGGGTGTTCGGCCTCGGCGAGCATCCCGCGCGCCTCGATCTGGGGGTCGGCGAACACCTCGCTCACGTCGCGGACGCGGCTCGCGGGCACGTCGTGCGCTTCGAGCCGCTCGACCGCCTCCGCCGTCGACATCGCCGAGAACGTCTCCCCCAGCTCTCGGTCGACGAACTCGCGGTTCCGAACGCGGCCCTCGTTCGTCTCCAGTCGCTCGTCGGCGAGCAGGTCGGGGCGGTCGACTGCCTCGCACAGCGGCGGCCAGAACCGGTCCGACGAGCAGGCGACGACGACGTACCCGTCGCTCGTCTCGAACGCCTGGTACGGGACGATGTTTGGGTGTTTGCTCCCCATCCGCTCCGGCGGGTCGCCGCTGGCGAAGTAGTTCGTCGCCATGTAGCTGGTCCAGGCGGCCTGCCCGTCTAACAGGCTCACGTCGATCTTCTGCCCGCGGCCGTCGCCGAGCTCGCGTTCGAGGAGCGCCGCGAGGATCGCCTGCGTCGCGTACATCCCCGCCCCGACGTCGGCGAGCGCGACGCCGATCCGGACCGGCGGTCCGCCCTCGACGCCGGTGAACGACATGAAGCCGCCGCGGGCCTGCATCATGATGTCGTAGGCGGGCTTGTCGCGGTCGGGGCCCCACTCGCCGTAGCCGGAGATGGCGCAGTAGACGAGCCCGGGGTTCTCCTCGACGAGGTCGCCGTAGTCGAGGCCCCAGTCGGCGGTCTTCCCGACGCGGAAGTTCTCGACGAGCACGTCCGCCTCGCGGGCGAGGTCGCGGACGACCGCGCGCCCCGACTCGGTGGTCAGGTCCAGCTGGATCGACCGCTTGTTGCGGTTGACGCTGACGTAGTAGGCGCTCGCGTCGTCCTCGTCGTCGGTCTCGGCCCCTCCGTCGTCCGCACTGAACGCGGGCGGGACCCACGTCCGGGTCTGGTCGCCCCGCCCGGGCCGCTCGACCTTGATCACCCCCGCGCCGAGGTCGCCGAGCTGCATCGTGCAGAACGGGCCGACGAGGACCCGGGAGAGATCCAACACGGTGAGCCCGTCCAGCGGCCCGACGTCGCTCTCGGGGTCGCGCGCCTCACCGACCACGCGCTCTCGCCTCCGCGGACCGCCGCCGTGTCCGGTTCATGCGATCCGACTCAGCCGCCGGGCTACTGAGTGTTGGGGTGCGTCGGACGGGAGAGAAACGGAGAAGCGGCCGTCTCAGGCCGGGAGCGTGTCGATGCCGCCGATCTCGACGAAGCCGTAGCCACAGTCTGGACAGCGCCACTTCGTCTTCTCGCCGAGGTGGAGGGTCATCGCCGCGGTCCGGTAGAACGAACGGGTCTCGCCGCACGCGGGACAGTCCACGTCCTTTTCGAGCGCCATGTGCGCCGATCGATCCGGGCCGGTGTTGAACCTACTGATTCGGGTTTCGACCGCTCACCACACCGGCGCGAGCAGCAGCGCGACCGTCGCCGAGATGAAGACGAGCTTGAGCGCGGTGTTGACGACGATCACCTTCGTCCCGAACGACGGCCCCCAGATCCCGTACTGGAACGGGATCGAGCGCCGGAACGTGGAGACGGCGAACGAGAGGATGCTCCCGATGAGCAGCGACGCGACCGCGGTCCGCGTGGTGAAAATCCCGGCCTCGGTCCCGGCGAGCGTCGCCGCGCCCGCGGTCGTGTCGAGCGTGAACACCGCGATGACCGGCACCGCGGCACCCGGCAGGCCCAGCACGCTCGTGATCGGCTCCGCCACGCTCGTCAGCGCGGTCACGTCGTAGGTCGCGACGAGCCAGATGACCAGCGTGTACACGACCGCGAGCCGCGGGACAATCCGCTGGAGGGTCCGCCACGACCTCCCGGCCGCGTCGCGCACGCGCTCCCGGCCGGTGCGGTCGTCGTCCTCGGGCCCGGTCGCCTCGACGCCGGCGAGCGCGGCGCGGTCGACGTTCGCCTCGGAGAGGAGGAACCCGCCCGCGACGACGCCGGTGACGGTGATCAGTAGCGCGATGCCGGCGCGCGCGCCGACGTAGACGGCTCCGGTGGTGACGCCGAGAATCGGGATCAACACCGGGATGTAGTATGTGAACACGTGCTGAACGAAGCCGAAGAACGTGTTCATCGTCACCGCGACGAGCGTCGCTCGGTCGTCGAGCAGGCCCGACTCGCGGAACTCCGCGAGCGTCGCATAGCCCGCGGTCGTCGACGCCGCGGTCGTGAGGATCGCCGTGCCGACCTCGTCCGGGAGGTTCGCGGGCCGCGTCAGCCACCCCGCGAGCCCGGCGACGTACCGGACCAGCCCGAACGCGACGGCGACGTTGGCGGCGAAGACGCCCCCCGCGATGAACGCCGTGATCCGGGCCAGCCGGGGGACCACCTCCGCGAGCAGCGTCGAGAGCTCGGCGGCGACCGATTGCACGAATCGGCGTACGCGAGGGGCGCTCAAATGGCCGTCGGAACGGGCTGGCGTTCCCGGAGCGTCGGAACGCGCGCCGCCGCGCGGGGCTTATGGTCCGCCGCGGGGAACGACCTCCCGATGGCTCCCGCCGAGGACGACATCTCGATCGACGAAAAGCGCGTGTACGCGGGCAGCGCCGGCCGCACCGACGCCTACGTCGCGACGGGAACGGGGATCGTCCGCGTCTCGCTGTCGGCCGACAAGATCGGCGCGTTCGACATGGTCGCCCGTGACCCCGCCCGCGACGTCGCCGTCTGCGCGCGAGACGAGGGGGCAGACCTCGTCGTCGCGGCCACGGCCGACGGGCTCTCGGTCGGCGCGGTCGGCGACGACCCCGCGTTCGAGCCGGTCGACGACGAGCCGACGGTCGCGGTCGGCGGGAGGAGAGCCCGTAACGGGACGCTCGTCGTCGCCCGCGAGGGTGGCGCGATCGAACGCGTCGTGTTCGAGGCGGGAAAGACCGCGATCGCGTCGACCACGCAGATCGGGTCCGTCGCGGAACCCCGGGCGGTCGACGGCGGCCTCGTCGCGAGCGCGGAGGGAGTGTACCGGGTCGGCGAGAACGGGGTCACGGACGTCGGTCTCGACGACGCCCGCGACGTGGCCGGGTCGGGAATGCCGTTGGCGGCGATCGGTGCGGGGTTCTACTGGCTCGGCAACGGCTGGATGACGGTCCGGGAGGCCGCCACGGACGCGGTCGCGGCCGACGGCGACGGGCACGCGATGGCGGTCGTCGACAGCGACCTGCTCGTCCACGCGGGCGCGGGCGGCGAGTGGGGCGAGGAGACGTGGGCGGTCGCGGACCTGCCCGTCGATGAGACGGCCGTCGCGCTCGGCTACGGACCAGGTATTTCGGTCGTGGTCACCGACGCGGGCACGCTCTGCGTCGACGCCGGCGACGGGTGGCGACACCAGGTGGTCGGCGTTCGGGACGCGGCGGGCGTGGCGCTCGCGGTCGTGGAATAGGTTGAGGGTCAATCGACCGGGCGACCGTCGAATCGAGGCGTCGGTCCGTAGTTCCCGAGTCCGCGGCCAGCCAAAGCGGTAATGAGACGGGACGTGCTACTCCGGGCCGACGATGGAGCAGCGTACCGCACTCCGTAGTGGCGTGGCCGGAACGGCAGTCGGCGTGGTCTCCGCGGGAGGACTGTGGTGGGCAGAGGGGTTTCTGGACGGCATGGGCGTCCTGATAGCGGCCGTGAGCGTCGTCTGGGCGGCCGCGACGGCGGCATCGCTCTACGTTTTCGCCTCGCGTCCCGACTGGGGAGACGATGGGCCGTGGGGCGCCGTGATCGCCGGCTCCCTGTTGTTCAGCGTCGCGCTCAACCTCTCCGAGGTCGCCCTCTCGCCCGACGTCCACGCGGCGCTCACGCTCCTGGTGCTCGGGTTCACCACGCTGGGGTACACCGCCGGGGTCGCTTCCGTCTCCCACCGGGAGCGTCCGGCGCCGGCATCCGAGGAGACCGCAACCGAGGGGTAGCGATGAGACGGGAGTAGGTCCTCGTCGCGGGCGCCGTCGGGATCGCTGTCTATGCGGCGCTCGGCAGGTCGATCTCGTCGCCGTCGGCGTAGACGGTCGGATCCCGGACGATCCCGTCGAGGTGGAGCGGCGCGTCCGTCTCGCCGCCGATCCCGGCGTTGTCACCGATCGCGATGTGGACGGTGCCGCCCGCCTTCTCGTCGAGGAGGACCGAGCCGACGAGCTCCTCGACGCCGCCGTTCGTCCCGATGCCGAGCTCCGCGAGGTTGTACGCCGCGTCCCCGACCTCGTCGGCCGCGGCCTCGACGTCGGCGCGGATCGCGTCGTCGGTGATCTCAGTCACGAACCCGTCCTCCACTTCGAACGCGAGCTCCTGCCCGTCGTCGAGCAGCCCGTGGGGCATCATCGTCCCGTCCACGACGAAGGTCCCGGTCGCGCTCGCGGGCGCGACGAACACCTCGCCGGCGGGGAGGTTCGAGAAGTCGCCGGGCTCGCGCACTATCCCGGTGTCGGCGAGCCACTCGCGGTCACCGATCTCGAAGGTGATGTCCGTCCCGGCGGGCGCGGTGACGCGGACCTCGTCGGCGTCGCCGATCTGACCGAGCACGTCGTCGCAGGCGGCCTCGATGGCGGCGTAGTCTGCGTCAAGGCCGGTCGTGAACACGTCCTCGGTGATCCCCGGCAACGTCGCGCCGCGCGCGCCGGCGTCGCAGGCCGCGCCGCGGGCCCGGGTGTGGCTCAGGCTCTTCGTCGTCGGCGCGAGGAAGACGTCGGCCTCCGCCATCGCGGCCGCGACCGGGGCCGGCGGCTCCGTCCCGTGCTGCTCGGCCGGCGGGTACCGGAGGAGTGTCGCGTCGTCGGTGGCGTCGGTCGCGGCCGCGTAGAGCGCCTCGCCGATCGGCTCACGTTCGTCGTCAGTGACGACCGCGACCGACTCGTCGGGCGCGACGTTCAGACACTGTTCGACCGCGGTCGCCGCGGCGTCGGAGAGGTCGGCTGCCATACTACTGTCTCCGTTCGGCTGGGCGTTAGGCCTTGTCATCGTCGTGTTTACTCAATTCCGTAATTGAATTATTTACGTCCGGTGTCGATCGGCGTCGAATTAACCGATCGATTACTCGTGGGGTAGTTAATTTCATTTTGGCGGCCTCGAAAAGATTATACCGATTCCCGAGCGAGAGGCAGACATGATACGCGTGGGCGTCAACGGCTACGGGACGATCGGGAAGCGGGTCGCGGACGCCGTCGCGGCCCAGCCGGATATGAAGCTCGTCGGCGTGACGAAGGCGTCGCCCGACTACGGCGTCGAGGCCGCGGCGCGGCGTGGATACGACCTGTACGCGGCGGTCGACGACGGCGCCGAGGCCTTCGCGGCCGCCGGGGTCGACCTCGCCGGGACGCTCGGCGACCTGCTTGAGGCCGTCGACGTCGTCGTCGACTGCGCGCCCTCCGGCGTCGGTGAACGCAACGCGCCCGTCTACGAGGCGCACGACACACCGGCAATCTTTCAGGGCGGCGAGGACGCCGCCGTCGCCGAGACCTCGTTCAACGCTCGCGGCCGGTTCGAGGCGGCCCGCGGCGCGGACGCGGTCCGCGTCGTTTCCTGTAACACGACCGCGCTCTCGCGGCTGCTCGCGCCGCTCGACGAGACCTACGGCGTCGAGAAGGCGCGCGTCACGCTCGTGCGCCGCGGTGGCGACCCGAGCGAGACGAACCGCGGGCCGATAAACGACATCGTCCCCGACCCCGCCACGGTTCCCTCCCATCACGGTCCGGACGTGAACGAGATCCTCCCCGACGTGCCTGTCGACACCGCGGCGCTGAAGGCGCCGGTCACGGGGATGCACACCCACAGCGTCAACGTCACGCTGGAGACCGAGCCCGACTCGACGGCCGTCCGCGACCTCCTCGCCGACGAGGACCGGATCTTCCTCGTCCCGGAAGCAGCGGGAATCGACGGCGCCGGCGCGCTAAAGGAGTACGCCGCCGACGCGGGGCGGCCCCGCGGCGACCTCTGGGAGAACTGCGTCTGGGAGGAGTCGATCAGCGTCACCGGCCGGGACCTCTACCTCTTCCAGAACGTCCATCAAGAGGCCGACGTGGTCCCGGAGAACGTCGACGCGATCCGCGCGATGACGACCGACGTCGACGCGGCCGAGTCGGTGGCCCGGACGAACGAGACGCTCGGCGTGGGTCTCGAGAGCCGACTCGGAGACGACGGGCCGGCGCGGACGGAGTTGGCGGCGGACGACTGAGGACCGCAGTCGCGCTCTTTTCGGTCGCTACCGTTCGGAAACGACGGTCACTCGCTCGGTCGCGTGACGAGGAACGTGCGCCCGCCTCGGCGTTCAACGTGGACCTCGCTCCCGTCGACGCGGTTCGCGCGAATGCGGTCCGGGAGGCGGTCGGTTCGACAGTCGGTGACGTCCACGCGGGTCGGCGTCGCGTATCGGGGTCGGTCGGCGGTGGCTGCGCTCATATCACCAGATCAGTCTGGAACGCCCCTATAACCGAGCCATCCGCGGAGTGAAAGTGAAAGTGGACGGTTCCGCGTCGCTCGCGCGGAATCCGGATCGCTGCGGCCGCCCAGCGAGGGTCGGACGGTCGTCGGCCGCCGTCCTACCGACGGAGGCCTTTCGCCTCGTCGCCCTCGACGAAGCGCACCCTGAAGTAGTCGTATCCGCCGTAGGCGGCGTCGAGCGCGCCCATCCACCAGTTCCACCGTTCGACGATCGACGAGCCATCCGGGGCGTCCTCCAAGTGTCCGATCACCCCCGACACCGTCAGTCCGTGGCCGCGGTCCTCGGAGGGCCGCCCGGAGTCGACGAGGTCGCGGGCCGACCGCGAGACCGCCCGCCGCTCGGCCTCGGTCCCGCCGAACTCGTCTTCGAGTGCGCGTTCCAGACGCTTTCTGTCCATACCTGACCTTGGTCCCGCGGGTATATGAGTCGCGTGGTAGGGGGTGGCACGTCCGGTGACGCGACCCCGTCATAACCGCGCGGCAAGCGCGAGGAACAGCAGCGAGAACGGCGCGGTCAGCAGCGCCAGCGCGACCCCGCCCGCCCCCTCGCCGGCCGCGACGGCCATGAGGAGACCGACGACGAGCGAGAACGACCCCAGCACCGCGAGGGTGAGCCGCTCCGGGACGCTCGCGCGGTCCGGCCCGTCGCTCTCCGCGAGTACCGCGTCGAGCGCGGACTGGACCTCGTCCGCCCGGTCGCGGGGGACGAACAGCCACGGCGTCGACCGGAACCAGTCGTTCCCACGGTACGCGAGCAGGAACACCGTGGTCCACGGGAGGTCGATCCGCCGCGTCCTGACGACGGCCCCGAGGTCGTCGCTCCGGGTCCGATCGCGCGACGGGTACGTCCGCGCCACCGTCCGCTCGTCTGGGTCGACCCGGACGACGACCCCCGACGACTCCGCGACCGCCGGCACGAGCCAGGCGAGCCAGAACAGCGGCCAGAGGGCTGGGAGGAAGTCTGCCGGAAGGGCCACCGCGGCCGCGACGACCGCGCCGAGCCCGGCCAGCGTCCAGCCGGGCCGGAGCGTGCCCGCGGCCTCGCGAAGTCGGACGACCGAGAACTCCCCGGCGGCCTCGCGGTACGGGACGTACAACGACGGGACGGTCGCGATCCCGAGCGCGATCAGGAGCCCCATCCCGACGACGACCCCCTCGGCACCGACGCTCGGGATCGCGACGTCACCCGAGGCGAGGCCCGCAAGCACCCCGGCGGCGACGCCGGCGAAGACGAGGAGGACCCCGGCGACGATCCCGACGGAGGCCCCGGCTGTGAGCGAGCGCAGTCGCTCGTGGCGGACCGGGCCCCACTCGATCGGGTCGCGTTCCGGGGCGGTCTCGGAAGCGCCGTGGTCGCCGTGTGGCTCGGCCGGTGTCTCATCGGTTTCGACGAGCTCCGTCGCCTCCTCGGGAGTGGAGGAAGTCCCGCGCTTGGAGGGCATACGGGCGGAGTTACTGCCGCTGTGATAAAAATCGTGAGGCCGGCTCGGAGCCGGCGCCGGCGGACCGGCTACGGATCCGACGCGGCGGCGTCCGCGCTGGGCTTGTCGGCGTCCGTCGACGCCTCGGGCGGCTCCGTCGGTTCGACGTTGCCGAGCCGGAGCGCGTTCCCGGTGACGCCGAGGCTCATGCCCATGTCGCCGACGACGACGGCCATCGCGACGCTCACGTAGCCGAGGGGAGCCCCGGCGGCGAGCAGCGCCTTCACCGCGAGGGAGGCCCCGATGTTCGTCCGGATCGTCGAACTCGCGCGCGAGGCGAGGTCGACGACGTACGGGAGCCGGGTCAGGTCGTCGGCCATCAGCGCCACGTCCGCGGTCTCGATGGCGGTGTCGGTGCCGGCGGCTCCCATCGCGATCCCGACGTCCGCGGCCGCGAGGGCGGGCGCGTCGTTGATCCCGTCGCCGATCATTGCGACGCCCCCCTCAGTCTCGGCGGCGAGCTCGCGCACGGCCGCGACCTTCTCGTCGGGGAGCAGCTCGGCCCGGACCTCGTCGACGCCGACGCGCTCGCCGATAGCCCGCGCGGTCCGCTCGTTGTCCCCGGTGAGCATCGCGACGCGGTCGATCCCGAGTTCGTGGAGCCGGTCGACGACCCACGCCGCCTCCGGCCGGACCGTGTCCGCGACCGCGACGACGCCCTCAAGCTCCGTCTCGGTCCCCACGAGGACGACCGTCTTCCCCTCGGCCTGGAGCCGGGGGATCGTCTCGCTCGTCAGGTCGAGGTACTGCCCGTGCTCGCAGGACTCGGCCGCCGCGGTGACCTCGGTGTCCCCGGACCGGCTTCCTTCCGCTGCCTCGGGGTCCCGGACCACGCCGCCGTCCGGCCGGACGTGCGCGTGGCTCAGGTCGAAGCCGAGGTCCGCGAACAGCGAGGGCTTGCCGGCGTAGTGTGTCTCGCCGTCGAGGTCGGCGCGGACGCCCTCGCCGGTCAGCGCCTCGAAGTCGGTGACGGCGGTTTCGTCAGACCCGTCGTCTGCCGCCGCCGAGCCCCGCGTCTCGGCGTCGCGCGCGACGATGGCCTCGGCGACGGGGTGTTCGCTGCGGCGCTCGATGGCGGCCGCGCACGCCAGCACGTCCGCCGGGTCGCGGTCGCCGAGGGGGACGACGTCGGTCACCGACAGCTCGCCGCGCGTGAGCGTCCCCGTCTTGTCGAGCGCGACGGCGTCGACGTCGCCGGCGGCCTCCAAGTGTTCGCCGCTCTTGATCAGGACGCCGTTCCGGGCGGCCGCGGTGACGCCGGAGACGACGCTGACGGGCGTCGAGATGACGAACGCGCACGGGCACGCGACGACGAGGAGCGTGAGCCCGCGGACGAACCACGTCTCCGCGCCCCCGCCGACGAGGACCGGGCCGAGCGCGGCGGTCGCGACCGCGCCGACCACGACGATCGGCGTGTAGACGGCCGCGAAGCGGTCGACGAACCGCTCGGCGCGCGTCTCCTCGCCGTTGGCCGCCTCGACCAGCTCGACGACCCGCGAGATGGTCGACTCGGACGCGGGCGCGGTGGCCTCGACCTCGAGGTAGCCGGCCTCGTTGATCGAGCCCGCGTACACCTCGTCGCCGGGCTCCTTCTCGGCCGGGACGGACTCGCCGGTGATCGGCGACTCGTCGACCGCGCTGGAGCCCTCGCGGACCACCCCGTCGAGCGGGACGCGCTCGCCGGGCCGCACCGCCAGTCGCTCGCCCGTGGCGACGCGCTCGGCGGGGACGGTCTCCTCAGTCCCGTCGCGGATCACGACCGCCTCGTCGGGGGACAGCTCCATCAGCTCGCGCAGCGAGGTGCGCGCCCGGTCGATCGAGTAGCGTTCGAGCAGCTCCGCGACGGAGAACAGCACCGCGAGCGTCGCCGCCTCGAACGGGAGGTCGACGAGCAGCGCGGCGACGACGCCGACGCTCATTAGCAGGTCGATGTCGAGGCTCAGCCCGCGCAGCGAGTAGACGCCGTTCCGAAGGATCGGCGGCCCGGCGACCGCGACCGCCAGCAGGTACGCGACGGACGCGCCCGTGACCGCCCAGGGCCCGAGGAAGCCGACGCCGCCGATCGTTGCGAACGTCGGGTCGAGCCCGGGGAGCAGCCACTCTAGCGCGAGCCCGACTGCGAGGAAGACGCCGCCGACCGCGGTGGCGATCGCGCGGGGGCTCGTGAACAGGTCGTCGGCGACGCCATCGGACTCCGCGTCCGCGACCGCGTACCCCGCGCCCTCGACGGCGGCCGTCAGCGACTCCACGTCCGTCGCGTCCGGGTCGTACGTGAGGACCACGACGCCCGTTGTGGGCCGGGTGTCGACCGAGCGGACGCCCTCGCGGTCGAGCGCCCCCTCGACTTTCCCCGCACACGACGAGCAGTCCATGTCGGGCACCGCGAGGCGAAGCTGCGCCCCCGTCGGCGCAGTGCCGTCCGACTCGTCGGGGTCGGCCGTCGGGTTCGATTCGTTCATTGACTGAACGTCGCTCCCGGAGCGTTATTAATCCAGCTACCATTTAACGGGGCAAATTTATGAATAATTATTAAATCGAAGTCACGAATACACAACTCTACGAGGAAGTATTTATTTCCGAGCCGGCTACCCGCGAGTATGACAGATTGGCGCGCCGTCGGCTACGGCTTTGTCGTGATGCTGATCGCCGGACTGCTGGCGACGTTCGTCCCCGTCGTGGGCCACGTCGGCGCGGGGCTCATCGGCGGGTTCGTCGCCGGCTACGTCGCCGGCGGCGGCCTGCTCTCCGGCTTCTGGCACGGGCTGCTGGCGGGGTCCGTCAGCGGCGTGGTCGTCACGCTCCTGCTCGCCGCGTTCGGCGGCCTCGTCGGACTGGCCGGCGGCCCGCTCGGGAGCCTGCTCGGCGGCGCCGGCGTGCTCGTTGTCGGGCTGTTCCTCACGCTCTTCTTCGCGGTCGACTCGGCGCTCGCGGGTGCGATCGGCGGCGTGCTCGGGTAGCGCGACCGAGGTCGAAGGACACCGTCGCTGTGGGTTCCGTGCCGTAGTATACAACGAAGATCGGGAACGCGGCGGAACGGACTACCCCGCGGTCGGCCGCTTCTTACGCGCTCTCGACGGCGTCGAGGACCGCGTCGTAGTCCGGCTCGTTCGTCGGATCGTCGGCGACCCAGTCGAAGACGACCCCCCCGTCGTCGTCGATCACGAACACGGCGCGGTTCGCGATGCCATGGAGGCCGAGCTCGGCGATGTCGATCTCGAGGTCGTACGCCCGGATCGCGTCGCCGGCCATGTCGCTCACGAGGTCGAACTCGATCTCGTGCTCCTCGCGGAACGCGCCCTGTGAGAACGGCGAGTCGGCGCTGACCCCAAACAGCGTCGCGCCGGCTTCCGCGAAGGCGTCGGCGCGCCCTTGGAAGGCGACCATCTCGTTCGTACACGGCGGCGTGAACGCGCCGGGGAAGAACGCGAGCACGACCGGGCCGTCGCCGATCTCCTCGCCGAGGTCGAACGGCTCGTGGTCGCTCGTGCCGACCGTCGCGGTGAACGTGGGTGCGTCGTCGCCTGTGGATACCATCGCCTTCCGATACGACCGATTCACGCAAAAGGCTTGTCGCGCCCCCGTTCGGTGCCGGTATCGGTTCGGCGCCGCCTCGGGCCGAACCGTCGGCCGACTACTCTCGGTCGATGTACTCCTGCTGGATATCGACGACCTCGCCGGAGTCCTCGCAGTCGGCGTACCGCCGGAGCGGCTCCGCGTTGAGTTCGAGGAACGTCTCCCCCCAGGTGAACTTCGACAGCACGCGCTCTGCGTGATCACGCTCGCCGAGGATGACCAGCGCCGCGGCGAACGCCTCGACGGTCGTGAGCCGCATCGGGCGGCCGAAGTTCACGGGGTTGGCGGCGACGAGGTACGGGAGCGCGCGGTGGTCGCCGGGGAGCGAGAACATCTTCTCGCCGGCCGACTCCCACGAGCAGTCGAGCGCGACGAGCGCGGTCTCGGCGGCCCGCTCGGCGTCGGCGGGCGAGAGTGCGCGCTCGGCGTGGGGGTTGAGGACGACCCCGTACGGCGTGGCCCGGTCCGAGCGGTGGAGCGCCGCGAGGTCGAAGCGCGAGAGCTTCCGGGCCGTACATTTGTCGGGGTCGTCGTCGCCCTCGTACCGGACGTGGAGGTCCACGCTACGAGGTTGTCCGAGCCGGATATAAGCGGTGCGGACGGAGCCGAGAAAAAATGGCGGGTCGTCGGCCGCGCTCGCTCACGGGGCGCGGGTCTGCGTCACCATCGGGTCGGGTTCGTCCTCCTCGGACGAAACGCGCGTCTGCGTCTTGATCGGAGCCGATTCGCCTTCGGTTGTCGGTTCGTTCATCGCATATTGTAGAATTTACTCGTCACGGAAAAAATCTTTGCTGAAATACCTATTACTCACCCTCTTACCTTGTATTCTCATGATCGTTGTGATTTGTATCGACGAATGTTTTATGAAATGCTCTTTTGATGCCTGATTGAACGCACTGCGTATTCGGGAGTCCGCCGCGAACCCGACTCCGTCGCTCCGTCCCGATACCGTCAAACCGGCCCGGTACCGGCGGGGTTTTTCCTCGTCGCCCCGGTGGGTGATCCATGGAGCTGTTCGCGGTTCCGGACCTCCCGGAGATCCGGAAGGGAGACGACCTCGCGGCCATGATCGACGAGCGCGTCGACCTCCGCGAGGACGACGTGGTCGTCGTCGCCAGCACGGTCGTCTCGAAGGCCGAGGGGCGTGTCTTCGACCTCGACGACTTCCCGGCCAGCCCCCGGGCCCGCGAGGTCGCCGACCGGCTCGCCGAGATTGCGGGCGAGGAAAAAGACCCCCGCTTCGCGCAGGCGGTCATCGAGGAGTCGACGGAGCTGGTCATGGAGGCCCCCTTCCTCCTCACCGCGACGCGCTTCGGGCACGTCGGCGTCAACGCCGGCATCGACCGCTCGAACGTCCCGGACGGCGACCTGCTGCTGCTCCCGGAGCGCCCTTCCGAGAGCGCGCAGCGCATCCGGGAGGGGCTCGCAGCCGACCGCGTCGTTGTCAGCGACACCTGCGGTCGCCCCTTCCGCCACGGCCAGCGCGGGGTCGCGATCGGCTGGGCCGGGATGCCCGCCAGCCGTGACTGGCGCGGCGAGCGCGACCGCGACGGCCGCGAGATGGGAGTCACCGTCCAGAACGTGATCGACGAGCTCGCCGCGGCCGCCAACCTCGTCGCCGGCGAGGGCGCGGGCGGCACCCCGGTCGTCGTCGTCCAGGACTGGGCGTTCGGCGACCACGGCGGATCGGACAATCACTTCCGCGAGGTCGAGGGCGACTTCGTCCGGCAGGCCCTGCGGGAGTGGCGCTTTCAGGAGTAACCATGCTCGGAATCGAACTCACCCCAGAACACGAGCTGTCTCGCCTCGTCGACCTCGGCGTCCGCGCCGAGGACGCCGGCTACGACGTCGTCTACTCGACGTGTCACTACAACAATCGCGATCCGTGGGCGTTCCTCTCGCGGCTCGCGGCCGCCACCGACTCGGTCCGGCTTGGCCCGGGCGTCGCTAACCCCTACGAGACCCACCCCGTCACGCTCGCCTCGAAGGTCGCCACGGTCGACGAGACCTCCGAGGGTCGCGCGGTCTTCGGGCTCGGCCCCGGCGACCCCTCGACGCTCGCGAACCTCGGGCTCGAAGACGAGCGCGGTCTCCGGCCGGTGTTGGAGGCGTTCAAGACCGCGCAGCAGCTCTGGGCCGGCGAGCGCGTCGACCACGACGGCACCTTCGACGCGTCGGACGCCGGGCTCAACTACGAGCCGCCGCAGGGGGCGGACATCCCGGTCCACGTCGGCGGCGAGGGGCCGCACATGTGCCGGATGGCCGCGAAGCACGCCGACGGTCTCCTGTACAACGGCTCGCACCCGAAGGACCTCGCGTGGGCCCGCGAACAGGTCGACGACGGCCTCGGCGACCGGCCCGACGGCCGAGGCGAGTTCGACCTGATCGCCTACGCCGCGGTGTCGGTCGCCGAGGACGAGGCCGCCGCCCGCGAGGCCGCCCGGCCGCCGGTCGCGTTCATCGCCGCGGGCGCGGCCCCGCCGGTCCTGAAGCGCCACGGGATCGACCCGGAGGCCGCGAGCGAGATCGGCGACCGCGTCTCGGCCGGCGAGTTCTCCGCCGCCTTCGAGCGCGTGACGCCCGAGATGGTCGACGCGTTCTGTATGGCGGGCACCCCCGAGACCGTCCGCGAGCGCGCCGCCGCCGTCGCCGAGCACGCCGACGGCCTCGTCGTCGGCTCGCCGCTCGGGGCGGACCTCGAGGCCGCCGTCGACCTCGCAGCCGAGGCGGTCGACGGGCTGTTCTGAGGCCCGTTGACGGACCCGCGGTTCCCACACGCCCGCGGTCTGCGGATTCTCGCCCGGTGACAATCGAGAATCGGTCCTGATAACGCCGGCGAGGGGTTCATAACCCGGTCTCGTCGAAGTCGGGGCATGTCCACGACACGACAGCGCCGCCCGGGGGTCCGCGGGCGGTACGAGGCCCTCCTGTGGCGGACGATGGACGCGCTCGGCGTCTCGGAGTCGATAGAACGAAAGGTCGTCGCGGCGGTCGGTATCCAGTTTCTCGTCACGGTCGGTATCTTCCTCACGCAGTTCCTGATCCCGGGGACGGCGGCGTACGTCGTCTCCGGGGTCCTGTTCCTCGGCTCGGTCGTCGCCATCTACAACACTCTACTGATCGTTCGACGCGACTTCGCCGGTCCGATTCGGGCGCTGGAGCGGCAGGCGGAGGCGATCGCCGCGGGCGATGTCGACGCTGCGAGCGACGTCCGCGCAGACGGCCAGTCGGCAGACGACGCCGCGGCGGCGCTCGACCCGACCCAGCCCGACGAGATCGGCAGCCTCGTCGGCCGGTTCGCCGAAGTCCACGGCTACCTCACGACCGTCTCCGCGCAGTCGGAGGCGCTCGCGGCCCAGGAGTTCGACGACCCGGTGCTCGACGAGGAGGTCCCGGGCGCCTTCGGCGAGTCGCTCGACGAGATGGCCGAGAACCTCGCGGCCTACACCACCGAGCTGGAGTCGCTCGTCGACGCGTTCGGCGACGCCGCGGAGCGGGCACAAGACGGCGACCTCACGGCGACGATCGACGAGGACGCGCTGGCGACCGACGAGCGGCGGTACGCCGAGCTCGTCGACAACTACAATCGCCTAGTCGCGACGCTGGGCGAGACGCTCGGCGACGTCGGCGCGTTCACCGCGGACGTGGCCGGCACCGCGGACGACGTGCGCGCGGGCATGGACGAGGTCGACGACGCGAGCGGCGAGGTCGCCGGCTCGGTCCAGGAGATCTCCGACGGCGCGGCCGAGCAGACGGACGAGCTGGAGGCTATCGCCGGCGAGATGAACACGCTGTCGGCGACCGTCGAGGAGATCGCCGCCTCGGCCGACGACGCCGCCGAGACGGCCCGCGACGCGGCCGAGCGCGGTCGCTCCGGCCGCGAGGAGGCCGCCGAGGCGATCGCGGAGCTGGAGTCGCTCGAAGCGCGGATCGGCGAGACGGCAGACGCGGTCACCGACCTCGCGGAACGCGTGGGCGAGATCGACGAGATCGCGGCCGTGATCGACGAGATCGCCGAGGAGACCAACCTGCTCGCGCTGAACGCCTCGATCGAGGCGGCGCGCGCCGACGGCTCCGGCGACGGGTTCGCCGTCGTCGCCGACGAGGTGAAGTCGCTCGCCGAGGAGACGCGTGAGTCCGCGGCGGAGATCTCCGGGCGGATCGAGGCCGTCCAAGAGGCGTCCGCGTCGACCGCGGCCGACGCCGAGGCGATGGAGGCGCAGGTCGCCGACGGCGTCGAGACGATCGAGTCGACGCTGCGGGAGTTCGAGGGGGTCGTCGAGGACGTGACGACGGTCGACGAGACCGTCCAAGAGATCAGCGACGCGACCGACGACCAGGCGCGCACGACGCAGGAGGTTGTCGACATGGTCGACGGCGTCGCGTCCGTGAGCAGGCAGACCGCCACCGAGGCGGAGACGGTCGCGGCCGCGGCCGATCAGCAGACGACGACGGTCTCGGAGGTGACGGGGCGGGTTCACACGCTCTCCGACCAGTCCGACGAGCTGTTGGCGCGGCTGGAGGAGTTCGAGGTGCCGGACCGGGACGGCGGGAGCGCGAGCGCCGTCGGCGGCCCGGGGACTGCTGCCGGGGCGCGGTCGGCGACCGGCGCGGACGACGACTGAGTGGGGAGGACGACCGAGCGCGGCCGACGACGTCGACGCCGCGGGTTACTCGGAGCGTCCGCGGCCGCCGAGCGCGGGGAGGTCAACGCCGATTTCGGAGAGCAGCGCGCCGACGGCGGCGTAGCCCAGCGCGGCCACGGACGCGACGATCAGGACCTGTCCGACGAGGACGAGCAGCGCCGACAGGGGGTCGCCGGCGCCGAGGATGAGGTCGTTCAGGAAGATGTCGACGAACCGGCCGACGTCGCCGACCAGCCGCGAGACGAAGTCGATGAGCGCCATCATAAGCAACGCTTGTACCGGGGGGTACTTGGGTGTTGAGTTCGCGGCGGGGCCGCGCCCGCTCCGCGGCTACGCCTCCGGATCGGCCGCCGGCGCGTCGTCGGCCCGCGCGTACCGCAGCGCCCACCCGATCAGGACGCCCTGGAACGGGAGCCGGATCAGCGCCGCGAGCCGCGCCAGCCCGACGAGCTGGTCAGGCACGAGGTCGGCCAGCACCTCGCGGCGGGCGAGGTGGACGTTCGCCGGGAACACGGCCACGAGCAGGGCGGCGATCCCCCACGCCGACGGGCGGCGCGTCCGCGGGATTGCGACGCCGAACCCGAGGATGATCTCCGCGATCCCCGAGAGGTAGACGAGCCCGACCGGGCGCGGGAACGCCGGCGGCACCGCCTCCGCGAACCGTTGCGGGACGAGGAAGTGAGCGGTCCCGGCGACGACGTACACCGCGCCCATGAGCGGCGCGAGCGACCGGTCGGAGCCGCCGGCCTCGTCATTCTCCGGGTTGGTCGATCCGGTTCGGCCTCTGTCTGTCATGTCTCGCCACACGGGCGGGGGGAGTATGAGTCCTCGGCGTTCGGCGCCCGAGAGCCGTCCCGACGCCCGCCGCGGTGACGACCGAGGTCCCCGGAATCGAACCCCTTACGAGCGGGCGAGCCCTACGGCATCGCAATGAACACGTTGTTCTGGGTACTCACGGGGGTCCTCGCGTACTCCGCGGTCGCGATGGGACTGCGGAACAGGGGGATCCTCCCGGACGGAGTCGGGGTCTCCGGCCCGGTACTGACCCTCCGGACGCTCCGCGGGCGCGCCTTCTTGAGCCGGCTCGCGGCGCCGAAGCGGTTCTGGCGCGCCGTCGCCAACCTCGGGCTCGGGGGGGCCCTAGTGGCGATGGTGGCGTCGTTCGCGCTCATCATCTCGTCCGCGTCGTCGGCGTTCACGAATGCGCAGCCCTCCGCGATCCAGCAGCCGCAGAACTTCCTCATCATCCCCGGGGTCAACGACTTCCTCCCCCTGTCCGTCGCGCCCGAGATCGTCGCCGGCCTCGCCGCCGCGATGGTGATCCACGAGGGGGCGCACGGCCTCCTCTGCCGGGTCGAGGACATCGACATCGACTCGATGGGACTCGTCTTCTTCACGCTGCTCCCGGTCGGCGCGTTCGTCGAACCGGACGAGGAGGCGACCCAAGAGGCGTCCCGCGGCGCGCGCGCCCGGATGTTCGCGGCCGGCGTCACCGCGAACACGCTGCTGACGATCGTCGTCTTCGCGCTCCTCTTCGGCCCCGTCGCGGGGGCAATCTCGCCCGCCGCCGGGTACGCGGTCGGCGAGGTGAACCCCGGATCGCCGGCGGCCGCCGCCGACATCTCGCAGGGCGACCGGGTCGTCGAGGTCGCCGGGACGCCGATCGAGACCGCCGGCGAGTTCGAGTCCGCGCTCGCCGACGCGGGCGACTCCGTCGCGCTCACCGTCGACGACGGCGACGCCAGGGAGACGGTGACGGTCGACCGCGAGCTACAGGTGGTCGGCTCCGCCGGCGGGAACCCCCTCGGCGTGATGATCGAGACAGAGCCGGTGACGATCGCGAGCGTGAACGGCGAGTCGGTCGCGACCGAGTCCGACCTCTTCGCCGCGGTGGGCGGCGACGAGCGCGCGACGGTGACGGTGACCGGCAACGAGACCGTCATCGACCAGGTCCGCGACGCGCCGGGGGCCGAGACAGCCACCGACGTCGAGACCACGGCGGACGAGGGCGCCGTCACCGTCCCGGACGTGCCGATCGGCGCGTACGTCGTCGGCGTCCAAGAGGACGGGCCGATCCACGACGCGGGCGCGGCGCTCGGCGAGCCGCTGACGATCGTCTCCGTCGACGGCGAGCGCGTCGTCGACAACGACGCGCTCTCGGCCGTCCTCGGCGAGCGCGAGGCGGGCGAGACCGTCCCCGTGACGGTGTACGACGCGGACGGCGAGCGGGACACCTACGACGTGGAGCTCGACCCGCACCCGAACCGCGACGGCGGGTTCATCGGCGTCAGCGTCTTCCCCGGCACGAGCGGGCTCGCGCTCGACGACGTGGGCGTCACCGAGTACCCCGCCGGCGCGTACCTCGAACTGCTCGGCGGCGACGGCGGACAGGGCGCGACGGACGGGGTCCCCCTCGGCGGGATCACCGAGTCGCCGCTCGGGCTCGTCTTCGTCGCGCTCATCCTCCCGCTCGGCAGCCTCTTCGGCCTCCCGTTCAACTTCGCGGGGTTCACCGGCGAGGTGACCAACTTCTTCGTGATCGAGGGACCGCTCGCGGCGCTGGGCGGCGGGACGTTCCTGCTCGCGAACCTCCTCTTCTGGTCCGGGTGGATCAACATCCAGCTGGCGCTGTTCAACTGCCTGCCCGCGTTCCCGCTCGACGGCGGGCGCATCCTCCGGATGGCCGCCGAGGCGGTGATCAGCCGGGTCCCGGTCAGCGACCGGCACGCGGCGGTGCGGACGATCACGGTCTCCTCTGGGTTGGTGATGCTCGCGGGGCTGATCGCGATGATCTTCGGCAACCAGATCCTCACCGCGCTCGGGCTGATCTGAGCGGCGTAGCGCGCGTTGCGGCCGCGGGGACCGTCCGAGCGCCGGGCGACCCCGAGGGAAACGCGTTTCCCCGGCGGACGTGACGCGTCCGTATGACCCACTCGCGGACCGTCGAACTCGAGGGCCACATCATCGACAGCGGGACGATGCAGCGCTGTTTCGGCGCGGTGATGGACCTCGGCGGCTCCTTCGACGTCGAGCGGTTCGACGTCGGGAAACACGAGACCGAGGAGTCGTACTGCCGGTTGACCGTCTCCGCCGACGACCCCGAGACGCTGCGGGGGATCCTCCACGAGCTCCACCAGAACGGCGCGGTGCTCGAAGACCCCTCTGAGGTTGAGCTCGTCGCCGCGCCCGCCGACAAGGTGGTCCCACCGGACTTCTACTCGACCACGAACCACCCGACCGAGGTGTTGTACGACGGCGAGTGGATCGAGGTCGAGCGGATCGAGATGGACTGCGCGCTGGTCGTTGAACCCGAGCCGGCAGCGGACGCCGGCGAGGGGAACCGAGCGGACGCCTCGGACCCGGATAACTCCCCACGCGCCTACACGAAGACGCTCAACGCGATCGAGGAGGGCGACCTCGTCGCGACCGACCAGTCCGGGATCCGGGTGAACCCGCCGGAGCGCCCGCGGAGCGGCGGCGGTGCGTTCGGGTTCATGCAGGGCGGCGTCTCCGCCGAGCGCCCCTCCGAGTCGACGATCCGCGAGGTGGCCGAGGAGCTGCGCGCGGTGAAGGCGGACGGCGGCAACGTGATGATCGTCGCCGGGCCCGCGGTGATCCACTCCGGCGCCGGCGACGCGCTCGCAGACCTCGTCGCGGGGGGCTACGTCGACGCGCTCTCCGCGGGCAACGGCTTCGCCACGCACGATTTAGAGCGCTCCATCTACGGCACCTCGCTCGGAATGGACGTCGAGACGCTCGAACACCCCCGGAAGGGGCACAAACACCACATCTGGACCATCTCGGAGATCATCCGCGCCGGCGGGATCGGGGCCGCCGTCGAGGACGGGATCATCACGGAGGGCGTCATGTACGAGTGCGTCGAACACGATGTCGACACGGTCCTCGCGGGGTCGATCCGCGACGACGGCCCGCTCCCGGACACAATCACCGACGCGGTCGCGGCTCAGAACGCGATCCGCGAGCAGGCCCACGACGCCGACATCGTGATCATGCTCGCCACGCTGCTCCACTCCGTCGCGGTCGGGAACTGCCTCCCGTCGACGACCAAGACCGTCTGCGTCGACATCAACCCAGCCACCGTCACCCAGCTCCTCGATCGCGGCTCGGCGCAGGCGATCGGGATGGTCACCGACATCGGCACGTTCGTCCCGACGCTCGCGGAGTTCGTGCTAGAGGACGACGACGCCACGGCCGACGGGCCCGGAGATTCCACGGGGGGCGACGCGTGACCGTCGAACTCCGCCCCTACGAGCGGGAGCGCGACGCCGACGGTCTCTACGCCGCGAAGATCGCGTTCGAACGCGGCCTCGGTGAGAACACCGGCGGCGACGGGAAGGCGGCCGCCTACGAGGGCAAGCTCACCGACGAGTACCGCGAGCGGTGGCTCGACTGGGTCGACCGCTGCGTCGCCGACGACCCTCGATGCGTGACCGTCGCGGTCGACGAGAGCACGGACAGAGACGGAGATGGAGACGGAGCGGGGGCGCCGGCCGGCGGCTCTGTCGTCGGCTACGCCTTCGTCCTCCCGGAGCGGCTGGCGATGATCTGGGACGCGGCGGTGTTGAACGAGCTGTACGTCGCGCCCGACCACCGCGGCACCGGCGTCGCCGACGACCTGATCGGCGCCGCGCTCGACCTCGCGGCCGACCAGGACCTCCCGCTCGACCGGCTGGTGTTGGACGTCGACCCCGCGAACGAGCGCGCGAGGGCGTTCTACGACCGCCACGGGTTCGAGTCGTGGGGCGAGATGGTTGCGCGACCACTGGACGAGGCCTGAGCCGGTCGTTTCGCGGTGGACTGCGGCGGCCCGGACCCGTTCCGAGTCCCGAAGCTACAAGCGCGTCCGTCCGCTTCCTTCTGCCGTGATACAGATCGGCATCGTCGGCTGCGGCGTGATCGGGAACCGCCTCGCGGCTGCGATAGCAGACCACGACCGGTTCGAACTGGTGGCCGCCTGCGACCTCGACGCCGACCGGGCCGCGTCGCTCGCGGCCGACCACGGTACCGAGCGCACCGTGACGACGACCGACCACGAGGCACTCGTCGCGACCGACGGCCTCGACGCCGTCTACGTCGGCGTCCCGCCGCTCGCGCACCGCGACGTGGTCGCCGACGCGCTCGCGGCCGACAGGCACGTCATCTGCGAGAAGCCCATCGCGGCGGACGCGGAGACGGGCCGCGAACTCGTCGCGCTCGCCGAGGAGACCGACCGCGTCACGGCGGTGAACCTCCCGTTCCGCTACACGCCCGGGTTCGTCCGGCTCCGTGAGATGGTCGAGGCGGGGGAGGTCGGTGACCCGCGCCGCGTGGAGCTCCGGTTCCGCTTCCCGCAGTGGCCCCGCGAGTGGCAGGACGTGTCGTGGCTGGAGTCGCGCGACCAGGGCGGCCCCCTGCGCGAGGTGGGGACGCACTTCCTCTTCGGCGTCCAGGAGCTGTTCGGCCCGATCGAGACCGTCTCCGCGGACGTCGGATACTCGGGGCCCGAGCGCTACGAGGACGACGTGGTCGGGACGTTCCGGGCCGACGGGGTCCGCGGGACGGTCGACCTGCTGTGCGACCACGAGGGGGAGGAGGAGAACAGCGTCACGGTCGTCGGCGACGAGGCGTCGCTGTCGCTGACGGAGTGGTACCGACTCGTGCGCGACCGCGGCCGCGAGGGCGAGGCGACACTTGTCGACGAGCGCGGCGACACCGTGCGGACGCTCCTCACCGAGTTCGCCGACGCGGTCGACGGTGACGGGGGCGACCTCGTCTCCTTCGCCGAGGCGACGCGCGTTCAGGAAGTTCTCGACGCGATTCACGCCTCCGAGGGCGACTCGGTTCGACCGGGAGTCGACGCCGGCGGACGGTAACTCGCCGCGGAGTCGCGGGCCGGGAACGCCCGACAGGAATTATGTGTCTCTCGGACCCATCTCCGCGCATGAGCTACCTCGTTGCGACCGACGGATCGACGGAGGGGGACGAGGCGGTCCGGTACGCGGCGCGTCAGGCGGTCGCGTTCTACGAGACGCTGGAGATCGCCCACGTGCTCACACCGGACTCGGAACTCGTCGACGGGACAATCATCCTCCCGGGCGAGGACGCGGCCGTCGAGGCCGGACAGGGAGTCTTAGCGAACGCCCGCACCATCGCCGAGGAGGCGGTCGACGAACCGATCACCGTCGAGACGCAGCTGCTCACCGGGCGACCGGCCGACGCGCTCACGGAGTACGCCACAGAGGCGGCGGTCGACGCCATCTACGTCGGGCACCGCGGGCTCTCCGAGGAGCGCGAGCAGGTCGTCGGCAGCGTCGCGAAGAGCGTCGTCGACAAGGCCGACGTTCCCGTGACGGTGATCCGGTAGTTGTCAGCGTAAATAAACGACTTCCAGGCCTCAAAACGGTCGTTTTCGACGGGTTCTCCCGTTTGCCGTCCCGTCACAGGCGCCGGAAAGAACCGCCATTATCGGACGTTCAAAACGGCGTTGGGCCGTAGCATGGACGATGTCTGAAGACGTACTCGTTACCGCGGACTGGGTCGAAGAGCGCCTCGACGCGTTTCAGGACGACGACTCCGATCACCGGCTCGTCGAGATCAACAACCCGACCGTCACCGACGAGTCGGAGTACACGCCCTACGAGGAGGGCCACATCCCCGGCGCGCTGAACTTCGAGTGGGACGCGGTGTTCACCGACGAGACGGAGCGCGACATCGTCTCGAAGGAGGCGTTCGCCGAGCGAAACGGCGAGGGCGGCATCGACGCCGACACGACCATCGTTGTGTACGGCGGCGGCCGCGTGCCGAACTGGTTCGCGCTGTTCGGCTACTGGATCTACAAGTACTACGGTCACGACGACATCCGCGTGATCGACGGCGGGAAGGGATACTGGGTCGAGAACGACTACCCGCTCTCCACGGAGGAGCCCGACTTCACGCCCCGCGAGTACGCGGCCCGCGGTCCCTTCGAGAGCGTCCGCGCGTACAAAGACGACATCGACAAGGCGATCGAGGAGGGGATCCCGATGGTCGACGTCCGCTCGCCCGAGGAGTTCTCCGGCGAGGTCATCGCGCCCGAGGGGCTCAACGAGACCGCCCAGCGCGGCGGTCACATCCCCGGCGCGAGCAGCGTCCCGATCGGCACGACGCTGAACGAGGACGGGACGTTCAAGAGCGCGGACGAGCTCCGCGAGCTGTACAGTGACGCCGGCGTCGACGGCGAGGAGTCGACGATCACCTACTGCCGCGTCGGCGAGCGCTCGTCGATCGAGTGGTTCCTCCTCCACGAGCTGCTCGGCTACGACGATGTCCGCAACTACGACGGCTCGTGGACCGAGTGGGGCAACCTCGTCGGCGCGCCGATCGAGACGGGCGAGTAAGCGACCGACGCGGTCGCGCGCATCGCGACCGTTCCGCGCGCGATCACCGTCGATATGTGTGCTGGGACGCAAGAACAGCCATGGCAATGTCTCACGTGCTCGTCCCGCTCGACGGGTCGCCGCTGGCCGCCGCCGCGCTCGACGAGGCGCTCGATCGCTTCGACTGTCGGGTGACGGTGTTGAACGTGGTGACGCCGCTCGACGCCCGCGAGGAGACGAGCGGCCTCTCGGCGTACCTGCGGTTCGGCTGCCTGTCGGTCCGCGAGGTCCACCGCCACGTCGACGAGCGAGCGCCGGACGGGCGCGGGAAGTCGATGTACGTCTCCCGGCTGTTCTGGAACCCCATACACGCAGAAGTTGCTCGACTGGCCGGGGTGGCTCGACCGCGCGGTGAACCCGGTGTACGAGGAGTTCAACCGCGACCAGCACGAGCCGCACCTCGTCGCGGCGTGGAAGCGCGGCGAGACGGGGTTCCCGATGGTCGACGCGAGCATGCGGTGCCTGCGCGAGACGGGATGGCTGAACTCCCGGATGCGGGCGCTGTGCGCGAGCGTCTACTTCCACATCCTCCAGTAGCCGTGGCGGATCGGTGCCGACCACTTCTACGAGCACCTGATCGACGGCGACCCCGCGATCAACTACACCCAGTGGCAGTCGCAGTGCGGACTGGTCGGCCGCCCGAGACTGCGCTTGTACGATCCCCGCAAGCAGATCCGCGATCAGGACCCGGACGGCGAGTTTGTCGGGCGGTGGGTGCCGGAGTTCGACCCGCTCCCCGCCGCGCACCTCGATGCCCCCGAGAAGGCGCCGCTCGCGGTCCAGCGCGAGGTCGGGGTTCGCATCGGCGAGGACTACCCGTACCCGGTCGTCGACTACGAGCGGGCGCGGTTGGAGTTCCGCGAGCGTTACGGGGCGGTTCACGGTGCGGCCGCGGCGCGGCTCGGCGACGAGGCGATCGCCCATCGCGCGTCGCTGTCGGAAGGTCTCAGGGCCGCGCGGTCGATCGCGGCCGACCACGGCGAGCCGGCAGAGACGCACGCTGACGGCGCCGACACGACCTCGCAGACCGGCCTCGACGAGTTCGGGTGAATGCGACGCGACGAGGCGAAACGGCAGTGGAAAGCTTCATACGGTTGTGCGCCGTATTGTGATGTATGAACCAAAACGTCGGTGCGATGGACAAGCGCGTCAGGACAGCGGTCGGTGCCGTCGCCGGTGCCGTCTCGTTAGCCACGCTCGCGGGTTCCGCGCCCCTCCCCGCGATCGCGGCCCCGGTGCTCGGTGTCGTCGCCCTCGCGATGCTCGCGACCGCCGCGACAGGGACCTGCGGCCTTTACTCCGTGCTCGGCGTCGACACCTGCCCCGCCGACGCCGGCGGATCGCGCTGAGCCGCCGTCGCGGCCGGATCCGGAATTCGGCCGGTAACACCCTTTCGAAACCGGTTTTCTCCCTCGTTCGACGGCAGTCTCAAGTGCGCAGAATGTATATGTATACCATGATCGACAGTGATCCGAATCGACGGCGTCTCGCAGCGGAGCTCGCTCCCGCGCCAATCCGGGTGACCAGCGCGTGAGCGACGACCCGACCGTCCTCGTGATCGGCGGCGGTGCGACGGGGACCGGGATCGCCCGCGACCTCGCCATGCGCGGCGTCGACGTAACGCTCGTTGACCGCGGCGGCCTCGGCGGCGGCACCTCCGGGCGGTCGCACGGTCTCCTCCACAGCGGGGCCCGCTACGCCGAGGCAGACGCCGAGGGGGCCGAGGAGTGTATCGTCGAGAACCAGACGCTCCGCGACATCGCCGGCGCGTGCGTCCGGGAGACCGGGGGACTATTCGTCCGGCTCGACGGCGACGACCCCGACTACTTCGAGGAGAAGATCGTGGCCTGCGAGGCGATCGGCATCGAGACCGAACGACTCGACCGCGACGCCACCCGCGAGGCGGTGCCGGGCCTCGCCGACGAGGTCGCGGAGGCGTTCCGCGTCCCGGACGGCGTCATCTACCCGTCTCGACTGGTCGCGGCAAACGCCGCGGACGCAGAGCGCCACGGCGCGACCGTCCACCCGCACGCGCCGGTCGAGGACGTGACGGTCCGCGACGGCGCAGTCGAGACGGTCCGCGTCGGCGGCGCGGTCGACGACACGCTCTCGGCCGAGGTCGTCGTCAACGCCACCGGCGCGTGGGCCGACTCGATCGCCGAGATGGCCGACGTCACGGTCGGGATGGCCCCGAGTCGGGGCGTGATGGTCTCCGTGGAGTACGACGGAGCGCCACCCGTGCTGAACCGGTGTCGCGACCCCGACGACGGCGACATCGTCGTGCCCCACGAGGGCGAGGTCGTGCTGGGGACGACGAGCGTGCCGGTCTCCGACCCCGACGACTACGAGACGGAGGACTGGGAGGTCGAGCGATCGGTCGAGGAGTGCGCCGCGATGCTACCCGCGGTCGCGGACGCGCCGACCGTCCGGACGTGGTGGGGCGTCCGCCCCCTGTACTCGCCCGACGAGGCCGGGTCGGACCGCCGTGGGATCTCGCGCGGGTTCACGCTGCTCGACCACGAGCGCGACGACGCGGCCGGGCTGTACAGCGTCGTGGGCGGCAAGCTCACCACGTACCGCCAGATGGCCGAGACGACCGTCGACGAGGTCTGCGACCGCCTCGGCGTCGACGCCGCCTGCGAGACGGCGACCGAGCCGCTGGCCCACGCCGACGACCCGGCGCGGCTGGACGAGCTCGTCGAGGCGTACGGCGGCGCGAACCCCACCGACGCCGACGTGGTCGACGCGCCGGCGGACGACTGATCGGGGCGCGTCCCCCTCGCGAGGCGATTCGGGCGCGTCGCCCCCTCGACGCGCTCCGAGCGCGCCGTGCCGCGGGTTCGAGGCTGAACCACGGGGTTGAGGCGGCCGGCGCGCGTCTCGTCGGTATGCCAGTCGCGACGGTCGGCGAGACGGCGACCCACGAAGTAACGATCACCGAAGAGACCATCGAGGCGTTCGCGTCGCTCTCGGGCGACGAGAACCCGATCCACCTCGACGACGAGTACGCCGCCGAGACGATGTTCGACGGGCGCGTCGCGCACGGGATCCTCTCGGCCGCGGTCGTCTCCGCGGCGCTCGCGCGGCTCTCCGGCGATATCGTCTATCTCTCTCAGGAGATGTCGTTCGAGAAGCCGGTGTACCCGGGCGAGACGGTCGAAGCGAGCGTCAGCGTCATCGACGACCTCGGCGGCGACCGAGTCGTGGTCGAGACGACCGCGACCGTCCCCGAACGCGACGAGCGCGTCCTCTCCGGCGAAGCGACGGTACTTTCGCTGCCGCACGAGTCCGCGTAGGGATCGCTGAGCGCTCTCGGCGACGCGCTACCCCTGCCACCGGATCACGGTCGCGGACCACGTGTAGCCAGTCCCGGCCGCGAGCAGGCAGCCGAGGTCGCCCGGTTCGAGGCGGTCCGTCTCGACGCCCCGCTCCAGCGCGAGCGCCTGGTCGACGCTCTGGACATGGCCGTATTCGTCGAGATAGTAGCCGTCGCTGCCCGGGTCGAGGCCCAGCTCGTCGAGGACGCGCTCGTGGAACGACCGCTTCATGTGCGTGAGCGCGACGAAGTCGAGGTCGTCGCGGTCGAACCCGGACCGCTCCAGCGCGGTGTCGGCGACCGAGAGGTACGCGGGCAGCGAGACGGGGCCGAGCCGCTCTTTCATCCCGTCCGGGTCGGGGACGTCGAGCGTGTGGAGCCCCTCGCGGACGGTCGCCTCGCTCGGCGGGCGCTTCGACCCGCCCGCCGGCATCACCACGTCGTCGGCGAACGAGCCGTCGGTCTCGGCCGCGCTGGCGCGGACGACGGCCCGGGCGCGACCGTCGAAGGGGGCGTCGTCCGCCGCATCTCTCTCCGCGTCGCCGTCCCCGTCCGCCGCCTCGACGACGAACGCGCTCGCGCCGCTACCGAAGTTGAACATGAACGAACTGTCCTCGTTGCCGTAGTCGACGAGGTCCTCCTCGCGGCTCGCGGCAACGAGCAGCGCGGTGTCGATCGGTTCGGTCTCCAGCTGCGCGGTCACCTGCCGGAGCGCGATCGGCGCGCCCGCACACAGCGTGTAGCTCTCGGTCGCGTACGCGTTCGTCGCGCCGAGCCGGTCGGTGATCGCGGCCGCGGCCGACCAGACGACGTGGTCCTTGTACTCGGAGCCGTGGTAGAGGACCACGTCGAGGTCGGTCGGGTCGACATCGGCGTCCGCGAGCGCGCGCTCGGCGGCCGTCACCGACATGTCGGTCGCGTGGTCGCCATCAGGCGGGCAGACGTGCTTCTCTCGGACGCCCATCTTTTCGACGACGACCTCCTCAGGGATCCCGCTCTCAGCCGAGATGGCCTCGCCCGTAACCGTCTCGTCCGGGACGTAGGTCCCAAGTCCGGTGATCCCGACGGTCATCCGTCTCCTCCGTGTCGCGTTCGGTTCGCCGTGCCGTGTTGCGTGATGTCGGTCATGTGTCCGGTGGTATCGGTCATGTCTCGTCTGTTAGCGTTGCGGCCCGTCGCGGCGCGCGACGGGGACCGCGGAGCCGCGGGCCCGCGGCCCTACCGGAGGTAGCGCCGCAGGTGGTCCGGGAGCCGCTTCCCGACGGTGCCGCCGAGCCGGTCGCGCAGCGTCCCGAGGATGCCGTTCGGGACGAACAGCACGAACAGCACGAAGATGATCCCGAGGTACAGCGGGGCGCGCCCGTCGACCGCGGTGTTGACGAACAGCTCCAGGCTGATCCCGAAGAGGTCGGCCTGGAGGACGCTCGCTGGGAGCCCCTCTCGCAGCAGGGTCGCCACGCCGCCGCTCTCGGTCGAGAGGACGTCCTCTAACCCCTGCGTGAACAGGGTCCCGAACACCGGCCCCGCGAGGGTGCCGAACCCGCCGATGATCGTCGTGATCAGCGCGTCGGCGGTGACGAGGAAGTAGAACGTCCCGTCGGGCGCGACCGAGCGCGAGTAGGCGGCGAAGACGCCGCCGGCGATCGCCCCGAAGAAGCCGCTGATGGCGAACGCGGCCAGCTTGAACCGGTAGGTCGGGTAGCCAACCGCGCGGGCGCGCTCCTCGTTCTCGCGGATCGCGATCATCACGCGCCCGAACGGCGAGTGAAGGATCCGCTGCATCGCGAAGTAGCAGCCGACGACGACGATCCCGAGCGCGTAGTACGAGACCACCGTCGTCGATAAGTCGATCCCCAGCCCGAGCAGGTTCTCGACGCTCTCGCCGGTGAGCCGCCCCACGTCGAGGCTGAGCGCGTCGACGAAGGGGACGCCGATCGCGAGCGCGTCGCCGCTCACCGTCGCGCCCTCGGTCGGGTTCGTCGAGACGTACCCCCACGAGCGGATCAGCTCGTAGATCACCTGCGCGAACCCGAGCGTGATCATCGCGAAGTAGACGCCCGTGAGCCGGAACGACACTGACCCGATAACGAGCGCGAGCAGGCCGGCCACCACCGCGCCGAGCAGGAGCGTGATCATGAACGGCGTCCCGCCCGGGATCCCCGGGGTCTGCCCGTTCGCGGCCAGGACGACGAAGTACGCGCCGGTGCCGTAGAACGCGGCGTGGCCGAACGAGAGGTAGCCGGTGTAGCCGCTGATGAAGTCGAAGCTCATCGCGAACAGCCCCATGTACAGCACCACGACCATGAACGTGATCGCGGGGAGGAACGCCTCCGCGAACGGCGCTGCGGGCGTCGCCAGCAGCGCCTCGTAGACGAGCGGGTAGAGGAGGAACCCGACGATCACGGCCGCGTGGACGGCGTGGTCCCGGAGGTACTCGCGGAGTCCGCTGGTCGCGGTCGAGGGCGGGAGCGGGTCCGCCTCGTCCACGGGCGGGTCCGGATCGTCGGCCGGCGCGTCCACCTCGGTCGCGGCGTCCGCGTCGGCGGCGGAGTCGGGGTCGCTAATGGCCCCCCACCTCCTCGACACCGTAGAGCCCCTGCGGGCGGATGATCAGCATCACCACGAGCAGGAGGAAGATGGTCACCTCGGAGAGGCCGGGGAAGGTGACGATCCCGGTGGTGAACAGCCACGTCGTCACCGAGTCGGCGATCCCGACGATGCCCGCCGCGACGAGCGTCCCGGTGAAGCTCCCGAGGCCGCCGATGATGACGACGACGAACGCGTACAGCAGCACGTCGATGCTCAGCAGCACGCTGGGCCCCCAGATCGGGTCCCACATCAGCAGGACGCCGCCGACCGCGGCGAGGCCGGTCCCGACGCCGAACACGACCGTGAACGCCTGCCGCACGTCGATGCCGAGCGCCTGGACCATCTCGGTGTCCTCGCTGCCGGCGCGGATGTAGAGCCCGTACAGCGTCTTCGTCAGGAACGCCCAGACCGCGACCGCCACGAGCGCGCCGATCGCGACCTCGAAGAGGTACAGCCGCCTGACGCCGACGCCGAGCAGCTCGGTGCGCCCGAGCAGCACGTCGGGCGCGGTGCCCATCGGCGCCTGCCACTGCGGGTTCGGCTGGATGCCGCGGAGCGTTAAGACGATCCGGGCGACCTCTTCGATGATGAGCGAGACGCCGAACGTCAGCAGGATCTGGTAGGTGGGCGTCCGGTCGTAGATCGGTCTGATGAGCGCCACCTCCATCGCGCTGCCGGCGGCGGTCGTCACCGCGAACACGAGCGCCAACGCGACGAAAAAGACGAGTATCGTCGCGAGCGTCCCCGTGTTCGCGCCGACAAAGAGGACGAGCACCAGTCCGCCGAGGTACGCGCCGACCATCGCGACCGCGCCGTGCGCGAAGTTGAGCACGCCCATCAGGCCGAAGACGAGCGTCAGCCCGACCGCGATGGTGAAGTACACCGCGGCCTTGCCGACACCCTCGGCGAGGACGCGGGCGGCCGTCTGGAGCCCGTCGACCGCGCCGCTGGTCGCGAGCAGCGTCCCCGGATCGACGAGCGGGGCGGCCTGTGCGGCGGCCCCCGCGAGCGGTGCGAGGCTCATGCGGTCAGGTACCTCCGGATTCGCTCGTCTTCACTCGTGACGCCCGCGGTCTCGCCCTCCTCGACGACGACGCCGTGGTCGACGAGGTAGAAGCGGTCGGCGAGGTCCATCGCCAGGCGGAAGTTCTGCTCGACGAGGACCATCGTCGTGTCGGCCGAGGCCGCGCGCAGCGCCTCGACGACGTCATCGACGATCTGGGGCGCGAGCCCCTCGCTCGGCTCGTCGACGAGCAGGAGGTCGTTGTCGCCGACCATCCCCCGGGCGATCGCGAGCATCTGCTGTTGGCCGCCGCTCAGGTCGCCCGCCTCCTTGTCGCTGAAGCGGTCGAGCGCCGGGAACAGCTCGTACGCCTCCGCGATCCGCCCGTCCGAGTCGGCCGCGGAGTGGGCGGCGACGCGCAGGTTCTCCGCGACCGTGAGGTGCGAGAACACGCGCCGCTCTTCGGGCACCCACCCCATCCCGCGGGCGGCGATCTCGTGGGGTTCTATCCCCGTCACGTCCGTGCCGTCGAACCGGACCGTCCCCTCCCGGGGCGGCGTCAGCCCGAGCGCGGTCCGGAGCGTCGTCGTCTTCCCGACCCCGTTCCGCCCGACGAGGGCGACGATCTCGCCCTCCTCGACCGACAGCGACAGGCCCTGGAGGATGTGGCTCTCGCCGTAGTAGGTGTGGACCCCGTCGAGTTCGAGGGTCGTCACGGCGGCCCACCTCCGGCGCTCGCGCGACGACCGCCGTCGGCCGCCGCCTCCCCGTCGGAGGGCTCTCCGCCTCCCGCCGACTCCTCGCGGCCGTAGCCGCCGAGGTACGCCTCTTGGACGGCCTCGTCGCCGCGCACGTCTTCCGGCGGGCCGTCGGCGATCACCTCGCCGCGGTGGAGGACGGCGATCCGATCCGAGACGTCCATCACCATCTCCACGTTGTGCTCGATGAGCATCACCGAGTGGTCGGCGGCCACGTCCTCGATCAGCGCGACGACCTCGTCGACGCCCTCGCTCGACACGCCGGCGGTCGGCTCGTCGAGCAGGAGCAGGTCCGGGTCGCCGGCGAGCGCGACGCCAATCTCGAGGCTGCGCTTCTCGCCGTGGCTCAGGTTCTCCGTGACCGTCTCCGCCTCGTCCGCGAGCCCGATCCGTTCGAGGATCGCGGTCGCCTCGGCGTAGTGGTCCTCGAAGTCGGCGACGTTGCGCCACAGTTTCCACGAGTCGCTCCCGCGACTCGCCTGCGCGGCCACCCGGACGTTCTCCAGCACCGACAGCGTCGGGAACAGGTTCGTGATCTGGTACGACCGGTGGATCCCCGCGAGCGCCGTCTCGTTCGGCGAGGCCGCGGTGATGTCCACGGCCGACCCCGCGCCGCCGCTCGACGGGGCGAACCGGATGCTCCCCTCGGAGGGCTCCAGCACGCCCGTGAGCAGGTTGAAGAACGTCGTCTTCCCCGCGCCGTTCGGGCCGATGATCGAGCAGAGCTCGCCGGCCTCCAACGCGAAGTCGACGCCGTCGACGGCGGTGATACCGCCGAAACGCTTCGTGAGTCCCTCGGTCTCCAGCAGCATTACAGCGAGCAGCTCGCGTCCTCTTCGGGGACCATCACGTCCTCGGCGTCGAGACGTTCAAGGGGCTGACCGGGCATGATCGGCGCGTCCCACGTGTCGGCGTACTCGTCGCTCGTCGGGACCGGCCACGCGACCGTCATCTGCGAGGCCGCCTGGTTGTTGTGCTCTTGGAACGTGTACCCGTCCGCGCCCTTCGGGGTATCGGCGACGGTCATGCCGCGGAGCGCGTCCGCGATGTCCGCGCCGTCGGTGGAGCCGGCCTCCGAGACGGCCTGTGAGAGCGCCGAGGCGGCGGTGAACGTTCCGGAACTGAACAGGTCGGGGACGATCCCGTACGCGTCGATGTGCATCTGCCGGAACTCCTCGTTGATCGGGTTCTCGTACTGGTTCCAGTGGTACCGGCTGGTGAACGGACCGAGCCCGGCGTCCTTGATGTCCTGCTCGGTGAACCCCTCGCCCAGCGCCGACTCGATGGTGCCGCCGATGAGCTTCGTCGTCAGCAGGGCGGCGAACCCGCCGAACACCTGGACGTCGAAGGAGATGGCCGAGGTGAGGAACTGCGGCAGCGTCGACGCCGTGAAGCCGCCGACGACGCCGGTCGCCCCGTCCGACATCGCCTGCTCGAAGAGCCCGTCGAACTCGGAGTAGCCGACCTCGACGAACCGCGGCTCGAGGACCTCGACCCCGTTGTTCTCCAAGACCTGCGTGTAGTTGTCCGCGACGCTCTGTCCGAACGCGTTGTCGGATGCGAACACCGCGACCGTGTCGATGTCGAAGTTCTCGGCGACGTACGTGCCGCCCGCCCGCGCGTCCATCGCGGTGTGTTCGCTCGCGCGGAACGCGAGGGGGTGACAGAACTCGTCGCTCACCGTGATCCCGGCGTCGGCCGCGGGACCGATGAGGTAGGGTACGTCGGTCTCGTCGACGACGGTGTTGATGAGCCGGCGCGCGCTGTCCGAGGAGGTCCCCCCGAACAGGACGTCGACCTCCTCGTCCAAAACGAGGTCCGTCGCGACGCTCTGGGCCGTGTCGGGGCTGAAGCCGGTGTCCTCGACGATGATCTCGTAGGTCGGACCGCCCTCGGGCTCGACCGTGTACGTCCCCGGCGTGGCCTCCTCGATCGGGTCGAGGTCGTGTTTGTACGCCAGCCCGGAGTAGAACCCGCGGAGGCTGATCTGTCCGTAGTACTGGAGGTCGCCCGAGGTCGGCTGGAGCGCCCCGATTCGCACCGTCTCCCCGGAGAGGTCGCCACCGTCGGAGCCGCCGCTCCCGTCGGAGCCGTCAGAGCCGTCACTCCCGTCCATCCCGTCGCCGCCGTCCGAGCCGTCCCCCCCGCCCGAACAGCCGGCCAGTCCGGTGAGTCCCGCCGCGCCGACCGCGGCCCCGGTTCCTCGCAGATACGCTCGCCGTGTGTGTTCGTCTCGCATACACTGTTCGACGACGGACACCATCATCAAGGGCCGAGTTAAGATGTTAACAGCCTACGCGAATTCAGCGAATTTCGTGCGACTCCGCCGCCGAAAGTGCGATTTCGCGCGTCGCGCCGCCGCCCCCGTTCACCCAACGCCGCGCCGGTCAGTCCAAGTCGTCGAGCGCGGCGACGACGCTGCGGAGCAGCTTCTTTTCGCCGCGGCGCATGTTCTTCGAGACGGCCGCGGTGGAGACGTCGAACTCGTCGGCGAGCGTCGACAGTGTCGCCTCGCGCGGCGATTCGAAGTAGCCGGCGTCGGCCGCGGACTCGATGGTCTCCCGCTCGACGTCCGTCAGGTCGCGGCATGCGTCCAGCATCGTCGAGGCCGCGTTCGCGTTCCGCATCGTGTCGAACAGCGCCTCCATCGAGAGTTCGGAGCGATCCTCGACGACGAACTCGTTGCCCTTCTCCAAGTCGTGGAGCGCCGCCTCCGTCGTCGCCTCGTCGTCGAACCCGACCTGCCAGCGCTCGGAGCCGTCCTCGATCAGGAACGGCCCGGTGATATAGCCGCCGTGGTCCGTGATCGTCGACATCGCGTTCGTCTCCTCGATGACGGTTCGGATGATCGCCGTCCCGTCCTGCTTCGAGAACAGCCGGTACTCGGCCATGTTCTCGTGGTCGCGGAGCGCGGTGAGCCCGTCGCCGAGCTCGTACCGGTCCGGCGACTCGACGAGCAGCCGGGTCTCCAGCTGCTCCGCCGCCGTGTCCAGCTGCCAGTGCATGGCGGAGAAGGAGACGTCGTGATCGGCGGAGGTGTCGATGAACGGGCAGTCGAACTGCTCCATATCCATCGTGACGTCAAGCATGCCCTCTCCTTATCTCCCGCATATATAATGGTTGTTCCTGCGGGATGCGCCGCTCCGCCGAACCTCGTCCGGTCGGAAGAGGGGGCCGGCGACTACCCGTCCGAGCGCGACCTCGCCTACTCGCCGAACCGATCTTTCAGCGCCGCGCGGTCGATCTTCGAGGGACCGGAGGTCGGCATCTCGTCGACGAACGCCAGCTCCTTCGGCACCGCGTAGCGGGCGACGCGCGAGGCGAGGTGCGACTCCACGTCGTCGAGAGACAGCGACTCGTCGCCGACGAGGATCGCCTTGCCGACCGTCCCCCACCGATCGCTCGGGATGCCGATCACGACCGCCTCCTCGACGTCCGGGTGGTCGGTGAGCGCGTCCTCGACCCGGGGCGGGTAGACGTTCTCGCCGCCGGAGACGAACATGTTCTTCTTGCGCCCCTCGATGTGGTAGTAGCCGTCCTCGTCGACGCGCGCGAGGTCGCCGGTCGACACCCAGTCCCCGAACGTCTCGGCGGTCTCGTCAGGTTCCTCCCAGTAGCGATCGGCCGCCGCGGGCCCGGCGAGTTCGAGCTCGCCGACCGTCCCGTCCGGGACCGGCCCGTCTTCGTCGACGACGCGCGCGTCGACCGCGAGCGCCGGGACGCCGACGCTGCCGGTCTTCTCTCGGGGGAAGCCGTCGGGCATCGCGAAGTTGTTCGGCCCGCACTCGGTGAGGCCGTACCCCTGCGATATCTCGACCCCACGGTCGCGCCACGCCGCGATGACGCTCTCGCGGCAGGGGCCACCGCCGCTCTTCACGAACCGGAGCGAGGAGAGGTCGGTGTCGTCCCACTCGTCGTGCTGGGCCATCATCCGCAACACCGCGGGGACCGCGACCAGCGTCGTCGCCGACTCGCGTTCGACGTCGCGCAGGACACGCCCAGGGTCGACCTCGGGGCTCAGCAGGATCCGGCCCCCCATCTGGAAGAACGGGACGGTGAGCACGTTCCACCCGCCGGTGTGGAACATCGGGAACACCATCGGCGTCACGTCGTCCTCGCGGAGCCCCCACGCAGTGATGGTGTTGAACGCGTTCCAGCGGATCGCGCCGTGGCTGATCACCGTCTCCTTCGGCGTCCCCGTCGACCCGCCGGTGTGTAAGAACAGGTGCGGGTCCGCGAGCGACACGTCGGCGGTCTCGACGGGGGAGCCGTCCGCCGGCAGGTCGCGGGTGTACGGCCGCCAGGCGCCGTCGCCGTCGGTCGGGATCGAGCGGACCGCGGGCTCGACGTCCGCCCGCTCTAACGCGTCGATGACATCGCCGCCGAAGGGGGCCTCGACGAGGAGCAGTTCGGGGTCGACGGTGCCCAATACGGCGGCGAGGTCGCGCTCGGCGAGCCGATGCGACAGCGGGGCCAGCACGGATCCGGTCTTCCCGGTCGCGAAGAACAGGTCGACGAGCTCGACGCGGTTCCGCGAGACGACGGCGACGCGGTCGCCCGCCTCGACGCCGGTGTCGCGGAGGAAGCGCGCGGTGCGGTTGGCGCGCTCGTCCAGCTCCGCGTAGGTGTACTCGGCGTTCGCGGCCGTGTCGGTGACCGCGACGCGGTCCGGCGAGAGCCGCGCGCGGCGGGCGGACAGCGACCCGACCCACTCGTAGGCCCGGTCGCCGTGCGGGTGCGGTCGCGGGTCGGCCGCCCCGTCGGACTCGCCTCGCGTCTCGTCGTCATCCCGCGGATCGTTCTCCGTCGCCATCTCAGGCGACCTCGCCGAGGAAGCTTCGGATCCGGTCGTTGACGCGCTCGCGCTCCTCGACGAAGAAGAGGTGCGGCCCGCCGTCGAACAGGTCGATGTCCGCGTGCGGGATGAGCCCAGCGAGCAGCTCGGCGTTCTCCGCGGGGAGCACTCTGTCCGCCGTCCCGTGGAGGATCAGCGTCGGCGAGTCGACCGCGTTGAGGCGGTCGCTCGCGTCGAACGCCGCCACCGCGGCCGCCTGCGCCTCGCGGCCGGTGGGGGTCGCGTCGCCCGCCAGCCGCCAGTCGACGATCCGGTCGACGAGCTCCGGCTCGCGCTCGTAGAACCCGTCGGAGACCGCGGGCTCCATCAGGTAACGGATCCGCTCGCGCGGGTCCGCGTCCTCGGGCGCGGAGAAGATGTGCTCCTGGACGTCCGGCGGCGTCGGGGTCGCGTCGTCGCCCCCGGGCGAGGTACACAGCAGCGTCAGCGAGGCGACCCGGTCGTCCGCGAGCGCCAGCTCCTGCGCAATCATCCCGCCCATCGACGCGCCGCAGACGTGGGCCGCGTCCGCGTCGCGGTCGTCGAGGACGGCCGCCGCGTCAGCCGCCATCTCGGCCGCGGTGTACGGCCCCTCCGGCGCGTCGGAGTCGCCGGTCCCGCGGTTGTCCGGCCGGAGCACCTCGTAGTCGTCGGCTAACGCCTCGGCGAGCCACCGCCACATCCACCGGCCGTACCCGAGTCCCTCGAGCAGCAGCACGGTCGGCGCGTCGGGGTCCCCGTCGACGGCGTAGTCGATCGTCACGCCGTCCCGTGTCACGCTTGGCATACCCGGATCGACGACGCGGTCCGTCATCAACCCGGGCGTTAACGTTTCAACCATCGCGGTCGGCGCGGGGTCGTCCGGCGGCGCCGACGCGCTCCGGGACCGAGGTCGCGGCGGGGACGAGCGACGCCCTCCACGAGTTTTTAACGGTCCGGCTCCACTACTCGGGGTATGCCGAAGTATTCGACGGGCGGCGGCGGCGGCGGCGACGACGGGGACGCGTGTGAGCTCTGCGGCCGCGAGACCACGGACCTCCGCAAGGCGACGGTCGCCGGCGCGAAGCTGCTCGTGTGCTCGAACTGCCGCCCCCACGACGACGCCGGCAACGCCCCGAGCGACCGGGGCGGGTCGAGCGGTGGGAGTTCCGGGGGAAGCCCCGGCGGTGCCGGGTCCGGCTCGCAGCCGACCGAGAGCCGGAACAAGGAGCTCGCCCGGAAGCAGGCGAAGATGTACGACTCCGCGACCGGCGACTCGAAGCGCTGGGAGGAGGAGGGGACGAGCTACGAGTCCGACCGCCTCCCGTACCTCGTCTCCGGCTACGGCGACGTCGTCACCGAGGCGCGGCAGGACGCCGGGCTGACCGTCGAGGAGGTCGCCGACGAGTTGGAGGTCGACGAGGACGACCTCCTCGCGGTCGAGGACGGCCGGGCCGCGACCGCCAGCGTCGGCGGATCTGTCGTCCGTGCGCTCGAAGAACGGTTCGGGATCGACGTCGTCGACGAGTGACCCGAACCGAGGCGAGCGGATGAAGGCGATCAAAGACAGCGTCCACGGCCACGTCCGGCTCGGTGACCTCGCCGCCGAGCTGGTCGACACTCCCGCGTTCCAGCGGCTGCGCCACATCAAGCAGCTCTCCACGGTCCGGCTCGTCTACCCCTCCGCGAACCACACGCGGTTCGAGCACAGCCTCGGCGTCTACCACCTCGCCGGCCGCGCGGTCGACGGGCTCGGCGTCGACGACGACACCGCGGCCCACGTCCGCGCCGCGGCTATGCTCCACGACGTGGGGCACGGCCCGTACGGCCACCAGACCGAGGGGATCATCCGACGGGAGACCGGCCGCGACCACGACGACGTGCGGTGGCTCCTCACCGACGCCGACCGCGAGGTCTGTCAGGTCCTCGAACGCAACGGGCTCGATCCGGAGCGCGTCGCCGCCCTGATCGACGGCGCGGGCGCGCTCGGCCCCCTCGTCTCGGGGGAGCTCGACGTCGACCGCATGGACTACCTCGTGCGCGACGCCCACCACACGGGCGTCCCGTACGGCACCGTCGACACCGGTCGGCTCGTCACCGAGCTCCGGCTGATCGGCGACGACGGGGCGGGAGCGTCGGCCGACCTCGTCTTGGACGAGGGGAACGTCGCCACCGCAGAAAGCCTCCTCGTCGCGCGCTCGCTGATGAACGCCGTCGTCTACCGCCACCACGTCTCCCGGGTCGCGGGGGCGATGCTGGAGCGCGCCTGCGAGCGCTACCTCGATCGCACGGACACCGACGCCGAGTCGTTCCGGCGGATGGCCGACCACGACCTCCTCGTCGAGCTCCGCGACCGCGTGCCGGCGCTCGGCGAGCGCATCGAGCGGCGCGACCTCTACAAGCGCGCGGTCTGGGCCGAGCTCGACGAGGTACCGACCGGGACGGTCGACGCCGGCCGCCCGGAGGAGCGGGCGGCCGAGCGCGAGATCGCGGACGCCGTCGGGATCGACCGCGACGCGGTGATCGTCGACATCCCCTCGCGGCCGGCGCTCAAGGAGTCCGGCTCCGCGGTCGTCGTCGACGGCGTCCCGCAGCGGTTGGAGGACGCCTCGGAGCTCGTCGCCGGCCTCCGCGCCGCCGAGCGCCGTCGCTGGACGCTCGGGGTCTACTGTCCGGCGGAACACGTCGACGCGGTCGGCACGGCGGCGCGGGAGGTCCTCGGCCTCCGCGCGACCGGGCGACCCCCCGCCTGAGCGGTCGACTACGGGTCCCGCCGGCCCGCGCCGCACTCTCTCCGGCTCATTCGTCGGCGACCGGCACGGTCAGGACGGGCCGGTCGGCGTTCAGCACGACCGTCTGCGTGGTGCTGCCGAAGACGGCCTTCCCCGCCGGACTCCGCTTCCGGCCAGAGACGCAGATGAGGTCGGCGTCGATGGCGTCGGCGGCCGCGACGAGCTCCTCGCCGGGGTCGCCGCTGGCCTCGTGGTGCGCGCAACTCACGCCGGCCGCCTCAAGCACCTCCCGGGCGCGTCGAACCGTCCCGAGCTGGTGGACCGATGCGCCCTCCGGGTTGTCTTGGAAGACGTGGCAGAGGTGCGCGGTCACTTCGTCCGGAGCCGCCGGCAGGTCGGCCACCGCCTTCGCCTGTGCGATCGCCCGCGGCTCGTCCTCGAGCGCGACGCCGAGCAACACGTGGTACATGTCTCGGCGTTCGGCGAGGCGGGTTATAAATCGCACCGAGATTTCCGCGCGGCGTCGACGGGCGCTCGACCGACGCCGCCCCGCCGAGCGCGCGCCGACCCTCGCCCGACACTCCCAGCCTTTTATTTCGTGCCGCCGAAGACGGACGTATGATCACGGTCAAGGACACCGTCCACGACCACATCGAGATCGGCGGTGTCGCCGCGGACCTCGTCGACACGCCCGCCGTCCAGCGGCTCCGCCACGTCAAACAGCTCGGGACGGTCCAGCTCGTCTACCCATCCGCGAACCACACGCGGTTCGAGCACAGCCTCGGCGTCTACCACCTCGCGAGCCGCGCGCTCGACCACCTCGGCATCGGCGGGAAGCGGGCCGACCGGATCGAGGCGGCGGCGATGCTCCACGACGTGGGACACGGCCCGTTCAGCCACAACCTTGAGTCGCTCACCCACCGCCGGACCGGCAAGTACCACGACGACGTCGACGAGATGCTCGCGACCGGCGCGGTCGGCGAGGTGCTGCGCGACCACGACCTCGACCCAGGCCGGATCGCCGGGATCGTCGCGGGCGAGGGCCGGTACGCGGGGCTCGTCTCCGGGGAGCTCGACGTCGACCGCATGGATTACCTCGTGCGCGACGCTTACCACACGGGCGTCCCGTACGGCACCATCGACACGGAGCGGTTCGTCCGCGAGCTGACGTTCGTCGAGCGCGGCGGCGAGGCCGAGACCGATGCCGCGAGCCGCGACGACCCCGAGCTCGTCTTGGACGAGGGGAACGTCCAGACCGCGGAGAGCCTCCTGCTCGCCCGCGCGCTGATGAATCCGGTCGTCTACACCCACCACGTCGCGCGCATCTCGAAGGCGATGCTGCGCCGCGCCGCGAGCGAGCTGCTCGACGCGACCGCGACCACGGCCGCCGAGCTGCGCCGGATGGACGACCACGGCTTTCTCGCCGCGATCCGCGACTGCCGGGCGACCGCGGAGCTCTCGCGGCGCTACGACGAGCGGGACCTCTACAAGCTGGCGGTGTGGGCGGAGTACGACGACGTCCCCGAGCGCGTCCACGCGGCCGACCACCAGGCCGAGGCCGCGCTCGAACGCGAGATCGCCGAGGAAGCCGGCGTCGCCCGCGACCACGTGATCCTCGACGTGCCGCCCGAGCCGGAGATGCGCGAGTCGACCGCGCGTGTCACGGTCAACGGCGACATCCGACGGCTCGAACGCCAGTCGCCGCTGGTGTCCGCGCTCCGGACCGCGCAGCGGAACCAGTGGCGGCTCGGGGTGTACGCCCCCGATTCGGCGACGGACCGGGTCGGTCGCGCGGCCGCGGCCGTGCTCGGGATCGACCCGGATGGGCTCGTCACCGAGGTGCGGGGGGCGATGCCGACGACGCTCGACGAGTTCGAGTGACGCTTATGTCGCTCCCGTCCGATCCGTCGCCGTGACCGACGATCACCGCGAGAACCGTCGCCTCTGGAACGATTGGAGCGACGCCTTCCAGGCGCTGTGGAACGCCGACACAGACGAGTCCGGGGTGCCGCCCGTGCCGACGCCGTTCGACCCTGACAGCCACGCGGCGGTCGGCGCCGAATTCCCGCCGCCGGTGGCGGGTGCTGACGTCGTCGAACTCGGCTGCGGCGGCGGTCAGGGGAGCGTCGGCACCGCGCTGGCGGGTGCCGACTGCGTGGTCGGCGTCGACATCGCGGAGGAACAACTCGACCACGCGCGGCGGCTCCGCGACTACTACGGCGTCAACGCCCGGTTCCTCCAGGGCGACGTGACCCGGGTCCCGCTCGCCGACGACGCGTTCGACGCGGCGTTCTCCGAGGCCGCGTTCCAGCTGGTCGCGGACCTCGACGCCGCGGTGCGCGAGGCGCGTCGCGTCCTCCGGCCGGGCGGCGTGTTTTACCTGTCGGTGATGCACCCGTTCCGGGAGCTGATCGACCCGGAGACCGGTAGCGTCCGGGAGGGGTACCACGCGCCGCCACGGCGAGAGATCGAGATCGACGAGTCGTACGACGCGGACCTCGTCGCCTTCGACCGGTCCGTCTCCAAGCTCCACCGTGCCCTCACGGACGCGGGGTTCGATGTCGAGCGCATCGTCGAGCCGGAGCCGGCGGGCGGCGAGACGACGAGCGAGGGCGACGCCGCGGCGACCGCCGACTCCCGGGCGCTCCTCCCCGACACCCTCGGGTTCTGGGCGCGGCTCGACGCGGAGTGACGGCGCGTTTCGGCGACTCCGCCCCTCGGTGAGGCTCTCCCCCGACGTTTTACCCGCGGCGCGACGAACCTCCGGTATGTACCTCGAAGGAACGGTCCTCGTCGGTCCCGACTTCGAGCCGGTCGAGGGCCGGGTCGTCGTCGCGGACGGCGAGATCGTCGAGGTCGAGGAGGCGTCGGTCGGCAGCGACGACGTGATCCTCCCGGCGTTCGTCAACGCGCACACTCACGTCGGCGACTCGATTGCCAAGGAGGCGGGCGCGGGGCTCTCGCTCGACGAGCTTGTCGCGCCGCCGGACGGGCTGAAACACCGGCTCCTCCGTGCGGCCGACCGGGAGGCGTTGGTGGCCGCGATGGCCCACACGCTACGGTACATGGAGTCGACCGGCACGGGGACGTTCCTCGAGTTCCGCGAGGGCGGCGTCGACGGCGTCACCGCGCTCCGCGACGCGCTCGCGGGCGAGGGCGTCGACTTCGACGAGCGCGCGATCGACGCGGTCGTCCTCGGTCGCGACGACCCCGACGTGCTCTCCGTCGCGGACGGGTACGGCGCCTCCGGCGCCCGCGACGCCGACTTCGACGCGGTCCGGACGGAGACCCGCGACGCCGGCAAGCTGTTCGGGATCCACGCCGGCGAGCGCGACGCCGACGACGTCAACGCCGCGATGGACCTCGAACCCGACTTCCTCGTCCACATGGTCCACGCCGGGCGGATCCACTTGGAGCGGCTCGCCGACCGCGGCACGCCGGTCGTCGTCTGCCCGCGGTCGAACCTCGTGACGAACGTCGGCGTCCCGCCGATCAGCGAGCTGGCCGAGCGGACGACGGTCGCGCTCGGGACCGACAACGTGATGACCGACTCACCGTCGATGTTCCGCGAGATGGAGTTCGCGGCGAAGCTCGCCGACCTCCCGGCCAGAGAGATCCTGCGGATGGCGACGGTCAACGGCGCCGCGATCGCCGGGGTGAACGGCGGCGTGATCGAGCCCGGGGCCGACGCGGACCTGCTCGTCCTCGACGGCGACTCCGACAACCTCGCCGGCGCGCGAGACCTCGTCCGCGCGGTCGTCAGGCGCGCCGGCCAGGCCGACGTCTCGCGGGTCGTGATCGGCGGCGAGCCCGTCGTTCCGCGCGACGACTGAGCCGCGTTCGGCGCGGCCGACGCCCGCGAGTCCCCCGATCCGCTCGCGAGGGTCGCCCGCCGACGGAGTGAAGCCGCTGCCGTCCGTGGGCGGATCCATGACGACGCTCTCGCTGCTCGCCGGCCTCGCCTTGGGGCCGGTCGTCGGACTCGTCGCGACGCTCGCGATGGACGTAGTGATGGCGCGGCTCCCCGAGGGAGCGACCGCGCCGAAGGTCGCGGCGGGCGTGCTCACTGATACCCCCGTCGACGACGCGCCGGAGCGGCTGGCGACGTGGGTCCACTACGTCGCCGGCGCGGGCTCGGGGCTGCTGTTCGTCGGCCTCGTCGCCGCGACCGGCCGGACCCTCGGAGTCGGCACGGCCGTCACGGTCGTCGCGGCGGGGGCCGTCCAGCTCGCGCTGATGGTCGGCTTCTTCGCGCTCGTCCCGCTGCCGCGCGCCCCCGGCCTCCCCCGCCAGCGGCTCGGTCCGATACGCCGTGACTGGGCCGTCTCCGCGGCCGCGTACGTCGCCGTCGCCGCTGTCGTCGTGGCGGTCGCGACCGGGATCTGACCCCGCGATGAAACTGGCGCGCCGCCCCCGCCCGTCCGCGCGGAGAGAAACGGTTTAGTCGCTGGCTCCGGCCCGATCGGGTATGCACGCCATCACTCGATCCGGCTGGATCGAGGTCATCTCAGGGTCGATGTTCTCGGGCAAGACGGAGGAGCTACTCCGCCGGCTCCGCCGCTCCGAGATCGCCGGGCAGTCGGTCGCGGTGTACAAGCCGGCGGTCGACGACCGCTACGGCGAGACGACGATCGGGAGCCACACGGGGCGGCAGTGGGATGCCACCGTCGTCGACAACGAGGGGGACGGCCCGCTCGACATCCTCGACGACGACCCCGCCGAGGTCGTCGCGATCGACGAGGCGAACTTCTTCTCCGAGGCGCTCGTCGAGGTGTGTAACACCCTCGCGGACCGCGGCAGCCGGGTGATCGTCTCGGGCACCGACCAGACGTTTCGCGGCGAGCCGTTCGACCCCCTCCCGCGGCTCATGGCGACCGCCGAGTACGTCGACAAGCTCCAAGCCATCTGCTCGGTCTGCGGCGAGCCGGCCTCGCGGAACCAGCGGCTCATCGAGGGCGAGCCCGCGCACACAGACGACCCGACGATCCTCGTCGGCGCCGAGGAGTCGTACGAGGCTCGGTGCCGTGACTGTCACGTCCTGTTGACCGGTAACCGACCGGAGGAGGAGCGACCATTCGACGGCGCCGAAGCGGACCCCGCGAACGACTGAGCGCCAGCCGGCAGTGAGGCGCCCGAGCGCGCTCGGCGGTCCGCCCGACTAGCGTGTCCGACGGCTCACTCTACCTGCGGCGTCCGCCGGTAGGCCCACAAGTGGCCCTCTCCGTCCGGTAGGTCGATCGGCCGGTACGTCCGAATCAGCGCGCTCCCGTCCGCGAGCGCCAGCCGCTCGTCGTCGACCGGGCGTGGCTCGTCGACGATCCCCTCGATCCGCGCGACGAACCCCTCGGGGTCGTCAAACCGCTCGCTCAGTTCGGCGGCGAGTCGCTCACAGTCGCGCCCGGTCGCGGCCGACGGGTCGCCGCCGATGTCGAACAGCTCGTAGAGTCGCTCGTTCACCCGGAGCACCCGCCGGTCGGCGTCCTCGACGAGCATCCCCACGGGGAGCGCGTCGAGCGCGGTCGACAGCACGGCGTTCGACCGCTCGATCTGGCGCTTGCGCGCGACCTCCTCGGTCACGTCCTCGAACTGCGAGAAGACGCCGATCACGTCCCCGTCGGCGTCGGTCACGACCTGGTTGTGCCACGCGCACCGGATCCGCGTCCCGTCGCTGCGGACGTTCTCATTGACGCTCTGGAACCCGCCCTTGTTCGAGAGCAGGTCGCGTTCGAGCGCCGCCACGTGTCGGTGCTCGGGCTCGGGGACGAACGGGAGCCACGTCCCGCCGAGCAGCTCCGACTCGTCGAAGTCGAGGATCTCCTCCGCGGCGGGGTTCACCCGGACGATCCGGAACGCGTCGTCGTACTCGATCGTCCCCAGCGGCGACTGGTCGATGAACCGCGAGAGCCGCTCCTCGCTAGCGGCGAGCCCGACCCGCGACCGGTGTTGGTCGACGGCGTTTCGCACGCGGTTGGCGAGCACCTCGTACTGGTCGTTGCCGCGCTGCTTCTGGAGGTAGTCGGTCGCGCCCGCCGAGATCGCCTCGCTCGCGATCTCCTCGCTCCCCTTCCCGGTGAACAGTACGAACGGGATCTCGATGCCGCGGTCGCGGACCAGCTGGAGGAACGCCAGCCCGTTCGTCTCGGGCATGTCGTAGTCGGAGACGACGCAGTCTATCCGCCCCGTCGTCAGCGCGTCGAGCGCGTCGTCGACGTCCGTCTCTGACCTGACCTCGAACGACTCGTCGATCCGCTCTAAGTAGGTCTCCGTCAGGTCGAGGAACGCGGGATCGTCGTCGACGTGGAGGACCCGAACCGTCGACGAATCCGCCGATCTGGGCGCTTCGGGAGGCCCCGACATGTCAACTCGTACCGCGACCTCGTTGATATACGTTCGGGTCACCGCACCCGACGCTTCGGACCGTCTATCGCCTCACGCCGCGTCGGCGTCGAACTCCGCGTCCACGTCGCCCTCGGCCGCGTCCGTTTCGTCGTCGCCCTCAGCCGCTCCGTCCGCCGTCGCGAGCCGGTACAGGCCGACGAGCGCGCCGGCCGCAACCAGGGTCCCCTCGACCTTCGCGGCCGCGTACACCCAGTCGCGCGGTTCCGCGTCGCCGGCGTTCCGGTAGAACGCGCGCGTCCAGAGCGCGACGGCGCGCCGCGGCGCGACGGCCTCGAGCAGTCCGCCGATCCCGGCCACCAACAGCAGTAGCGCTTTCATACGCGCCGTTCGACGCGAACCCTCAAAAGCGGTCCGGGCCCTCCGTCGCCGAGTCGGGTTGCTCGTCGTCGACCCGGGTTCCGCCTCGGTCACCCCTCAGTCACCGGTTCGGCGGCGTCGAGGTAGCGTCGACAGGTGGCGGCCGCCCACTCCCTGACCGCCGGGTCGTCTGTCGTCAACAGCGCCGCGACGCCGCTCCCGTCGATCAGCCCGACTGCGGCGCGGTCGTCGGCGAGGACCACCGCCACCGGCGACTCCCCGTCGTGCCGGTACGCGTCGACGCCGCGTTCGGTCAGCGCGCGCCGGACGATCGCCCCCGTCGCGCCGGCGAGGCGGTCGGCTGCGGCGTCGGTGAACACGACGCGGACCGCCCGCGGGACCGCCGCCAATGCGTCGTTCAGCCGACGGGCGAGGACGGCGTCGAACCGCGGGACGACGGCCACGACGCCGTCGGCCTCGGCGATCAGTCGGGCGAGGCGCGCCACCGGCGTGCGGGAGTCGCGTTCGCCTCCGTCGTCGACTTCCGGTTCGCCACTGCGCTCGACGACCTCGACCCGGTCGGCGAGGCTCGCCGGGTCGGCGTCGACCGCGCGCGCCACCAGCGTCCGGAGGACCGTCGCGGGCGACGCGGAAGCGTCGTCGCTCACGCGTCTCCCGCCCATTGATCAGTGGCGTCTGGGCGCGGGGGGTACGACTGCCGCACGCCCGTCGACTTCTGCGCGAGCAGCCGCGCCGCGGCGCGCCGGCGGTCGCCCGGTCGCTCGGTCGTCGTCTCGTCGCAGTAGCGCACGCTCAGCCCCAGCCCCGCGTAGAGCAGTTCGTTCGCCGCGAAGCGGTAGCTGTCGTCGCTCGGGCCCCACGGCGACGGCTCCGCCGACCGCAGGTGCCCCTCGACGTAGAGGTAGCCGCCCGGTTCGAGCGCGGCGATCAGGTCGGCGAACCGGTCGAGCGCGTGGAAGTAGCTCATCGTGATCACCGCGTACGTCTCCGCCGGGAAGCCGTACGTCGACACGTCGCCGCGGATCGCCTCGACCCGGTCGGCGGTCCCGCGTTCGGCGGCGCGCTCGCGGACGATGCGGAGCCCCTCCGCCGACGCGTCGAGCGCGTCCACGTCGTAGCCGCGGTCGGCGAGGTAGACGGCGTTGCGGCCGGTCCCCGCGGCGGCGTCGAGCGCGCGCCCGTCGGGCAGCGACGGCTCGTATGCGCGGAGCACGGGGGACGGCTCGGGGGCGCGCGGGTACTCGCCCGACGCGAACCGCTCGTCCCAGTCGGAGTCGGTCACGGTCGCCCTTCGACGGGACGGGGCGTAAACCTCAGGGGCGTCTCGCCCGGAGCGGCGGTATGGAGGACACGACGCCCCCGGCCGAACGCCTGAACGCGCTCCTCGCCGACCGAGACGAGACGCTCGCGACCGCGGAGTCGCTCACGGGCGGGCTGGTCGGGTCGCGGGTGACCGACGTGCCCGGCGCGAGCGCCTACTTCGACCGCGGGTTCGTGACGTACACCTACGACGCCAAGCGGGAGCTGCTCGGCGTCTCCCGCGAGTCGCTCGACGCGCACGGGGCCGTGAGCGAGCCCGTGGTCCGCGAGATGGCGGCCGGTGCGCGCGACCGAGCGGACGCCGACTGGGCGGTCGCGACCACGGGTATCGCGGGGCCGTCCGGCGGAACCGACGAGAAGCCGGTCGGGCTCGTCTACGTCGGCGTCGCGCACGCCGCGCCGTGGGGCACCGGCGAGTCGTTCGTCCGCACCGAGCGGGTCGTCCTCGACGGCGACCGCGACGCGGTGAAACGTGGCGCAGTCGAGCGCGCGCTCGACGCGCTCGTCGAAGCGATCGATGACGTCGACGCCTGAGCGGTTGTTCACCCGGTTCTTCGGCCGCAGGTCACTACCTGCGTTTATCGGCTCGCGGCGCGTCTCACTGGTGTGATTTCGCGCGTGCTCCTGGCGGTGGACGGTTCGGACCTCTCGGAGCGCGCGCTTCGGTACGCCCTCGACGCTCACCCGGGTGCCGAGGTGAGCGTGATACACGTCGTCGTCGTCGGCGCGTCACCGATAATGGGTGCGGCCGCAGGGATCGCCTTGTCGGAGACCGGCGCGGACGGGATCCTTGAGGCCGCCGAGCCCGTCTTCGACCGGGCCCGCGAGATCGCCGCGGAGTCCGACGCGACTGTCGACACGGTCGTGGAGGTGGGCAAGCCCGCGCGGGGGATCCTCGACCGCGCCGCGGAGTCCGACGTCGTCGTGTTGGGCACCCACAGCGGGTCGCTCGCAGACCGGCTGCTCGTCGGCGACGTGGAGAAGGCGGTGTTCCGGCGCTCGCCGGTGCCGGTGACGGTCGTGCGGTGAGTCGGGTGCCAGTTCGGCGGCGCGGGGTCCCGCGTCGCTACTCGATGTAGGCGTTCCCGACGACGGCGACGAGCAGCGCCGCGATCACGATCCACGTGAGCGGCTCCACCGCGAGGAGTCGCAGCGGCCGCGCGGCCGACTCTTCGAAGCCGAAGAGCGCCCCGCCGGCGAACGCGACGGCCACCACGAGCGCCCCCACGATCCCGGCCGCGCCGAGCAGCGCTCGGTCCGACGAGTCCATACCCGACGTGCGCGTCGGGCGCACTTAAGCGATGGCCGCGCGGGGAGCCGTCGTCGCTTCTTCGGCCGGAGTCGCGTGTCGATCAGCGGGACGGGCTGCGTCACGCCATGCTGCGTCCCGGAGTTGACGGCCCGTAGAACTGCCCGTGGAAGCCGAAGGGGAGGCGGTGCGGGAGCTCGGCTCGGCCGCGCTCATCGAGGGTCGCGGCGTCGAGACAGACCAACCGCGAGCGGTCCGCCTCGGGGTCCAACACAACTGAGAGCAGGACTCCGTCGTCCTCGCCGGCCGCGTCGGGGGCGGGGACGAACAGCGGCTCCCCCGGGTGCGTCCCCGACTCGCGCCAGCGCCGAACGGTGCCGGTCTCCACGTCCACCTTCGTGACGTCCGTCGGCAGGCTCGACTTGCCGTCGGTTTCGGCGAGGTAGACGTACCGGTGGGGCTCGCCGTTGACCGCGCGGTAGTTGATCACCGGGAACTCGACCGGCCCGCGGTGGAGTGTCGTCCGAGCGGCCTCACCGCCGGACAGGGGAACCGTGTACCGACACAGGTCGCCTCGCGGGAGATCCGGTTCGTCGCTTCGGAGGTTCGACAGCGCGAGTCCGGTGACCGCGCGGTCGTCGTCGAACGCGACGAGGTCGACGAGAATCTCGCCGTCGCGCTCGAACGCGTTCGCGTGGTGGTAGACGAACGCCGGCGGCGCCGACGCGGTCGCCACGTGCTCGCCGGTCGACCGATCGAGGACGACGAATCGGAGGGGCGCCGAGAGCGGTCGGAACGCGTCGAGGAACGTCTCCTTCGTCACCGCGCCCTTGAGCAGGCGAGCGGTGTCTAACCCGTACGCGTTCACGGTGACGACGACGTGCCGGCCGGTCACGGCGAACGAGTGGATGTAGGGCGCTTCGTCGAACTGAAGCCGGGTCAGCGCGGTCGGCTCACCCCCGTCTCTCGGGCGCTCGAACAGCGTGTACACGGTGTCGCGACCGTACGAGACGCCCAGGTTGAGGAACGCCTCCGCGTCGGGATCGTAGTGGACGTGCGCGAGAGTCAGGTCGCAGTCCAACCCCGCCGTGAGATCGATCCGGCCGGTCGTCTCGAGCGTGTCGGGGTTGAAGGTCAGCGCGGTCGGCGACTCAGTGATCGCCGCGTACTCGTCGCCGAACCGCTGGACGCCGATGACGGGGTTGTCCGGGAACGTCCCGTCGAGGACCTGTCGGAGCCGCGTCGGGAGCGAGCGGTCGGGCGGCGTCCCCGGGAATGGCGTCCGAACGCCGCCGTTCTCTTGCGCGTACGCGTAGTCGCGGCTCCGGACGAACCGGTTCGCGTACCTGACCTCGCCGTCGTCGATCCGGAAGCGGCGGAGCATGGCGAACGGGTCGAACCAGTGGCGGAGCTCCGTGTCCCCGGCCTCGAACTGTCCCGGGCCGTTGCCGATCAGGTCGCCGGACAGCCAGTCCGGAAACGCCCCGCTGACGGGCAGTCTCGCGTCGTCGACCTCCTCGCGTTGCGTGCGGAGTCCGGCGCGGTAATCTCGGTGGTCGTTCACACGACGCATTGGGACCGAGCGGGTCTAGACCCATCGGTGGTCGCGACCGCCGGGCGCGGCGCCGCGAGCGGAGCCGCGAGAGAACGCGGTTCGACCGCCGTGAGGAGTCGATATCGCGTAAACCCCGCATAGCGAACGATAGCCGCCTCTACCGAGAGAACCGGACGAAGAGCATTAAGCCAGGGCAGGGATGTGGAAATTATGTTTACAATCCCTCTGGTCCACCAACGTGTATGTCCACTCGAGATCCTCGCGAGGCGGTTGAGGCCCTCCGCGACCGGATTCGTGAGCGCGAGCGCGATGTCACCGACGACGATGCGGAGGCGCTGCTCACCTTCTCCGACCAGATGGACCTGATGAAGAGCGAGTACTCGAACTACCGGCACCTCAAGCTCCTCCGGCACTGTACGCGGATGGCTGAGGCGACCGAGCAGCTCGCCGAGGCCGCTCACGATCGCGACGCCGCCGAGGCTGTCGTCCGCTGGATCAACCGGGAGTACGAAAACGAGGAGACGAATCGGGACTACCGAAGCGCCATCCGCGTCTTCGCGAAGCGCGTCCGCCGCCTCGACGAGTCGCCCGAGAGCGTCGCCTGGATCCCGACCGGGACCTCGAGCACCTACGACCCGACGCCGAGCGAGCGCGACTTGCTCCTCTTCGAGGAAGACGTCAAGCCGATGGTCGACGCCTGTCGGAACGCTCGAGACGCGGCCTGTATCATGCTCCAGTTCGAGGCCGGCCTCCGTGGCGGTGAGCTCCAGTCGCTCACCGTCGGCGATGTCGTCGACGGCGAACACGCCCTCGCCGTTCACGTTGACGGCAAGGAGGGCGAGCGCGTCGTCCACCTGGTCGTCTCCGTCCCGTACATCAACAAGTGGCTCACCGACCATCCCACCGGCGACGATCCCGACGCGCCGCTCTGGTCGCACCTCTCCAAGCCGAAGGCACAGAGCTACACCAGCTACCTGAGCAACTTCAAGGAGCCGGCGAAGCGGATCGACCTCGCGAAGGACGTCACGCCGACCAACTTCCGCCGGTCGAACACGCGGTGGCTCGTCCTCCAAGGCATGAGCCAGTCGCGCATCGAGGACCGACAGGGACGGAAGCGTGGCTCCGAGGCCACCCAGCGGTACATGGCCCGGTTCGGCGAGGAGTCGAACGAACGGGCCTACGCGTCGATGCACGGGCTCGACGTCGAGGAAGACCCCGACGCCGATGACCACGTGCCCCTCACGTGCCCGCGGTGTGACCGGGAGACACCCCGCGACAACGACTGGTGCGTCTGGTGTCACCAAGCTCTCTCGCCCGAGGCGGCTGAGCGTGTCGAAGAGGTCGACGAAGCGATGTTCGAGTCCGGTGTCGAGACTGATGACCCGCAGGTCGCTGAGGACCTCTGGACGGTCAACCGGCGGATCACGGCGCCGGTCAAGCACTTGATGGCCGACGACGAGTGACTCAGGCATCGGTCTCGACCTCCTCGAGCCGGTCGAGTGCGTTCTGCGCGTGCGGTGCAATCGGGAGGTCCGTCTCGGCGAGGCGCTCGAGCTCGGGCTGAAGCTCGCGGATCGCCTCGATCGGCGCATCGTCCGGGGACAGTTCGTCGGCGTTGTCAGCGGTTGTCGTGCTCATCGGGCTGCCTCCAGATTCCGCGGGTCGATCTGCGCGCAGTACTCCGTGCCACACTGCTCGTCGACGGCGGCCGCGACGGCGATGCCGTGGATGTTGGACAGGTGTGCCGGGGAGAGGCCGTACACCGTCACGAGCGCCTGGTCGCGACGGAAGACGACCGTGTCGGTCAGCTCGTCGAAGACGGCCTCGTCGTGCGGCGGCACAGGCGCAACGGCTGGGATCGTCACAGTGACGCCCCGCTCGTAGGCCACCGCCGCCGAAACGAGCTCACCGCTCGTCCGGTCGCGCATACGCCCAGCACAGTGCGGGGTGACGCACTCGACAGGCTCGATGCTCACACCATCACCTCAATTATGATGATGACGCCAAGTACGATCACGAGTTCGGGAGTCACCCCTCGGGTCGCAAATTGGAACGACCAGCTCATCGACTCACCCCGCTGGTAACATCACGGGAGCAACTCCTGACGTGTATAATATAGCAAAAGTGGCAGCTAGAATGACTCCTTAATTGTCCTAGCACTGAAGTTTTATTATATCTCCGGTGTAGTGTTGTTTTATACCGCCCTCCATGGTAGACAACACCGCACATGATACTGACAGAAGAGGTCCGTTTCGACAAGAGTGTGCTGACGTTACCCGTGATCTGCTGGCTCATGACTTGGTTCCGTGCGAACGCCAAGACACGGTTCGAGAGTTGTTGAACGATGGCAAGCCGGCAGAGGCACTCCGCATCGCATTGGGTAATGACAAAGCGTGACTCCGCAGTGTCCGCAGGTTTAGCCGCCCGTGAGCCGTGAATCTGCGGCAGTAGTTGCGCACTACACATCGATGCCGCCCCACTTCTCAGCAGTTGATTCAAGATCAGTAGCGATGTCACGAAGATCCTCTGCGTCTAGCTCAGCGGCGTGCCGTTGAATGACAGTGCGTACCTCATCGCGCGCATCGGCTTCGCTCATGGACGATCACTCTCCTGCGGCCCACCAAGCGCAATCACCAGTTGTACGAGCTCGTCGTTCGTGAACCGCTGGTGGGTGTCCATCTCCGTGTCGTGTTTCATCCCGGCCAGCGAGTCGATCTCTTGACGGAGGTCGGCGGCCGTGTTCGCTTCGGCGAGAACGAACGCCGGCGCCTCGAACGGCCAGTCCTCGTACTCGCCGGGGATGTCGAGATTCATGCTTCGCCCTCCGTGTCCTCGCGAACGTCCGTGAGCGCGCCCTGGTACTCCTCGGGGAGGCTCGCGAACGGTAATATCTCCGAGTTGATGAACGCCGCGTACGTGCCCGCCCGGTCGCCACCATCAAAGAGCGCGACGTAGCCGCTCTCGGAGACGACGCCACGCGTGTAGCCCTCATTCCAGTGGTACTCGAAGCCGAGCATCACCGTGTCGCGACTCCCCCCCGTGTCCGCGAGGTGGGCGGCGTCGTGGTACGCGATCACCGACTCCTCGGCATCGTCGTCAGCGTCGAAGCTCCGCGTCTGCGTGACGTTCCACGCGTCCGCGTTCGGGTAATCGCTCAGGTACGCCGCGAAGCCGTCGACGTCGATCTGGGCGCGGTGGAACAGCGTGCCTTTCGCACCGCCGAGCGCCTCGAACAGCCAGTCGCCGTCCGAGCGGTTGCCGCCGAGCCAGCCCTCGGTGAGGTCGGCGATCCACTCGCAGTAGACATGCTCTGTCGCTTCTTCCGTCTCGGTGATGATCGAGTCATCTGAGACGTAGATCGTCTCGCTCTCGACGTCCTCCGAGAGGGGCGCGTCACCCCACAGTACGCGGCGGACCAGATGGGCGTCTCCCGGACCTACGCGAGCGAGCGTCTGAAACGACTCGTCGAACACAACCACGTCGAGAAGATTGCGCCAGGTCTCTACGAGCTCGTCGACGATCCTCGCGACGACCTCGCCGATGACGACGACGTCGAGGAGCTGAAGGGACACGTCCGCGCCGCGGGCAGGGCGATCGAGGACCAGAACGTCGACGCGCTCCGGCGACACGTCCGCGCAGCCTGTGAGGTGCTCGACAATGAGTGACGGGGAGACGGAGACGTTTGAGGGGTACCTCGTACTCGACTGGCGATCGGGTGAACAGCGTCAGCGGAAGACCGAGCCCGATGATCTGGCGCCACACCAGCTCGCGATTCCGTACTCGATCGACGTTGAGGTGCCCAAGGTGACCGTACCGACAATTGAAGCCGCGATCGAGGTGCCCGAGGCTGAAGTCGAGCAGTCGGTCATCGAGGAGACGCGAAATCTCGCAGAAGAGTACGAACAGGGGGACGCCTAGCCCTCACCCGTTCGTCTTCTGTGAATGTAACAGAACAGTTGACATCCTAGCGTTTCTTTTACTCCTGAGGATCGCCGATCGATGCTCTCTCTGTATTGAAGTCCTCTAAAATCCGCTCAAATTCAGATAGCTCGACCTCAACACCCGCGTCCGGACGGCCACTGCTAAAATTGACCTTGTTGTTCTGGAATATTTCGGAGTCTACGTAAATCGGACAGTCGTTATCAGGGAAGAACGGTGGTATTGCTCCGATAGTATACCCGAGTTCTCCTTCTATGACTTCCTCGTCAGCGAATTTTAGACTGCTAATATTTGCTGTGTCTCTGAGGGCACCAAGATCAACTTTCATCTCGGCTGGAACAATCGCAACGATTACGTCCCGCTGGTCGTCCAAAAACACCATCGATTTAATCATTTCAACGAGGGCCACGTCGCGTAGTTCAGCTGCCTTCTCAGAGGTTAACGCATCGCTATCGTGCTCCAACAAGCTGTACTCGATTCCACGATTGCGAAGATACTCCGTGATTTCCGTTTGTGTCATGTCGCTCCATAGTGTGTCTTCAATAATAAAAATCAAACACGATCAAAACCGCCTGGTTACCGCTGGGAGACGAGTCGGGCCCGGACGTGATCGCGGTCGAGCCCGAGCCCGACCAGGAGCCGCACGAGGTCCTCGGCGTCGCACCGGACGCGCCCGAGCCGGTGGTAAAGGGCGCGTTCCGCGAACTCGTGAAGGAAGGCCACGGCGACCAGGGCGGTAACGAATAGTACGACGTGAGCGAATTAAAGCAGGCGCGGGACGCGCTGTTGAGTTGAGCGACACGCAAGTGTACCGACGTGGCCGGCGTCACCAACACGTAGCGTTTTGTACGTCTGTTCAAAACACCGGTTCTCCACCGTAAGCGCCGCTGCTTGCGGTTTCTCACCGGGCAGGCCGATATAGGTCGACAATACGCAGCGTCGGCCAGCGAGCCGGCAGAGTGAGCCAGCCCGAAGCAAGGTGTGTCACCCGAATCGAATGTCACGCCGATTAGCGACATGGCCTGTTCGGGCCGGTACACACTCGTCTGTTTAATAGAGTAAAAACACACCGGCCAGACTGGATATTGTGTCAGTAATATCGAAGCAGACTACCCACTAGCGCCGTCGCTAGTTGGGGTGAGTCAGATAAAGAAATACCGCGTGTGGGTCGACCCGCGAGGGCCGATGGTTGGAAGCTACGAGTCGCGACCGTAGGCAGCGATGTTACTCGTTGCGGCGGGTCGCGAGCAGCGCAGCGGCGATGAGCGCGACGAGTGCGACGAGCGCACCGAAGCCGGGCGTGCCGTCCTCGGTCTCGCCGTCGGAGCCGTCGGATCCGTCACTACCGTCGGAACCGTCGGAGCCGTCAGAGCCATCGGAGCCGTCGGAACCGTCACTGCCGTCGGAACCGTCGCTACCGTCGGAACCGTCGGAACCGTCGTCCGCGGCTTCGAGGGTGAGCGTGGCCGTCTCCTCGTCGTCGTCCGTGAAGACGCCGTGCTCGTAGTCACCAGCCTCGAGACCGGACGTGTCGACGTCCGCGAACTCGACGGTGGTGCTGTTACCGGCACCGAGGGTCACGTCCTGACTGGCGACCGCGTCACCGCCGACGCGGAACTCGACAGTCTGGGTGGCCTCGGCGTCACCGGTGTTCTCGACCGTGGCCGTGATGGTCAGCGCGTCGCCGACCGTCGCGGTCACGTCCTGCGGGTTCAGCTCGGAGACCGCGAAGTTCGCGGACTCTTCGACCGCATCAACGACCGTGCCGTCAACGGACGGGTTGTCGCTCAGGCCCGACTGCCGGACCGTGACCGTGTACTCGTCGTTGACATTCGTGTCGCTGAAGTCGAACTCGGCCTCCCACGTGCCGTCAGTCGTGACGCGCACGCTCTCGACCGTCTTGACGAACGACGGGCTCGTGCCCGAGTCCGAGCGGATGTTGACGTTCACTTCGGTACCGGGCGCGACGTTCGACGTACCCGAGACGACCTGACCCTCAGCGTTCGAGACGTTGAACGGGTCCTGGTCGAACTCGAAGTCACGCTCTTCCACGCTGAACGTGGAGGTCACGCTCTGGTAGTACTCGTTACGGAGTTCGCTGTTCGAGAGCTCCTCGCGGTCGCTGTCCGAGGGGCTGAGGAGCCGCTGGTCCTGAACCCGGAAGCGCGCATCGAACTCGTCACCGTCGGCCGCGACGGTGTCGTCGATGTCGTAGACAACGTAGATGTTGTCGGTCGTCGCGTTCGCGAAGACCGTCATGTTGCCCGTGATGTTGTCCTGAAGCTCAACAGGGTCCTGGTTGGCGGTCGTCGAATCGTCGGTCTGCTGAACGCGAAGGTTCAGCGAGGTGTCACCGCTGATTCCGCCACCGATACCAGTGCTGTTGTTAAGTGCACCACGGAGCGCGGCCGTCGCGTCATCCGTATCCTCCTTGTCGAGGAGACCAGAGAGGCCGTCAGCGCCAATCTGGTGGATAACCTGGTCACCCTCGGCGACCGTGCCGGTCTGGGTGACGTTGTTGTCTTCGATCTGGCTGGTCAGCTCTGCGAACACGTCTTCGTCATCGTCGTTGGCCGCGGAGACGATGTCGTCGACCGTGCTGTCAGAGGCCGTCCAGAGCTGCTGGGTGGGCTCGCTACGCTGCTCGATGACGAGCGTGCCGAGCGTGTCCGGGCTGTCCAGCGTGTCCGAGAAGCTGCTGGAACTGCTCACGGACAGTGAGTAGTCGCCGTCAGCGAGGACGTCGCTGATGGTCGTCTGGTCGCTGAGGCTGATCGACGCGTCGGTCTGGCTCGGGTTCGCGAGGCGAACCACGGAGCCGTTACCCGACGAGCCAGCCGCGTACGTGTTGAACAGGATGGCGACCTCGTCCTCACCGTCGGCGTCGATGGAGACGTTCGCCTGGTAGCCAACGTCGTCCTCGTCACCGATGATGAGGGAGCCACCATCAGAGTCGCCCTCGAACTGGACGGTGATGTTGGCGACGTCGCCCTGCTGTTCGGTGTAGACGTTCTGGTCGAGCGAGAGTTCGCCGTCACCGAGCTCGCTCACGTTGATCGAGGCGGAGTCTTCGGCGGTGCTGTCTTCGACAGCGAAGTCGAAGCTGTAGTCGCCGCCGTCGACATCGGTGAAGTTACCGACGAACGAGGCGTCGCCGTCCTCAACGCCGGTGATGAGCGCCGTGTCGTCGTCACCGTCGCCAAGGCCGGTCGCGCCGGCATCGTCGAAGATGTTCTCGAGTTCCTCTTCGTCGAGGTCGTTCCCGTTGAGGGTACCGGAGACCTCAACGTTGAACTGAGAGCGGAGCGAGGAAACGTCAACGTCGATCTTCTCGTTGTCGTTAGCCTCGTCCTCGGCGAAGTCCGTGGTGAGGTCCTGCGTCAGGACCTCGAACTCGGTCATCGCGCTGCCAGTAGAGGTACCGAATGCGCCGCCGTTCGGGCCGAGGAAACTACCGTTCGGCGCACGGAGGACGTAGAAGCCCTCTCCGCGGAGGCGGTCAGTGTCGATGACGATAGTCTGACCGGCACCGACCTTCACCGAGCGGGCCTGACCCGTTGTGGACGGGTTCCCGCTGTTGCGCGATTCGACGCTCCGAATGTCGATGGTTTCACCAGGAACAACGCCAGTTCCGGTGAGGTTAACCTCAACCTCCTGGCCGATCCAGTAGAGGCTACCGTCGAGATTGGTCTCGGTAGTCGAGACGTCACCGTCCTCGCTGACGGTGAACGTGGTGCGTGCCTGGAAGACCGAACTGGAGGCGCTAAGGTCATTAGCGCCTGTGGTAGCCGGCCCGACAACGTGGATGGTAATATCGTCATCCGCGGACGCGAAGCCACTGAGGTCGATGGTCGCATTGCTCGGACCACCAGCGGCGACTGTGATCGTACCAGTCGTTGTATTCCCGTCACTGTCCGTAGCGAAGTACGTGATGTTGGCCGGGTCGGTGGTGGGATGCTCGACGGATACGTTGATCGCGCCGTTGTTGTTCTCGGTTACCGGCTGCGGAACAACCACGTCTTCAACACCAACAAGGCTGAACGATGTCTGAGTGGAGGATCCACCCTGCGAAACATCGTAATTGACCGTGCTTGTCGGTGAAGCATCAGTAGCGTCAAGCCCACCAACCGTCAGGTCGAATTCCGCGCCGCTGCTGGCTGCCGTGCTACTGATCGAAACCTCGGCAGTGTTATTGCCGGAGTAGTAGTTGTTTAACGTTGCGCCCGAGCTGCCTAGCGGGTTGACCGAGATGGTGCTACTATTGACACCACTAAGATCAACGCCATTCAGGCCAGCTTCGGAAATGTTGATTTCGACATTTGTACTAGCACTGTCTACGTTGACACCACCAATCGTGTGACTCGCATTGGAGGCACCGACAGTGATGTCACCGGGAGCCGTGCCCACGCCTGTAACGGCCGCAGCCGCCGGAGCAGCTGCAAAGCCGGCAGCGAACATGGACACGACCATAACCGCCGCAAAGAAGACTGAATTAGCCTTCTTGCGTGTCTTATTGTCGTTTGTCATTGTGTGTTGTTGTAGTCTGCGTCGCGACACCTGTGCTTTGTCCGCATCTCGGTCGCCCGCTCATCATCGCCGGCATCATCGTCGTAGTGCGACCAGACTTGACTTGGATTACTCACAGTTGGTATCGCATTCTGCCTGCGGGTAGGGCTGCGAACGGTATTTCATTCGTTCGGTATAAATGCTTTGTGGGGTGTTGAAATGTGTGATAACGCTTATCACACGCGGTAGAAGGACTGAGACGGCTGTTTTCAAAATTGATGCGGGGGAGAGACACAGCGGCCGAGCGTAACCGACGACCCGCGATCGAAACGCCTAACGGAGCATTACGACCAATATAGAGTGGGCCTTCCGCCCTTCAGGCGACTTGGAACTAGTTCTTGGTAGGGGCTGTCCTCGTCGTCTGCGATTCGACGCCCAACCCGGTGGCGCTGGCAACTCCTCTGACCCGTCCTCCCACCGCCGGCGTCTCCACCGGCTTTCACGCGTCCGACTCCTCGAACGCCTCCTCGACCGCGTCACTCCACGAGCCGAAGCGCCGCTGGTAGGTGGCGATCCCGTGGGTCCCCTCCTCGACGACGTCGGTCGCGGTCGGCACCCGACCGAGTTCATCACGGAGTCGGCGGAGATCGGCGAGCAGCTGATCAGTCGACACCTGTTGAGTGCCACCCGAGCGCGCGTCCGGGTCAAGCCCAGCCGCTTCGAGTGCCTCGGCCCACGACCCGTATCGCTTCGTGTGCGTGCGTGCGCGATGGTCCCCGTGTTCGACCATCTCTTTGAACCGTGGTGGCTCGCCGAGCTCGTCCGCAAGCGCTCGGAGGTCCTCAAGGAGCGTTTCACCTGAGACGTGCGGACCGGGCGTTCCCGGATCGTCAGGCTCGGTCTCAGCTCGCGACTCGAAGACGGCCTCGCCATTGATGTCGTCGAAGGCGGCATCGAGCGCCTCGGCCCACGAGCCGAACCGCCGTTTATAGGTTGAGGGCCAGTGGTTGCCCTGCTCGATCATCTCGTCGATCGTCGGGGCGTGACCCACTGCCTCGCGAAGGCGCTGGAGTTCGGCGATGAGGTCCTCGGTGGGGATGCGCTGTTGAGGATCGTTCGGCTCGAACCCCGCTTTGACGACGGCGGCGTTCCACGAGTCGAAGCGACGGAGGACGGTCGTGTCGGCGATGTCGCTGTGGTCGCGAAAGTTCTGAAGGGAGGGCGCGCTGTCGGTGTCGGCGACGTCGGCGACGCGCCGAATCTCCTCGAGGAGGTCGGCGTCGGAGTATCGTGGCATGGCTGAAGAGAAGATCTGTGGGGCGTATGAGTGTTCGGTCAAGCGATGAGCGCGTCGCGATCGACGAGGTCGATAGCACGGTCGCTCGGCCTGAATCGGTCGTCACTCGCGAACAGTGACGCGATCTCCCTGACGCCGCGGTCGTCGTCCCAGCCCTCGCCGTTGTAGTGCCGGACAGGCTGCCGTAGTGCCGACCGTTCGTAGTGCGCCCAGAGACGTGTCCCGCCGTCCGGCGCGGGCGTCAGGCGGACGTGGTACTGCCACACGGCGAGGAAACCTTGCGGCCGGTAGGCGTAGCTGCCGACCTCCCAGACACGACGCCCGTCGACGACGTCGAACTGGATGGAAGCGAGCGTGTTCGGGTAGACACGTTCCATCGACCGGAGCTCCGCGCGCACCTGTGCGGGCGGCGCGTCGATCGTGCCGACGTACTCACGCGCCTGGAGCGGCAACCCGGTCTTCTCAGGGAGCTCGTCGACGGCGGCCTCGACGTCGACGGCCGTGCGGTCATCCACGGTGTCGACGACGTCGTCGTACTCGCCGCCGGCGAGACGCGCGACCACGGGCAGCACGAGGCGCCGTGCGCGCCACAGGTCGGACCACCCACCGAGGTGTCGGCGAGCGAGCAAAAAGAGCACGAGCGCGACGAGCGGGGCGACGACCGGGCCCCAGAGGTCGGCGGTCGCGACCGGGCCGGTAGCGATGCGTCTCAGGGTATCGGTGGCTGGTTGGAGCATGAGTACGGGCGCGACGGTGGAGCCTCACGCCCTGCGCGCCCGGCGGGCAGTCATCGGTCGTCGCGTTAGAGCCGCTCGGCGAGGCCGGAGAAGCGACGGTTGATGCTCTGGAACACGCCCCGCGTGGTCTCACCAGCGCCGAGCGTCACCGTGATCGACGTGTCATTGACGGTCACATCTTTGACCTCCAGCGTCTGGTCGGTTGGAACATCCACCGTGCCGAGCGCGTCGACAAGGTTGAAACCGATGTCGGTCGTCACGAGCTCGACTTCGGCCTCGTACTGCGGGTCGCTCAACTCTTTCGCGGCGAACAGTGCCGCTTGGTCAAGCGCCTGCTGCGTAACGGCGTTCGTCGCCGTCTCGCGGATCGTGTCGCCGGTGCCGTCGGCGTCGGGGACCGTGTACTCCGAGCGTCGCTTCGTCTCGTAGTCGAGCGCGACCTCTTCACCGTCCGCGATGGCTGACCCCGAGACACGGCGGATGGCGCCCTCGTTCGGCAGGACAGTGTAGTCGCTACCTTCCTCGTAGACGGTGTCCGCCCCATCACTGACCGGTTGGTACACGCGGACGGAGCCGGGCTTGAGGTAGCCGTCGCCAACGCCGACGTAGCTGAGGCCGCTCAGGACCACGCGGTTATCCCGCACCTGTCGCGACGGGCCGTACACGATGACGGTTTCGACCAGCTCGCTCACGTCGGTCGCGACGGTGAAGTCCGAGACCGCCTCGTCTGTCGTCGCCTCGCGGTGGCCGACCTGCGAAACGACCACCGTCCCGGGCGCGTCGACGTCGCCGCCAGGGGGCGACGGTTGCTGTTCCCAGATGAACCGCTGTCGCTCCGCGAACGTCATGAGCAGGTTCGCGATCGTGTCCTCGAACGCCTCCGACTCGATAAACGGCGTGTCGTCGACCGATGCGGCGAGTGACAGGTTCGAGATAGACTGCCCGGCGTTCCCAGTCAAGGGGTTCTCTCCGCCATCGTCGTAACGCGAGAGTGTCACACGCGCCCGGAGTTGCGTCGAGCCTGACGCGAATGGTGCCGTCAGCGACTCGGTGTTGCTCGCGGTCTGATAGCTGTCGCCGCCGTCGTTCGAAACGGCGAGGGCCTGGCCGTTCACCGTGTAGTTGAGCTCAACGTCAAGCGACCCACCGACGACCTGCTCGATCGTGCCGACGTCCTTCGTGACGAGGTCGACCGCGCTCGGGTAGCGCGGCGGGCCGCTGATGTTGCCGTCGCTGTCGACAGATGAGCCCCACCCGACCGACTCGAACTGCGAGTCAAGCCCGCCACCGTCGACGAGGAGCGCACCCGACCCGCTGCTCGTCACCTCAATCTCGACCGTGGTTAACCCCTCGATTGTGACGCCGTCAAACTGCGGCCCGTTCGGCGGGAAGTCAATCCAGCTGGGGTCGGACGCTGAGGGTATCGCGTTCTCGAAGAAGACATCCACTGTCGTCCCGTCGACACGGACCTCGAACTCGGGATGTTCGCCTGTCGGCGTGTGCGCGCGGATGTAGGCGGCGAGGTCGGCCGCGTCCCACTTCCAGGTCGACTCGAACGTCCACGCGATGCGGTCGCCCGGCGACTCCAGCCGGAAGGCGCGGTCCTGCCAGTACGTCCCCGACGGCGGGTCAGCGTCGTCGATCGGCGCGTTAATTGTACTCGCGAACCGCGCCGAGCGCGTCCATACTGTCTGCTGAACTTCAAGCGCGCCGGCGTCGGCGTTCGCCTGGATCGGGATCGTGTTGCCCGTCGTTCCGTCGACGTTGGTGAACGCATCGACGAGCTCACTGATACCAGGGGCGGTCAAGACGGAGACATCGTCACGCACGTCCGAGGCGGGATCGTCGACGTCGTGCGGGATGCCCGCGTCCGAGAGGATCGTCCGGATGAAGTCGTCGGTGTCGGTGAGCTCATCGACGTCGTAGGAGACGACTTCGTCGAGCGCCGTCCCGCCACGCCCGACGAGCTTCACCGTCTCGGGCGACTGCTCAACCTCGTCGACGCGGTCGATCGGCAGGCGGTCGCCGTCCTTCCAGACGCGCATGGTCGCCCGCTCGATCTCCGGTCGTCGCCACCGGTCCGCAGCCGGGACGTCAACCCGGACACGTGGCACGTCGTTGACGCGCGGGTCGGGGCGCGAACTGTCGAGGATGCTTGACGGCCGGAGCACCTCGCCGGCGTCCGTCTCGATCTCGACGTACCACCCGCTCGCCGGGATGCGGCGGCGCGAGAGCCCGATCCCGCTCGTCGCCGCCGTATCCGTGTCCGACGTCGCTGCTGTGTCGTCAGTAAACGCCCGGATACGATAGCGGAACTCCTCGTCCGGTTGCGCCGTGTCGTCGACGAAGGCCTCCGTGTTCGCTCCGGCGTCGGCGACAACGCGCTGAGGCCACCAGTCGCCGTCCGGCCCGAGTCGTTCTCGGATCACCTCCTGGCCGATCTCGTTGTCGTCCTGGTCCGTCCAGGTGAGCTCGACGGTCGTCTCGTCGATCGCCGTCGCCGTGAGGTTGACCGCGCCGGGGAACTTCGTGACGATCGAGACGGGTGCCGTCCACTCGCCCGTGACGTCTTGCGTCTCCGAGCGCGCCCGCACCTCATACTCCTCGCCGTCTTCGCGGCCGGTAAACTGGGTCGTGAGCGTGCCGAACGCGACCGTCTGTTCCGCGAACCCGGTCGCCGACGGCGCCCACGACTGGGCGCCGGTTTCGCGGATCTGGAGCCGTGTCTCGCCGTTGTTCGTCGTCGCGCTCTCGCGGTCGATGGCGACCTCATCCTCGACGCCGTTGCCGAGGGCGGGCTGGTCCTCGTCGGGCAGGTCGGTGGTGAACTGGACGGGCATGGGTCAGAGCCTCACCCGGTAGTCGTCTTGGTAGTGGTCGAACGAGCCGTTCATGTTGCTGCCGAATGCGCCCCACGCAAGCTTGGCGAGGTTGTTGGGGCTGCCGTCGAAGCTGTTGTTGCTGTTTACCACCTCGCCGTTGTTCCAGTCGACCGAGTACTGGTTGTTGCCCCAGTCGATGTCGATTTGCCACTTGTACCAATTGCCGTAGTCCGCGCTGGTCGCGTTGAACGTGTTCGTGTCGCCGTTCTTGAAGAACACCGGGTCGGGGTTCGACGTGCCGACGGCGAAGACGCGGTTGTTGCTCCCGTCGAGGCCTCACATACCGACGCCGCCCTGCCCGCCACTGTTCTCGTTGTAGTGCCACACGACCCGCGAGTACTGCTGGTTAACGTCGAAATTCCACGTCATCGCCTTGTTGAACTCCGAAACTTCCTGTCCGTGACCTATGTCCTCGGTGGCGTACATCGCCGTGCCGTTCGTGCTGTTCGGCGCGACGCGCGCTGAGGAGATCGGCGCACCGCTGCTGCTGATGCCCTGAAAGTTCCACTGGTTGAAGTTGTCGAACTCCTCCTCGAGACCGGACGGCGCGTCGGTCGTGAACGAGAGGATCGAACCGGCGTCGGTCGCGTCGTCGTTCACCGCGTCGGCGGTCGCGCGGGCCTCGTACCCTGTCTGCGCGTCGAGGCCGTTGAGCCCGATGCTGTACGTCTGCGGCGACTGGAGTGTGTGAGCACTGATCGGGACGTCTCCGACCTCTTGCTTCAACTCTTCAGATGGGACTTTCGACCTCATCGGCTCGCCTCCACGGTCGCGCCCTCCTGTCTGCTCCACGAGACCGCCTCGCCGTCCTTGTCGAGGAGCACTGCCACGCTCTCGGCGTCACGCTCGGCGGCCACCTCGCGGCGCTCTGACGGCGTCATCCCGGTCTGCGGAAGCCCTTCGCCGTGCTCGTCGAGGTAGCGCTCACGCTGTGCGAGCGCCTGAAGTACTCGCTCACGCGGATCGCGATCTCTTATTGACGCTAGGCGGCGCTCCATCGCGACCCAGTAGCGGACGAGGGCAATTGTCTGAATCCCACGGATACGCGCGAACATGAGCTCGCCGGATGTTCCAGAACCACTGTCGACGTGGATCTCGACATCGAGGAATCGCGCCGGGTTCTCACCGTGTTCGGCCGAGAGCTCGAGCGACGGATCTGGTGTATGGGTCGACTGTTCGTTGTGCTGTCCAGTCGCCGGCATCAGTCTGTACCCCCAAGGTCGACGTCAGCAAGGCTGTCATGGACGTCCGGGTCGAAGTGCTTCGCCCGCTCGTACAGCTCGTTGTCTTTGGTTTCTGGAATTTCTCGGCCGATGATACACCCGCGACAGGGGGCGAGCCCACGCTCTTGAGCTTCTTTCCGGGTGATCCTCTCCGGGCCAGCGCGGTACCCGGTGGCGTCGACGTTGTAGCACGGATCATCGGCGTTGTGATAGACTGTCCGAGTCCCGGCTGTCGACCGTTTCACTATTACTTTCTCGTTAAGTGGCCCGCTGTCCTTCTCGATCCGCTCTTCGATCTCAGCTGCCGACAGCGACGACGACATGTTATATCACCTCCACGCGGTCGGCGGCAGTGTTAACAGGTAGATCAGCGTCCTCAACCTCGACGACCACACGCGTCGCGAGCGTCCGGCCGCTAACCTCGATGTCCTCGGTACCGCGGATAATCCCTGGCGTCTCCGTGCCGTCGAGTCGAGTAACCCCGACCGCCGTCCCGGCGAGCCCGACATCGTCTGAGTAGTCGTCAGTGGTCGCTTCCTCAGTCGTATCGTCCGTATCTGACATCGTGTTATGATCTCGGTGTCAGCGACCGGCACGAGACGAGGGTGCTTTCACGCCGTGAATAACGGGTTCGGCCGCCTTCAGCCCGCTCCGACCCGTTCCACTCTCATCGTACCCGTCGCTAACGCTTCTTTATTTACATACTCCATCACAACGTAAGTAGGATCTAAATCAACGGCGGTGGGATAGTGGAGTGGTAGAGCGGCATCTCAGCGATCCTCCTCGGCTGAGCCGTTATTCACGGCGTGAAAGCGTTCGAGATCGTTCACACCGTCGAGATTCACGCGAACTCGTTTCTGACCGCCATCACCGCTCGGCCGGTCGTACGCGAAGCCGTCTAGGTCGGCGGCACGCTCCATCAGGTCGTAACAGTGACCGGCCGAGGGGTACCCGTCGAAGAGCCACTTCACGTCGTCGTACTGGAGCGCAGCGCGACCGCCACGCTTCTCAGCCTCCTCAACGAGTGCTGACCGAACGCGGCTGACTTTCTGTGGCTTCGTCAGCTGCTGGTAGTCGGTCGCACCTGGATCAGGATCGACAAGTCCCTCGAGCTCAGCAACGCGCTCGCGGAGCTGTTGGTTCTCCTCGACGATCTCGTGGACGGCCTCGACGATAGTGTCGTACTCTGACGAGTCGCCGTCGACAAGCCCCCAGACGAGCTGGCGGAACGCGGCGTGGTCGAGCGCCTCCGAAGCGTCGTTCATTGCGAACGCACCCCCAGCGACCGCTTCGCGACGATGAACGGGTCCACAGCTACGTGACCGCAGGTGACGCACTCAATCGAGCCGTCATTAAGCTCGCGACCAGCGACAGCACCACAGCGCGGGCAGGGCTCATCACGGTCAATAATCCCCGTCACGGGACACGCACCTCTGCGTCACCGCCGTCACCGACGTGATACACCTCACCGCGCCGGTCAAGCTTGTCGAGTTGCTCGATGACGCGCTCGTCTTCGATCCCGAGTTCGAGCGTGACGCCCTCGATGAGCTCACCGCGGGTGACGGCGTTGTCGGACCGGTAGATGGCCTGCTTAATCGCCGTCTGAATCTGCGCCGCGTAGACGACCGCCATCACGCGCACACCTCCGTTCCGGACGTCGCCGCAGCATCCGCTATCGCGGCATGTGGTGTAACTACCTGACTCTCGACAGGACGCACAACCCCACCGGGGTGCGGATCCGCGTGGGATTGTTCAGAAAGTTGATAGAGCCAGGGCAGGGATTTGAACCCCGGAAGTCTCGATTACAAGTCGAGTGCATGAACCACCCATGCTCCCCTGGCGCGTGCGGCCGTACTCGGTCCTCCTATGAGTGCGTGTCGCTTTCCGCGAACCCGGCCGGCGTCAGTCGCTTTCTCCCGTCGCTCCGCCCCCTTCATCGTCCGGGTCCCCGTCGCCCAGCGACTTCGTCAGCTCGACGCGGTGGCGGTCGTAGCCCCGGTCCGCGTAGAACGCCCGGGCGCGGTCGTTGTCGGCGAGCGCCTCCAGCGCCACGCGGTCCGCGCCGCGCTCGGCGAGCGTGTGTTCGGCCGCGTCGAGCAGCGCCGCGCCGATCCCCTCGCCCCGCCGGTCGGGCACCACGAAGAGGTTGCTGACGGTCCCGCGGGCGGCGTCGCGCTCGTAGTCGCCGCGTTCGAGCGAGAAGCCGACGAAGCCCACGAGGTCGGTCCCGTCGCCCCCGTCCGGTGTCGCCGCCGCCGGGTCCCGGGCAACGAGCAGATCGCCAGTGACGGCGGACTGCGCCGCCCACTCGCGGACGGTCGCCCGGTTCGCCTCCGCCCGGAGCGTGGCCCCGTGTTCGCGCTGGCCCGCGGCGAGCGCCACCCACATGTCGGTGACCGCGTCGGCGTCGTCGGCGGTCGCCGGCTCGACCCGGACGTCGGTGTCGGTCATGCGCCCACCTTCGGCTCGCGGCGTGTTGAGGCTGCCGACCGTCGTGTCGGTCGCTTCGGAGTCGGTTCAGATCTCGCGGCAGTTCGGGCAGACCGCCTGCCCGTTCGCGGTGACGAGGTCGGGGACCAGCGCGCCGCAGTTCTCGCAGACCCCCTGCGTCGAGGTCCCGCTCGCGGCCTCTGCGACCGGATCGCCGCTGCCGTCGCTCCCGGCCGGGCCGTCTCCAGAACCGGCCGCGCCGCGGTCCGTCGTCGCCTCCGGGTCCATCGTCGCGGCCGCGCCGCGCTCCGCGCCGGAATCCGCCGCGGGGGACAGGGCCGCCCCGTCCGCTCGCGGCTCGCCCGGGGCCGCCTCGCCGCCGATCCCGTCGGCGCCGGCCCCGGTTCGCGGCGCGCCCGCGGCGAGCGCGTCGCCGTCCGTCACGATCCCGACCGCCGCACCGTCGTCGACCGCGACTACCCGGTCCGCGCCCTCCGCGACGAGGCGCTCTTCGACCGCCGCCAGCGAGTCGTCCGGCGACACCGCCGGCAGCGGCGGGCCCATGGCGTCTCCGACAGTGAGGTCGGCGGGATCCGTCTCTGCCTCCGACGCGGCGGCGACGCCGGTCGCGTCGAGCAGCGCGTCGAGCGCGTCACGAGACTCCAACCGCCCCACCGGCTCGCCGCCGCGCACGACGACCAAGCAGTTCGTCTCCTCGTCGACCAGCAGCGCGGCCGCCTCCGGGAGCGAGTCCGACTCGCTGACGCCGAGGAACTCGCGATGCATCACGTCTCGGACCGTGGTATCTGTTCGCATACGACTCGGATCCGCTCTTATCGGCTAAAAGATGCCCCCGGTAGCGTTTTATCCGCGCCGCTCGTACGTATGCGATCGGTTCGCATGTCATCCGGCGTCAGAGGCGCGTACGGCGCGATCGGCGGCCGCACGCGAGGATGAAAGGAGAGTGTTCAAACCCTCCGGCGTTCGAACGCCAATATGGCTATTCCCTCGTTCGTGATCGGGATCGCGGGGGGGACGGGCGCGGGGAAGACGACGGTCTCCCGGCTCGTCACCCGCGACCTCGGCGACAGCGTCACCCGGATCCCGCTGGACAACTACTACGAGGACCTCTCGCACCTCGCGTTCGAGGAGCGCCAAGAGGTCAACTACGACCACCCCTCGGCGTTCGAGTGGGAGCTCCTCCGGGAACACCTCGAGGCCCTCCTGGAGGGCCAGTCCGTCGAGATGCCCCAGTACGACTTCGAGATCCACAACCGGAAAGAGGAGCGCGTCACCGTCGAGCCGACCGACGTCATCGTCTTGGAGGGAATCTTGGCGCTGTACGACGAGGAGATAAACGACATGATGGACCTGCGGCTCTTCGTCGAGACCGACGCCGACGTGCGGATCCTGCGCCGGATCCGCCGGGACGTGATCGACCGCGGCCGCGACCTGGAGGGCGTCATCGACCAGTACCTCTCGACGGTGAAGCCGATGCACGAGCAGTTCATCGAGCCATCGAAGAAACACGCCGACGTGATCATCCCGGAGGGCGCTAACAGCGTCGCGGTGAACCTCCTCGAAGAGAAGCTGCGAGCCGAAGTCGAGGGCGACGCGGTCAGGAGCTGGGAGCGCGGCAGCCTCGAATCGGAGCTGGGCGAGAAGCGCTCGCTCGACATGGACGGCGACGACTGAGCCGACCTTCTCAAAGCGAGAGAACCGCGGGGGCGACTAATTAGCCCCGTCGCGTATTTCCGACTATGATCCGAGCAGTTGTCGGCGCGCTCGGCGAGCTCACAGTGCTGGCCCCGGACCGCATCGTCGCCGCCTTCGAACGCGTCGCCGTCGAGAATCTAGACGACGTCGAACCGAGACGGGGGACGCGCCCAACGCTTCGGGCCGAAGGCGCGGCCGTCGTCGCGCTCGCCCTGATCGGCGGGCGGGTCTACGCCCTGGCGATGTACGTCACCGGCGCCTTCGGAACCGTCCTCCTCGTCGTTCCGCCGGCGTACCGTGCGATCGCGGGGCGGATCCTCTACGAGGACCCAGACGCGGTCGAGTGGAAACCGGGGTTCGATACGTTCCTCCGGCTCGTCAGCGCGGCGTACGCACTGTTGGGCGTCAGGGAGCTCCGGCGGGACCGCGACACGGAGTGACTCGTCGGCGACGGTCGGCTACCGGCGCCGGCTCGCCACGCGCTCCTCGGCAGTCTCGGCGCTCACGAGTTCGTACAGCGTCGCCCGACCGCCGTCCTCCTTCGGCCGGAGGACGCGACCGAGCCGCTGGGTGAACTCCCGTTCGCTGCCCGAGCCGGAGAGCAGGACCGCGACGTTGGCGTCGGGCACGTCGACCCCCTCGTCTAAGACGTTGGCGGCGACGACCCGCGCGTAAGTGCCGTCGCGGAACCGCTCCAGGATTTCGCGGCGCTCTTTCGCCCCGGTCTCGGCGGTGATCGCGGGGAGCAGGAAGCGCTCGGAGAGCCGGTAGACGAGGTCGGTGTGGGCGGTGAACACGATGACGCGGTCGTCGCGGTGGCGGTCGAGGATCTCGCCGAGCCGCTCGACCTTCCGCTCGGCGTTCATCATGATCTCGCGGGCGTCCTGCTTCGCGAGGAGCGCCTCGCGGGCGGCCGGGTCGTTGCCGGAGCGCTTGACGAGCTCTTGGTAGTCGCTCCCGCTGGTGAACGTGATCCCGGCGTCGCGGACGTACTCGACGAAGGTGCCCTGCTTCGCCTCGTAGCGCTCGCGCTCCGCGTCGGTGAGTTCGACCTCGATCCGGCGGATGTCGTAGGGTGCGAGGTGGTCGCCAGCGAGGTCGTCGACGTCGAGCGCGTAGACGCGGTCGCCGACCAGCGCCGCGACCGCCTCGTGCGCGCCGTCCGGACGCTCGAAGGTGGCCGTGAGGCCGAGCCGCGCGGGCGCGGTGAGGAGGCGCGCGGCGTCGCGGAACCCCTCGCCGCCGAGGTGGTGGACCTCGTCGAAGACGACGAACTCGAAGGCGTCGCCGACGCCGTCCGCCTTCAGGTACGCGGAGTCGTACGTCGACACCGTGATCGCCTCCCGTCGCTGCTCGCCGCCGCCGAACCGGCCGATCGGGGCGTCGAACTCGCGCTCCATCTCGCGCTGCCACTGGTCGAGCAGGTCGACCGTGGGGACCACGACGAGCGTCGGGACGCCGAGGTCGACCATCGCGCGGATCGCGATCACGGTCTTGCCGGCCCCGGTCGGGAGCTCGAGCACGCCGCGGTCGCCCGCGTCGTGCCAGGCGTCGAGCGCCGCTCGCTGATACTCGCGGAGGTCGTAGTCGGTGGCGAGCGCGTCCGGCAGTCCGGCCTCGCTCGCGGCGCGCTCGCTCGCGTCGAGGACCCGATCGCCGACGGAGACGCCCGCCACTCGGAGCGCGCGCCGAAGCTCGGCGTACCGATGCGCCGGGGCGCGGCCCGTCCCCGTCCGCGGGTCGGTCTCGACGCCGGGGAGCGGCGGCAGCGCGTCGGGCCCGAGGTCGGCGTCCGCGTCGACCCGGACCGTCCCGTCCTCGTAGGTCAGCCGGACGTCCATCGCCCGGAGTTGCCGACCGACTTACAAAGGCCCACCGCCTCGGTCCCCCATGCGCGCGGACGAACTCGATCCGGACCTCGCCGCGGCGATCGCCGAGATCGAGTCGCTGGGGCTGCCGGCGTGGAGCGACCTCTCGGTCGACGCCGCCCGCCGCCTCGAAGACGACCTGTTCTCGGGCCCGTCCGAACCGCCCGTCGACGACGTGCGCGACCTCGCGTTCAACGGCCCGCACGGCGAGGTGCCGGTCCGGGTGCACCGCCCGGGAGGAGCGACGGAAGCGACGGGCGGAGAAGGCGACCAGGCGGCCCGCGCCCTCGTCCACCTCCACGGCGGCGGCTGGACGCTCGGCACGCTCGACTCGGTCGACGGGATCTGCCGCGAGCTCGCGGTCCGCGCGGACGCGGTCGTCGTTTCCGTCGATTACCGGCTCGCGCCGGAACACCCGTTCCCAGTCGCGGTCGACGAGGCGGCCGCGACGCTGGAGTGGGTCGCCGAGACGGCGGGCGCGCTCGGCGTCGACCCCGACCGGATCGGCGTCTCGGGCACCAGCGCCGGTGGGGCGCTCGCGGTCGCGGCGTCGCTCCGCGCCCGGGAGTTCGGCGATCCGCCGACGCCCGCCGGGCAGTTCCTGCTCTACCCGATCGCCGGTCGCGATTTCGAGACGGACTCGTACCGGGAGAACGCGGACGGCCCGCTGCTCACGCGCGAGGACATGCGCTGGTTCTACGAGCGGTACCTGCGGAGCCCGGTCGACGGAGCGAACCCGTACGCGGTCCCGCTAGAGGCGGCGGACCTGGGTGGCCTCCCGCCCGCGACGGTCGTCACCGCTGGCTTCGACCCCCTGCGGGACGATGGCGTCGCGCTCGCGGACCGGTTCGAGCGCGAGGGGACTCCGGTCGAGCACCGCCACTACCCGGCGATGGCGCACGGATTCTGTAGCCTCGCGGACAGGGTGGCGACCGCGGAGACCGCGCTGGCCGCCGTCGCGGCCGACGCGCGAGAGCGGCTGTGAGCGGCGCGCGAAACACCCACTCAACGGTGACGCGCTCGCCGGGCGGAGACCGCTGCGTGCGGTGAGGTCGAAGCTATAAGCCCCGCGAGGCCGACCCGACGCGTATGGAACGGATCTCCATCGACGAGGTCGAGCCGAGCGCCCTCGGAAGCGACGTCGACCGCCGCGGGCTGTCGGACCCGCTCGGGGCGACCGACGTGGCGCTCAACCGCTATCGACTCGATCCGGGGGAGCGGTTCTCCGGCGGGCTCCACGCCCACATGGACCAGGAGGAGATATTCGTCGTCGTCGACGGCGAGGCGACCTTCGAGACGCTGGACGGGGACGTGCGCGTCGGCGCGGGCGAGGCGATCCGGTTCGCGCCCGGCGAGTTCCAGTCGGGCAAGAACGACGGCGACGAGGCGGTCGTCGCGTTCGCGCTGGGCGCGCCCCGCGACAGCGAGGACGTGCGGATCCCGCAGGAGTGTCCGGAGTGCGGACACGAGGACATGCGCGCCGTCCCAAGCGACGACGGGTTCGACCTCGAGTGTCCGGAGTGCGGCGCCGAACTGGAGGGGTGAGGCCGCTGAGACTCAGGCTTCGACGGTCGTCTTGACGATGCTCACCGGGCCAGTCGACTGCCGCGAGACGCGCTCGGTGACCGAGCCGAGCATCCGGCGGTAGTCCCCGGAACGCGTCTTCGACCCCATCACCGTGAGGTCCACGTCCTCCTCGTCGACGTACCGGAGGATCTCCTCGTGCGGGACGCCGTAGCGGAGGGCGGTGACCGTCTCCACGCCGGCGTCGCGGGCGCGCTGTGCCACGGCGTCGAGCGCCTCGCGGCCGGTCTCTTCGAGCGTCTCCTCGGCCCCCTCCGCGCCGTCGACGAACTCGTCGCCGGAGTAGGCGTTTATCACGTCGCTGTCGACGACGTAGAGGACGTGGAGCGTCGCGTCGTACCGGTCGGCGGCGTCAATCGCGTGGTCTGTCGCGCGGTCGACGCCGACGCTTCCGTCGGTGGGTAGGAGGACGTTGTCATACATACGCGACGGTTCGCCGGGAGTCCGAATAAATCGGTCGCCGTTTCCCGAACGGTTAACACGCTGTGCGCCCGCCGAACCTCCATGACCGAGGCTGCGGACCGGATCTTCGTGAACGGGGAGGTACACACGCTCGCGGACCCGGACGACGGCGGCGACGCGGTCCGTGAGGCCGTCGCCGTGCGGGACGGCGAGATCGTCCGGACCGGACGCACGCACGACGTGGAACTGCTCGCGGGCGTCGACACGGACGTGATCGACCTCGACGGACGCGTGCTCCTCCCCGGGTTCGTCGACGCGCACACCCACCTGACAACCGTGGGGCGCTACCTCGTCCACGCAGACCTCTCCGCGGCCGACGCGCCGGGCGAGGCCGTCGACCTGCTCGCCGAGCGCGCGGCGGAAGTGGAACGCGCCGAGAGCGACGGCGACGCGGGCGCTGACGACGACGCTGAATCCGGCGACTGGGTGCTCGGCTACGGCTACGACGAGTCGACGTGGGCGGAGTCGCGCTACCTGACCCGCGCGGACCTCGACCACGTCTCGACCGAGCGCCCGGTGGCGGCGTTCCGCGAGGACATGCATGTCGCGGCGGTCAACGGCGTCGCGCTCGACCGGTTCGCGGACGCGCTCGCCGACGCGCCCGACGAGACCGTGCCGACGGACGACGACGGCGAGCCGACCGGCGTCCTGCTCGAAGCCGCGATCGACCCGGTCTACCGGGCAGTCGAACCGGGACCGAGCGAGACGCGCGTGGTCGTCGAGGCCGCGCTCGACGGCTGCGCCGCCCGCGGGATCACCGGGTTCCACGACATGGTCCGCGACTCGCACGCCCCCCGGGTGTACCGCGACCTTGACGCCGCGGGGGAGCTCACCGCCCGCGTCCGGATCAACTACTGGAGCGACCACCTCGACGCGGCCAGCGAGGTCGGTCTCGCGACGAACTCCGGGAGCGAGATGGTCGAGACCGGCGCGATCAAGTCGTACACGGACGGGAGCTTCGGCGGTCGGACCGCGCGCCTCTCGGAGTCGTACGCGGACGCGCCCGACGAGACGGGCCAGTGGGTCGTCGACCCCGACGAGCTGAACGAGACGGTGGCGGCCGCGACCGAGGCGGGGTTCCAGTTCACCGCCCACGCCATCGGCGACGAGGCGGTCGACGCCGTGTTGGACGCCTACGAGGACGCCTCGCGGACCGACGCCGGCGAGGCGCGCCACCGCGTCGAGCACGCCGAGCTGGCCGACGACGAGGCGATCGAGCGGTTCGCGGAGACGGGCGCGGTCGCGAGCGTCCAGCCGAACTTCCTGAAGTGGGCGCAGGCGGGCGGACTCTACGAGGAGCGACTGGGCCCCGAGCGCACGGCCGAGACGAACCGGTACCGCGACATGCTCGACGCGGGCGTCCGGCTCGCGTTCGGCTCCGACGGGATGCCGATGGACCCGCTGTTCGGCGTTCACCACGCGGTCAACGCGCCGGCCGAGGCCCAGTGGCTCACCGTCACCGAGGCGCTGCGCGCGTACACGAGCGGCGCTGCGTACGCGGGCTTCGACGAGGACCGGCTTGGGACGGTCGAGGTCGGGAAGCGCGCCGACCTCGTCGCTCTCGACGTGTCGCCGTGGGAGCGATCCGACGCAATCGACGAGATCGATGTCGCGCTGACGGTCGTCGACGGCGACGTCGTGTTCGACGGGCGGTAGGCGACGGCACCGGCGGAACGATAACGCGCGGAACGGGGACGAGCCGCGACGCCGATATCCGCAATCGCTGCCAGAAAACGATAACTATTAATTGTGTAGTTCTAAGCAGGGCGCATGGCAGAGATAGCCATCGAGTACGCCGCGGGGAACCGCCTCCGTTCCGAGGCAGAGACCGCCCGACGGCTCATCGACGCGTACCTCGGCGACCGGCCCGACGTCGACCGCGTCACGCTGTCGCCCTCCACCGACTCCGTCTTCTGCGTCAGTGTCGAGGGCGACCGCATCTGGTGTACCGACCCCCGCGAGTGGATCGACTCGATGGAGGCGGTGACCGCGGCGCGGCGGCGGCTCTCCGAGGTGTCGTAACCGGCCGTCGAGCGCGGCTACTCGGTCGCCGCGGCCGCGTGCGAGTACGCGAACTCCCGCAGGAGCTTCGCGGCCAGCGCCGCCGCCTGCCCGTCGTCGCGGTCGTTCACCTCGACGACGTCGAACCCGTCGGCGCGCGGCGCGACCGCGCGGACGAGGTCGCGGACCGTCCGCGGCTCCAGTCCGAACGGTTCCATCGTCCCCGTCCCGGGGGCGTACGCGGGGTCGAGCCCGTCGATGTCGACGGAACAGTAGACGGACTGCCCCGCGAACGCATCGTCCGCGTCGAGGGCGTCGATCCACTCGCGGGCGTCCTCCGGCGCGATGACCTCGACGCCGGCGTCGGCCGCTCGGTCCCACTCGGCCTCGGATCCGGTCCGCGCGCCGACGATCACGGCGCGGTCGACCCCGAGGTCGTCGAGGCACCGGCGGGTGACGCAGGCGTGGTTCCACGGGTTGCCGTCGTACTCGTCTCTGAGGTCGAGGTGCGCGTCACAGACGACGAGCGTATCGGGGTCGACCGCCTTCGCGCCGGCGTATGTGACCGTGTGCTCGCCGCCGACGAGCGCGGGGACCGCGCCGTCGTAGACGACGCTCCGCAGCTCGGCGGCGAGGTGGTCGAGGTACGCCGGCACGTCGTCCCACGGGCGCACGTCACCGGCGTCGTGGACGCCTAGCGCGGAGAAGTCGCTCTCGGTGCGATGGTCGTAGTCGTCGTACGTCTCGGCGAATCGCCGGACCCGGTCCGGTCCGAACCGGGTGCCCGGTTGAAACGTGGTCGTGGCGTCGAGCGGAGCGCCGACGACCACGTAGGAAGCAGCTTCGCGGTCGGTCGTCGCCCCGGGGAACATCGCCGATTACCCGATGATCTTCCGCTGGCCCTCGTAGTCGAGGTACTCGATGTTGTCGTCCGAGGCGAAGTCCTCGCCCTCGGGGATGCGCATGGTGAACGTGTCGTAGGTGTCCAAGTCCATCACCTGGACCTCGTCGCCGCTGACGTTGACGACCTGTCCCTGCTTGCGCTGGATAATTGGGACCCACACCTTCGCGTCGACCGGCTGCGAGAGCGAGCGCTTCTTGTCGTCGAAGACGCCCTTCCCCTCGACGCGGGCCTTCGCGCTGCCGTGTTTGCCGGGTTTGGCGGTGCTGTAATGGTTGATCTTACAGGGCGCGTCGTCCATCATCACGTAGCTTCCCTCCTGGAGTTCGCGAACCTGCTTCTGCTCTCGCGGCATAGGCGCTAATTCCGCCGGCGCGTGTATAAACGGTTTGGAACGCCGCCGCTATCCGGCCCGAGACGGCGTCCAACCGCGTGGACGGCCCGCGGCGCGGTCGGTCGGCACCGACCGCGGCGATGAGAAACGCTCAATTGAGACCCGTGAGGATCGCCGGGCGTGTCCCCGACCGTTCCCACTCCGATCGACGAAACGATTCGGACCGTCGCCGCCATCCCGTCGCAGTCCGGCGCGGCCGGAGCACCCCTGACCGCCGGCGAGTTCGCGGTCGTCGTCGCGGTCACGGGAGCCGGCCTCGCGATCCTCGGCGGCATCGTCGCGTACGTCTATCGCTCGTCGGACGAACGGGTCGACCGCGTCGCCGACGCGCTCGGTGGCGAACTCCCAGCCCCCACCGACGCGCCGATACGCGAGGACGCCGACGTTCCGACCGCCGCGCACCTCCACGAGGTCGCGACGGACGCGGACGGCGACCCGGTCTACGTTCCGGTAATCCGGGTTCCGCTCGCGACAGACGACCCCGGGATCGACGGCGTGTACCGCCACACCGCCGACGCGGCCGCGGCGCTCCACGAGGAGTTCGACGACGCGCACGTCCGCGGGTACGACGTGGAGTTCGGCCTCGACGACAGCTCGCTCGGCGGCGTGGGCCGGACGGTGAAACGTGTCGCGGTCACGCCGGAACTCGCCGAGCGCCTCCGCGACCCCGGTTACGACCACCGCGACCTCCGCGCCGACGTGGCGGCCGGCGACGACGGCGACCCCGGCGTGCCGCCCGTCGACTGGGGAGAGGCGCTGAACTACGGGACCGGCGACGGCTCGGCGGCGGCCGGCGCGGCGGCGACGACCGCGGCGACGTAGCGTCCGGAGAAACTTCCTACGGGTCGAGCTCGTCGACGTACTCTTCCGGCTCGTCGTCGTTGCCGACGTTCCCGTCCGGCGGGACGAGCTGCCCCGTGTACAGGTAGCTGACGACGAACATGACGATGAAGCCGACCCCGACCGCGGCCGTCGTCCGCACGACGAACGGGAAGTCGACGAAGTAGAGCCCGCGGTCCGCGACCGCGATGGCGAGCGCCGCGACGACCAGTATCTTCTGCTCGTCCGTCGGGTTGCGGACGAACTCGACCACATCGTCCTTGAGATCGCCGAAGAACCCCATCAGGCGTCACCTCCGGTCGTCGCGGCCGAGTCGGTCGGCGGCGCGTGCTCGGCGATCACGCCGCTGACGCGGTCGAGCCCCTCCTCCAGCTCGTCGGTCGGCAGCCCGAAGCCGATCCGGAAGCGGTCCGGGAAGCCGAACAGGTGGCCGGGGGCGAGGACGACGCTCGCCTCCTCGACGACCGTCCGGCAGAACGCTTCCGCGTCGGCGAAGCCGTCGGGGACCGTCACGAACGCGTTGACGCCGACCGGGTCGAGCCAGTCGAGGTCGTGGTCGTCGACCCACTCCGCGACCGTCTCGCGGTGGGCGGCCGCCAGCTCGCGGTTCGCCGTCAGGATATCGTCCTCCTGCGGGCCCAGCGCCTGCTTCGCGACGTGCTGGCCGAACAGGCTCGGCGAGATGGTCGTGTAGTCCTTCCAGCGCCACGCGCGCTCGACGACCGGCTCCGGCCCGGCGATCCAGCCGAACCGGAGCCCGGCGAGCCCGTACGCCTTCGTAAGGCTGGTCGTCGAGATACCGTGCGCGCCGTAGCTCGCCACGGGCGGCTGCGGCTCCTCGGCCAGCAGCCGGTACACCTCGTCGCAGAGCAGGTAGGCGTCGCGCTCGACGGCGACCTCGTACACCGCGCGCATCGCGGCCTCGTCGTGGTACTGCCCGGTGGGGTTGTTCGGGTTGTTCACGACGATGACAGCCGTGTCGTCGCGGACCGCGTCGGCGACGGCTTCGGGGTCCAGCTCCCACTCGGGCGGCTCCAGCTCGACGCGGGTCACGTCGCCGAACGCGTCCGGGACGGCGTGGAGCGCTTGGTACGTCGGGGTGACGACGACGGCGTGCGTGCCGGAGCCGACGCCCTCGGGCGACGCGGCGCCTCCGCCGCCGTCGACGGCGGCCTCGTCGCCGAGCAGCGAGAGGAAGGTGAGGAAGTTCGCCTCTTGGGTCCCGCAGGTGAACAGCACTTCGTCGGCGGACCGGTCGTAGCGGTCGCCGACGGCCGCCCGGAACTCGGGGTCGCCGTTCGTCGGGATGACGTAGCCGAGCGTCCCCGGGTCGAGGTCGAACCGACTCGCGTCGAGCGACCGGATGCCGCTTTCGGCCAGCATGATGTCGGCCTCGTGTTCGTACTCCGCGAACCAGCGTTCGAGGCCGAACGGGTCGATGCGCATACCCGTATTCGGGCGGGCGCGAGGTTATGTGCTGTGGTTGTGGGCGGCGTCTCTGGCCGGATCGACGGCGTCCGACGGCCGGCGCGGCCGCACCGCCCGCATCGCCCGTCACCACCGCAACGCCTTTCGTCGGGGATCGCGAGAGGTCGCCATGGTTCTCAACCGGCAGCGGCTGTTGGGCGCGCTGTTCGTCGCGCTGGCGGCGCTCACGGCTGTCGCGCTGGCGGAGGTGCTGCGGACCGTCGTGTTCGCGGTCACCGTCGCGTACGTCCTGTACCCCCTCCGTCGGCGGCTCGTCGGCCACGGCCTCTCGCGGCGGCTCTCGTGCGCCGTCGCGACCGGGGTCGCGTTCGTCGGGGCGACGCTCCTTGTGGCGCCGCTGCTGTACGCGCTGTACCGGCGGCGGTCGGACCTGATCGCGCTCCTCGGGGGGATCCCCGACTTCGTTCCGATCAGCGTCGGTGGGTTCGAGACGGTCGTCGAGGTCGCGCCGTACGTCGCGGCCGCGGAGACGTGGATCCGCGGCGTCGCGATCGCGGTCGCGAGCGCGGCGCCGGTGCTCGTCTTGGAGGTCGTCGTGTTCACGTTTCTCGTATACGGGATCCTCTATCGCCCCGACGCGGTCGAGACCGCCGTCCTCGGCGTCGTACCGCCCGAGTACCACGACATCCCCACCCGGCTCCACGAGCGGACGCGACAGACGCTGTACTCGATCTACGTCCTCCAGGCCGCGACGGCCGCCGCGACGTTCGTCCTCGCGGTCGCGGTGTTCTGGACCCTGGGTTACGGCTCGCCGATCCTCCTCGCCGTCATCGCGGGCATCCTCCAGTTCATCCCGGTCGTCGGCCCGAGCGTCCTCGTCGTCGCGCTCGGCGCCATGGACTTCCTCGTCGGCGAGACGGGGCGGGCGGTCGCCGTGCTGGTGCTCGGCCTCGTCGTCGTCGCCTTCGTGCCCGACGCGGTGATCCGTACCCGACTCGCCGGGTGGACCGGGAAGATCTCGCCCGGACTCTACTTCGTCGGGTTCGTTGGCGGCATCCTCACGCTCGGGGCCGTCGGCGTGATCGTCGGCCCGCTCGCGGTCTCGCTGCTGCTCGAGTCGATCGACCTGCTCTCCGAGCACGGCGGCCCGACGGACGCGACTGCCGGCGACTCGACGAGCACAGCCGGCGGCGACTCGACGGACTCGCTCGACGGCGACGCGGACTCGACGCGGTGACCCTCGTCCCCGAACGCCACCGGCACGGCTTTCCATCGGGCGACCCTCTGTTCGATAGTTGATGTCCTCGACGGATCCACCGACTGCGGTCGGCGACGCCCCGACCCTCACGGCGCGGCGTCTGGACGGGCTCGGCGACCGCGCCTTCCGCTCGCGGCCCGCGGTCGACGGCGACGACTCGCCGGCTCTCGACGTGTTCGCCCCGGCGACCGACGAACGTATCGGGAGCGTCCCGGCCTGCGACGCCGACGACGTGGCGGCCGCAGTCGAGCGCGCTCGGGACGCACAGGCGGCGTGGGCCGAGACGCCGGCGACGGAGCGCGCCCGGGTCGTCGACCGGTTCGGCGACCTCGTCTCGAAGAACCGCGAGGAGCTGCTGGACGTCCTTCAGCTGGAGACCGGCAAGTCCCGACGCACCGCGGTCGAGGAGCTGTTCGACGTGCCGACCGGCTGTTCGTACGTCGCGAGCGAGGCCCCCGGCGAGCTCGCCGAAGAGCGCCGGCGCGGGGTCGCGCCCGGCGTCACGACCGCGACGGTCACGCGGGAGCCGGTCGGCGTCGTCGGCGTCATCTCGCCGTGGAACTACCCGCTCACCCTGTCGATGGCCGACGCGATCCCCGCGCTGGCCGCGGGCAACGCGGTCGTGATCAAACCGGACGAGAAGACGCCGTACGGGGCGCTACTCCTCGCCGAGCTGCTGGAGGTCGCCGGGCTCCCGGATGACCTCTTCCAGGTCGTCACCGGTGAGGGGCCGACGATCGGGCCGCCGCTGATAGACGCGGTCGACTACGTGGCGTTCACCGGCAGCACGGCGACCGGCCGGACCATCGCGGAGCGCGCGGGCCGGAACCTGATCGGCTGCTCGCTGGAGCTCGGTGGCAACAATCCTCTCGTCGTCTGTGATGACGTCGACGTCGACGAGGCCGCCCGCGGCGCGGTCCAGGCCTGCTTCTCGAACGTCGGCCAGCTCTGTCTCTCCGCCGAGCGGGTGTACGTCGTCGAGTCCGTCTACGACGAGTTCCTCGACGCGTTCGTCCGCGAGACGGAATCGCTGACGCTCGGGACCGGCTACGACTACGACGCCGACCTCGGCTCGCTCGTCGACGCCGACCAGCTGACCCGCGTCGAGTCGCACGTCGACGACGCGCGCGAGCGGGGCGCGACGGTCGAGACCGGGGGGCGCGCCCGTCCGGACGTCGCGCCGTACTGCTACGAGCCGACCGTGCTGACCGGAGTCGAACCCGACTCGACGGTCGCCTGCGAGGAGACGTTCGGGCCCGTCGCCGCGGTGACGCCCGTGCCGGACGCGGCGGCGGCGGTCGCGGCCGCGAACGACTCGTCGTACGGCCTCAACGCGAGCGTCTGGACCGGCGACCACGAGCGCGGTGCGGAACTCGCCAGAGGGATCGACTGCGGCACGGTGAACGTCAACGACGCCTTCCTCGCGACGTGGGGCGCGGTCGACGCGCCGATGGGGGGGTTCGGCGACTCCGGCCTGGGTCGGCGACACGGGTCGGAGGGGATCCGGCGGTACACGGAGACCCGGACCGTCGGCGTCTCGCGGGTCGGCCCGCTGACGTTCCCGGACCGGATCCCAACCGACTGGTTCGTCCGGGGCGCCTTCGCCGCGATGCGCGTCGGCCGACGGGCGCGCCGGGGCGTCGACGCGGTCCGCCGTCGCTTGTCGCGCCGCTGAACGAGCGAGTGAGTCGAGAACGCGCGACCGACCGCGCCGAGGGAGGAGTCAGTCCCCGTCGTCGATCAGGTCGCCGAACACCGACGTCGCGGTGTCGGGGACGTCGAAGTCGTGGTAGTGCTCGCCCTTCTCGTTCGAGAGGATGTTCAGCGCCGCCGCGGCCCCGTCCCCGGCGGAGATGACCGCCTGCCACTCCTCGGCGCGGGCCATCGCGCCGGTGGCGTAGACGCCCTCGACGCTAGTTTCCATCGAGACGTCGACGCTGACGGTGTCGTCGCCGCCGAACTCGCAGCCGAGCTCCTCCGCGAGGTCGCGGTTCGCGCCCGTCGCGAGCACGACGTAGTCGGCGTCGTACTCACCGTCCTCGGTCGTCACGCTGAACCCGTCGTCGACCGATTCGACGCCGGTGACCGCCTCGCCCTGGTGGCGATCGACGCCGAAGTCGTCGACCTGCTGGCGCGCGGTCGAGAGGAACTCGCTCCCGCCGACCGAGCCCACGCCGAGGTAGTTGAACAGGTGCGCCTTGTGCATCCACGTGTCGTCGGTGTCGAAGAGGACGGTGTCGAGTCCGTTCTTGCCCGCGAACAGTCCCGCGCTCAGTCCCGCCGGTCCACCGCCGACGATCGCAACGTGTGTCATGGTCGCAATACTCGCGCCCCGCTGATAAGCGTTGACGGAAGCGGGGATCGGAGCGGGGGCCGCCGCAGCGCCGATTAGAGCGGCGCGTTACTCCGTGAAGTCGGTGAGCGATCCGGTCTCGTCGTCCGCGTCGTCGTCGTTGGCGGCGGCGTCGGTCGACCCCGAACCGCTCCCGTCAGCGCCGGTGTTCGCGTCCGAGTCGCTCCACGGGTGGTCCGCGTCGACCGGTTCGACGGCGCGGTCGAGTTCGGCTTCGTCGTACTCGATCTCCTCGTCGAGCAACATCGCGAGCCGCTGCCACCGCGCGCTCTGTTCGTCTTCGCCTTCCGGGCCGACGCGCGCCCCGTGTGTCTTGAAGAATCGGGTGCCGCGCCCGCGCTTGGACCCTTCGCCGGTGTGCCCGTCGAAGACGGCGTCGAACTCGCCGTCCGGTTCGAGGTCGCCGACCGGGAAGTCGTGCGCCGGCTCCTCGCCGCGCTCGCGGGCCTCGGCCCGGATATCGGCGACCGCGCCGAAGTAGGCGTCCGCGTTCGACGCCTCGCGCGTCGAGTGGGCTCGGGCGGCCGCGAGTGCGGCGTGGATCGCGCAGAGTCGGCCCTTCCACGCGTCGGGCTCCCAGCGCTCGGTGGCGAGTTCCTCGTATCGCTCGACGGTGAGCGCGACCTCGTCGCCCGCGCGGAGATCCTCGACGACGTAGAGGTTGAGCCGGTCCCAGAGGTTCCACGCGTACCCGGAGCGCGCGAGCTCCCACGCGGCCCACGCGGCGACCTCCTCGTCGGAGCGCCGGACCGCCTTCTGGAGGAGGCTGGAGACGACGTAGCGGCTGTACCCGCCGTCCGTCTCATTGGCGTCCTTCTCCTCGCCGAAGTCGTTCTCGCCCGTCGCGTCCGGCGTCGTCTCGGTTTCGAGGCTCCCGTCGGCCCCGAACGTCGCCTGTCTGTCGTCGCCGTCGGCCATATCTCCGCTCCCGCCGCGAGCGACTTAACAGCCCCGCGGCGAGCGCGGTCGGGGTGGGTCGCGAGGCGGCCGCCCCTCGCTGCGGTACGGCGGATCACACCGGATTTGAAAGGGAACGCTTAAGTTGAATCCGGCGGCTAGAATACCATAACCGCCCTTAGCTCAGCCTGGTAGAGCAGTCGACTGTAGATCGACTTGTCCCCCGTTCAATTCGGGGAGGGCGGACTAGATTTCTACACTCGTGAGCCACAGCCAGTGGCCGAGAGCTTCACCTCTGAGAGAAATCAGTTCGGGGAAGATTGCGTCGAACCACTCCGTGTGACGAGTACATCGAACGGGACGGGTCAGACAGTGAGCAGCAAGACGGCTCCGACGACCGTCATCACGACACCCATTATTCGGGTGAGTTTCACCTTCGACTCCGTGGGTTCGACCTCGGACCACGACCGCTTGCTCCCGATAGAGTCCGCCTGTTCTCCGAACAGGGCGACTCTGTACGGCCAGACAGCTAACGGAATCCCGAACACGAGGAGGAGGAAGGCGAGCGCGGGGTCCATGCCTCGGCATCTTCGAGGCGCGGCTGATATGTTTTTCGTGCCGAGAGGTGCTCTGGCGTCTCTCGCATCCGATCCGATGTCTGGTCGTTCGAGGCCAGATCCGGCGCGGCCGCCTCCCCGCGAGGGAGGCGACGACCTTCCCTTTGCGGTGCCGGAGTGGTCGCACCGTCGAACGCGTGGTACCTACTCGCATGCCTCGTAAACGCATTTCCTTTGACGCTCCGTAGATCGTTCCGATGTCGTTTCCGTCGACGATCGACTGGGACGACCACTGGAAGACGACGGACCGAGAGGAACTGAGCGAGATGCGCGCCGCCGGCGAGCGGACGATCGACCGACTGGAGCGGCTTTACGAGTCGCTTCCGGCGTCGCTCGCCGACGTGGGGTGCGGCCCGGCGTTCATGCTGTTCGAGTTCGCCCGCCGACATCCCGAAGTCGACCTATACGGGTACGACGCCGCCGACTCGGTCGTCCGGCGGAACCGCTCGCTCGCCGCTGAGCGCGGGCTGGACGCGCTGACGTTCGAGACGGCGTGGCTCCCGATGTTCGAGGTCAATCGGCGCTTCGAGTGCGTCACCTGTCTCGCGACGCTCCATTACGTCGCGGAACCGCGGGCGGCGCTCCGCGCGCTGTACGACCGCGTCGAGCCGGGCGGCCGCCTGATATTCAATTACCCCAACCGATACACGCGGCGGATGTACCGCGAGGACCCCGAGACGGACCACGAGCGGTTCGAACTCGTGCTCGACGGCGAGAACCTCCTCAGCTACGACGGGGTCCGGGAGACGCTCTCCCGCCCGCCGCGGAGCTTCTGGAAGGCGGTCGGCGAAGACGACTGGCGGTCGCTCGGACGAGTCAACCCCTGCGTAGTTATAACGAAGTCGCCGTAACACGACCCTCATGCGCTCCCGCCGGAGATATCTCCCGGTCCTCGCCGTCGTCGCGCTCCTCGTGCTGGCCGGCTGCGCCGGGGTCCCCGTCACCGACAGTGGCCCGCCGACCGGCGACCTCGACTCGCCGCCCGACGACCCCGACGGTGTCGACCCGAACGACCCGGCCGACACGGCGTGGACCGGCACTGTCGTGCGCGTCGTCGACGGCGACACGATGGAGGTCGAGTTCCCGAACGGCGAGGTGGACACGGTCAGACTCCTCGGCGTCGACGCGCCCGAGACGAACGTTGAGTCGACATCGCCTGCCGAGTTCGAGGGCATCCCGGAGACGGATGCCGGACGAGTCCATCTCCGGGCGTGGGGCATCGAGGCCTCGGCGTTCGCCGAGTCTGAACTCGCCGGCGAGGAGGTGACCGTCGTGACCGGCGGCGACCGCCGCGGCGGCTACGGGCGGCTGCTGGCGGTGCTGTACGTCGACGGCGAGGAGTTCAACGAGCGCCTGCTGAGCGGGGGGTACGCCCGGCTGTACGACACCGAGTTCGCGAAGCGCGACGCGTACGCCGCGGCCGAGGCCGACGCGCGGGAGCGCGGTGTCGGGCTCTGGGGCTTCGACGAGGCCGCCGCGGTCGAGCCCCGTCTGTAAGCACGGCCGCGCGAGCGACGACACCTCAGTTCGCGTCGAACCGGGTCGCGACCTCGCGTTTCGTCTCCTCGATGATCCGCCGCTCCGCGCGCCGCATCGCCCGCGTCGCCTCGTCGGTGTACTCGACGGAGACGCTCGGCAGCGCAGCGGCGAACGGACCGCCCACGACCTCCTCGGGATCGATCCGCGCCTCGAAGACGAACGCGGACGGGAACTCGCGCAACACGCCCGTGAATGGGAACGCCTCCTCGACCAGCGCCGTCGCCGCCTCCCGGTCGAAGGCGGCGGTGGTCGCCGGCCAGAACGCCTCCTCGGGCCGTTCGACGATCGGGCGGACCCCGTCGCCGAGCCGCCGCGACCGCTCGACGATCGCCGCCTCGACCGCGGCTGCGGTGCGGTCCTCGGCGTCGGCGGCGAGCGCGTCGTGAAACCCGTCCCGCGCCACCAGCTCGTCGGCGTAGGCGTCGATCGGGTCGTCGCCGCTCGCGTATTCGAGGACGACGTCGAACTGCGCGAGCGCGTCGTCCCGGTAGGCGGCGAGCTCCGGCTCGACGACTCGCCGCTCCAGCGCGTCGGCGTTCTCGCGGAGCCGGTCGACGACCGCGCCCGCCGGTCCCAGACCGACGTCTCGGAGGGCACGCTCGACGCTGAACTCGCGTCGCGTCGCGCTCACGGCGTCGCCCAGGAACGTCTCGAACCCGGCCCGCGCGGCTGCGCGCGTCATACCGCTCCGAACGGGCCGGTCGGAGAAATGGATTCCGGGGTTCACGGCGGCTCGCGACGCGGTCCGCCCCTGTGTCGGCGTAACACACTTAAGAGCGCGCTCGGAACGATACCGTAGTGGCATCCCGACAGGGCGGGTCGGGGGACGCGGAGCCCCTCGGGCCCGGATCGACGGAGCGTCGGACCGCTTCCACGACCGCCGCCGCGAGCCGGCGGGCAGACGGACGGCCCCGGTCGCCGCCGGAGTCGCCCGCGCGCCGCCGCGCTCGAGCCGGTCGCGCTGACTCAACCGGTCGAACCGGCGAGTATCGGTCGGTCGAGTCGCCCCACGGCGGGACGGCCGCCGCCCGAACGCCGGAGGACCCGCCGGTGCGCGATCCGACTCTGTACGCGCTCACCGATCACTTCCGCGAACGGCTGGAACAGCCCGGTCGCTACGTGTCCACGCGCACGGTGAGCGACGCGATCCGCGAGGGACAGCTCCGGTGGAACAACACCGACGGCTGGCGGTTCGCCCTCGTCGAGGGCGGCGTCCGGTTCGTCGTGGTCGTGAGCGACACGGAGACGAACTCCCCGGTCGTCGTCACCGGCTGGACCGAGGTCGCGGACCGCGAAGACGCGCTGGAGGCCCCGCGGTGGGACGGCGTCGACGTCGACACCATCGCCGTGCGGGCCGCGCTGAGCGAGTCCGCTTCCACGCCGATCCCCGACCGGATCCGACCTCGGACCGTAACCCGCCCGTTCGAGGTGGGCGAACACCGCCTCGAGACCGAGCCGGGCGAGCCGTTCGTGCGCTGTACCGACTGCGGCTGTCGGTTCCGCTCGAAGGAGGGAATCACCTCGCGGCGGTGTCGGCAGCGGTCGCCGGGCCGCTAGTCGGCGACGTTTCCCTCCGGGCGAACCCTCCGTATTCCTGCGAATCACCACTGCCTAGCCGTGCGGTGGCGCGCGCCTCCGAGCGGCCGCACCAGCGGCCGCGAGGAGCGCGTGCGAGGGAGTCAGTCGGCCAGAGCGTAGCGGCGGTCGACTGACGAGGCTGGGGAGGCGTGAGGCTGCGGTGCGGGGTGGGGCGGGACTCAAAGGGGCAGTCGCGAGGCGGGCGCAGGAGACGTAAGCACCGCAGGAACAAGCGCAGCGAGTGACGAGGAGCGCAACGAGCGTGCGCCCGCCTCGCGACTGGGGATTTGGAGGTGTTGGCGGTCGATCGCTCGGCACCGATCCGGTGTGGCCTGCGTAATGTCACCGACGCGTCCCGTCCGCTGACGCTATCCATTTCAGCGTCGCGGCCGAAGCGGCGGTGATGACCGACGACACCGGCGACGACGCCGGCGGCGATCCCAGCGACGACGCCACCGCAGTCGAGGACCTCTCCGTGGACCGCTTCCACGAGGCGCTCGAAGCCGAGGAGCGCCCGGTCGCGACCGCGAGCGAGGTCGCCCGCCGGATCGGAACGTCGCAGGCGGCCGCGCGCGACGCACTTGAAGCGCTCGTCGACCGCGGCGACGTGGACCGGCTCGACGTCGAGGCCGATCCCATCGTCTTCTACCCGCGCGACTGGGGTGCGTTAGCGAGCCGCGAGCGCGTGGTGACCTTCCCGAAGCGCCGCGAGATCGTCGTCGACCGCCCCACGCAGTACACCCGGGCGCGGCTCTCGCAGTTCGCGAACCTCGTCGACACCACCGGCACCGAGCCCGGGACCCGCGGGTACCTCTACCGGATCCGGCGGGAAGACGTGTGGGCCGCGCCGTTCGACGACGCCGACGCGCTCGTGGGCGCGCTTCGGTCGGTCCTGCCGCGCCGGTACGAACACCTCGAAGCGTGGGTGCGCGACCAGTGGCGCCGGGCCCACCGCTTCCGCCTGTACACCCACGCGGACGGGTACGTCGTCCTCGAGGCCGCCTCCGAGAACCTCATGGGGAACGTCGCCGACCAGCACCTCGACGACGATCACCTCCGCGCGCCAATCTCGGACACCGAGGCGTGGGTGAACGAGACGGCGGTCGCCGCGGTCAAGCGCGCGCTCTACGACGCCGGCTACCCGGTCGAGGACGACCGCGACCTCGAGACCGGCGATCCGGTCGAGATCGACCTCACAACCGACCTCCGCGACTACCAGGAGACGTGGGTCGAGACGTTCCTCGACCGCAAGTCGGGCGTGTACGTCGGCCCGCCCGGATCCGGTAAGACCGTCGCCGGGATCGCGACGATCGCCGCGGTCGGCGGCGAGACGCTGATCCTGGTCCCCTCCCGTGAACTCGCCGACCAGTGGCGCGAGGAGCTGCTGGAGCACTCCACGGTCAACCCCGCCGATATCGGGCTGTACCACGGGGGGACCAAGGAGATCCGCCCCGTCACGATCGCGACCTACCAGATCGCCGGGATGGACCGCCACCGGAGCCTCTTCGACTCCCGCGAGTGGGGGCTGATCTGTTTCGACGAGTGTCTGACCGGAGACACTATCGTCGAAACACCTTCCGGAAGCACGACATTCCACGAGCTTGATGAGAGATACGGGCTGGAAGACGGGTGGACGACGGATATCGATCTCTCGGTCCGCACGTTCGATCGCGAACGGGGGAGCTACCGATTCACTACCGTTACGGGCATTTACAAATCCTCGGCACCGGTCGAACGGATCGAAACACGCCAGGGATACCCGATAACGGCGACGGAGGGACACACTCACCTCGTCTTCGACCCCGAGACTGGGGAGATCGCGGAACAAAAAGGCGTCTCAGAGGGTGAATTCCTTGTTAGACCGCAAACGGAGCCGAGGAGTTATACCGGTACCCATGAATCCAGTTCCGCACCGGCTGAACTGCTCGGCTGGTTTATCGGGGACGGCCACAGGGATCGTCACGGACACGTGAAATTCTCGTTCGCACGGAATAAGCGGGAACAGATAGACATTCTCGAAGATCTGTGTGAACGGGTCGAACTCGACTACTCGGTCTTCGAGAACGGAAGGGGGGACCTCACATTGTGGTCGGAAGGCTTTGCGGACCGGCTCCCTTGGGATCTCCTGTCCGGGAGTAAGGCACGGAGAGTGACTGTCCCTCCGGAAGCATACGGATGGCGTCCGGACCAAATCGGTGCGTTGTTGAGGGGGTTGTTTGACGCTGAGGGCTCCGTTGATAAGGAGGGACGAATACAACTCAACACGGTCTCAGAGCGTCTCACAAAAGACGTTGTCCTGCTTCTACAGCACCTTGGAATCCCGTCGAGTCATCTTCAGATAGACAGAGAAGGTACTCATAGTGATCTGTACCGGGTATTGATACCGTCGCGATATGGTGTGCTGTTCGCTGAGAAAGTCGGATTCAGGCTAGGACACAAATCAGGGCGAATCTCGCTCGGCAAGACTCCAGCGACGGGAGTCCCTGTTGGCACATACCTCGAACAGATCAAAGACGACGTGGAACTGTCGAACGAGCAGATCGCGGATATGATCGGTGTCGCTCGACAGACAGTCGGTGATGTTATTCGTGGAGAGAATCGTCTGGGCCAGCGCCATCTGAGTTCTCTCGCCGAGGAGCTTCGAAAGTACGCACGAACAGATCTGATCTCAGTTAATTCGATGCGTGAGGATAGCGGAGTCACATACGCAGAGATCGGGGACGAACTGGACGTCTCAACCAGTCATGCGTATACCTTGGCGTCCCGGGGAGATGAACGCACACAACAAGTGATTACTGAGCGCGAACAGAACCGTCGTACAAAAGCGTCTCAGCACGCAGACCGGCTAGAGCAGCTTGAAAACTTACAGATCGTCGAGGTCACTTCGGTCACAAAGGAGGGTGTCGAGACCGTATATGACTTTGAGACACGGGATCATACGTTCGTCGCAGACGGCTACTTAACGCACAACTGTCACCACATCACCGCCCCGGTCTTCTCCAGATCGGCGGAGCTACAGGCGAAACACCGGCTGGGTCTCTCGGCGACCCCGGTCAGCGAGACCGGCAGCGAAGAGGAGATCTACACCCTGATCGGCCAGCCCATCGGCGCGGACTGGGACGCGCTGTTCGAGGCCGGCTTCGTCCAAGAGCCCGAGGTCGAGATCCGGTACGTCCCGTGGCGCGAGGAGATGGCGCGCAACGAGTACGCCGCCGCGGACGGCCGGGAGCGCAGACGGCTCGCGGCCGAGAACCCCGCGAAGGTCGAGGAGATCCGGTACCTGCTCGCGGCCCACCGCGACAAGAAGGCGCTCGTCTTCGTCGAGTATCTCGACCAGGGGGCGGCGATCGCCGACGCGCTCGGCGTCCCCTTCATCAGCGGCGAGACGCCGCACCACGAGCGCGCAGAGCTGTTCCGCCGGTTCCGGGCGGACGGCGAAGCGGGGAGTTCGGGCGACGGCAGTGCGACCGACGACGACCTCGACGTCCTCGTCGTCTCTCGCGTGGGCGACGAGGGGATCGACCTCCCGAACGCCGAACTCGCGGTCGTCGCGAGCGGGCTCGGCGGTTCCCGACGACAGGGGTCACAGCGCGCGGGGCGGACGATGCGCCCGACCGGCTCCGCGCTCGTCTACGTCCTCGCGACGCGCGGGTCGAGCGAGGAGGAGTTCGCGCAGCGGCAGATGCGGCACCTCGGGCGGAAGGGCGTCCGCGTCCGCGAGACGAACGTCGCGGAGTAGCCCGCGCCCGACGCCGTCTTACCGCACGCGGGTCGAATCGGGTCGCCCGCTCAGATCGCGTCCGCCAGGCGCTCTGCCGCCTCCTCGATCTCTCCCTCGTTCTCGACGAACCGGACGGGCGCGTTCTGGTCGCGAGCGTACTGGAGCGCCGCGGACCGGTTGAGGTCCTGCTCGAAGTCGATCTGGCGTTCGGTGACCCCGTCGAGATCGCGGTCGCTCGCCCGCCTGCGCTCGAGGATCGTCGCGGGTTCCGCCTCTACGAGGACGAACGCGTCCGGCGAGACGTCTTCGAGCACTTCGACGGGGAGCCCCTGGACGTAGCCGGTCAGCGTCTCGACCGCGAGGTGCGTCGAGAGGATCACGTTCGTCGTCTCCGCCTCCTTCGCGACGAACTCGCCCGCGCGGCGCTGGAGCCGACGCGTCTCGGGCTGCGAGAGCGTGCCGAGCTTGGCCCGCTCGGTCGCGAGCCCCATCGCCGCCGCCTGTTCGAGCATCACGTCGCCGAAGTTGATCAGCTTGTACCCCTCTCCGAGTCCACGTCTGACCGCCTGACAGACGCTGGAGAGGCCGACGCCGTTGACCCCCGACACGAGCGTGACGGACATCAGAAGCTCACCTCGTTCTCCTCGTCCCCAGGCATTCCGCCGCGGTCGTCGTAGTACCGGCGGCCGATGAACTGCGCGCCGACGAGCATCATCAGCGTGTCGTAGAGGTCGTCGGCCGAGTCGAACGTCTCGACGTCAGACCGCTCGATGACCGCTCGGATCGTCGTGGACTCGCCGTCCGGCGGCGACAGTTCCGTGTCGCCGACCGTCTCCAGCACCTCGGTTCGGGCCGCCGGAAACTGCAGTTTCCTCGCGAACAGGTCGCGCGTCTCTGGTAAGCGCATACGTTCCACATGACAGCGCACGCGAGGATAAGTGTACGTGTGTAACGCGTGGCGTCGCCGCCTCTCCGACGCGTTCCTCGCCCCCGCCACGCTGCGTCCAATTCCCGCCCGCGGGTCTGTCGGCGGGCGAAGCTTTCAACACACGCTCCGGCGACTTCGCGACATGGACGCTGACCAGCCCTCGCCCGCCGCCGACAGGGACGACGACTCGCCAACCGTCGCCGAGGCGGTCGTCGACGCCATGCTGGACCGCGGTGTCGACACCGTCTTCGGAATCCCCGGGAAGCAGACCCTCCCGCTGAACCGCGCGCTCGCCGACCGCGACGCGCGCTTCGTCGTCGCCCGCCACGAGACCGCCGTGCCGCACCAGGCGTGGGGGTACGCCGAGACGAGCGAGCCGGGCGCGATGGCGGCCACCTGCGTCGTCCCCGGCCCGGGCGACACCAACGCGATGAACGGGCTGAAGAACGCGCTGAACGACTGCGTCCCCATGCTCCACCTCGCTGTCGAGACCGAGCGGTCGGTCCGCGGCGGCGACGGGATCCACGAGACGCCGCCGGAGACGTACGACACCGTCGTCAAGGACAACGTCCTCGTCGACTCGCCCGCGGGCGCGGTGCCGGCCGTCGTCGAGGCGATCCGGACCGCCCGCGAACACCCGCAGGGACCGGTCCGCGTGGGGATCCCGAAGGACTTCCTCGCGGGGCGGACCCCACAGCCCGCGGTCGGCGAGCGCGACCCCTCGCCGCCGCCGGCACCGCCCGCGGTGGCGGTGCGCGAGGCTGTAGACCGACTCTGTGACGCCACAGCGCCCGTCGTGCTCGCCGGCGGCGGCGTCAGGCGCGCGGACGCGACCGACGCGCTCCGGTCGGTGGCCAAGGGGCTCGACGCGCCGGTCGTGACGACGTACAAGGGGAAGGGGACGCTTCCCGAGACGCACCCGCTGTCGGCGGGGGTGCTCTGCGGGGGGGCCAGCACGGAGCTCCGGGGCCTCCTCGCGGACGCGGACGTCGGCCTCGTCGTCGGGTCCGACCTCGACGCGGTCGCGACCGCCTCATGGTCCGTCGCGATGCCGGAGACGCTGATCCACGTCACGCTCGACGGCGACGACGTCGGCTTCGGCTACGACGCGGACCTCGGCGTCGTCGCCGACGCGGACCGATTCCTCCGCGCGCTCGGCGATCGTCTCGACGAGGGAGCGGCGTCGACGCGCGGCGACGACGGCGCCGAACGCGCCGAGTCGGTCCGCGCGGCCGACCGCGGACGCTTCGCGGCGCTGTCGGAGTCGACGGAGAACGATGTGGGCGAGCAGTCGGCCGACAACCGGCCCCTCCGCTCCGTCGACGTGCTCTCGGCCGTGCGCGACGCGGTCCCGAAAGACGCGGTCGTCGCCGCCGACGCGGGCGGGTTCCGGCTGTGGACGCTCGTCTCGTTCCCGGCCTCGGGGCCGCAGTCGTACGTCAACCCCGGCTCGTGGGCGACGATGGGCACCGGGCTCCCGTCGGCGCTCGGCGCCAAGCTGGCGAACCCGGACCGCGACGTCGTCGCGCTCACCGGCGACGGCGGGCTCATGATGTGCGTCCACGAGCTCCACACGCTCGCGAGCGAGGGGATCGACGTCACGGTCGTCGCGCTCAACAACGACGACTACGCGATCATCAGCGAGGAGGCGTCGCGGTCGTACGACTTCCCGGACCAGAGCTACGGCTGGGCGGAGACCGGCCTCGACCTCGTCGCGGTCGCGTCCGGGATGGGCCTGCCCGCGGAGCGCGTCCGCGAGCGCGACGCGGTCGGCGACGCCGTCGAGCGCGCCCGCGCCCGTGACGGTCCGGCGCTCGTCGAGGTCGTCACCGATCCGGACGAACCGCAGGCGAGCGAGTGGATGACCGGGCCGCATCCGAGCGACTGATCCGGTCTCGGCGGCCCGCGCGAGACCGGTGTCCGGCCGATTTTGCCGCCCGCTCGGTTTCAGGCCGAGCGTTTCTGAGATCTGAAGCGATCTATATGTTCGTCGCCCCGCGACCTCGGATATGCGCAATCCCTGGGTCCACGACGACGTCCCGGACGACGCCGGGAGCGGATACGACGGACCGGTCCGTCTCCTCGCGGCGTTCATGTGGGGGACGCTGGCCCTCTCGGTCGGCGGATTCGTCCTGCTGTCCGGCGCGGGCGTCGTCGACCTCGCGGCCGGCGGGTCGCTTGGCGAGGTCGTCACGGGCGTCGTCGCCGCGCTGGCCCTAGCGCTCGCGCTCCCGCTCCTGTTGAAGCTGATCTCGATATCGCGGGTACTCGCAGCGGTCGCGTTCCTCGCGACGGGCGGGACCGTCGGTCGGTTCGTCGTCGCCCGCGAGCCGGAGCGGTTCCGCGCCCTCCTCGACGCGCGCGACGCACTCGCCGGGAACGCGGGGTCGATCGGCGAGCTCCTCGACGTTGTCGACTCGATGTCGCCAGCGACGGTCGACGCCGCAGCGGTGGCCGACGGCGCGGCAGCGGTAGTCGGGAGCGCTCTCTCGGCGGTCGACGTCGCGCTAGCGCTGCTCGTCGCCGTCGCGTGACCGCGACGACTCCCCGAGGCGTCCCGATCGTCGGCGCTCGCCCGCGTCATTCCTCCTCGCGTTCGCCTGGACGTGAGCCTTAACAACGCTCGTGGTGAACGCCGCCTATGACACGTCCGGACGACGTCGCGGTCGGCATCGTCGGCCTCGGCGGCATCGGGTCCCACCACGCGACGAAGCTCGCCGAGCGCGGCGCGAACCTCGTCGGCGGGATGGACGTCGACGCCGACGCCCGCACTCGGTTCCACGAGGAGTTCAGCGTCCCCGCCTACGAGGACGAGGGCGACCTCTACGAGGACTGCGACGCTGTGTTCGTCACCACACCGAACCGGTTCCACGAGGAGTACGCGACGTCGGCGCTGTCCGCCGGCCTCGACGTTCTCCTAGAGAAGCCGCTGGCACACACGCTCGACAGCGCCGAGCGTATCGCTCAGGCCGCCCGCGACGCCGACGGGTTCTGTATGGTCGGGTTCAACAACCGGTTCGCGGAGCCGGTCCAGGTGATCAAACACTACCAAGACGAGGGGCGGTTCGGCGAGACCACTCACGTCGAGGCGAACTACGTCCGGCGGCGCGGCGTGCCCGGACGAGGTTCGTGGTTCACGTCGGCGGACGTCGCCGGCGGCGGCGCGCTCATCGACATCGGCGTCCACGCGATCGACCTGGCGCTCTACTTCCTCGATCACCCGGAGGTCGTCGAGGTCACTGGGGAGACGCGGTCGGAGTTCGGCGGCCGCGACGATTACGCGTACGTCCACATGTGGGGTGACGACGTCGGGCCGGAGGGGTTCGACGTCGACGACTCTGCGTCGGCGTTCATCCGCGCCGCCGACGGCAGCACCGTCTCCCTGGAGGTCGCGTGGGCGACGAACCGGCCGACGACCGACGAGTTCGTCGTCCGCGGCACCGAGGCGGGCGCGACGTTCGACCGCGGCAGCGACGACCTCACCGTCCACGAGGCCGGCGTCGGCGGCGGCCACCACCTCGCGGACGCGACCGTGGAGACGCGCGACGGCGACGCGCACGCCGCCGAACAGGCGACGTTCCTCGAGGCGGCCGCCGCGGACGAGCCGCCGTCGATCAACACCGTCGAGGAAGGGCTGCGCGTCCAGCGGGTCGTCAACGCGATCTATCGCTCGGCGGAGACCGGCGCGGCGGTCCGGCTGGACTGAGCCAGCAGCGATGGGAACCTATTCGATGCTGGGCGGCGTTTCCGGTGACAACTCGTGACCCGCGATCCCGGCCCGACGCCGCCCTCCGAACGGATCACCAGCCTCGACGCGCTCCGCGGCTTCGCGCTGCTCGGCATCCTCGTCATCAACATCCGCGTCTTCTCGATGCCGGAGCAGACCCTGCTCAACCCCACCGTCTACGGCGACTTCACCGGGCTCAACTACTGGACCTGGTTCGCCGGCCACGTGTTCGCGCAGTCGAAGTTCATCACGGTGTTCTCGGCGCTGTTCGGCGCCGGCGTCCTGCTGTTCGTCGAGAGTAAGGAGGAGAAGGGCCAAGACGCCGCCCGCCTCCACCTCCGCCGGACCGCGGTGTTGATCGCCATCGGGCTTCTCCACGCGTACCTGCTGTGGTACGGCGACATCCTCGTCACCTACGGGCTCACCGGCATCTTCCTGCTGTTCGTCCGCGACCTCGACGCGCGCCGGCTCACCACGCTCGCTGGGGTGTTCCTGCTGTTCGTCCCCGCCATCGAACTGTTCGCCGCGGTGTCGGTCGGTGGCGAGGCGATCGCCGCCCAGTGGCAGCCCGCGGAGGCCGCGATCCGAGAGCAGGTGGCCGCCTACCGCGGCGGCTGGATCGACCAGATGAGCCACCGCGTCTCCTCGTCGTTCCAGCGACAGACGTCCGGGTTCATCGGACAGAGCTTCTGGCGCGTCGGCGGCGTGATGCTGCTCGGGATGGCGCTGTACAAGGAGGGCGTGCTGACCGGCGAGCGCTCGACGGCGTTCTACCGCCGGCTCGTCGCCGCCGGGGTCGTCGGCGTCGGCATCGTCGTCGCGGGCGTCGCGTACGTCGAGGCGAACGACTGGAGCGCCGGGGCCGCCCTCTACTGGCGGCAGTTCAACTACGTCGGGAGCCTCCTCGTCGCCGGCGGCTACGTCGGCCTCGTCACCCTGTTCGTCCGGTGGCGCGGGGAGGGACTCGCGACCCGCGCGCTCGCCGCGGTCGGCCGCACCGCGTTCACGAACTACCTCCTCCAGACGGTCGTCGCGACGACGATATTCTACGGCCACGGGCTCGGACTGTTCGGCTCCGTCAGCCGCGTTGAGGCGATGGCGATCGTCGTGGCGATCTGGGCGGTCCAAGTCCCGCTCTCGGTGCTCTGGCTGCGGTACTTCCGGTTCGGCCCCGTCGAGTGGGTGTGGCGGACGCTCACTTACGGAGAGGCCCAGCCGATGCGGCTGGAGAACTGAGGCCGCGTTCTCCGAACTGAGACTCGCGAGGACACGTTCAACACCCCGCCGACGAACTCCCGCACATGAGCGGCTTCGACGTCCATGACCACCGCCACGAACTGAAACAGCTCCGCGACTCCGGCGCGACGAGCCTCTGGGAGAACCGCGAGGAGATGGCCTGTCCGGTGTGCGAGGGTGTCTTCTCGCGGCTATTCGTCACGAGGCAGACGGGGACGACGTTTCCGGAGAACGACGGCGCGCGGTTCTGTCTCCTCCGCGACGAGGACGCGGTGTACCTCTTCCGGCACTGAGTTCGAGGGGGACTCAGTCGTCTCCGACGGGGTCGACGCCGGGCTCGGGATCGTCGATGTACCGCTCGGTCCACGTGCCGCGCGAGAACCACGCGACGCCGAGGATGGCCCCGAGGACGTTCCCGAGGGCCATGCCGACCCAGACCCCGGTCTCGCCCCAGCCGGCCACGAACACGAGGTAGGCCACGCTCGCGACCCGCCCGACCCAGAGCGTGACGATCGAGATCACCATCGCCGTCTTCGTGTTGCCGGCCCCGCGGAACGCGCCGAGGATCACCTGCGAGACGCCGATGAAGGCGAACTCCACCGAGCGGATCTGTACGTACTCGACCGCGTAGCCGATCGTCGCCGGCGCGTCCGGCACGTCGCCGAGGAAGGCCCCGACGATGGGCTCGGTGAACGTCACGGCGACGACCGCGACGAGGAACATCACGCCCGCGCCGGTCGTGGCGGCGAACTTCACCGCCTTGCCCGCGCGGTCGGCGCGGTTCGCGCCGAGGTTCTGCCCGACCATCGTGTCGATGGCGCGGCCGAGCCCCATCGCGGGCAGGAAGACGAGCGAGATGAGCCGGTTGCCGAGCCCGTAGGCGGCGACGACCGGCGGCGAGAACGTGACGATCATCGCGGTGAGCGTGATCATCGCGAGCGCGCTCGTCGTCTGCTCGACGCTGGAGGGGAGCCCGAGCCGGAAGATGTCGCGGATGAAGTCGAGGTCGGGGACGAGGTGCCCGAGCGTCACGTCGGGCCCGTACCCGGTCCCGAACAGGACCCAGAGCCCGATGGCGGTCGCCACGCCGCGCGAGAGGATCGTCGCGAGCGCGGCCCCCCGGATCCCGATACCGGTGATCCCCGTCATCGAGAGCAGGGTCGCCTCCAGCGCGACCGGGTCGAGCGCCGCGAGGCCGGGCACCGCGGCGAGCCACGCGAACAGCGGGTTCCCCTCGAAGCCGAAGATGAAGAACGGGTCGAGGAGGACGTTCAGCAGGACGGAGACGAACATGACCGCCATCGGCGTCCGCGTGTCGCCGTAGCCGCGCATCAGCGCCGAGAAGACGAAGAACCCGAACATCAGCGGGATGCCGGCGAAGATGACCTCCATGTAGTCGGCCGCGAGCGGGATCACCGTCACCGCGGTCTCCGCGTCGCTCGGGAGGATCCTGAGGGCGGGCCGGGTGTAGAAGTAACCGCCGATCCCGATCAGCACGGAGAGCACGGAGACGGTGAATATCGTCTGTCCCGCCACGAGCCCCGCGGAGCCGTCGCCGTCGGCTCCGGTGTACTGCGCGACGAGGATCGCGCCCGCCGTTGTGAAGCCGCCGGCGACCGCGATCAGCAGGAAGATCAGGGGGAACGCGAGGCTGATCGCGCCGACGGCCTCCGCCGAGAAGCGGCCGAGGTAGAGGGTGTCGACGATGTTGTACGTGACCTGTAACAGTTGGATGACGACGATCGGCCACGCCAGGCGGAACAGCGGTCGGAGGAGGCTCCCCTCGGTGATCGACCCGCCGTCGAGGGGGCCGTCGTCGGGGTCGCCGGCCGCACCGTCGGAGGGGTCGTCCGGGTCAGCAGCGGGCTCGTCGCTCACTGGGTTAGAACGACGGGCGCTCTCTATCAGGCTTCCGATCCGGTCACAGGCCCGCTCCGCCGTCGCCGCGCTCGTCGCCCTTGGCGTCGGCGGAGACCTCGTCGACGGCGGTGCCACCGTCCCCCGCGGCGTCGCCGTCGAGGTCCCCATGCTGGCGCAGCGCGTCGGAGTCCGGACCGGTCCGGGCGTCGGCCTCGGCGTTGACCCGGGCGACGCCCGAGGTGTCGTCGAAGACGAGGTGGCGGTGCGGGTACGCCATCTCCACGTCAGCGTCGGCCAGTCGCTCCCGGATCCGGGTGTTGACGTCCGACTGGACTTTCGACAGCTTGTATGGCTTCTTCACCCAGTAGCGGAGCCGGAGGAGGATCCCGTCGTCGCCGAACTCGTGGAGGCGACAGTCGGGGCCGGCCATGTACCGCGCCACACCGATCCGGATGTCGGGTCCGCCGCCGATGACGGCGTCGCAGTCCCGCGCGGCGCGCTCGATGGTCCGACGCGCCTCGGGGACGTCGCTCTCGTAGGTGACGAGGACGTCGATCGACCGCCGCGTCCGCTCGTCCTCGGCGGAGAGGTTCGTCACGTCGCGCTCGCGCATCGTCCCGTTCGGAACGACGAGGAAGGTGTTGTCGACCGTGAATATCTTCGTGTACCGGATCGTGATGTCCTCGACGAACCCCGCGGTCCCGTCCTCTAACTCGATCATGTCGCCGATCTCGAACGGCTGGTCGGCGAGGACGAACACGCCGTTGATGAAGTTCCCGACGATCGGGGCGAGGATGATACCGATGACCGCCGAGAACACCGCCGTCCCGAGGAGGAGGTCGGAGAACCGGAAGCCGGCGGCCCCGAGACCGACGAGGAGCGCGGCCCCGATCGTCCCCGCCCGGACGCCGCGGACGATGGTCTGCGCGACGCTCTGCCGCGACACGCGGCGCGCCACCGGCCGACCGATCAGCCGGACGAGGAAGTTGGCGAGGACGACGCCGACCGCGAGCGACGCGACGACGGTCAGCAGGTCGGCTCCCGGGAGGTCCGCGAGCCGAGCCGCGACCTCGGCGGCCCGCGAGATGACCGCCACAACTGCCGTCCCGTCCCGAAAGACCATGCCGATTCGGCGTGGGCCACCCGAAAAAGCATTTCTCCACGCGAACGACCGTGGGCGGAAGAACCGACGACTGGGAACGGGACGCGCCGCGCGGAGGAGGAGGCTCCGAAAACGCGTACAACTCGGCTCATAGTAAGAAGTTATAATCCCCGCCCCCCTTTTCACGGTATGACAGACGATCTCCGGGACACGCTCGATCGCGTCGGGGACCGGTTCAATCTCGGCGAGTACGAGATCGACGCCTACCTCGCGGTGTTGGAACACGGGGAACTGACGGCGAGCGACATCGCGGACCGGACCGACATCCCGCAGCCGCGGGTGTACGACACCGTCCGGAGCCTCTCCGACCGTGGGCTCGTCGAGCTGCGCGAGTCGCGGCCGATGAAGATCGTCGCCGTCGACCCCGAGGACGCCTTCGGCGAACTGCGCTCGTCGTTCACCGAGATGGTCGACGAGCTGGAGGCCCGGTACACCGCGCCGACCCGGGAGACGGAGGCGGTGTCGCTGGTCAAGTCGCGCTCGACGATCCTCCGGTACCTCGAAGAGGTCATCGCGAACGCGGAGTACGAGCTTGCGCTGTCGCTCACGCCCGGGCTCCTCCGACGGTTCCGCGACGAGCTCGCCGCGAAGGTCGCCGCCGGCGTCAGCGTCGAACTGCTCGTCACCCCGGCGTCGAACGCGCCCGACCCGGCGGAGTTCGATTACCTTGAAGTCGCGACCATCGCCCGCGCCCGCCGCGGCATCACCACGCCGGTCCTCGCCGTCGGCGACGGCGAGTACTCGGTGTACGCCACCCAGGACGCGCTCCGGGACGACCGCGAGCGCTACGGCGTCATCTTCAACCGCTCCGCGCTCGGCTTCCTCGTCTCGGGCTTCTTCGGGACGGTCCTGTGGACGACCGCCGAGACGCTCGCCGCCGACGGGGAAGAGCGGCCCTTCCCGCGCCGCTACGCCTCCATCCGTCGCGCCGTGAAGGATGTCCGCGAGTTCGACGGCGAGGAGTTCTACGCGACGGTCGAGGGCCGCGACATCGAGACCGGTGAGGAGGTGACGGTCCGCGGGAAGGTCGTTGACGTCGCGATCGTCGAGACCGAGGAGGTGGCGTCGCTTGTCGTCGAGACGGAGAACGGCCGCGTCGAGATCGGCGGCCGTGTCGCCGCCCTCGAGGACGTCGAGGGCCAGGAGATCGTGATCGGGCGGGGCGAGCCGCCGGCGCTGTGAGGCGGGGACGGGACGCCGCGGCGTCGGCGTTCAAGTGTCCGGGGACCGAAGCGCCCCCGTGACCGACGACGCGTTCCCCGACGACGAACGGGAGGCACCGACCGTCTCCTGCGAGCGGTGCGGCCGCGAGTGGCGCCTCGACCGCGAGGTCGAGGAGATCCCGCCCGGGGGCCACGCGGTCGAGCAGTTCGCGCTCGACCACGAGCGACACACCGGCCACTACCCGGACGACGTGAGCCCGTGGACCGCCCGCTGCGAGCGCTGCCCGGCCGGCGAGCGGTTCCTCGCGGAGCGGCCCGCCCGTCGCTGGGCGGAGACGCACGCGCGACACACGCGCCACGCCGTCCGCCTCGAACCCCCGTCGGGAGACTCAGAGGTCGTCTCGCCCGGAGACGACGCGGACCGATCGTAGCGCGCTGGCAAACCTCCCGCTTCCTGCCTCTTCGTCACGGACCAAGCGCGGCGATGTCCGCGCCGACGGCGGCACGGGCGTCGGCCGGGTTCGGGTCACTGTCGACCAGGTGCGTCCACTCGCAGGCGGGCAGCGCGGCGATGCGGTCCCGGATCGCGGGGCGGTACGGCGCGGCCGACGCGACCCCATCGCCGTCGCCCCAGATGTCGTCGATGACGGTCCGCGAGTCGATCCGGACCTCGACGGCGGTCGGGTGACAGCGCGCGGCCAGCGCCTCCAGCCCGAGGTGGAGGGCCGCGTACTCCGCGGTGTTGTTCTCGGCGCGCCCCCCGACGGGTCGGCCCAGCTGTCCGAGGGGGTCGTCGTCGACCAGCAGCACGGCCCCCGCGCCGGCCGGCCCCGGGTTGCCGCGCGAACTCCCGTCGACGTAGAGGACGACCTCGTCGGCGGACCCGCGCCGGTCGTCGCCCGTCAGCGGCGGGTCGGCGGCGAGGACCGCCTCGACCGCGGTCCGGATCTCGGCGTCGGTCGTCGTCGGGTCGAACAGGCCGCCGTAGCCGGTGACGGCGTCGTCGATGGCGTCGATCGCCGGTCGCATCTCGTAGCCGTACAGGGCGAGGACGTCGTCGACGCGGCTCGCCAGCGGCGAGAGACGGTCGGTAGGGAGTTGGTCCACGGCTATCGCCCCCGCGAGCGCGTCGTTTTGACCCGACTCATCATGTTCCGCTTCGGCGGCACAGGCAAAAAGACGGCGGCGATGAGCACGAACCGAACGCATTCGTACCCGCCGCGCGTGGCCGTCGTATGGAGTACACCACGCTCGGGCGTTCGGGGACGAAGGTGAGCCGGATCGGGATCGGGACAAACACCTTCGGCGGCGACGCCGAATGGCACCTCTCGGCCGACGAGGCCCAGGAAGTCGTCGACACCGCGATCGAACACGGAGTCAACTTCTTCGACACCGCGAACGCGTACAACACCGGCGAGAGCGAGCGCGTGTTAGGCGAGGCGCTGGAGGGCTACGACCGCGACCGCCAGGTGATCGCGACGAAGGTGTATTTCCAGATGGACGACGACCCGAACTCGGGCGGGCTCTCGCGGAAGGCGATCGAACAGGAGCTGTCGAACTCCCTGGAGCGGCTCGGAATGGACGCGATCGACCTCTACCAGATCCACCGCTGGGACGACGACACGCCGATCGAGGAGACGCTGCGGACGCTCACCGACGCCGTCCGGCGCGGCGACATCAGACACCTCGGGGCGTCGTCGATGTGGGCCCACCAGTTCGCGGCGGCGCTCCACGCGGCCGAGCGGGGCGGCCAGGAGCCGTTCGTCACGATGCAGAACCACTACAACCTCGCCTACCGCGAGGAGGAGCGCGAGATGGTCCCGCTCTGCGAGAAGCGCGGCGTCGGGCTGATCCCGTGGAGCCCGCTCGCCCGCGGGTTCCTGACGCGCCCGCACGACGAGCTGGAGACGACCGTCCGGGGCGAGACGGACCAGTACCTCCACGAGCGACTGGAGACGTACGCGGTCGGCGGCGGGCGGGAGATCAACGAGCGCGTCGAGGAGCTCGCGGCCGAGAAGGGGGTGAAGATGGCGCAGATCGCGCTGGCGTGGCTGCTCCACCAGGACGCGGTCGACGCGCCGATCGTCGGCGCGCGGAAGCCCGAGTACGTCGTCGACGCGGTCGAGGCGCTCGACATCGATCTCTCCGACTCCGACCTCGACTGGCTGGCCGAGCCGTACGAGCCGGTCCCGATCGACGGCCACGACTGACCCCCGTAGTGGTGGGCAACCAGTGGTTCGTCGGCCGCCAAACTCGGGATGGAACGCGCCGATCGCGGAGTGACTCGCGCGCGTCGCAGACCCCGGGGAGCCGCCACACCGACAGTGTATTTACCTTACGAGCGCGACCGATTCGACATGACCCTCGTCGTGGTCCCGGTTCGATTCCCTCCCTCGTCGCACTCGGCGGCGACGCTCCGAGAAGCGGTCCGCGTCGCCGAGGAGCGCGACGCCGACCTCACGGTGCTCCACGTCGACCTGTTCCAGCGTTCCGGCGGCGTCTCCCGCAGCGACCTCAAGCGCGCGGTCGAGGAACGGATCGGCCGGCTCGACCGCGCCCGCTACGTCGTCCGCCGCGGGTTCCTCGTCGAGGAGACGATCCTCGAGGAGATCGTGGCAGAGGGGGCCGACGTCGTCGTCATCGGCTCGAAGCAGGCCGGACGCTGGCGCCGGATGGTCCAGAAGCTGCTCTCCGACCCCGACATCGACGAGTTCCTCCGCAGCCAGCTCGACTGTACCGTGATCACTGTCGATGCCGACGGCGAGACCACGGGCGAGGGGGGAGACGGCGACGACGACGTTCCCCTCCCGAACGACGGCGACGACTGACGCCGTCGGCCTACTCCGCGACCTCGTACTGCCGCTCGTACTCGATGACCGTCGCCACGCGGTCGGCGACGTCGCCCCCGAACTCGCGCTCGACGACGTACAGCGCAAGGTCGATGCCGGAGGTGACCCCGCCCGCCGAGAGGAGGTCGCCGTCGTCGACGACGCGCGCGTCGACGACCTCCGCGCCGGACTCCCGGAGCTCATCGACCGCGGCGGCGTGCGTGACGGCCCGGCGACCGTCGGTGACGCCCGCTTCCGCGAGCAGCATCGACCCGGTACACACCGAGGCGATCCGGGTGCCCACCGCGTGGTGCGCGGCGAGCGCGCGCGGCACGTCGCCCTTCTGCGCCTCGGCCCACGCGCTCGCCTCCTCGTTGCGCGCGCTCCAGCCCCCGCCAGGGACCACGAGCAGGTCGGGGGCGTCGTCGGCGTCCGCCTCCGGGAGCGTCCCGTCGACTCCGACGCGGGTCCCGTGGCTCGCGGTCACTCGGTCGCGGTCGTCGAGGGTGACGTACCGGACGCGCCCCATACTCTCGGCGTCGTCGCGCTCGTCGCCCTCAGCGGCGAAGCCGAGCGCGTAGTCGAACACCTCGTACGGGCCGATCCCGTCCAGTTCGTCGAACCCGTCGTACACCAGAACGTCGACGTTCACACCGGTCTGAAAGGCGGCGGGCGGCTTGTGCGTTCCCCTCCGGCGGAGGCGTCCCCGCCGAAACGTCGAGGCGCGACGCGAAGCGACGCCGAGACACGACCCCGCGAGCCAGTCGCCGCGCCGCGTCACTGGTCCGCGAACGCGGCCACGACTCGTTCGACGTCCGCGGCGACGCGCTCCGGGTCGACGCGCTCGCCGCGGTAGGCTCGCTCGACGACGCCGTCCGGGTTGACGAGCAGCGTGACGACAAGGTGCGTGAAGTCGTACCCCGGGAGGCGGTCGCTCTCCGTCGTCCGCTCGAACCCGATCCCCAGCCGGTCCTCGACCACGGTCTTCGCGCGGGCCGGCGTCTCGGGGCGGAGGTAGCGCCAGTTGCCCGCGTCGCGGTCGACGCCGATCGTCTCGGCGTTCTCGCGGAGCGCCGCCGCGTCGTCGCGCTCGGGGTCGAAGGTGATCGGGAGGAAGTACACGTCGTCGGTCAGTCCCGCCTCCGCGACGCGGCGCTGGACCATCACCCACTGGCGGAGCAGGATCGAACACTCGACGGGACAGAAGGTGAACACGCCGGTCACGAGGGCGGTGCGGTCGAGCGCGTCGCTGTCGAACGTCTCGTTCGCGAGCGGGGCCGGCAGCTCGAACGACGGGAGCGGCTGGCCGTACGCCGGGTACGCGAGGTCCTCGCTGTCCGCGAGCTGGTCCTCCTGCGGGTCGAGCACGACGCCGTCCGGGCTCCCGCCGAACAGGCGCGAGGTACAGCCCGCGACGGACCCGGCGGTCGCCGTCCCGACGCCGGCGAGCAGCGTTCGGCGCTTCATGTTCGACGGATCAGGCGAGCGGCGCATAACGCGTCTGGTGCGATCGACGAACGCGCTCGGCCGGCGCACCCGCCGACCCCGCGGCGGCGAGGGGGCGCCGCCCCGCTCCACCGCCGAACCGCTCAGAAGGGCGCGTAGTACGGGATCGGCGGGTGCGGGAGCGGGACGCCGAGCGTCGCAAGCCCGTGCTGGAGCGGGACGTACCCGAGCGCGACGAACGCGACGCCGAGCACGCGGTGGATCCGGAGCCGCGTCTCGAGGCGGATCGACCCGAACACGGTGCCGAACAGCAGCATCGACGGCACCGTCCCGAGGCCGAGGAGTCCCAGCGCCGCGACCCCGCCGAGCGCGCTCCCCTGGACGAACGCGTACAGGAAGGCCGGGTAGAGGAGCGGGCACGGCAGAAATCCGTGGGCTGCCCCAAGCCCGGCGATCCGCCAGTCGCCGACCCACGCGTCGACGCGGGCGACGATCCGGTCGCTCACCGCGCTCGCGGCCCGGTCGAATCCCGGTATTGGGACTGACTCCAGCTTCAGTCGGAGCGCGTACCGCGCACCGACGGCGATGATCGCCGCGCCGACGAGAATGCCGGTGAGCGCGTGGACATCGTCGGCGACGGCGGTGACCGTCCGCCCCGTGACGAACGCGAGGCTCCCGGCGAGCCCGAAGAGGCCGCCGAGGACCGCGTAGCTCGCCGTCCGACCGAGGTTGAACAGCGCGTGCTGACGGACCTGCCGCACGGTGAGGTCGTCGTCGCGCTCGCCGCCCCCCTCGCCGGCCCGCATCCGGTCGGCGTAGGTGGTGACGAGCGGCCCGCACATCCCGAGACAGTGCGCGCCGCCGAACAGTCCGACGAAGAGGAAGACGCCGAGGCCGAGCGAGTCGGTCGCGTAGAGGGACCCGCTCGGTTCGCAGGTCGCCGTCCCGACGCCCGCGACGAGCGCCCGGAGTGTCTCGGTCCCAGTGAGGATGCCCATGTCGGACGAACGCGTCCCGTGGCGCTAACCGATCCGGTGCGAACGGCGAACGGGTCAGCCCTCTGCGTCGAGGAGGGAGTCGACGGTCCGGACGAAGCGGTCGACGAGCCGGTCGGGCAGCGAGGGCGACACCTCGTCGAGCAGCGCCGCCGTCCGGTCGGGGCGGGCCAGCGAGATCGTCATCGGGCGGTCGGGCGACTTCTCGACGATCCCGTGGTCGGCGAGCGTCGAAACGTGCCACGACACCGTGCTCTTCGCGAGGTCGAGGTCGTCCGCGAGCGCCACCGGCCGGGTCGGCCCCGACGCGTGGAGCCGGACGACGATCTCCCGCGCGGTCTCGCGCCTGAGGAACGCGAGCGTCCGTCGGTCCCACGCGTCCGTGTCCGGGTCGAAGTAGTGCGCACGCCCGCCGATCCGCTCGACAGCCAGCTCGCCGTCGCGGACGAGCCGTCGGAGGTGGTACTGGGTCTGCCCCGTCGCGATGTCGAGCTCGCGGCTGATCCGGTTGAAGTGGACGCCGGGCGTGCCGCGGACGTGACGTCGGATCCGGGCTCTGGTGTCCGACATTTCTGACTGTTCGCGCTACCGTCGGACTGGATAAAAGGGGCTCGCGCGGTCCCCTCGTCTGAGAACGGCGACCGGGAGTGTCTTCTTATTTGTCGCCGTCGAACGGGGGAGCATGACGGGGTCGCTATCGAGATCGGTGTCGGCGCTCGCCGGGTGGTCGGTAGAGGGGTCGCTCCCGATTCTGGCGGTCGTGGTCGCCGCCGGACTCGGGACCGGTCTTCTCTTCACCGTCAGTCTCGCCGCGTACCGACGGCGTCGACGGGCGCAGTACCGACTGATCTCCCTCGCCGTCGGCGCGCTCCTGGCCCGGTCGGTCGTCGGCGCGGGGACCGTTCTCGGGGTCGTGCCGATGCCGGTCCACCACCTCCTCGCGCACAGCTTCGACTTCCTGATCGCCGCCATCGTCCTCTACGCGGTGTACGCGCACGCGCCGGGGGCGGTCGGCGACGACGCGGCGACCGAGTGACGCGCCGCTGCGGGCGCGTCGGATGTCCCGGAGAGAGTCCCCCACTCCCGCCGGCTCACTGCCGGAACCGCTCTCGGGTCCGCTCGAGCGCCACGTCGACGTGCGACCGGAACGCGAGGATCGACGCGGCCGCGACGCCCCCGCCGACGGTCCAGCCGACGAGGGATGCGACCGCCCGCCCGCTCGCGACGAACCCGCCCTCCGGCGCGAAGGCGACGCCGATCACGTGCTCGAAGACGAGCCCCCTGAACGCCCCGTTGGGTGTGAGCGCGATCGACCCCGCGACCCCGCTCGCCGAGCCGCCGGCCGACAGCGACCGGAGGACCGCGAGGTCGCCGCCTACGACCCCCGCGAGCAGCGCGAGGACGGCGAGCGCCACCGCGCTCCGCCGGCTCGTCGCGACCACCGACACCGCCGCGGACAGCGACAGGTACGCTGCGCCGAACAGAACGACGAACGCGAGGAACCGGACGAAGAGCACCGGCGAGTCGACGCCGGCGTGGGTGGCGAAGATGCCCGTGTCCGGGGCGGCGGTGAACCAGACGTACGCGCCGACGAGCGCGAACGGCCCGCCGACGATCGCCACGAGCGCGGTCGTCCGCGCCAGCAGTACCCCGAGGGCGTACTCGGCCGCGCTCACCGGATACGTCCGGATCACGGCAAGCTCGCCGCTCGCGGCGTCGGCGAACAGCGCGCGGTAGCCCAGCACGACCGCGAGCAGCGGCACCAACACCTCGGTCGGCAACAGCAGGTCGACGACCGCGGGGACGAACCCGGTCGCGCCGCCGCCGCCGACCGCGACGAGCCCGCCGAGCACGACTAGCAGCCCGACGGCGAGGACGGCGTAGCCCGGGGTTCGGCGCACCGTCGCCAGCTCGCGGCGGAAGACGAGCCAGACGCCCGCGACCGCGCTCGTCATCGGTCCGACACCCCCGCGACGTGAACTGACTCGGCGTCGCGCTCACCATCGGCGTCGCCGTCGCTCGCCTCATCGCCGGATCCCGGTCCGTCCGGCGAGCCCCCGACCACGGCGCGGTACAGCTCGCGGACGTCGGCGGCGTCGTGCTCGGCGAGCAGTCGCTCTCGGGGTCCCCCCGCGGCGACGGACCCGCGGCGGAGGACGACGACGGCGTCCGCGTGCGCGTCGACGAGGTCGAGGTCGTGCGAACTGACGACGACGGCCGCGTCGTCGCCCGCGCGAGCCGCCGCCCGGAACGCCCGCTCGCGCATCTCGGGGTCGAGCCCGCTGGTCGGCTCGTCGAGGACGACGACCGCCGGGTCGCCGAGCGTCGCCTGCGCGATCCCGAGCAACCGGCGCATCCCGCCCGAAAGCGTCTCGATGCGCTTTCTGGCCGCGTCGGCGAGCCCGACTCCCGCCAGCGCGGCGTCCGGGTCGCCGTCGACGAGCGCCGCGTAGAACCCGAGCGTCTCGCGGGCGGTGAGGCCGTCGCGGAACGGGACCCGCTGCGGGAGGTAGCCGACGCGCTTGTCCCCGCCCTCGCGAGGGCCACCGTGCCGGTACCGGACCGTTCCGGCCGTCGGCTCGACGGCACCGGCGAGGACGCCGAGGAGCGTCGACTTGCCGGAGCCGTTGGGGCCGACGACCGCGGTGACGCCCGTTCCCACGGACAGCGACACGTCGGTGAGGACGGGGACGCCGCCGTACGTGCGCGCGACCCCGTCGAGCGTCGCGGACGGCTCGTCGGTCATCGCCGGCCTCCCACGGCCGCGAGCCGGTCGGAAGGGGGCCGCGGCGTCGGGCCGCGGAGCGCCGTGGCGTTCGCCGACTCCCCGAGTGCGGCCCGCCAATCTGTCGGGATCGGTCGGTCCGCGTCGCCGTCGGCCGTCGCGGCGTCGACTCGCTCGGGGTGGTACGGGGCGGACGCCGGCGCCGGGTCGACGATGCTCCCCGACCGCGCGCCGGGGACGGTCCCGCGGAGGCGGTCAAGGAGCCGGGCGGCGGGCGACTCGCGCACCGTGACCGCGCTCGCCTCGCGGTGGAGCGCCGCGTCGACCGGCGACGTCGGGCGGTACGCGCGGCTCCCGGCGTCGCGCGGTTCGACGTTCGCGCCCTCCCAGTAGTTCCCGCGGTCGCCGTCGGCCCACACCCGCAGCGCGCCGGCACCGGCGGCGGCGTGGTCCCCGTTGCTGACGAAGTCGTTCGCGACGACCCGGCTCGACGGGACCACGGTCGTCGCGCGCGCGCCGAGCTCGTTGTCGACGACGACGTTGTGCTCGTACAGCGACCCGCGGGCGCTCGTGGAGAAGCCCAGCTCGTTGCCGACCAGCGTGTTGTAGCCGAGGTACGTCTTCGTCCCTGACGCCTGGATCCCCGCGCTCGAGTCCCGGACGTCGTTGCCGACGATCACGTTGCCGGCGGGTCTGGTCATCACGGTGATGCCGGCGAACAGCTCGTTCCGGTACGCGTTGTCGGCTACCAGCGCGTCGCCGGTGTACATGAGGTGCGTCCCGTACCGGTTGTCCGCGAACGTCGAGTTCCGCACGACGGAGCCGTCCGCGCGGTGGAGGTAGATCCCGTCGCGACCGCCCTCGAACCGGCTGTCGGCGACGGTGACGCGGGACTCCATCCCAGTGATGCCCATGAACCCGTCCTGCCACTCGTCGGTCCCGTCGACGCGGAGCTCCGTGACGGTCGCGTCGGACCCCTCGCGCAGCAGCAGGCCGCTCGCGTTCGTGTCGACGACGACGTCGTCGACGACCAACCCCGGCGCGCCGACCGCCTTGATCCCCGCGTCGCCGTAGCCGTACCCCAGCTGGATGTTCGTGTCCCACGTGCCGCCCTCGGAGTCGCGCGACTCGCGGGCGGCGTCCGGGTCCCGCGTCCGGTTCCCGGTCCCCCCGATCCGGAGCCCGGTGAGCGCCACGTCCGGCGCGCGGACCGTGATCACCGAGCCGTTTCCGTTCCCGCGGACGCGGGCCGGTCCGGTCCCCGCTCCCCGGGCCGCGCTGCCGGCGATCGTCACGGACCGGTTCACGGTCACCGTCTCCTCGTATGTTCCGGGAGGGACCACGACGGTCGTGTTCGGCGGCGCCGCTTCGACCGCGGCGGCTATCGTCGGCGCGTCCTCGCCGACGACCACCGAGACCGGTCGGTCCGCGCGCCGCTCCGCCGCGGCGATCCGCCGGTCGGCCGTCCGCCAGCGCTCCGGAGCGGCGGCCCGCACGAGCGCCGCGGAGCCGACGCCGAACGACCGATTGCGAACGCCCGCCCAGCCGACGACTGAGCCGCCGTACTCGGCCGCGAACGCCGCGGCCGCCTCCTCGGTCGCGAACGGGACGGCCGTCTCGCCCGCCGGGGTGTGCGCGTCGCTGCCGACGACGTACCGGGCCTCCGCCACCGGCGTCCACCCCCCGGACCCGCTCGCGGCGAGCAGCCCCGAGTCGGTCGTGTGCGGGCTCCGGTGGTCGAACGTGTCGACGTACGCGACGAGGGGGTAGCCGAACTGTCGGTCGGTCCGCCCGTCCGACAGCGACGCGGCGAACGACCCGACCCCGTTGTAGCCGACGACGTACTGGAGCTGCGAGTAGAACACCTGGACCCGGGGAAGCGTCGCATCCCCGGCCATCAGCGCGTCCGTCTCGGAGGAGAGCCCCAGTTCGACCGCGTCGTCGTACGCGACCGGCTCGGGGACCGAGTCGCTCGGGTCGGCGGCGAACGCGCCGGCCGTCACGACCGCGGCGAGCGCGACGAGGCCGACGGTCGCGAGCCGGACGCGACGCGACCGGGCGGTGTCGGGGTCGAAAACTGCCACACGTGAGCTTCGAACGGCGACGACTTATCAGGTCTGGTTCGTTCCTCGAACGCACCGTTGAACGCGTCCCGAGGGGCTAAGAGGGCCGTTCGGTAAGTGAGAGATATGAACCCGACCAATCTGTCGACTGCCACTTCCGGCGCGCAGACGAACCGATCCGCGGGCGGGTCGCCGCTCTCTCGGCGGGCGCTGCTGGGCGGCGTCGCCGCGGCCGGCGTTGCCGGTCTCGCCGGCTGTGCGGGCGACGAGTCGGCGTCGATCAGTCCCGTCTCAATCGGCGACGACCAGGCCTGCGACCAGTGTGGCATGATCGTCTCGGACCACCCCGGCACGGTCGGCCAGGTCCACTTCGAGGACGACGAGCCGGAGGGCGGGCGCCCGGCGCAGTTCTGTAGCGGGACCTGTACGTACACCTACCGCTTCGACGCAGAGGGCGAGGGCCGGACCGCGCTGGCGACGTTCCTCACGGACTACTCGGCGGTCGATCAAGAGGTGTTCGAGTCGGGCGGTGACACGATGTTCTCCTCCCACGTCGAGAGCGAGGCGTTCGCGCGCGAGCCGGAGCTGACGGTCGTCGTGCGGAGCGAGGTCATCGGCGCGATGGGGCCCGACCTGGTCCCGTTCAGCGACGACGGCGACGTCGAGGAGTTCACCGCCGAGTACGGCGGCGAGGCGATGGCCGCGACCGAGGTGGAGCGAGCGACGCTGGAGGCCCTCTGAAAAGAATCGGCGACCGCTGCGATGAGTTATGTTCGGTCCGGGACCGACTCCGTCCCCGAGCCCCGACTACTCCCCGGCGCCCCACCGCTCGACGCGCTTCGGACGGTCGGAGACCGCCATCACGTCGAGGTCGTCGCTGGCGTGGTCGAGCGCCTCCAGCGCCGCCGTCGCGGAGGCGTGCGTCGAAAAGTAGGTAATCTCCTCTTCGACGGCCACCTCCAGCAGGTCGCGCTGGCGCGAGACGATGAGGTCGAGATCGCCGCGCTTCGCGGCCTCGATCAGGTCCGTCGCCCCGCTCAGATCGAAGTGTTCCGCGTACCCGTCGACGAGCGCCTCGCCCGCCTCGGTGCCGGGGTCGGGGAACTCCTCCGCCGAGAGGTCGACGACGGCGATGCCGGACTCCGGGATGGGCTTGCCGGTCGAGTCCTGCGCCTTGTCGTACGCCTTGCCGAAGGAGGTCGCGGTGCCCATCACCTCGCCAGTCGACTTCATCTCCGGCCCCAGACGCGGGTCCGAGCCCGGCAGGCGGTCGAACGGGAGGACGACCTCCTTCACGCTGCGGTGTTCGGGGATCTGCTCGTCGGCGTCGAGGTCGGCGAGCGTCAGGTCGTCGGTCATCACCTTCGCCGCGAGCTTGGCGATGGGGACGCCCGTCGCCTTCGAGACGAACGGGACGGTCCGCGAGGAGCGCGGGTTCGCCTCCAGCACGTACACCTCGCTGTCCGCGTCGGGGTCGTCGACGCCGGTGACCGCCAGCTGGACGTTGAGCAGGCCGACCGTGTCGAGCGCGCAGGCGATGTCCTCAGTGACCTCGCGGACCCGACCGAGCGTCTCCTCGCCCAGTGACCGCGGCGGGATCATGCACGCGGAGTCACCCGAGTGGACGCCCGCGCTCTCGACGTGTTCCATCACACCGCCGAGCAGGACGTCCTCGCCGTCGGCGACCGCGTCGACGTCCAGTTCGACCGCGTCGTCGAGGAACTGGTCGACGAGGATCGGCTTGTCGGGGGAGACCCGGACCGCCTCCTCGATGTACTCTTCCAGCTCCGCGTCGTCCTCGACGACCCGCATCGCGCGGCCGCCCAGCACGTAGGAGGGGCGCACGAGGACAGGGTAGCCGATCTCGTGGGCGAGTTCGAGCGCCTCAGCCTCGCTGGTCGCGGTGCCCCCCTCGGGCTGAGCGATTCCCATCTCGTCCATCAGGACGTTGAAGCGGTCGCGGTCCTCCGCGAGGTCCATCGCCTCGACGCTCGTCCCTAGGATCTCGCAGTCGAGCCCGCGGCGCTCGATCTCGGCTTCGAGCGGTTCGCCCACGTTGACCGACGTCTGGCCGCCGAACTGGACCATCACGCCGTCGGCCCCGGTCGTCTCGATCACGTCGGCGACCTCCTCCGCGGAGATGGGCTCGAAGAACAGGCCGTCGGAGGTGTCGTAGTCCGTCGACACCGTCTCGGGGTTGTTGTTGATCACGTGCGCGTCGATACCGAGCTCCCGGAGCGCGCGCACCGCGTGGACCGCGCAGTAGTCGAACTCGACGCCCTGGCCGATGCGGATCGGGCCGCCGCCGACGACCACGACGCTCTCGACGTCGGGGTCGACGCGGACCTCGTTCGCCGCGCCGGCCGTGTCGGCCCCTTGGAGGAACTCCGGCAGCCGCGCGGAGTAGTAGTACGGCGTGGAGGCCTCGAACTCGCCCGCGCAGGTGTCGACCTGCTTGTAGGTGCGGTCTGGCACCGCCGTCTCGACGTCGCCGACGCTGGCGTCGACGCCGCCGGCGGTCGCGGTCGCCGCGATCTCGGCGTCGGTGCGGCCGACCATCGCGGCCTCGGTGAAGTCGCCCTCCGCGGCCGCCGCGGTCCCGGCGGCGATCTTCTCGAAGCGCTCGACGTACCACCGGTGGATGCCGGTGAGGTCGATCACGTCGTCGACGTCGTAGCCGCGGTCGAACGCCTCGAACATCGCGTACGGGCGATCCGGGCTGGGGCGTTCGAGGTACTCCGACTCCAGCTCGTCGTCGGCAACTTCGTCGAAGTCGACGGCGGGGTCGTACTCCGAGGAGCGCAGCGCCTTCACCATGCTCTCCTCGAACGTCCGGCCGATCGACATCGCCTCGCCGGTGGACTTCATCGCCGTGCCGAGCTCGAAGTCCACGTCGTCGAACTTGTCGATGGGCCACCGCGGCACCTTCGTCACCACGTAGTCGATGGCGGGCTCGAAGGCGGCGGTCGTCTCGCCGGTGATCTCGTTGTCGATCTCGTGGAGCCGCTTGCCGAGCGCGACCTTCGCGGTGACGCGGGCGATCGGGTACCCGGTCGCCTTCGACGCGAGCGCGGAGGAACGGGAGACGCGCGGGTTCACCTCGACGACGCGGTACTCGCCGCCCGGCGTGCCGTCGTCGTGCCACGCGAACTGAATGTTACAGCCACCCTGGATGCCGAGGTCGCGGATCACTTCGAGCGCCGCGTCCCGCATCTCCTGGTGGCCGTCGTCGGGGATGACCTGCGAGGGGGTGACGACCGTCGACTCGCCGGTGTGGATCCCCATCGGGTCGATGTTCTCCATGTTACAGATGATGATACAGGAGTCGTCCGCGTCCCGCATCACCTCGTACTCCAACTCGACCCAGCCCGCGATGGACTCGGTGACGAGCACCTCGCTGTTACGGGAGAGGCGGAGTCCCTTGCGCACGCGCTCGACCAGCTCCTCGAACTCGTCGACGACGCCGGAGCCGGAGCCCCCGAGGGTGTACGTCGTCCGCGCGATGACCGGGAGGCCGCCGACCGCGTCGACCGCCTCCTGAACGCGTCCGCGGAACGCCTCCTCGTCGAAGTCGGTGACGGATTCGCCCTCGTCCAAGGAGATAGTGGTCGATTTGGGGACCGGCTGCCCCAGCCCCTCCATCCGCTGGCGGAACAGGTCGCGGTCCTCCGTGGCGTAGATGGTGTCGAGCGGCGTCCCCATCACCTCGACGTCGTGCTCCTCCAAGATGCCCTCCTCCGCGAGTTCGGCGGTGACGTTGAGCCCGGTCTGGCCGCCGAGGCCCGCGATGACGCCGTCCGGCTCCTCGATGCGGATGACCTCCGCGATGGCCTCTGGCGTGATCGGCTCGATGTACACCCGGTCGGCCGTCTCCGGGTCGGTCATGATCGTCGCCGGGTTCGAGTTCACGAGGACGACGCGCGCCCCCTCTTCTTGGAGCGCGCGACACGCCTGCGCCCCCGAGTAGTCGAACTCGGCCGCCTGTCCGATCTGGATCGGTCCGCTGCCGATAAGAAGAATTGTCCGGTCCTCGCTCATTACGCGGACCGAATACGCTCATCGTAATAAGGTCGGCGGTAGAGTACGAATCTCGCAGCGAGTTTGCGATTTTCGCAAGCCACTTGGTACCGCGGTGGGTGGTACAACACAGCACGACGCGCGACACCGCCGACGCGAGTCCGACCCGCGACAGGCTCCGGGCGTGACCAGTGCGCACCGAACCGGCGGAGCCACCCCGTCACCACAAGGAATTTATCGAGAAGCCGGGGAGTTGCGAACGACAATGGCCTGTTCCCGCCGCCGTGCCCTCCGACTGCTCGGCGCTGCCGCCGCGACGGCCGCGACCGCCGGGTGTCTGGGTTCCGGTAGCCTCGACGCGTACGCGCTCATCGCCGACGAACTCGACCTCTCGTCGATCGGTCGCCCCTACCTGCGGCCCGATCCGACGGCCGTCGACGCCGTGACTCGGGTCGACTTCTCGACGGAGCGGAAGGCCTCTCTCGTCTCGGAGCTGTTCGAGACGGGCAGGGTCACCGTCGAGCAGTGGCCGCTCGTCGGGCGGGACCGGTGGGGGACCGAGACGCGGCCGCGGCCAACGTTCCTCGAACGCGAGGGCACTTTCTACGAGGTTCGGATCGCCGAGGAGCGACGCCTCGAACGGGAACGGTGGCACTTCGCGCTCGACCGCGTCGACGAGACGCCGCCCGACGACGCGGCGGTCGCGCGGCCGCCGTTCGACCTCTCGGACCAGGACGAGCGCGTGCTCGACGCGGCGTTCGACGCCGTCTACGCGGGTCACGACGGCTTTCTCGGCGACCCGGAGTTCGACGACCTCCAGACCGTCGAGTTCCACGGCGGACTCGACGCCGCTACGAGCGACCTCGTCCCGTCGCCGTCCTTCGAGTTTGTCGAGTACGAGGAGGAGTACTTCCGCGCCGTCGCGGAGCGGCGAACGGTCCGAGTGCCCGAGTGGACGTACGTCCTCGACGAAGTCGCGGACACGCGGAGCCAGTTCGAAGAGCGCGCGCGGGACCGGATCGTCGACCGGGACCTCGCCGGCGGCGGCCTCTCGGAGCAGGCCGCCGCCGTGCTCGACGACGCGATCGCCGAGGAACCTCGCCGTTACGAGGAGGGGGCCCCGCCGTCCGCCGCGCTTGACGAGGCGCTCGGCGCGCTCGGGATCGCGGCGGACCTCGAACCGATCGCGAGCTACGGGGACCGGGTCGACTTCCGGAACGTCGTCGTGAACTACCGAGACGCGGTCTATCGGTTCGATCTGATAGTCTCCCCGTGAGGACCGCCGTCCGCGACCGCTCGGCGACGGACCGGTCGGGGCGCGCCGCCACGGCGGATCCCAACCGTCAGGTCGCGAGCCGGTACCGGTACGGCTGCCCCGCGATGACCTCGACCTCCCCGCGCTCGGCTCGCCGCCCCAGCACCGTGGCGACCCGGTGCGGGCTGTCGATCGCCTCGCACTCGTCGCACTCCTCGACGAGCGCGAGGATCTCCCGCGCCGTCAGCGGCTCGTCGGCGTCGGCGAGCACGCCGCGGATACGGTCGTACCGGTCGTATTCACCGGCGCTCATACGTCTTACGTACGTTCTCCGAACATATAGGGTTCAGTGAGACAGAAGTCGGACGGCTGTCTGACACGAGCCTCGAACCCGTCGTTTTCCGGAGTTTGAGCGGTTCCCGGCGGTCGGCGACGCGGCGAGATCGCGTCTCAGGCGTAGGGGTCCTCGGCCTCGAGGTCGCGCTCCGCGCGGTACTGCTCGACGAACTCGCTCACGTCGAACTCGACCATCTCCTGCTCGAACGCGGACAGCGCCTCGTCGTCGTCGGCGTGGCTCACGGCGTGCTCCATCAGCTCGACGACGAGCTCGACGACGATCTCATGGAGTCGGCGGGAGTCGAACTCCGTCACCCACGCCATCGCGTACCCCACGTCCGCGTTCTCGCTGGCGTCGTGCGCGACGACCGCCTCCGGGAACTCCTCTAAGACGACGCCGAGCAGATGTGGCGTGTCGAACTCCGGCATCTCCTCGCTTGTCGTCTCGATGGCCTCGCGGAGCACCTCGACGAGGAAGTCCGGGAGGAACCGCTCCGGCGGGTGGACGTCCATCACGACCGCGTGGGTCTCGCCGCAGTCGCACTCGTACTCGCGCATGCCGAGGTCCAGTTCGCCGACGCCGATCGTCTCCCCGCAGGGTAGCTCCAGCGCGTTCTCGTCGCCGCCGGGGACGCGGGGTTGGGACATGGCTCCGCTTAGTCGCTGTCGAGGTTAAAAGGAGCGGAACGGGTCGGTGCGTCGACCTGGAAACCGGCGAGCTCGCTACGCGAACTCCGCGTCGTCGGCCTCGTCCCCGCCGCCCTCGTCGCCAGCGTCGTCGACGCCGTGCGTCTCCACCTCGGCTTCGACCTCGATCTCGATCCCGTTCGACTCGTAGGTCGCCTCGATCGACTCGGCGTCGTCCCGATCGACCTCGAGCTCGTCGCGGTCCACCTCCACTTCGACTTCCACGTCGACGGTCACGTCGTCGGGCATGGTTCATACTACGCGCGCGAAAACGGAAAAATGCCCCCCGGAGGCGGCCGCCGGCCGACCGCGTTACTGGAACCCGATCCGGCCGCCGGTGTCACGGAGGGACTCGCCGCCGCCGCCCTTGAACTGCTCTCTGACGTCCTCGTAGTACGCGAGGATGTCGTCGTTGATCGTCGGGCGTACCGACTCCATGGCACGCCGGAAGTGCTTCATCTCGACATCCTCGGCGTCGTCGTCGTCGCGCAGCGCCTCGATTGCGGCCTCGCGGGCGATCCCTTCGAGGTCGGAGCCGACATAGCCGTCCGTGATCTCGGCGATCTCGCGGAGGCTCACGTCGGGCGCGAGCGGCGTGTCCTCGGTGTGGATGTCGAGGATCTGCTCGCGGCCCTCCTGGTCCGGCTGCCCGATCATCACGAGCCGGTCGAAGCGGCCAGAGCGGAGCAGCGCGGGGTCGATCATGTCCGGGCGGTTGGTCGCGCCGATGACCATCACGTCGCCCATGTCCTCTAGCCCGTCGAGCTCCGTTAGGAGTTGGTTCACGACGCGCTCGGAGACGTTGTTGCCCATCTCCTGGCCGCGCGAGGGCGCGAGGCTGTCGAGCTCGTCGAAGAAGATGATCGTCGGGCTCACCTGCCGGGCCTTCCGGAAGGTCTGCCGGATCGCCTTCTCGGACTCGCCAACCCACTTCGAGAGCAGCTGCGGACCGCGGACCGAGATGAAGTTCGCGTTCGTCTCGTTGGCGACCGCCTTCGCCATCAGGGTCTTCCCGGTGCCGGGCGGGCCGTACAGCAGCACGCCCTTCGGCGCGTCGACGCCCATGCGGTCGAACTTCTCCGGCGAGGTGAGCGGCCACTCCACAGACTCCTGAACCTGCTGTTTGGCATCTTGGAGCCCGCCGACGTTGTCCCACGATATCTTCGGCAGCTCGACGAGCACCTCGCGCATCGCCGATGGCTCCACCTCGTTTAACGCGCCCGAGAAGTCGTCGCGCTTGACGATCATCCGGTCGATGAGGCTCGGCGGGACCTCCTCCTCGTCTAAGTCGATCTCCGGGAGGTAGCGCCGCAGCGCCTTCATCGCCGCCTCCTTGGTGAGGCTCTCGATGTCGGCGCCGACGAAGCCATGCGTCTCGTCGGCGAGGTGGTCGAGGCTCACGTCGTCCGAGAGCGGCATCCCCCGAGTGTGGATCTGGAGGATCTCCTTGCGGCCGACCTCGTCGGGGACGCCGATCTCGATCTCGCGGTCGAAGCGCCCGGGGCGGCGGAGCGCGGGGTCGACGCTGTCGACGCGGTTCGTCGCGCCGATGACGATCACCTGCCCGCGGGTCTCTAGCCCGTCCATCATCGTCAGCAGCTGCGCGACGACGCGCCGCTCGACCTCACCCGTGACATCCTCGCGCTTGGGCGCGATGGAGTCGAGCTCGTCGATGAAGATGATCGAGGGCGACTCCTCTTTCGCGTCCTCGAAGATCTCCCTGAGCTGCTGTTCGGACTCGCCGTAGTACTTCGAGATGATCTCGGGGCCGGCGATCGAGAAGAACGACGCCGACGTCTCGTTGGCGACGGCCTTCGCGAGCAGCGTCTTCCCGGTGCCGGGCGGGCCGTGGAGCAGGACGCCCTGCGGCGGCTCGATGCCGAGCTTCGAGAAGATCTGCGGGTGTTTCATCGGCAGCTCGACCATCTCGCGGACGCGCTGGATCTCCGACTGGAGGCCGCCGATGTCCTCGTACGTGATGCCGCCCCCGGTCTTTTCGAACCCGGAGATCGGTTCTTCGCGCAGCTCGACCTCGGTGTCCTCGGTGATGAGACAGACGCCGTCGGGCTCCGTCTCGACCGCGATCAGCGGGATCGCCTGGCCCGGCGAGCGCATGAACGGGTGGTTCGTCGACGACATCACCGGCACGATGTCGCGCTCGACGACCGGGCGCTTGAGGATCTGGCGTTTCACCATGCCGGCGGCGTCGGAGCCGAACTGGACCGACGCCTCCTCGGGCGGGGCCAAGACGAGCTTGTCGGCCTTCTCCGCCTCCGCCTTCCGGATGGTGACGCGCTCGCCGATGCCGACGTCGGCGTTCTGACGGGTGAAGCCGTCCACGCGGACCGTGTCGGTGTTCCAGTCCTGGCGGTCCGCGCGCCAGACCTTCGCGGCGGTCGTCTCCGCGCCCTCGATCTCGATGATGTCGCCGGGCGAGAGCTTCAGATGGAGCAGGGTGTCGGGGTCGAGCCGGGCGATGCCGCGCCCCGAGTCGTTGGGGTACGCCTTCGCCACTTCGAGTTGAACTTCGTTCATGATTCCTCGCGGGGGATGTTCGTATCTGGACCCGGTCCGGGAATAAGCCTGTTGCCCGTGCCCCCGCTCCGCGCCGAGCGAGCGTCGACCGCGGCAGGTTGTGTTATCATATAGCACGGTTAGGTGTCCGTTCTTAAAACCTCGTCGTAAGCGTGCGTTTTCGCCGTGGATCTGCGGCGACCGCAACGGACGTTTTTTTGCCCGTTCGAGGTGACTTTCCGGCGTGTTCGACTCCCTCTCCGGTCCCATGCGGTCCCTCCTCGCTCGGCTCGCCTTCCTCCTCGCCGGCGCGCTCGTCGGGGCAGCGCTGTATGCGCTCGGCGTCGCCGGGATTCTGGCCGTCCCGCTCGCGGTGGTGGCGCTGCTGGTGTTCGGCGAACTGTACCTGTTCGCGGCCGACCAAGGTGTGTAACTCGGCCGACGCTCGCCGCCCGTCCGCGATCGAATCCGGAGGTATTTGTCCGCCAGTCGCGTCGGAACCAGCATGCGAACGCTCGTCTTCGACGGTCGGACCGGGGCCGCCGGCGACATGATCTGCGCCGCGCTGATCGCCGCCGGGGCGGATCCCGACGTGCTCGCCCCCGTGAGCGACGCGCTCCCGGTTCGGTACGCCGTCGGCGAGGTCGAAAAGAACGGGATCCGCGCGACGACGGTCGACGTCCTCGTCGACGATGACGGCCCGACGGAAACCTGCGAAGACAGCAGCCACAGGTGCGATCACGAGAGCAGTCACGGGCACGAACACGACCACGACAGCGGCCACGAACACGACCACGTCCACGACAGCGAAGTCGCCGGATCCGACAACCCGGCCGAGGGGGCCGGCGTCCACCGGAGCTACCCCCAAGTGGTCGATCTGGTCGAGTCGATGGGCCTCGTCCCGGCTGTCGAGGCGACCGCGCTCGACGCCTTCAAGCTGCTCGGCCGCGCCGAGGCGTCGGTCCACGGCACCGACCTCGACGAGACGCACTTCCACGAGGTGGGCGCGGACGACGCGATCGCCGACATAGTCGGCGCAGCGCTGTTGCTCGCCGACCTCGACCCCGACCGAGTCGTCACGACGCCGGTCGCGACCGGCGGCGGCACGGTCGAGATGAGCCACGGCACGTACCCGGTCCCCGCCCCGGCGACGACGGAGATCGCCGCTCGGACCGGCTTCCGGATCGTCGGCGGACCCATCGAGCGCGAACTACTCACGCCGACCGGCGCCGCGATACTGGGGGCGATCGCCGACGGCGTCGACACGGTCCCGGATCTGTCGGTCGAGCGCGCCGGCTACGGCGCGGGCGACGCCGACTTCGAGCGCCACCCGAACGTTCTCCGCGCACTCGTCGGGGACGGGGGAGATCCCGGATCCGACGACGATCGCGAGCAACGCGACGCCGACCACGCGCACGGCGATCATTCCACCGACGGGTCGCTCGTCCACGACGACATCGCCGTCCTGGAGACGAACCTCGACGACGCCGCGCCGGAGGTGCTCGGCGGGCTTCAGGAGACCCTCTCGCGGGCCGGCGCGCGGGACGTCACGATCGTCCCGACGACGATGAAGAAATCGCGGCCCGGCCACCTCGTGAAGGTGATCTGTAAGCCGGCGGACGCCGAGGCTGTCGCCGAGCGCCTCGCCCGCGAGACGGGGACGCTCGGAGTGCGCCAGTCGGGCGCGAGCCACCGCTGGATCGCCGACCGCGACTTCGAGACGGCGAAAATCCGAGTCGACGAGGCGGTTCACGAGGTGAACGTGAAAGTCGCCTCGACGACCGACGGGTCGGTGTACGACGTCAGCGGGGAGTACGACGACGCTGCCGCGGTCGCCGAGGCGACCGGCCTCTCGATCCGGGGGGTGCTTCGGCGCGCCGAAGCCCAAGTGCGGGAACGGATCGCGGAGGAGTGAGCTATTCGGGAGACGCCCCCGCCGCCCCGTCAGTCGGGCGGGTCGACCCGCTCGACGCGCTCGGGGTCGACGCCGAAGCCGTCGGCGAGGCGCTCGCGGACGTGGTCGACGACGAACTCCTCGGTCGCGTCCGGGTCTGCCTCGGTGCCCGCTTCTTGGCCGACCGAGAGGGTCGCGACCGCCTCGACCGTGGTGTCGTTGAGGCCGGGCCGGAGGCCGGCGATCTCGATCTCCTCGACGCGGAGGCCGTCGATTCGCTCGATCTGTGCTCGTGCGCCGGCGACGAGGTCGCCGGTGGCCGCCTGCGAGACGCGGACGGTCACCGTGGCCTCGACCGACGGCGTGTGGATGGCTGCCGCCATACGCCCTCGCCGCGAGTCGAACGCGGCGCGGCCGGTCGACGTCCCGGTTCGAAGTCCGGGACGAGCCGGTCCGCGGCCCCGAACGCACCGACGGCGGGGATCGCCGACGGCGGCGCTCGCGAGGGAGTGGTCGTCGGCTCGACGCGCGAGACGAGACAGCGGCGGCTGGAGAGAACGGGAGATGGTCCGTCCCGGGGAAATCCTCCCCAGCCGACGCGCGTCACGCGGTCGGGCGGACGGACCGTGGGTTCGGAGCCGAATACCCGATCCACCCGAGGAACGCGACGCTCTCGGACCGCGCGAGCGTCGAGAGGGTGGAGCGGGTCATGATCGGTTCCGCGGCGTGGGGAGCGCCGTTGTTCACGTTCTGGACCGGTTTCGACTTAAAATTATGTTAGTTATGCGACCACATGCCACGGTGCGTTCGTCGCCCAAGCCGCCGAGAATCCCGCCGAGCGGCCGCGCGCGTCTGGTTCCGTCGACGGCGAGACGACAGGCCTATGACGGCTCCCCGACCAGTTGCGGACAAGCAGACACCGCCATGATCGAGCGAATCCACACGTCGGACGTCGAACCGGACGCAGACGAGGTCGCCATCGCCGGCCACGTCCACGAGATCCGCGACCTAGGGGGCCTCGTGTTCCTCATCGTGCGCGACCGCGAGGGACTCATCCAGATCGTCTTCAAGGAGGAGCGGGAGCCGGAGCTGTTCAAGGCCGTCCAAGATGTGGGCGCCGAGGACGTGGTCCGTGTCGTCGGCGAACCGCTGGAGAGCGACCAGGCGCCCGGCGGCGTCGAGATCGCGCCGACCGAGTACGAGGTCATCGACGAGGCGGAGTCCCCGCTCCCGCTCGAGATCTCGAAGGACATCGAGGTCGACCTATCGACCCGGCTCGATAACCGCGCGCTCGACCTCCGGAAGCCGGAGACGCTGGCGGTGTTCACCCTCCGCTCCGAGCTGATCACCGCGATGGAGGAGTGGTTCGAAGACGAGGGGTTCGTCGACATCAAGACCCCGCTGATCTCGAAGGGCGGCGCCGAGGGCGGCGCGGAGCTGTTCCCGATCCTCTATTACAACCAGGACGCCTTCCTCTCGCAGAGCCCCCAGCTGTACAAGCAGATGTTGATGGCCTCGGGCTACGAGGCCGTCTACGAGACGGGCACGGCGTTCCGCGCCGAGGACTTCGCCACCTCGCGGCACGTCTCCGAGATCGCGATGTTCGACGTGGAGCTGGCGTACATCGACGACCACGACGACGTGATGGACGTCCAGGAAGAGTCGCTCCGCTACGCGCTCCGCGAGGTCGCCGAGAACGCCGGCCGCGAGCTCGACCTCCTCGACGTCGACTTAGAGGTCCCCGAGGACGACTTCCCGCGGATCACCTTCGACGAGGCGCTCGACATCCTCGAGACCGAGTTCGGCCACTTCCCTGACGACCCGACCGACCTCGACACGAAGGGAGAGAAGCTGCTGGGCGAGCACTTCGAGGAGCAGGGCCACCCCGCGTTCTTTGTCGTCGGCTACCCCGACGAGAAGTTCTATTACATGCAGGACGTCCCGGACGACGAGATCGCCTCCCGGAAGTTCGACCTCATCTACAAGGGCCAGGAGCTCTCTTCGGGCGGCCAGCGCGAACACGACGTCGAGCGCATGGTCGAGGTCATGGAGGCGGAGGGCGTCGAGACCGCGAACTTCGAGTTCTACATCGAAGCGCTGAGCTACGGCACGCCCCCGCACGGTGGTTACGGGCTCGGCATCGACCGCCTCGTCCAGAAGGTCGCCAGCCTCGACAACATCAAGGAGGCGATCATGTTCCCGCGCGACCCCAACCGGCTGGAGCCGTAGTCGGTTCGAACGCCTCCTCGCTTCTCGGCTGCGCCAGTCTTTCGTCGTCCGCTCCCGTCGGTCGTGGTCCGCGGGCGCGCAGTCGACCGCGGTCGTTTCGATTGTGGTTTTATGTACCCCCCGACACGCGCCGATCTGGCTGTTCAGCCCGTTTTCCGCCGATTAAACCGAGTTAAATCGGGCCTAACTCGGCTGAACGGCTTGGGTCATTAAACCGTGTAGCGCTCCGAAGGGGAGTCGTCATGAGTGCGATACGAACGACGCTGATTGTGGCGCTGGCCACGGTGGCACTGATCGGGACCGGCGCGGCCGTCGGTGCCGTCGCGGCGACGCCCGGCCCGGACAACGCCTCGGGCGACGCGGGCCCGCCGAGCGACCTCCCGAGCCAAGTTCCGGACTTCGTCGGCGGAATCCTCGATAGCGTGAACGAGTTCCTCTCCGGCGGCGTCGACGACCTCGGCGAGACCGTGAGCGACATCGCCGGGAACGGCGCCGGCGAGGGTGACGGAACCGACGCCGAGGACGGATCGACCGACGACGGCGAGGGGGATGCGTAACGTGACGAACCGTACGCCAGACCTCGACGCGCTCGACAGGCGGACCTACCTCCAAGCGACCGGAGCCGCCGCCCTCGGCGCGGCCGGCCTCGCCGGCTGCGTCGGTCGCGCGACCGGCACGCTCGCGACGCAGGTGACCGACCAGCCGGCCGACATCGCGGACTTCGAGTCGCTCGTCGTCACCGTCGACGGGTTCTGGCTCGGTCCGGAGGGGGCCGAACCGGAGGAGGACGCCGACGGCGAGAACGAGACCGACACGGACGACGAGAGCGACGGCGGAGACGGGACCGCCGACGGCAACGAGACCGACGACGCGGAAGACGAGCCCGAGGGTCGCGAGTACTACGAGTTCGACGAGTCGCAGGAGGCGGACCTCGTCGAACTCCAGAACGGCGAGACGCAGCTGATCGACGAGCGAGAGCTTCAGACCGGCGAGTACCCGTACCTCCAGCTCGACGTGTCGTCGGCCGACGGGACGCTCACCGACGGGAGCGACGCGGCCGTCGACCTGCCGGGCAACGCGCCCCTCAAGTTCAACGAACAGTTCGAGATCCGCGAGGACACGCGGACGACGTTCACCGCGGACTTCGCGCCGGTGCTCCGGGGGAACGGTCGCTACCTCCTCCGGCCGGTGCCGAGCGGCATCGAGGTCGAATACGAGGAGTCAGGCGACGCCGACGGCGAGAACTCGACCGACGGCGGCTCGTAAGGCGCCACACCCCCTCGGTCCCCCGTTGGAGCCGCGCCCGCGTCCGGTTGCTCGCCGTCGGGCGAGCGCCGCGCGTCCCGCGGTTCCGGGGTCAGGGCTGGGATCGGTTCCCGGGATTCGGGGACCGGGGGAATGCGCGCGCCGCTGCGAGCGGTTCCCGAACCAGAGCACCCGTCTGCTGTCAGAGGCACACGGCCCGCACGATCGCCCGCGCGACGACCGACGCTCGGGCGGTCATCGCGTTCTTCTGTCCCCGCGACTTTCGGTCCGTCTCGTTCTCCGCTCGGTCCCGCTCCTCCACCGATCGACGGTCCCGGCGGCGCCCGAGCTTCTTCTGATCGAAGATCGGATCAGGTCGAAGAGGCGGCGTCCGGCCCCGCGAGCGTGCGGTAGAGCGGCCCGGCAAGGACCAGCACGCCGACCGCCGCCATCCCGAGGATCACCGTCGGGTCGACGAACGACCCGCCGCCCGCAGTGAGTCGATCGAGCGAGACGCCGACCGCGACTCCGGAGAGGACCCACGGCAGCTCGCCGAGCGCGGTCCCGAAGACGAACGGCCGGACGCCGACGCCGGCGGCCGCGGCCCCGACTGTCACCGCGTCGGAGGGGAGCGGTAGGAGCCGCGTCCCCGCCACGGCGCGCAGGCTCCCGGACTCCGCCGCGAAGCGCTCGCCGGCGCGACAGAACTGCGCGGCGACCCCCGAGCCCCCGGCCGCGTCCCTGTCGTCCCCGAGGCGGAGTCGCCCCGCCCGGGCGAGCGCGTACGGCGGCAGCGCGGTGGCGACGACCAGCGCGAGCGCGAGTGGCGTCCCGAGCCAGCCGTACCCGAAGCCGACGACGACGGCGAGCAGCGTCGTCGGCCAGGCGAGGAGCGGCCGCACGGCCGCGAGCGCGACGACGGCGAGCCCGAAGCGGATCGGGTCCGTCGCGAGCCACCGCAGCCGCGAGAGTGCCGCCTCGGGGGAGACCGCGAGCGTGACGGCCGCCAGCGCGGCGACGATGACACCGGCGAGCGCGTACCGCCCGAGCCTCGAACGGCGATTCACGCTCTCGCGTCGGCAGGCGTCCCGTAAACGCTTTGTGGGTCCAACGTTCTCACTCTTCGACGAACGCTTCGCGGAACGGCTCAGAGAGGTGTTCGCGCTGCCACGCCTTCACGGCTTCTGGGCCGAGGAGGCTCGCCCAAGCGGTCAGGATCCCGGCGCACAGAACGAGTCCGGGGACGACGAGTGTAGCGACGTCGACGAAGAGCGCCGGACGGAAGAGGAAGAACCCGATCCGGTCGGCGAGCGCGTCCCACGCGGGACCGAAGGCGATCCAGCGAAACCCGAACGGGACGATCGTCACCGTCGCGATGGGATACGCGAGAACGTCCGTCACCGGGCCGCCCTTCCCCCGAACGAACGCGAGCGCGTAGAAGCCCCAGCAGGTTAAGGAGGCAAAGACGCCGGCGACACGCTGCGGACCGACGGGTTCGCCGTGGCCCAGCGCGGCCACGCCGAAGAACGCGGCGGCCGCACCAACGTAGCCGACGAGGCACGCGAGTGTCCCGCCCGCGACGACGAGCGCGTGCTCCGTGCGCGACTGCCCGGCGAACGGAGCTAACCCGAGTGGAACGTTCATTTCGGGACCCTCCGGTCGGTCACTTGTCGGAGTTCGCGCGCGCGGGTCACGATAGTTTTCCAAGCGCCTCGAAGAAGTCGGACGGGGGGCCGGCGATCCGTATCGGTGGCGCCGTGCGCTCGATCGTCACCTCCACCGGCCCGTCGAGCGTCGCGGTGTCGCGGCCGTCGCTGACGACGGTCGCCCCCGCGTCGTCCGCGACCGCGACCGTCACGGTCGCGTCCGCGTCGACCACGAGCGGAGGCATCCCTTCGTCGGCGACCATCTCGTTGACGACGAGCCCCTCCACCGCCGGGTGGACGAGGGGGCCGCGCTCGGAGAGGTTGTACGCGGTCGACCCCGTCGGCGTGGCCACGAGCACGCCGTCGGCGTGGCTGCCGGCGTAGCGCGAGCCGTCGACGCGCACCTCGTAGTCGATGCCGCCGCCGGGACCGCGGCGTTCGCCTTGGACGACCACCTCGTTCGCGGCCGGCGTCGACGTCCAGTCGCCGGCGCTGGCGGCGAGTCGCGGGGCCTCGCGGACGTCGAGTCCGTCGTTCCGGAACGCCCGGATCTCGGCGCGGAGCGCGGTCGCCGCGTTGGCGGGCGGGACCGCGTTGAGGAACCCCACCTCGCCGAGGTTCACCCCGACGATCGGCGTGTCGCCCGCGTTGCGCGCGACGAAGAGGAAGGTCCCGTCGCCGCCGACCGCGACGACGAGGTCGCAGTCGCCGAACGCGTCAACCGCGCGCGCGTCGTCGCCCGCGTCGAGGGCCGAGGCGGTCTCTCTGTCGAGCCAGACGGCCTCGCCCGCGTCGACGACGACGTCCCGGAGCGTCGCCGCGAGCGACGCGGCCCGCTCGCTCCCCTTTCGCGCGACGATACCCACTTCCATGGAGAACCCATTCCAATCCCCGGATAAAAGCGTGCGGACATCGGGGAACCCCGCCGAGTTCTCGACGCGCGAGAGCTCGCCGGAAAGTTTCAAGCCGCTTGACCGCGTTGCTCGGGCCATGTCGACCCCCCACGGGCGGCGGAAACGATGAGCGAGGAGGACGACTGGTTCGAGCGCGCGCTGCGCGAGACCGACGAAGAGTCCGACGAGCGGCCGGTGGGAGAGGCTGAGCGCGGGTCCGACGGCGAGGTGGAGGCGACTGATGCTGCCGGAGAGTCTGAGGGAACCGCAGAAGAGACGCCGGACGCGGACCGCGCGGCGGACGGCACCGACGCTCCCGACGGCGGCGTCGCGGAGCGGGAGTTCGACGATCCGGCGGTCGAACTGGGCGCGTCAAGCGACGAGTCCGACTCCGCCGACCCGTTCGGCGGTGCGGTCGGCGAGTCGGGCGCGAGCGACGGGGACCCCTTCGGCGGCGGCGCGGGAGACGACGAGGTTGGCGGCGACGACGCTGGAGGCGACGGCGAGACCCATCCCTCGGGAGACGCGACCGACGACGCGGACCCGTTCGGCGGGGGCCGGTCCGGCGACGACCCGGCTGCCGACGGCGTGCCCGCGGACGCGTTCGGCGAGGTCGGCGGTGACGACGGGTCGTTCGGCGCGGATGACCCCTTCGGCGGCGGGACCGGCCTCGACGCGAGCGCCGGCAGCGCCCCCGGCCCGGAGGGCGGGTCCGGCGGCGGGAGCGACGCGTTCGGCGCGGACGATCCCTTCGGCGGGAGCCGCGGGGACAGCGGGACCGGCGGCTCCCGCCGAAGGG
>NZ_JBEDNY010000020.1:0-255 GCF_041379815.1 Halorubrum miltondacostae
CCGGCAGCCCAAGTGATGGCCGATCTTATTGGGCCTAAAGCGTCCGTAGCTGGCCGCGCAAGTCCATCGGGAAATCCACCTGCTCAACAGGTGGGCGCCCGGTAGAAACTGCGTGGCTTGGGACCGGGAGGCGCGACGGGTACGTCCGGGGTAGGAGTGAAATCCCGTAATCCTGGACGGACCGCCGATGGCGAAAGCACGTCGCGAGAACGGATCCGACAGTGAGGGACGAAAGCCAGGGTCTCGAACCGGATT
>NZ_JBEDNY010000021.1:0-255 GCF_041379815.1 Halorubrum miltondacostae
CTCAAGCCCTAAACAGCCGGGAGGTGAGCTTAGAAGCAGCTACCCGCTAAGAAAAGCGTAACAGCTTACCGGCCGAGGTTTGAGGCGCCCAAAATGATCGGGGCTCAAATCTACCACCGAGACCTGGACGTGCCTGTCAAAGGGCAACCGCGTAGGTTGGCGTACTGGTCGGACGGAAGCCCGGGCGAGAGCTCGTGTGGACCGTCCAGTAACGACAATCCTGGTCACAGTAGCAGCGATAGTCGGGTGAGAACC
>NZ_JBEDNY010000022.1:0-246 GCF_041379815.1 Halorubrum miltondacostae
GGAGCTCCCCACCGCCGTCCGGAACGAGACGGGCGTCGACGGCGAGCGACTGGCGACGCTGCGGGAACGCGCGAACGAGCTCAGCGGTCCCGAGGTCGCCGCCCTCTCTCGCGGCGTGGCCGGCGAGTCCGTCCGCCGGCCACATTTGAAACACTCGTACACTTCTTCGCCGTGGTTCTCGTATTCTGGTCGCATATCTGCCCGTACGTCCCCGTGACACATAGTCCCACGCCTAATATTGTTTAG
>NZ_JBEDNY010000023.1:0-245 GCF_041379815.1 Halorubrum miltondacostae
GTGGTACCCGAAGGGCGCGCTCGCCAGCGACGATCAGCTCCACCTCTCGCTGTACGCCGGGCCGGACCGCTCGACGACGGACGTGTACGCCCACTGGGAGCCGTCGTGGATCCGACATCCGATCCGGTAGGGACCGCGGCGCGACTACTCCGCGGCGGTGTCTTTGCCGCGGTACTCGGCGACGCGCTTCCGGGCGGACGCGACCGCCTCGCGCGCCTCGCCCTCGGCGCGCTCTTCGAGGTCCT
>NZ_JBEDNY010000024.1:0-202 GCF_041379815.1 Halorubrum miltondacostae
CCTCAGTCGCTCCCGTTCGCTCGCGACGCTCGCTCACTTCCCGCTCCCTGGTTCGAACCGCGCCGCTCCGCACCCGCGGCTCGCGGAGTTGCTCGCCGCAGGCAGTGGGCTCGGGCGGGTTCGAACCTCAGTCGCTCCCGTTCGCTCGCGACGCTCGCTCACTTCCCGCTCCCTGGTTCGAACCGCGCCGCTCCGCACCCGC